>JALHJL010000015.1:0-27401 GCA_022839625.1 Phycisphaerales bacterium
AGCAGAGCTTTGCCCTACTGCGGGAAAGGACGGCGAGCGGTTGCCTACCCGTTCCTGACGAGGCAAAGCAGAGCCTTGCCCTACTGCGGGAAGGGACGGCGGACGATTGCCTACCCGTTCCTGACGAGGCAAAGCAGAGCCTTGCCCTACTGCGGGAAGGGACGGCGAACGGTTGCCTACCCGTTCCTGACGAGGCAAAGCAGAGCTTCGCCCTACTGCGGGAAAGGACGGCGAGCGGTTGCCTGCCCGTTCCTGACGAGGCAAAGCAGAGCTTCGCCCTACTGCGGGAAGGGACAGCGAACGGTTGCCTACCCGTTCCTGACGAGGCAAAGCAGAGCTTTGCCCTACTGCGGGAAAGGACGGCGAACGGTTGCCTACCCGTTCCTGACGAGGCAAAGCAGAGCTTTGCCCTACTGCGGGAGAAGACGGTGGGTGCTTGTCCGACCGCGCTTCAGGCAGGCCAAGCACGTAGGGCAGGTGGAGGCCGCACGGCGGCCGAAACCTGCCGGTGATCGTGTTGTCGGGGTCCACACGGTGACTCGGCGAGCACCGCTCAATACCCGAGCCGTGGCAGGTTGCATCCGCCGGGGCGGATTCCACCTGCCCTACCGTGACTGGGCGGGAATCCCTTCCTGCGTGCGAACTGGCCCGTCGCTTGCGCTCCGGGCTCCGATCGGCCGGCGAGGCGCCGGCCGCTGCGCGCTCAGGTGCCACAGGCTTCGGGTGCCACGGACGACTTGTCCGCCCGTGTACGGACCGTCTCTCACTGGCAGCAAGCTGCCAGTGGCACCCCGCGGCGCCACCCAACGCACGCCGCCGCGCACACGCTGTGTGCGGGGGCCGCTGGGGCGTGCGGCTAGACGTCGCCGTCCTCGTCCAACTCGGCCAGCCGCTCTTTGAGCCGCTTCAAGACTCGGCTGCGGGCCTGGTAGACGCTGGCCTTGCTGAGGCCAAGCGAGGCGGCGGTGTCCTCCACGGGCTGGCCGGCCAGGACATGCATCTCGAAGGCCTGAAGCGTGGGCCGCTCAAACTCGTTGCTGACGGACTGCATGGCCCACCGCAGGCGGTGCAGTTGCCATTCGCGCTCCCAACGCGCGTCGCAGCTCGCCTCCTTCTCATTGGCCACGTAATCGAGCGTCAGGGGGTCCAGCATCGCCGGTTGCGCGGCCTTCTTGCTGGCGCGACGCGACATGGCGTGAACGACCGACGATCGGAGGTACGTGCGGAACCGCCCCTTGCGCGCGTCGTACTCGAAGTCCCCAATCGCCTTGAAGAGATACATCTCCACTTCCTGAACCACGTCCTCGGCGTCCGCGTGGCTGGCCCCGCGGGCACGGGCGTAACGGTACAGCAGTTGACCGTACCGCCGGTGGAACTCCTGCCAGCTCAGCTTGTCGGTCCGGTCCTTGAGCCGCAGAAGAAAGGTCAGATGGGTGGAGTCGGCCTCGCTCATCAGCCGCCATTGTGGCAAACGGGGCGCCGCCGCACAACTCAAATCGCTTGGGGCGAAGTCGTCTTACCAGGGTCGGGCGGGCCACCCTCCGCGAGCAGCCGGGTAAGTTCCGGGAGGAGGGTTGCCGTGTCCTCCACCTCGTCGGCGTCGAGCCACAGCAAGCCGCCCAGCCGCTTGAGCCACGTGCGTTGCTGTTTGGCCAGGCGGCGGGAGTGAATCTTGACCTGTTCGACCGCGTCGTCGAGGGAGAGCCGGCCCTCGAAGTGCTCGAACAGCTCCGCATACCCGACCGCCTGCCGGGCCTGCGGGCCGACGCCGCGCGGGTCGGCCCAGATGCGCCGGGCCTCGTCGGCCAGCCCCTCGGCGACCATCCTTCGTACGCGGAGGTTGATGCGCCGGTTCGTGTCCTCGCGGCTGCGACCAACGGCGACCAGCGACCAGCGCCAATCGGCACGGCGTACGGCGGCCCGGTCCCACTGCTGTTGCAGCGCGCTGATCGGCTGACCGGTCAGGTGGAACACCTCGAGGGCCCGCTCGACCCGGCGCAGGTCGCGGTGGTGGATACGGTCGGCGGCCTCCGGGTCGATGCTCCGTAGCTCCCCATGCAGCACTTCCAAGCCTTCCCGCGCGGCCCGCCGGCGTATTGCGGCGCGGAAGTCCGGGGCCGCCGGCGGCCCCTCGAAAAGCCCCTCGTACCAGCACTTGAAGTAGAGCATCGTGCCGCCGACGGCGATCGCCGGTCGTTCGCGCGCGTGACTCTCCGTGACGGCCTGGTCAGCCAGCTCGACGAAGCGGGCGGCGCTGAACGACTGCCAGGGGTCGGCAACGTCAATCAGGTGGTGGGGGACCGCGGACCGCGCGGCACCCGACGGCTTGGCCGTACCGATGTCCATTCCGCGGTAGATCTTCATCGAGTCGAGGCTGATGATTTCGGCGCCCCACTGCCGGGCCAGGCTGCGGGCCAGCGCGCCCTTGCCCGACGCCGTACAGCCCAGGATGACAATGACGCGGTTCTCCACGCCGAGGTTGTACTTCGCGCGGCATGGGGGGAGCAAGCCCGCCGCGATGGGCTTGCGGAGTCTGTAACCTCGCCGCGCCGGTTTGACCCGCGGGCCTGGCCGGTCGAACATACGCTCCGTCGGCAGGTCGCAGACAAAAGGAGAAGGAGATGCGCGCTCTGGTGTGGTTCGTGCTCGTCGCGGGGCTGGTGATCGGTGCCGCCGGGTGTGTGACGGCCCCCGAGAGGATCGACGTCCGGGTGGGGAGCGATCGTCCGGCGCCGGTGGACTCGAGCCGCGTCCCCCAGCCGACCACGCTGGAGGAAGCGCGGGGCGAGCTGAACCGGGCGTACCAGAACCTCCAGTACCTGGAGCGGGAGAACGCTCGCCTGGGCGAGAAGGCGGCCAAGTACAAGAGCGAGCGGGATGACTGCCGGCGCCGGCTCAAGAAGTACGAGGACGATTGAGCGCGAGGCCGTCATGGCCGTGACGTTCATCCTGGGGCGGGCCGGCGCGGGCAAGACCCACCATTGCCTGAGCGCGGTCCTCCATGAGCTGGAACGCACCGGGGAATCACGCCGCCTGGTCCTGCTGGTCCCGGAGCAGGCCAGCTTCCAGATGGAGCGGGCACTTGCCACGCGCGCGCCCGGGGGCGGCTACTGGCGCGCCGAAGTGCTGAGCTTCTCGCGCCTGGCGCGGCGGGTGCTGGGTGCGAGCGGCGGCGAACCCACGATCATTGGCTCCGAAGCGCGCCCGTTGGTTCTGCGGTCCGTTGTTGCGCGGTGCCACGATTCCGCCCAGGCGCTGCGCGCGGCGGCGCGCACGCAGGGTTTCTACGTCGAGCTGTCGCACCTCGTCGAGGAGCTCCTGCGGGAGGACGTTGCGCCCGGCGTTCTGCTCGATGCCGCCGCACAGCTTTCGGACGCCGCTTCGCGCGGCAAGGTCCAGGACGTTGCGCGGATCTACGCGGACTACCTGGCGTGGCTGGGTGCGGAGCGTGTGGACGCCGCGGCCCGGCTGGCGGAAGTGCGCAAGCGGCTGGCGGACGTGAGTTGGCTGAGCGACGCGTCCCTTTGGGTGGACGGGTTTTCGGGATTCACGGGGCAGGAGCTGTTGACGCTGGTGACACTCGCTCGCCGCGTGCGCGACCTGACCATCGCGCTGCTCGTGGATCCGCTCGCCCCGGCCGTACGGAACCCGCGGCAACCCCCGGACCCGATCGGCCTGTTTCAGCGGCCCGAGACGACGTACCAGCGGCTGTGCGGCCTGTTTGGGGAGGCGGGGGTCGAAGTTGCGCCGCCGGTGGAATTGCGGCCGCGCGCGCTGCCGCGCTTCGTTCACGCACCCGGGTTGGCCGAGTTGGAGGCCGGGCTGGCAACGCCCGCCGACGAACACCGACCGGCGCGGTCAACACCCACCGCTCCCTCCGGGTCGCGGTTCGGATCGGGGAGCTCGGCGGCAGCAGCGGTGCGTGTGCTGGAGTGCCCGACGCACCGGGACGAGCTGCGGGCCGCGGCACGCTGGATTCGCACGTTGATCGCCGACGCGCGCGGCGCGCTGCGTTTCCGCGACTTTGCGCTGATCGCGCGCGATCTGGAGCCGCTGGTGCCGGTCGTCGAGGAGGTTCTGGCGGAGTACGAAATCCCGTACTTCCTGGATCGCCGGCGCGCGATGCGGACGCACCCGCTGGCCCGGCTGCTGCCGGCGCTGCTGGAAGTGGTCACAGGGGATTTCGACGTCGACTCCACTGTGCGGCTGCTGCGGACGCGGCTGCTGCCTCTGACCCGTGACCAGGCCGAGCAGTTTGAGAACGTAGTAGTCAACCACCAGGTGCGCGGGCTCGCCTACTGGCGCCAGCCCACCTGGGAGCTTGAGCCAGGCGCGCCGCCGGCCGACTTCTTCGCGGCGCAGCGGCTGGGGCTCGCGCAGGCCCTGGAGCCGTTGGTTGAGTTGGCTGGCGGTCGCAGTGCGCCGACCGGAGCGGCGTGGGCCAAGGCGCTGTTCCGGGTGTTGGAGCAACTCGGGGTGCGCGTGCAGATCGAGGGCTGGATCAACGAGTCCCGCCGGGAGCGCCGCTGGGAGGCGGCGGAGACGCACCGGCTGGCGTGGGCCGCGCTGTGCGGGTTGCTGCAAGATTTGCATGACGCGCTCGGCGAAACGGCCCTGGCGCCCGAGGACCTGGCGGGCGTGGTGGGCTCGGCACTGGGCGAGCTGACGCTGGGTCTGGCCCCGCCGACGCTCGACCAGGTCCTGGTAAGCGCCATCGAGCGCAGCCGGCACCCGGACATCAAGCACGCCTGGGTGCTGGCCTTTAACGAGGGGATCTTCCCCGCGCGGCCGCCCGACGATCGGCTGTTGAGCGCCACGGAGCGTGACGGCCTGCACCGCGCCGGCCTGACCGCACTCGGTTCCCGTCGTGACGACGTGCTCGGCGAGCGGCTACTGGCGTATGTCGCGCTGACGCGCCCCTCGCAAAGCCTGGTGATCAGCTTCGCGACGGTCGGCGACGACGGCGGCGAGCTGCTCGCCTCGCCGCTGTTGGCCGACGTCCTCCGCGCCGCGCCGGGCGTGCAAGTGACGCGGGTTGCGCAGCACGAGCCGCCGGTCACGGTGGCCGAGCTGGCCCGCGAGTATCTCGGCGTGTGCGACGATCCGCGGCGCGAGCTCGAGCGCCGGCGGTATGAGCGGCTGTGTGCGCACACACGCGCGCAGCCCGCGCAGGCCGGTGTGCTGGACTGGTTGCTGCGCGGCGCGGGCTACCGCAATGAACCGGCCCCCATCGGCAACTACCGGTGCCGCGGAGTTGCGGAGGAGACGGTGGCCTGGGACGGCTCGCCGTCGGAAGTCGAGACGTATCTGCAATGCCCGTTCCAGCACTTCGCGAAGCATGGCCTGCGGCTGGACAGTGCGCGCGGCCCGCGGCCGCTGCGCTGGGACCTCGGCGAGGTGGCCCACGACATCCTGGCGCAAGTGACGCGGCGGGCGATGCAGACACCCGGCGGGGTCCGCGCCGTGGACGAGGCGCGCTGGCAGGAGTGGCTTCAGGAGGCCGTGGCGGACTTCTGGCGGCAACAGCCGGCGGATCAGGCACAACGTCGCGCGGACCTCGTGTTCATGGGGCAGCTTCTCGCCGGCTTCCTGCGCGACGTCGTCGCGGTCCACGCCGCCCGCTGGCGACGCGGCCGGTTTGAGCCGCTCTTCTGCGAGCAGCGGTTTGAAGCCGACGGCCGGGAGGAAGCATTGCGCGGGTTCGAGCTGCGGCTCTCGGACGGGCGCACGGTCCGCCTGCGCGGGCAGATCGACCGGGTCGACGTGTGTCCGGAGCAGAATGAGCGGTTGCTGCTGATCTACGATTACAAGAGCAGCCGCGTGGGCACGATCCGAACGGATTACCTGACGGGCCATCGGCTGCAACTGTTCATCTATCTGCTCGCCCTGCGCGAGGCTTTCGCTCAGGATCCCGCGGTTCGCCCGGCCGGCGTGTTGCTCGCACCGCTCTACCCTGACTTGAGCGTCCTGGACACGCAGTACGCGCTCGACGCCCCGCCGCTCGAACAGATGATGTACATGTACCGCCCGCGGGGACTCGTCACGGAGTCCGCGGCACGCGCCCTGGACGAACAACTGGGACAGGCGCCATCGCCAGTGGCGCAACTCCAATTGCGGAAGGACGGGACTTTCTACTCGCGTGCGGACGCGGCTCCCGCCGCCGACATCGACGCGCGGATCGAGCTGGCGGCCGAGACGGTGCGGCGGGCGGCCGAGGGCATTTGTGCCGGGCGCATCGACGTGAGCCCGCTCGTCGAAGGCCGGACGCTGGCCTGCCGGAACTGCGATTTCCAGCCGGTTTGCCGCTTCGATCCCCTGTACAACGCGCCGCGGCCGGCGGAGCGGGCGCTGCCGCAGCTCAGCCCCGTGGCTTCGGATGAGGGGGACGCGGCATGAAGCTCACCGACAGCCAGCGCCGGGCCGTCGAGCACCGCGGCTCCAACCTGCTGGTCGCCGCGTCCGCGGGCGCTGGCAAGACGGAAGTGCTCGCCCGGCGGTGTGTCGCCCTGCTGGCCGACCCGCAGCGGCCGTGCGAGATCGATCGGCTGCTCGTAGTGACGTTCACGCGGGCGGCGGCGGCGGAGCTGCGCGTCCGGGTGGCCCGGATGCTGCGTGAAGAGGCCGGCCGCGTGCCGTCGACCGAGTTGCGGCGGCACCTCGTGCGACAGGCGCTGCTCGTTCATGCGGCGGACATCGGAACCATCGACGGCTGGTGCGGGCGCATGGTGCGCGAACACTTCGCGGAGGCCGGGGTGGACGTGGACTTCTCCGTGCTCGGGGAGCAGGAGGCGAAGGTCCTGCGCAGCCAGGTGCTCGACGAGCTGTTCGACGAGATTCACCGCGGCGTCGAGCCGTGGACCGCGGACGCCCGCGCGTGGGTCGCGCGCGCGGCCGCGCCGGACGACGGCTTTCTGCGCGAGCTGGTCGCGCAACTGAACGGCTTTCGGGAGCACCTGGTCAACCCGGATGCGTGGTTCGAGCAGCAGCAACGTGCCACGGAAACGGACGACACTGCGCCCCTGCTCGCCCGCGCGCTGGCCGCCGAGTGCGACTTTCAATGCGGCCAGCTCGGATCGCTGCTTAAACGACTGCCGGCCGAGGCCGCTGCCACCCTGCGGCCCTATCACGAGGCGCTGGCTGAGTGGCGGACCCAATTGCAGGCGTCTGCCGCCCTGCCGAGCACCGTCGAGGCAATCGCCGCGTTCAAGATCGCCAGGCCCGGCCGGCGGAAGGATGAACCGACGGAGGCCGGGGAGGTGGCGGAGGTGCGCGAGCGGTGGCTGGGCCGCCGGTTGCAGGCAACGTGGTCGCCCGACAGCGTCGCCACCATGCTCAAGCACGCCCCCGCCGCCGCTGCGCTCGTCGCGACGCTGCTAGGGCTGGAAGGGCGTTACCAGCGAATGCTGGAAGAGGCGAAGCGGCGGCAGGCGGCCTACGAGTTCGGCGACGTGCTGCGCATGGCCCTGGACCTGCTGGGCCGGCCCGGCGCGGGACGGATGCGTGAGCCGACCGCCGTCGCTCGCCGTTTGCAGCAACGGTACGAGCATATCCTCGTGGACGAGTACCAGGACACCAGCCCGGTGCAGGTGGAGATCCTGCGGCTCGTCACGCGCGACGCACCCGGCCAGGGCAATCGCTTCATGGTCGGCGACGTGAAGCAGAGCATCTATGGGTTCCGGCAGGCGGAACCGCGGCTCTTCAGCGAGCTGAGCGCCGCACTCGAACGCGGGGAGCTGGAGGGGCGGATTGAGTACCTGTCCGACAACTTCCGCAGTCACGGCGCGGTGCTCGACGCGCTGAACCAGGTGTTCGCGGCGTTGTTCGATCCGGCGCTCGGCGGCACGGCATACGGCGTGAAGGAGCGGCTCCGTGCGGGGCGCGACCCGGAGGAAATCGCAAACTCCACGCTCGACGGCACGCCGCGTGTCAGCGTGCACGTGATCGAACACAACCCGCGGGCCGAGCACTTCGCGGACAGCGATGAGCTGCCCGTCGAGGTCAGCGAACGCGAGGCGCAGCTCGCCGCGCAGCAGATTCATGAGCTGCTGCGCGCGGAGACCAGGATTCCCTGCCGCGACGCTGACCAGGGCCTGCGCTTGCGCCCGCTGCGCCTGGCGGACATCGTGATTCTGTTGCGCTCGGCGGCCCATCACGCCGGCCGAATCGCCCGCGTGTTGCGCCTCAACGGGATTCCGTGCGTGACCGGCGGGCGCGAATCGCTGCTGGACGCGGTCGAGGTCATGGACGTATGCAGCGTGCTGAAGCTGCTGGTCAACCGCCGCCAGGACGTGCCGCTGGCAGGCTACCTGCGCAGCCCGCTTGCGGGGCTGACGGAGGCGGAGCTGCTGGCCGTGCGGGCGGCCGCGCCACCCGGGACGCCGAGCTTCTACGAAGCGGTGGAGCACTACCGCAGTGTCCGCCCCGTTGCGTCCCTGGCCGCCGGGCTCGACGGGGCCTTGGGTCAGCTCGACCGCTGGGCGACGGCGGCGCGCGAGGAGGAATTGCCGGGGCTGCTGCGGCGCGTCTTCGCGGACAGCGGCGCGCTGCTCCTCGCACGGGCGCTGCGCAACGGCGAGCAACGGGTCGCGCTGCTGCGCTCGCTTCAGAACCTGGCGACACAGTTCGCGGGCTCCACCGGCGGAGGTGTGGCCGAGTTCGTGGCCTACCTGGAGGCGCTGGCCGAAGAGGAGATCGACCCGGGCGCCCTCGCGGCCGGCGACGAAGACGTCGTGCGGATCATGACGATCCACGCGGCGAAGGGGCTCGAATTCCCCGTGGTCTTCCTGCTTGGCGCGGGCGCGTCGTTCAACCGGCAGCGCCAGGGCGGGCCGTTGCAGTGCGACGAAGACTGCGGACTGGGGCTGAGGTTCAACGACTATCCGGCCCGGACCACGCTGGTCACGGCGCGGCACTTGATCCTCCGCCGCCGACTGGCCGAACGGGAGCTGGAGGAGGAGCTGCGGCTGCTGTACGTCGCGGCGACCCGAGCCCGCGAACGGCTCGTGATCGTCGGACACGCGATGCCCGGCGCGTGGGGGCAATACCAGTCCCAGCGCCGCCCGCCGGGCCAGCCGCCGCCGTTGATCTCGCGGATGGGCGTGCAGAGCCGGCTCGAATGGGTGTTGATGGCCGCGGCGGCACCGGACCGGCCATCCGGCTTGCAGGTCGTTACGCACGCGGACACGGAAATCCAGATGCGCACGCCGGACGCGACCTTCGAGCGTTCGCCGCCGTGCCCGGCTGAACCGGGCCGCGCCGATGACGAATGGGTCGCACGGGGTTGCGAGTTGCTCCGGGCGGACGTGGGAAGCGCGGTCGTCGACTGTCCGGCCGTCCTGTCGGTGAGCGCCGTCAAGGAGCTGGCGCTGCGGGACCCGGCGGAGGACCATCCGCCGGCGCTCGACGCGACCGCCGCGGTCCTCTCCGTTCCGCGGCTGGACGCGCCGCGGGAGCCGGAGGACGGCCGCGAGCTCGGCCTGGCCTGCCACCGCTTCCTGGAACTGGCCGACCTGCGGCGCCTGAAACAGCCGGCGGACGTTCAGACCCAAGTAGACGAGCTTGTGGCGCAGGGTCAGCTCACGCGCCAGCAGGCTGCGCTGGTACCCGTCGCGGACGTGACCTGGCTGGCAGCGACCGACGTGGGCGAGCTGCTGTGCGCGCATGCGGCCGGCGTGCGGCGGGAGGTACCCTTTGTATACGCTCTGCCGCTGGGGGAGCCGGCCGAGCACACGATCATCCGCGGCGTGATCGACTGCCTGGCCGAGATGCCCGCGGGCCTCGTGCTCCTCGACTACAAGACCGATCGAGTCCCCGACGAGGCAACGTGGCAGGCCCGGCTGGCCGGATATCGCGTGCAGTTGCAGCTCTACGCGCGGGCCGCCGCGGCGATCTTCGGGCGGCCGGTGGTGCGCGCGGCGCTCGTGCTGCTGCGCGCGCGGCGCATCGTGGACGTGCCGCCGGCACCGCCTGCGCTGGCAGAGGTTCTGACTGCCACCCGCGGCGGTACGGCGGGCGGCCGTACAGACGGGCGCACGGCAACCCTGTAGAATGGCAAGCCGCGCGGGGGCCAACGAGCTTCGCGGAGCACCGCATGGTGGACAAGGCGACCGTGATCGGCATCGGTGCGATGGGCACCGTGGTGTCCCAGATTCTCGCGACGAACGGCGTGAACGTGGCCTTGCTGGCCCGCGATTGCGAGCCGGCGGACGAGATCTTCGTCGCGGGCGAAAACCGCCGTTACCTGCCGGGCGTACACCTTTCGGAGCTCGTTCGCCCGACGAACAACGCCATGGCCGCGTTCCTCAGCAGCGAGCTGGTGATCTCGGCGATGCCCTGCCAGTACCTGCGGGCTGCGTGGGCGCAGCACGCGGCGTTGGTGCCGCCCGAGATTCCGATCGCGAGCGTGACCAAGGGCATCGAGATCAGCACGCTCCGCCGGCCGAGCCAGATCATCGCGGAGTTCGCGCCGGGACATCCCGTCGTGGTGCTCTCGGGGCCGAACATCGCGCGGGAGCTGGCCCGCTGCCTGCCGGCGACGATGGTCGCGGCCTGTCCGACACCGGGGGTCGCCGAGTTGATTCAACAGACCCTGGGGACCTCCTGGCTGCGCATCTACACGAGTCAGGACCTGGTGGGCGTGGAGCTGGCGGGGGCGCTGAAGAACGTCATCGCGCTGGCCGCGGGCATTCTCGACGGGCTGCGCGCCGGCGACAACGCCAAAGCCGCCCTGGTCACACGCGGCCTGGTGGAGATCAGCCGCCTCGGGGTTGCGCTCGGCGCACGGCCCGAGACCTTCGCGGGGCTGGCGGGCGTGGGCGACCTGATCACGACCAGTGTCTCGCCCCACGGCCGCAACCGCTCGGCCGGTGAGCGGATCGGAGACGGCGTGCCGGTGCGGCAGGTGGTGGAGGAGAGCACCGCGGTCATCGAAGGCATTCCGACGACGCGGGCCGTTCTCGAGCTGGCCGCTCGTCACCACGTCGAAATGCCCATCACGCGCGCGGTGTACGAAGTCCTGTTCGAGAACAAGCCGCCGCTGCTGGCGGTCACCGAACTGATGAATCGGCCGCCGAAGGCCGAGGACCGCGTGTGAGGCTCCGTTGACAGATCCGTCAGCCCGGCCCTATCATCGGTTTTCCGAGTGGGCATGGGCGAGCAGCAGGGCGCGGAGGCACGGAAAGGACGTGCGCATGCCGAGCGACCCGAGCCTACTTTCCAGCCCGCCGGGCGGGTGCAGGGCGTCCCCTGTACCGCCGTCCGAGTCCGCCGAGCAACTGCGGGCCGTCATCCGGGAACTCCAGGACGAGCTCGTCGCGTGCCAGCGGCTGGCGCTGCTGGGCAGCATGGCGGCCATGGTGGCCCACGAGTTCAACAACCTGCTGACGCCGATCACCGCCCGGGCCGAGGCCGCGTTGCTGAGCGCCGACGACGTGCCGCTCATGCGCAAGACGATCGAGCGCACGCTCATCCAATCCCAGCGTGCGAAAGCCGTGACGCACCACCTCCTGGGGCTGGCCCACAACGAACCCCGCCCGCTCCAAGCGTGCTCGGTGGCCGCCGCCGTGCGCGAAGCCATCGAGACGGCCACGCGCCCCTTCGAGAAGGACGGCATCGAGCTGCGCATCGCCGTCCCCGAAGACCTCCAGGTCCGCGCCCGCGAAGACCTGCTGTGCCAGGTGCTCCTCAACCTGCTGTTGAACGCCCGCCAGGCAATGAAGGACACATCCGCCGGCACGCTGTCGATTACGGCGCAGGCGATCGGCGACCGGGTGCGCATCGACGTTCGCGACACCGGTCGCGGCATCCCGCGCGACGTTCTCGACAACGTGGTCAACCCGTTCCTGGCGGCCAACCCGCACGAGCGGCCGAATGACTGGCACCAGGTAGGGCTGGGACTGAGCGTGTGCCGCGTGATTGCACACCATCACGGGGCCGCGCTCGAAGGACTGGCCAACGAGGGCCCCGGCTGCACGTTTCGCCTATCCTGGCCGGCGGCCACGGGTTCGACGCCGGCTGCGCCGCGCCAGGCCTGCTGAAGCCCGCCGCCGTATCCCGGGCAGGCCGCTCCCCAGCACCGTTACCAGGACCGCTGCGCAAGACAGCGAAACGGCGGCGCCGGTCAGCAGTCGGGGCGGGAAGTACTTCAGGTTGACCTCGGTTACTTCGCCGGGCGGCACGCGCACGCCGGCGAGGCAGTCGTCAACGGGCACGATCTCAACCGGCCGGCCATCGATGCTCGCTGTCCAGCCCGGCAGGTGCAACTCAGAGATGACGACCAGCGGCCAGCTTTCTGACGCCGCAGCTCGCGAGGCCGACTCGCTGGCCGAGGCCCTCGCCGGCCACGTGTCCGCGGTGATGCTCAGGGCCGACGGGGAATGGCGGACGACCTGCACGGCACCCGGCTGGGCCGCATCTGCGAACAGCGCCCGCCCCGTGGCACCCGGGTACCGGTAGAGCCGCCAGCCGTCGGGCGTCGTCGTGAACAGCTCGCAGTCAACCGGGGCCGGCCAATAGTCGTCGCACAGCAGAATCCAACCCACGTCGTACAGTCGCATCCAGCGGGTGTCCGCCAATAACGGCTCGGGATCGCGGGCCTCGCCCCACGGCTCGAAGCCGAACCGCGCGACAATCGCGCGCGGATGCAGCGGGCCGTAGTCGGTCAGAGCGGCGATCCCGCGCAGAATGTTCGTGTTCGCGATTCCCTTGTCCACCGGCCGCACGTACTCGCCGGGTGTCCGGCCGTGCCGCCCAGTGAGCACCCACAGGCGGTGGCCCGACCGAGCGACCTCGTCCATCCAGCGCGCTGGCGAGGCAAAGCTGGAGCTTTGCCCTACTGCGGGCGAGTCTGAGGGCGAGTCTGAGGGCGAGTCTGAGGGCGAGGCAAAGCCGGAGCCTTGCCCTACTGCGGGCGAGTCTGAGGGCGAGTCTGAGGGCGAGGCAAAGCTGGAGCCTTGCCCTACTGCGGGCGAGTCTGAGGGCGAGTCTGAGGGCGAGTCTGAGGGCGAGTCTGAGGGCGAGTCTGAGGGCGAGTCTGAGGGCGAGGCAAAGCCGGAGCTTTGCCCTACTGAGGTCGGGTTTGAGGACGATGCAAAGCTGGACTCTTGCACCGCCAGCGCGAACTGCGGTCGCGGCGTAACCAGCGCGGAGGGGCTTGTGACGCCGGCCGGGACGTCCAGCGTCCAACCGATCACCGCCAGGTCGAAGGCGCTGATCGCAACCAGCAGCCACGCCGCCCCGGAAGCCTTTCCGCGGCGCACGACCAGACCGAGCGCGCCGAGCGAGACCACGGAGATTACCAGCGGCACCCAGACCGCCGTGCTCCACGGCCGGATCGCGCGCAGGGCGGCCGTCCGCAACTCGCCGCTCATCAAAGGAGAAATCGCCAGCACCAGGGCCAACGGCACGCCGATGAGTATCGCGGAGTATGCCAGCGGGCGGCTGGTCCACCGTGCCACGGCGGTGCGCAGCGCGGACCGTCGTCTGCCGAGTGCGATTGCCAGGTCGTGAAGGGACACGGCCGCCAGGATCGCGACGGCCAGATTCACGAGCAGAACCGCGCGCGCCGGGCAGCGGAACAGGCTGCTTCCCGGGGACCAGAACAGCACTGGACAAACGGGGCCGTACTGCCCGAGCGCCATCAACAGCCCGAAGGCGGCGAGGACGACCCACGGTCGGCGGCGCGGGTCCCGGCGCCAGCCCGCCCGGAATGCCGACGCCGCGAGAGCCAGCGGCAGCAGGCCCGCATAGGCAAACTGCTCCACCTGGTGCGAGGATCCCCAGTAGGGCTGGTCGAAGAAGTTCGGCGTGCGCTGGCCGAAGAGCATCGGCAGCACCCATCCGACCGCGGAGAACGGGTGCCAACTGTTCTCGACGAAGTCGCGGTAGGTACGTTCCACCCGTGTGCACAGCCGCACGTAGTCCCAGGTCGGCAGCCACTGCACCGCGAACAGCCCGGCGGCGAGCAGGCACGTCGTCAGCCAACAACTCAGCCCGCGCAGCAGGGCGAGCGCCTGGCCGGCGGCCCGCGCGGGCGCGGCACGTTGTGGGCGCCGCCGGCCCCGGCCGGCTGCCTCGCCGCAGGAACGGCCGAGCGTCCACACCAGCGCGCCGAGCGCCGTCAGCGCGGCAATCTGCACGTGCCCGGCGAAGCACTGGAGGGCGAGCAAAAGCGATGCGAGCGCCCCGCGCCGCGCGACCGCGAAGCCCCCGGACCGTCCGTGGGCCGTGGACACACAGCGGTTGAGCGACCACAGCACCCAGGGTGCCCAGGCCGCCGCATGCTGCATGGTGAAGTGCGCCCGGTGTGCGAGCATGAAGCCGCAGAACGCGAAGGCGATGCCGCCGAAGAGCGCGGCCAGGCGACCGAGCGGCATGGCCCGCAGCAGGCGATACATGCCCGCCAGCGCCAGGCTGTAGTGCATCCACAGCGAGGCCGCGTACGCCCACAGCGGGGGCAGCCACACGAACAGCCAGGTGACGGGATACCAGACCGCGGCCTGCGGATCGGCCACGTACGGCCGCCCGAGCCCGGTCCACGGGTTCAGCCACGGCCAGTCCCCGGCGCGGATCGCCTCGTGGAAGAAGACGCGCGCGGGATAGTAGTACAGGATGTCGTCCTCGCCGGCACCCAGCCCGGCCAGGCGCCACACCGGCGCGAGCATCACGCCCGGCAGGAGCACGACCAAGAGGACAACCAGGAACCGCAGCGAGCGCATCGTGGGGATCGTAACGCGGAGGGCCGGGAGTCTCGACTATGGCAACGGGCGCTCTCCCGCCACGTGAGCGGCCGGCAGTTGCACGCGCAAGACGGTGAAGTTCCCCGGGTGCGTCGTGAAGACCGGCTGGAACACTTCGGGCCGGCTGCGTACGTATGCGGCCATCGCACCCTCGCCGACGTCGATGTACCGATGCTCGATGTAGAAACGGATGCGCGCGGCGGCGTAAACTTCGTCCAGGCGGCGCCGGAGTTCCTCGGTCAGGTGGCGGCCTTCGGAGCGGCCGGGCAGGACGTACAAGTTGGTCCAGGAGCGATCGGCCCCGTAAAACAGGCGGTAGGGGTCGGTGTCCGGCCAGAAGTAGTACCCCTGCCGCCCGGTAGCCAGGTAGAGACCCGCCGCGTAGGCCGCCGCCAGCACGTCGTCGGGGCGGGTGTTCTTGTCCACCCACTGCTCGACGGCCCGCACCTCCGTCCATTCGATCGGGAGTTCGCGCAAGTGATACTCCCGCTCCGTGCTCGTCACGATGCGCGCGTTGTCCCACAGGAAGAACGCCAATACCGCCGCCACCACCGCCAGGCCCAGCGGCACCGTGGCCAGCCGCCCGGCGAGCCCCGGCGAGAGGCCGCGGACGATCCAACGCCTGGCCGTATCCAGGCCGGTGAGCAAGAAGAACAGCACGAACGGCGTCCAAGGGATCAAGAACCGGTAGGGCTCGAACGGCCAGGCGAGCATCAGGGCCACATACGCCGCGGCGTAAACGTGCAACAGCCGCACGCGCGGTCGCAGGCTGCTCACCAGGCCGAGGCCAATGAGCAGCACGAGAGCATAGCAGAGCACGTGCAGCAGCAGCGTGCGCCACGAAGCGGCCCCGAGCGCCGCCTGCACCCATGACTGCGGCACCGCGATCTGGAAGTAGGCGAGCCCGAAAGCCGATCGAAAGGCATTCTGGAGCACCACGCGCGCGGTGTCGGCGACACTGCCCGGCCACCACAATCCGTAGTCCAGGTTCGGCGCGATGAGAAAGGCGCTCTGTAGCGCCCCGTTGGCCCGCGCGGCCAGGAATTGCCGCGCGTACCACGGCGCCAGGCACACGCCGACCACGAGCACGACGAGGCCCGCGTGCCGCCACCGTCGCTGCCAGAGCAGAAGCGCGAGCAGCGCGGCCGCCAACGTGATCCCGATGCTGCGCGTCAACATGCTGAGCGCCACCAGCACCGCGGCAACGAGCAGCCAACGCCGCCCCCGTACGTCGCTCGGCGCGCTCGCGTACTTGTGGTCCACAATGTACACCGCGGCCAGGGCCAGCACGCCGTAGGGCAAATCGCTCATCGGGAAACGGACGAACGACCAGACGGCCGGCGACAGCGCCGCCAGAATCCCGGCGAGCACCGCCAGCGGCCAGCCGGCGGACAACACGTCCCGCCAGTACCGAAAGGACAGCGCCAGCAGGCCGGCGGCGGCGAGCGCGGACGGTGCCAGCAGCCAGGTCAGGTTCTGCGGGTACTCCCCGCCCACCAGAAACCCGAGGGCGAGCAACGCCGGGTACAGAATCGGGTACTGGGTCTGAAGAGGCGCGCCGGGCAGCTCGATGTGGCGGTAGCCGGTGCCGGCAGCCAACGACTTGGCGGTACAGACGTAGATCGCGTCGTCCTGCCAGAGGCCGACGGCGCGCGGCCCGCTGGCCGCGATGAGCCAGTAGACCGCAAACAGGACCACCGTCAGAATGAGCGTGTAACGCACTGGTCTCCTCGCAGGTCGCGTCGCGCAACAGGACGCGGCGTCATCGTAACAGGCCGGGACGCCGGTGCCAGGCGGCAGGAACAGTGCCGTGGTACAGGGGATCGTGGTAGTCGTCGAGCGCGCGGGACGCTACCTCGTGGTCCGACGCTCGGAGCACGTGGTGGCGCCGGGGGCCTGGTGCTTCGTGGGCGGGGCCATCGAGCCGGGAGAGACGCAGGAGCAGGCGGTCGTGCGCGAGTTTCGCGAGGAAGTCGGCGGGCGCGTCCGTCCGCTCCGGCGCGTCTGGGAGTACGTGCGGAACGACCCCGGCGCGCCAAGTCTCCGGCTATTCTGGTGGCTTGTCGAACTGCTGGACGATGACCTTCACGCCAACCCGGCGGAGGTCGCCGAGTTGCGCTGGTGTACGCCCGGCGAGATGCTGGCGCTGCCCAACTTGCTGGAGAGCAATCGGCAATTCGTGAGCGTGACCGTCGGGGCGTCCGGGCTCGCCGATGGATTCCCCCGGGGCCTGCCGCAGTAGCCTCCGGGCTGCGCCGCGGACCTCCGCGGCGGCCGGCCGTTACGACCCGCCGGTCCAGATTTCGGACACGCTGAGCATCAGCTCTTCGATCGTCGTCAGACCGCGCAGGGCGGCCAGTTTGCCGGCGTCCGCAATGGTCAACCGCGGCGTACCCCCGCCCGCCACCGCGCAGTTGTACACCTCCCGGGCCGAGGCCCCGCCGCTGATCAGGCTGCGAAGCTCGTCGGTGGCCGACAGAACCTCGAACACGCCGACGCGGCCGCGATAGCCGGTGTGCCGGCAGTGCGGGCAGCCCCGGCCCAGCGACAGGACGGGTTGCTCCCCGGCCGCCAGCCACCGGCGCACGCCATCCAGCAGCTTCATGTCCGCCGTCTCCTCCAACCGCACGGTGCAGTAGGGGCACAAACGCCGCACGAGCGTCTGCGCAATCGCACCTCGCAGCGACCGGGCCACGAAGTGCGGATGGGCACCGAGCGCGATGAGGCTCTCGATCGCCGCGCCGCAGTGCACGGCGTGTGTGGTAGCCAGCACGAGCCGCCCGGAATTGGCGGCGCGGACGACGGCAGCGGCGGTCTCCCCGTCGCGTACCTCGCCGATCATGATGACGTTGGGATCCTGCCGCAGGACGCTGCGGACCAGGGTCGGGAAATCCAGCCCGATCTTGCGGTTGACCTGCGCCTGGTCGATGCCGGGCAGGTCGTACTCGACGGGGTTCTCGACCGTGATGATCTTGCGGTGGCCGTCGGCCAGCCGGCGCAGCAAGGCATAGAGCGTCGTGCTCTTCCCGGCCCCGGTGGCGCCGGTGACCAGGATGAGCCCGGAAGGCGACTCGATCATCGCTTGTACGTCGCGCAGTTGCCCGTCCGTCAGCCCGAGGTCTTCCAGCTCCCGGGCGCCCGCCTCGCGGTCGAGGATGCGAATGGCCAAGGCCTCGCCGTGCAGCGTCGGCAGCACCGACACGCGCAGGTCGACGGTGCGCTCGTCAATCGCCCAGGTGCAATGCCCGTCCTGCGGCCGGCGCCGCTCGCCCACGTCCAGCCGCGCCAGCACCTTGACGTGATTGGTCAAGCGCTGTCCCAAGTCGGCTGGCATCACCCCTTGCGGGGTAAGCCGTCCGTCGAGCCGAGCGTCCACGTGCAGCCCGTCGCGGTGGTTCGTCAGGTGGATGTCGCTGGCCTGCTCGCGGACGGCGATCGTGGCGATGCGCTCCCAAATGTCCTTCGCATCCAGACCCGCCGGCGCAAACCCGGCCGCGTCGAAGAGCTGTCCGGGCGCTACCGGGCGCGGCGCGGGCGGTGCGGCGGACGGACGGAGGGCGATCGCGGTGCTCATGGCGCGCCTCCAGCCGGCAGGCCTGCGTCCCCCGGCCCGCGGGCGAGCGACGCGGCGTTCAGTTCCGCGACCGCAGCCGGTACGTCCGGGGCCACGTTGGCCAGGCGGTTCAGGCCCACGGCATCGAACATGCGTGCCACCACAGGGGGCACATTGGCAAACGCCAGCCGCCCGCCGCGCTGCCGCACACGGCCGAGAAGCTGGAACAGCGCACCGAGGCCCGCTGAGTTGACGAACGGAACTGCGTTCAGGTCGAGGACGACGTGCCGGACCTCGGGCTTCTCCCGCAGGTGCTGCTCGACCTGCCCGGCCAGAACGTCGCGGTCTTCCCACGACAAGCCGCCGGTGCAGGCCAGAACCGCGCACGCCCGACCGGCATCCTGAATTCGGAACTTGGTGCTTGTGTCGGGCATGAGTGCTCCAGCGGCCCCGCTTCACGTCTTGCACGCCTGGTCAGCGTGCATATCGGCTAGCTCCGGCCGGACTCGATGTGCGCCGCAGCGAAAACCACGGGGGTCCCATAGTGTCATCGTTGGCCGCAGGGGCACGGCGGGCGCAACTGGCGGTGGCCCCGAACGGCAGTCCGGGCAGCGCAAGCGGCCATCTCTGCATAGCGGACGGGGCGGAGCGGTGGGATCACTGTGGCTGGGTCTGGACTTCGGGGTCGGCTGCTTGCCGCGGTGCGTGCGGTACGGATGCTGACGCGGAGCTGCCCGCCGGCGTGCGTTTGGACTGCCGGGCGGCGTCTTCGGTCGCAATTGCGAGCCAACAGGTGAGTGTTGCCGCCCCGGCCAGGATCGTGGGGAATAGCGGTATCTCGCCGGTTCCGCTCAGCCAGAACATACCCAGCGTTCCGGCCAGCATCAGGACCGACACGCAGAGGGCGGTCCGCAGTGCCCAGCGCACCCCGCGCCGGATGAGCACGCCCAAGCCGATCCAGGCCAGTCCCAGCAGGAGCGTCAGGCCCACGGTGGCGGTCACGCTCCACGTCGGCGCCGTTCGGCTGACCAGCCGCACCAGGACCAGCGGGGTTAGTGCAGACACCAGCAGGCCGGCGCCGAGGGCGACACAGGCGAGGCAGGCCAAGCCCCGTGCTTCGCGGAGCCGCCGAAGTACCGTAGGTTTGTCGGGCACGAGACTGGTCCTCTGCGAGTTGTATCGGGCAGTTGCGGATGTGGCTTTGCAGAGAGATCGGATGTTGAGGGGGCTGCCGTGCCGCGGCTTCCGATAATCGCCGCGCCGTGCAAAGCTGGAGCTTCGCGACCCCTGGACCTCGCCCAAGTGAGTGGCGTGTCGGCCGCCCTCGGTCACCCGAAGCAGTGCGGTCCCCGACCGGAATTCGTCAATTCATGCCCACAGCGGGCGCAGTAGCGCGCACGGATCGGGTTTGCGTGGCCGCAAGCCGGGTTCG
Source organism: Phycisphaerales bacterium (assembly GCA_022839625.1). GTDB lineage: Bacteria > Planctomycetota > Phycisphaerae > UBA1845 > Fen-1342 > JALHJL01. The sequence goes on from JALHJL010000015.1 coordinate 19,721, forward strand.
GACAACGCCGACCCGCGCCTCGCCCGCCGCGGGGGCCGCTGAGAACGACGACCGAGATCAGCAGCAGGATTCCCGCCGCGAGCGTGATCGCGAACGTGAGGGGCGACGAAAGCCAGTTGCTGTACAGGCAGAACATCGTCACCTCGTCGTCAGTCCACCGCCGTACGACCGACGTCGTGTCCAGGATGATAATCGGTCCGATGGGAGCCGTCGTACACGACCGGCCCAGCCGAACCCGCGCCGCGAGCAGCCTGGCCGCGCGCCCAGCGCCCCGGGCACGGCCCGTGCGCGGCCGGTCGGGCCGACCGGTGTGTGTCCGGGTCCTACTTGGGCGGCCGCTGAGGTGTTACCATGTTCCCCCGGTGGTAGCGGCCGAGCTCTTGCTCGGCCGAGACGCAGAAGCAGGAGAAGGTGCCGCGCTATGAACAAGCTGGGCGTCAACATCGACCACGTGGCTACGGTTCGCCAGGCCCGCCGGACGGATGAGCCGGACCCGGTGTGGGCAGCCGCGGAGGCCGAGCTCGGCGGCGCAGACGGGATCACGTTTCACCTGCGCGAGGACCGCCGGCACATCAACGACCGTGACGCCGAGCTGCTGAAACAGGTCGTGGGCGTGAAGCTCAACATGGAGATGTCGGTCAACCCGGGCATCGTGAAGATCGCCCTGCGGTTGCGGCCGGACCAATCCACGCTGGTACCAGAGCGCCGCGAGGAGCTCACGACGGAGGGCGGTCTCGACGTGGTTCGGCTGCGGAAGAAGATCGCGCCGGTGGTCCGCAAGCTCAAGGGCGCGGGCATCGTCACCAGCGCGTTCATCGAGCCGGCCAAGGACCAGATCCGGGCGTCGGCGGAGTGCGGGTTCGACGCGGTCGAGCTGTGGACGGGGGCCTATGCGCACGCGAAACGCGACATCGCGCTGGCGGCGGCGCTGGAGCGGCTGGCACGCGGCGTGGACGTGGGCCGGGAGTGCGGGCTGGACGTGCACGCCGGCCACGGCTTGACCTATCGGAACATCGAGCCCATCGCAGCCCTGGGCATCTTCTCCGAGTTCAACATCGGGCACAGCATCGTCGCGCGGGCCGCGTTCGTCGGGCTGCGCGAGGCCGTGCGAGAGATGAAGCGTTTGCTGGACCGCGCCCTGCTCTTGTCCAGGCCGGCCGGTCAGCCGGGCTAAGTGGAAGACCTATGCCAATTCACTCGACCGCAATCGTCGACGCCAGCGCTGAAATCGACGCAACCGCCGAGATCGGGGCGTACGCCGTCGTTGAGCGAAGCGTCCGCATCGGGGCCGCGGCGCGCCTGTTCCCGCACGCTTACGTGGCGGAAGGAACGACCCTCGGGCGGGCCGTGCAGGTCCACCCGTTTGCCGTCGTCGGCCATGTGCCACAGGACTTGAAGTGGGCCGGCGAACCGAGCTTCACGCTGGTTGGCGACGAGACCATCATCCGCGAGCACGCCAGCATCCATCGCGGCACGACGCCGGGCAGCACGACGACGATCGGGCAGCGGTGCTTCATCATGTCCACGGGGCACATTGGTCACAATTGCACGGTGGGTGACGACGTCACAATCGCGACCGGGGCGATGCTCGCGGGCCACGTCGAGATCGGCGCGCGGGCCTTCATCAGCGGAAACGTCGTTCTGCACCAGTTCATGCGCGTGGGGGACCTCGCGATGATCGGGGGCAACGTCGCCCTGGCGCAAGACGTCCCGCCGTTCATGTTGGTGCGTTTCCCACAGGTGATCCTGGGGCCGAACACAGTGGGTCTGCGGCGGGCGGGGATGAGCTCGGAAGAGCGGCTCGAGGTGCGGCGGTGTTATCGGACGCTGTACCGCGGCGGGCTGCCGTTTCCCAAGGCCGTCGAGCGGCTGGCGGAACTGGTGCGGACCGAGGCCGGGCGCCGCCTGCTCCAGTTTCTGCGCAGTCCTTCCAAGCGCGGGTTCCTGCCCTATCGAGCGTGGGGCGGCGGTCGCGACACGAGCGACGACGAATCGTGAGAATCCTGATCGCGCCGGACAAGTTCAAGGACGCGCTCGACGCGGCCCGTGTCGCCGCCGCGCTGGCGGAGGGTGTACGGGACGCGCAGCCGGACGCGATCGTCGAGCTGTGCCCGCTGGGCGACGGCGGCGAAGGGACGGGCCGCGTGCTGGCGGCCGCGCTCGCGGCCGAAGCGCACACCGCGGTCGTGCAGGACCCGCTCGGCCGGCAGCGCGAGGCGCGGTGGTGGCGTGTCCCGGACAGCCGGACGGCGATTGTCGAGCTGGCGGAGGCGTCCGGGTTGGCGCTTCTCCCCGCCGCCGAGCGCGACGCGCTGCGAACCACGAGCTTCGGCACGGGGCAGCTCTTGCGTGCCGCGCGCGAGGCGGGTTGCCGGCGCGTACTGCTCTGTGTCGGCGGCTCGGCGACGGTGGATGGGGGAGCCGGGTGCCTGCAAGCGTTGGGCTGGCGACTTGTCGACCAGGGCGGGGCAACGATTACGGCAGCGATGACGGGCGGCTTGCTGCACACCGTCGCCGCCCTGCACGCACCGGCCGAGCCGTTTGGAGCAGACGTAAAGATCCTCTGCGATGTCGACAACCCGCTGCTGGGGCCGCGCGGGGCGGCCGCCGTGTTCGGGCCGCAGAAAGGGGCCACCCCGGCGGGCGTCGATGAGCTGGAGCGCGGGCTGGCCCACTGGGCCGACGTGCTGGAGCGTTGCTGCGGAACGGATGTCCGAACGTTGCCCGGCGGCGGCGCGGCGGGGGGGCTGCCCGCGGGGGTTGCCGCCGCACTGGGGACACGCCTGTGCCCTGGCTTCGACGTGGTCGCGCAGCACGTCGCGTTGGCCGAGAAGCTGGCCGGCTGCGACCTCTGTCTCACGGGCGAGGGTCGCATCGACGATCAGACGGCAAGCGGCAAGGTCGTCGCGGGCGTGGCGCGCGTCGCTGCGCAACGGCGGGTTTCGACCGTGGCGTTTGCGGGCGCGGTCCGCCTGCGGCCCAGCCAGACCATCGGCGAACTCGCCAGGCAGGTGGGCGTTCAACAAATCGTTGTGATCACGCCGCCGGGCCTGCGGTTGGCGGAGGCGCTGGCCGCGACGGCGGCCCACTTGCGCCGCGCCGCGCGCAGCACGCTGGCGGCCCATCTTGCTCCGTGAGAGGACCAGCCGCACACATCCGGGGTCGGGACGAACCGCCGGCCGGCGTGTACACTGCGCCGCGGGGATAGGAAAATGACCCCGCCGGGAGCCGCCGATGCCGACCACCTTGCGGTTCTGCCTTGTCGATGCGTTTGCCGAGCAACCCTATCGCGGGAACGTGGCCGGCGTCGTGTTCGACGCCGACACGTTGAGCGCTGCGCAGATGCAGCGGATCGCCAATGAGATTCGTGCGAGCGAGACGGCGTTTCTCAGCCGGGCGAACGACCTGCACCGGCCGACGCTGATCCGTTGGTTCACACCGACCAGCGAGGTCCAATTCTGCGGGCACGCGACCCTGGCCGCCGCCCACGCGCTGCACGAAGCGGGCTGCCTGGGCGGGCTCCGGACGCGTCCGGACGCCTGTCTGACGCTCGACAGCGCCGCGGGCCTGCTGCGGCTCCAGCCCGAGTCGCTGCCGGAGCCCTACCAAAGCACGATCTGGTGGCTGGCGATGCCCGAGCCGGGCCTGCGGGCCGACCACACGAACCCGCTCCGCACATGTGAGCTGCTCGGACTGAGCATCGACGACCTCGACCCGGCGCTGCCCGCGATGCGGACGCGCGACAACGACGTGATCTACGCGGTGCGCAGCTGGCAGACGCTGATAGAGATGCGGCCGCGCTTCGACGAGCTGGCCCGCTGGTGCGAGCGGAACGAGATCCGCGGCCTGTGCGTCACGACGACCACGACCCTCGCGGACAGCGTCAACGCCCACTCGCGGTTCTTCGCGCCCGCCGTCGGTGTCGACGAAGACCCGGTCACGGGCAGCGTCCACGGCCCCCTGGCGGTCTACCTCGTCGTGAACGGTGTGGTCGGCAGCGCCGGGGGGCGCTCGGCCTTGATCTGCGCCCAGGGCCGGCCGGGCGACCGGAGCGGCCTGGTGCGCGCCCTGGTGGAGGCGAGCCCGCAGGGCTACCGCGTCCAAATCGGCGGCGAGTGCTTCACGACGCTGACCGGCGAGTTGCGCGTACCGCCGGAGTGACGGGAGAAAGCGGCGGCGTGCGCCGTTACTTCAACGTGACTTTGAGCGTGACCTCTTTCGCCTCGCCCTCCGTCTTCCGGACCACGACGACTTCCAGCGCGTCGCCCGGCTGACGGTCGCGCAGCGCGTTCATATACCCGTAAATGTCCATCACCCTCTGCTCGCCGATCTTCACGATGCGATCGCCGGCCAGCAGGCCCGCGGCCTTGGCCACGCCGCCCTCGATGACCGAGCCGACAACCAGTCCGGGCTCATCGGAGGCCCCGTAGTCCGGAACGATGCCCAGCCGAACGGCCGGCCGCGACGGCCGGCGCAGGTCGCGGGCGTCGCGCCCGGCCTCCTCCTCGTGTGCTTCCACGTCCTCCGCGCCCTGCTCTTTCGCCTTCAGGCCGGGCTGCTTGACGGGGACGTCCTCTTCGCTCTCCTCCTGCTCGGTGATCCTCTCGAATGCCGGCCCCGTTTCCAGGTTGGCGAGGTCCCGCACGATCTGGCGGAACATGGCGAGAATCGTGGCAGCCCCCGGCGCGTCGATCAGCGGCCAGTCATCCTCGGGCGTGTGGTACTGCTTGTGGATGCCGGTAAACGCGAAGAGCACCGGGATGTCGTGCTCGTAGAACGAGGCGTGGTCGCTGCACTCGAACAACCCCGCTTGCGGGGCACGGTACTTCAGGCCCGTTGCCGCCGCTGCGCGGTCCACGATCTCCCCGAATTCCCTCCCCGTCGGGAGGCCGTAGATCGTGAACTTGTCGTCGCGCAGCCGGCCGATCATGTCGAAGTTCATCATCGCCTTGATGCGCGGCAGCGCCACCGTAGGATGGGCCACGAAGTGCGCGCTGCCGATCAGGCCCATTTCCTCCGCACTGAAAGCGATGAACAGCAATCCGCGCCGCAGCTTCGGCTCGGCGTTGAACGCCCGCGCCAGCTCCAGCAGCGCGGCCGTGCCCGAAGCATTGTCATCGGCGCCCCGGTGAATGTGCAGCCGCTTGTCTTTCGCGTTGAACTGGGAACGCGCGCGGCCCAGGTGGTCGTAGTGGGCCCCCAGCACGATGACCTCGTCCGTGTCCCCGCGCCCCGGCAGCAACCCGAGCACGTTGCGGGTCGGCAGCTTCCTGGGCCGCACCCCAGGCTTAAGCTCCACCCGAAGATTGAGGTCCGCGGACAGCGGCTTGCGCTCGCGGTCGAGCCGCTCCTGGAGGCTCGCCAGGTCCCCCAGCCCGCCCCGCTGCACGAGCGCTTCGGCGACCGCCCGGGTCACGTGCACCACGGGGAGTTCGAACGTCTGCTCGGTGAGGTCCTCGTCAAACGGATAGAGACCCTCCTCCGCACCTTCCCGCCGCGGCGGATCGACGACCAGCAGCGCCTTCGCCCCGTGCCGGTCCGCCACCTGGACCTTCCTGGAAAACAAGGCGTGGCGCGAGAGGATGCGTCCGCCGAAGTCCGCGTCGGGATCGTCGGCCGGCGGCTCATAGCGAAACACCAGCAGGATCTTGCCGGTGGCGTCGAAGTCGGCGTAGTCGTCGTACTCATAGGCGTCCGCCTGGATACCGTAGCCCGCGAAGGCCAGCGGACCCTCCACGTCGTGCGGCGCGGTGAACGGCAGCGGAATCCAATCGCGGCGCACTCGCCACCGCTCGTCGATGCCCTCCGCGGTCAGTGCCGCCGCAGCCTCCACCAGCTTCTTGCCGCGCTCGACCTCAAACTGCTGGAAATACGTGTCGTCGTCGCCGGCGGGCTTCAAACCGGCGTCGGCGAAGCACTTGGCGATGTACTCCGCCGCCAGCTCGATCCCCTCGGTGCCCGGCAACCGACCCTCCAGCGCGTCGCTGGCCAGGTACTTGATGTGCTCCAGGTACTCGTCGGGCGAGAACGGGGCGTGGTCGGCCGGCTGGCTGCCGGGCACGCCGGCCGGTACTGCGCCGATCCAACAACCAAGCAGTACGAAGGGAACGAAGCGGAGCCAGGGGTTCTTCATGGACAGCTCCATCGGCGACAGCGCCCATCCCAGCGGACAGCCCCCAAGGAGGACTGCGACTCACCCGCCGCGAAGCGCCCGCGCGCCGGTTCGACGAGGCCGGGACTCTTGAGTATTGTAGCGGCGCGCGGCAATGAATAGCGCTGCGGCGCGAACACCGCCGGCCTACTCCTTCGGGAGGGCGCCGGCCAGCCGGACCAGCAGCTCGAGGGACGACACCAGGTCGATCCGGTTGTGTTCCAACACCGGCCGCAACGGGGCCGCGTTGCCGGTGCGCATGAAGTGATGAAAGAGGTCCGGCACGTCGCTGCTGGGAACGTCGCCGACCCGTTCGTGCTTCAGAATCTCCCGCTCGAGCGTCGCCAGCCGGAAGTTGGGCAGGACGCCGCGCCAAGTCCGCCGGGCCGCGTGCAGCAGGTCGACGTGCAGCCGCGGCGGCGTCAGCCGGATGCGATGCAACGTCGCCCGGTCGTGCAGCATAGGCGCGTCGAAGCTCTTGCCGTTGAAGGTGATCCACGTGTCGCGGGACCTGGCGGTTTCGGCCATCGCGCGCAGAATCGCCTCTTCCTCCGGGTAGTCGCGGGCCAGAAACTGCCGCACGCAGATTGGCTGCTGGTCGAGCAGCACGAGGCCGATCAGGAAGATCGGCGTGCCGGCGAAGCCGCCGGTCTCGATGTCGAGCACTACCGTCCGCTGCGGGTCGATCCCCTGCGGCGTGACGCCTGCGGGCAAGTCGCGGGGATAAGGGAGCGACGCCGGGGGGCGCGGGGCCTTGAGCCCATGTGCCGCACATACCTGGTCCACAGGCGTTTCGATGAGCCAACACGCCCGGCCGCAGCAGCGGGTTTCGCCGCCGCCGAGTACGCCGGCCAGCCCCCCGATCTGGGCGTGTTGCCGCGAGACCATGCCTGACGGACCGGGCCGGCGGGCACGGCGAAGCTCATCAAGCTGTCGGCGAACGTCATCCATGCCGGCGCTCCGCAGCCTATTCTACTGGCTCAGGAACGCATCCGCCGCGGCGTCGAGTTCGGCCTGCGGCTCCTGCAGGGCGTCGATAGGCGCTGGGACGCGGTCGCAGGGCACGAAGTGGGCGGCCGCGGCCGGGAACGGGCGCGAGTACTTCTCGAGCTGATGCCGGGCCCGCTTTTCGATTTGCTGGAAGACCTTGCGGCCTTTGTCCGGGTCAACCAGGTCCTTGGAGCCGAACGAGGCGATCGCCCGGCTTCGCACTTCGCTCGGCGAGAGGTTGAACTCCTCGGCCTCGTTGCCCGCGCGGCAGGACCAGTACGACGCGCGGATGACGAACAACGCTCCGAGCTGAAACAGGTTGATCGGCTTCTCGGCCGAGTCGAGGGGGGTTGCCTGCGGAGCAGGCGCAGTGAGAGTGGTCATTTCGCAATTCTCCTTCTGGTAAGGGGTTACGGGATGCAAACAAACGAACACTGACAGTCGGCACGGCCACGAAGCGAGTGCCGGACGAATGCCGAGGCGGATTTTTCCGCCCGGTCCGAAAAACGCTTGTGCATTGCCGGGGGGGGGGGGGGGGGA
>JALHJL010000015.1:27435-102574 GCA_022839625.1 Phycisphaerales bacterium
GGTACAATGGCGCTTCAGGTTCTAATCGGAGGGGCCCCACCGGCGGGGCTCTGTGAAGACGATGGCCGGTGCGCGGAGGTCGCACGCCGGAAGCCAAGTGACCGGAAAGAGGAGATGAGCATGTTGAAGGGGATTGGCAGTTTATTGGCCGTGGTTGCGGTCTGCGCCTGTGCGGTCACCGCGTCGGCGGACGTGATCATCGACACCGTCCCGGTGGGCAACCCGGGCAACGCCGGGGAGCTTTCGGGGCAGGGCGCGGGTGGCTACGGTCCGGACCGCATCTGCGGCGCAGTGGATTACACGTACAACATCGGTAAGTTCGAGGTGACGGCGGGGCAGTACACGGCGTTCCTCAACGCCGTGGCGGCGACGGACACGTACGGGCTCTACAACACGAGCATGTGGTCAGACACATTCGGCTGCAAGATCCAGCGCAGCGGCACGTCGGGCAGCTACACGTACAGCGTGGCGGGCGACTGGGCGAACCGCCCGGTGAACTACGTGAGCTACTGGGACGCCAGTCGCTTCGCCAACTGGCTGCACAACGGCCAGCCCACAGGTGCGCAGGGACCGGGCACGACGGAGAGGGGCGCGTACACGCTGGACGGGTACAACGGACAGGACGGCCGGACGATCCAGCGCAATCCCGGCTGGAACTGGGCGGTGACGAGCGAGGACGAGTGGTACAAGGCGGCGTACCACAAGAACGACGGCGCATCCGGCAACTATTTCGACTACCCCACAAGCAACGACGCCGTTCCGAGCAACGACCTGATCAACCCGGACCCGGGCAACAACGCCAATTTCTATCAGAGCGGCTACACGATCGGTAGCCCGTACTATCGCACGGAGGTCGGTGAGTTCGCGAACTCGGACAGCCCATACGGCACGTTCGATCAGGGCGGGAACGTGTGGGAGTGGAACGAGTCAGTGGTGTACGAGGGATCCAACTATGCGTATCGCGGCTTGCGGGGCGGGTCGTTCGACCTCAACGACGGCTTCCTGCACGCGTCGTACCGCAACTACGTCGACAGCCCGGCGGGCGGGGACAACGTCATCGGGTTCCGTGTCTCCGAGGTTCCTGAGCCCGCTACGATGGTGATGTTGGCCCTGGCTGGCGCGGGAATCTTAAGAAGGAAGAGAGCGTAACGGCATTACCCTCTGCCCTTTGGTCCTCTTACCCTTTTCTCTTCGCCGCCGTAGGCGGCGCGCGAATTTACTGAGCCATGCGCACGCGCCGCGCCAGTGGGGATGCCCGCAACGAACCGCCGGTTCTGCTGGTCAAGTGGTACGACGTGACCAAGTGGCTGCTGGAGCGCGTTGACAGCTTCCCGAAGAACCAGCGCTTCATCTTTGGCCAACGGATCGCGGATCGCGTCCTGAACATCCTGGAGGTGCTCGTGGAGGCGGCGTACTCGCCGCGCAAGGCGGACCTGCTGGCGGGCGTCAACCGCGACATCGAGGTATTGCGCTGGCTGATCCGCATGGCGACTGACCGGAAGATCCTCACGCCGCGTCAGTACGAGCACTGCTGCATGAGCCTGAACGAATGCGGGCGCATGGTGGGCGGATGGTCAAAGCAGGCGGCAACGAAGGAGCGCAGCGCCGGTGCACCGCCTGAAGAACCTGTTTGAGCACGTCTGCTCGATGGGGAACCTGCGTCCGGCGGCGAAGGAAGCATTGCGGGGCAAGCGATCCCGACCGCCCGGAGCGATGTTCTTCATGGAGTTGGAGAAGGAACTCCCCGCCTTGCACGAGGAGCTGTGCGACGGAACGTACACGCACGGCGGCTATCACTACTTCTGGATACACGACCCGAAAGACCGCTTGGTGGCGGCCGCCCCGTTCCGCGACCGCGTGGTGCATCATGCGATCGTCCGCGTGATTGAGCCGATTTTCGAGAAGCGCTTCATCGAGGACAGCTACGCGTGCCGGGTGGGCAAGGGTACGCACGCGGCCATGCGGCGGGCGTTGCACTTCGCCCGCGGCCACAAGTACGCACTCAAGTGCGACGTCACCAAGTACTTTCCGAGTATCGATCACGAGGTGCTGATGGGCCTGGTCGGGCGCGTCATCGGGGACCGGCGATTGCTCGATCTGTTGGCCGGTGTTTTGGACAGCCATGCGGACGCGGTGATTCAGGAGTGGCCGGAGGGCGCCGGGCTGTTCGAGTACAAGACCCGGCGCACCGGATTGCCGATCGGCAACCTGACGAGCCAGTTTCTGGCCAACGTGTACCTGAATCCACTGGACCACTTCGTCAAGCATGAGCTGCGCGTGCGGGGGTACGTGCGATACATGGATGATTTCCTGCTCTTCGGTGATGAGCGGGCCGCGTTGCGCGAGCATGGGAATCGCATCCGCGACAAGCTCGCGGAATTGCACCTGCGGATGCACCCGGACAAGTACCGGCTGATGCCGACCGACACGGGCGTGGACTTCGCCGGCTTCGTGGTGTTCGCAGACGGGCGAGTTCGGGTGCGGTCGTCGAGCGTGCGGCGATTTGACCGCCGGTATCGGCACCTGCTGTGGGAGGTGAATCACAAGCTGCGCGTCCCGGCCGACCTGACGCCGCGGGTGCAAGCGTGGGGCGCACACGTGCGGCATGCTCAGAGCTACGGCCTGCGCAGCGACGTGCTGGGACGGAAGCGAGGTCGTAAACGGGTGGCCGGGAGACGACAACGGGTCGTATCGCGGCTTGCGGGGCGGGTCGTTCAACAACAACGACAACAACCTGCACGCGTCGAACCGCAACAACAACAACCCGACGAACGAGAACAACAACATCGGGTTCCGTGTCTCCGAAGCCCCTGAATTCCTGTCTCGCCGCATGGCGAATCAAGGGAAGCGCAGGCGGCGCAAGCCTGCGGCCAGATCCGCGCGGGTGGTGCAAGCTCGCGCGGCCGGGCCGTGCTCAGGGACCACCCGGTCGTCCGGCGTGTCCGTTGCTGCCATGCAAGGGTTCGACCCGGCGTGGCTGAGGCGGGCCGGCGAAGAAGAAGGCCCGGCCGTGGCGAGTAGCCGCAAGGCGAAAGGCGCGGCCGGGCCGTTCTCATTGGCGTCATGTGCAGACGAAACGCACGCTTGGGTGGCGAGTGCGATCAGACGGTCACGCGCCGCTTGAGCGTTTTGCCGTCAAGCGGCTGCGTGGTGCTATGCCCATTCCCCGCCGGCTTGGTGTGGCTGTCGAGCCACTTGGTGACTTCGGTGACCGATTCGGGATCGGTCTTCGACAGCGGCCGGATCTCGGGGATGGCGGCGAGTAGGTGGTCAACGGTGAGTTGCTCGCCGGCGTGGAAGGCCAGCTTGAGGCCCATCTGCACGACTTCCTTGATGTCGGCGCCCGTGTAGGCCTCGGTCTGCTTGGCGAGCTGGTCCAGGTCGAACTGCTGCCGGTCGCGGCCGCGCAGCGTCAGGTGGATCCCGAAGATCTCCTGCCGCTCGGCGTGCGTGGGCAGGTAGACGCCGCCACGCGCCTGCCGCGAGGCGGTTTTGCACGGAGGCCCGCAGGGTGCTTCCCCGCCTGTCCCCGTTGCCGTAGTATGTTGTCGGTCTCTGCGCCGCGATTCGGGGTGCGCGGCGCCGAGGGCCTGGGTGCCCGCGGAGGCTCGCCGTCGTGCATAAGTTCCTCGTCTTCCCAACGGACAACCGCAAGGTGCCGCCGGACCTGCACGGCGCTCATCTGGTCGGCAACGACAACGTGCCCATCCGGGCCGACATTCGCTGGGAAGGCAAGTTCATCCGCTGTACGCCGCGCATGCAGGACCCGGTCGGCCTGTCGCTGCTCTGGCCGACGAAAGGCTTCGGGACGATTCAGTTGCAGACGACGCGGCTGCCCGGCCGGGAGCAGCCGTACAACCTGCACCTCGAGCTGGCCCGCCACCAGCTCATGCGGGTCACCGTCAAGCGCGAAGAGTGGGGCCTGTTCGACTACTCGGGCATGGACGAGATCGCCGCCCGCATCGACCGCAGCCGCGACGCGTTCATCCGTGCCCTCCAGGAGGCGGACCGCCCGGCGGCGGCGGCGCGGCACGCGGACGAGTCGCTGGCGCACGGCCTGTGGGCGGCCGAGGAAATGTCGCATTTCCACGCCGCCATATTCCTCGGCCGGCGCCAACAGACGGGCGGCTTCGGCCGGCCGTTTCTGGGGGTCAAGATTCCTGAGGGCGGCACGGGGCCGGAAGGCGCGCGGCGCGCCGCGGAAGCTTTTGACTTCGTGTATCTGCCGTTCGTCTGGCGGAACATCCAGCCGGCCGAACAAGCCCCCAGCTACGAAGCACTCGAGGCGACGGTGAAGGCCTGTAGCGCGGCGCGGCTGGCGCTGCGCGGCGGGCCGCTGCTGTCGTTCGGGGTCAGCTCGGTCCCGGACTGGATGTACATCTGGGAGAACGATTTCGAGTCGATCTACGAGGCGGCCCGCGAGCACGTCGAACGCACGGTGCAGCGGTTCTCCAAGCAGATTTCCTCGTGGGTGGTGGCCAGCGGCGTCCAGGCCGACAACGTGTTCGGGTTCAGTATCGAGCAGACGATGGAGCTGACGCGCATGGCGGCGACCGTTACCAAGCAGGTCGCCCCGCGCAGCCAGGTGCTCATCGATCTCAGCCAGCCGTGGGGCGAGTACTACGCCCGCAACCAGCAGACGGTGCCGCCGTTGCTGTACGCGGACATGGCGGTGCAGAGCGGCATCAACTTCGACGGGTTCGGCCTGCAATTCGTATTCGGTCTCGCCAGCGACGGCTTCCACCTGCGTGATCCGTTCCAGGTGAGCGCGTTGATCGACAAGCTCGCTAATCTCGGCAAGCCGCTGCACATTACAGCCATCGGTGCGCCGTCGTGCCTGGCGCCGGAGGCCGACGCTGGGCCGCCGGGCGGCGAATGGCATGCACCCTGGTCGGAGGCCGTCCAGGCCGAATGGCTGCGGACCTTGTGCGAGGTCGCGCTGTCCAAGCCGTACGTGGAGACCGTCTGCATTCAGAGCCTGGTCGATGGCCCGGACAACATCATCGCCGGCGGCGGCGTGCTCCGCGCCGACCTGACGCCGAAGCCGGCCTTCACCTCCCTCGTGGAGCTGCGCAAGCGGCTGCTGGCAGGGCTCGACAAATGACGCCGCCCGACAGGGCGTTTTGTCGCCCGCGCTGGCCGTCGCCGTGGCGCCGCGCCTGCGCCGCGACGGCGGTCGGCTTGACCGCAATCCACTGGTACGGCGTCGCTGCACAGCACTGGATGCCGCGCGCGGCGCCGGTCTCGGCGTCGCAACTTCAGCTTCGCCTGGACCCGAATACCGCGACCCGCGCCGAACTCGACCTCCTGCCCCGGATCGGGCCCACCCTCGCCCAGAACATCATTGCGTACCGCAAGGCAGCCGCGGAGCAGCCGGCGTTTCGGCGGGCGGAGGACCTGGACCGCGTGCGGCGAATCGGTCCCGCCACGGTCGAAGCCCTGCGGCCGTATCTCCGCTTCTCCGACGTACCTGGTCCCGCAACCCCTGAGCCGTGACCGCCATGCCCGTCTCACCGCTGCCGGTCGTGTTTGAGCCGTTCTTCGTGGCCAAGCCGTGGGGCGGGCAACGGTTGGCGGCGCTGCTGGGCAAGCGTTTGCCGCCGGGCGAGGCGATCGGGGAATCGTGGGAGCTGGTGAGTCTTGCGGACCGTGAATCGCGCGTGCGCGGCGGCCCGCTGGCTGGGCGTACCCTGGGGGAGTTGGTGCAGCTTTGGGGACGTGATCTTCTCGGCGACGCGGGCCTGTTCGATGGCCGCTTCCCGCTTCTCGTCAAGTTCCTCGACGCGCGCGAGAGCCTCAGCATCCAGGTGCACCCCAAGCCGGACGCGAGCGGCGGCCCGCCCGGTGTCAAGCACGAGGCGTGGTACGTGATCCACGCGGACCCCGGCGCGAAGCTCTACGTCGGCCTGCAACCCGGCGTAGTGCCGGGCGACGTGGCCCGCGTGGCCGGGTCGGCGGGCATGGTCGATGTGCTGCGCGCCTGGGACGGGCGGCCGGGGCAATGTTACTACCTGCCGGGCGGCACCCTGCACGCGCTGGGCGCCGGACTGGTCGTCGCCGAGATTCAGACGCCGTCGGTGGTGACGTACCGCGCGTACGACTGGAGCCGCGTCGACGCCGCCGGGCAGCCGCGCGAACTGCACGTGGAGCAAGCGCTCCGCAATATCCGCTATGACTCTGACGACGCGACCGGCCGGCCGCAACCGCTGGCCGTTGACGCCGCGCTTAGACCCGCTGTGGCCGCGACGCGTTTGCTCACCTGTGACCGCTTCTTGCTGGACGAGGTTATTCTGCGCGGCGGGACGCCCCACGAAGTGATCGGCGGGACGATGCACGTTTGGGTGATCCTCGAGGGGACGGTGGACTTCGCAGCCGGCGACCGGGAGCACGCCCTCACGGCCGCACGGGGCGACGTGGTGCTGATTCCCGCCGGCGCGACGGGGGCTCGGGCGGAAGCGGCGACCACGTGTCGCTGCGTGCAGGTGACTATTCCCCCTTCCACGCCCTGATACCCGGCTCGGGCAGGTCGCTACAGGCGACTCGCTGCGGCGAGCTCAGGTCCGACGCTACAGGCGACTCGCTAAATCACCGTGCGCGATTCGGCGGCGCGTCGGGAGGGCGAGCCTCCTGGCGAGCCGCGGCTCGGCGGGAGCCTCGCCCTCCCACACCGCATGATTGCACACGGTGACTTACTAGCCGCGGCTCGGCGGGAGCCTCGCCCTCCCACGCCGCATGATTGCACACGGTGACTTACTAGCCGCGGCTCGGCGGGAGCCTCGCCCTCCCGCGCCGCAGTTCAGGTCTGACGCTACAGGGTGGCACCGGCGTCTCGCCGGTGCTGCCGGGGCGGTCGTCCCGAACCGGTGGCCTCGCAGTGGTGCAAAGCTCCAGCTTTGCAGACCTCGGCCGGCGAGGCGCCGGCCGCTACACGTCGGACACCCGCCACGGCGGGCAGGCTCAGGTCCGTCGCTACAGCTCCGCGTCTCCTTAGCTCGTGTCCGTGCTCGCTGTCGGCCACGCTTGATTCGGCGGAACGCCCGGGCCTATAACCCAATGTGGCATTGGGTGATCGCGGGGACCGGGAGTTTGTAATGAACGTGAATGCGCGCCGAGGGTTGGGCGGACTCGTGCTCTTGCCACTTCTGGTCTGGGGGGCCGCCGCCGACCCGATACAGGACATCATCGGACAGGCGTCCCTTGGCGAGTATCAGTCGTACCTGAAGGTCTTGACGGGCGTTGACCCGGTGCCCGGCGATCCGCCGGTGTACCTGACCAACCGGTATTCGCGCGGGCCGCAGGCACAAGTGGCCGGGCAGTGGATCCGGTCGTCCTTCGATACCTTCGGTCTCGACACATCGATCCAGAGCTTCGCGCTGTCTGGGGGCTATTACGGCCAGAACGTGATCGGCGAGTTGCCGGGCACAACGCGGCCCGAAGACGTCTACATCATCTGCGGCCACTACGACACGGCGTGGACGAATGAGGGCTGGAACCAGCCGGGCTGCGACGACAACGCCAGCGGAACCGGAGCGGTCATGCTGGCGGCGCGGATTCTCGCCCAATACCAGTTCGAGGGGACCATCCGGTTCATCGCGTTTTCGGGCGAGGAGCAGGGCCTTGTGGGCAGCGCGGCGTACGTCTCCGCCGCTGCGGCCGCGGGCGAGAACATCGTTGCCGCGATCAACCTCGACATGATCCTCCATCCCGGGTTCGACAATGCCGATCCCGACCCGGACTACGACCTCGACATCGGCAAGAACTCGTCCTCGGCGTGGCTGGCCGACTACATCGCAGGCCAATTCGGCCTGTATACCTCCATTGACGTTCAGTTGTACAATACGGGGTCCGCTTCCGACCATTACTCCTTCTGGCAACACGGTTACGACGCACTCTGGCTGAGCGAGAACACGGCGAGCGAGATCTGCGGCGCGAACTACGAATACCACACGGCGTACGACATCTTCGACAATCCGCATCTCGACTGGGACTTCGGGCTCGAGACGGTTCGCGGAAGCATGGCCGGCCTGGTCGGTCTGGCCGGGGTGATCCCCGAGCCGAGTGCCGCGCTGCTGCTGGGTGCGCTGGTGCTGCTGGCGTCCGCCGGACGGCGACGGGGCAGCGCCGTGCGCCCGGCGAATGCAAACCCACAGCCGCGGCGAAGGGCACCCGCGCGCGCCGCCGGCATCCGCGGGCCCGTCGCCAGCGCTCGGGGTTCGGATTCCGCGCGCAGGTCCTTTCGCCGCGCGGCGGGCTGCGCCGCCGCGGTTCTGGCAGCCGCGAGCCTGTGTCCTGCCGACACGATCTACGTGGATGACGACCTGCCGATCGGCGGCGACGGTCAGAGCTGGTTCAGCGCGTTCAAGCACCTTCAGGACGCGCTCACGGTCGCCGCTGCCGGGGACGAGATTCGCGTGGCCCAGGGCACGTACAATCCCGATCAGAGTCAGTCGGGGGTCGTGACGCCGGGCGATCGGACGGCGACATTCAACCTGGCGGGCGTCGCTGCGCTGCGGGGCGGCTACCGCGGCTGCCCGGACGGTGACTGTGAAGGCGGCGACCCGGACGAGCGCGACATCGCGTTGTACGAGACGGTCCTCAGCGGCGACCTGCTCGGCAACGACAGTCTCCACTCCTCCAGCTACACCGACAACAGCTTCCACGTGGTCACAATCGCGGGCGCCGGGGACACGGTCCTGGTCGATGGCGTGACTGTCACGGCCGGGTACGGGGCAGACCCTGGGGCCTTGCTGTGCGTCCAGAGCAGCCCGGTCATCTCCCGCTGCAAGTTCATTGGAAACCACTCGGCGGGGCTGTGCTTCCGGGACGGCGGTCAACCGCTGGTCGAAGACTGCACGATTGCCGACAATAAGGCGTATGCAACGTATTCGGGGAGCGCGGGGGTCCATTGCTCCGAGACAGGAGTTGCGTTGGTCCGCTGTCTCATCAGCGGCAATACGGCCGGCGCCGGCGCCGGACTCTATGTTGGATCCGGCCAGGTCACGCTCACCGACTGCGCTATCACTGGCAACGCGGCAAGCATTCCGCTGTACGGCGGCGGGAGCGGCGGTGGTGTCCTGTGTGCTGGCGGCCATGTGTTACTGACGAACTGCGTGATTCGCTGGAACGTGTGCGAGCAGTACGGCGGCGGCATTGGGTGCGCTTGGGGGGGGACTGTGACCTGCGACGGCTGCCTCATCGCCGACAATTGGGCTTGGTATGGAACGGGCGCGGGCGCTGGCGGCGGGGTATCTTGCGAGGACGGGACTCTGAATCTGAGCTCGTGCACGCTGGTCGGCAATTTCGCCGGCGGCGACGGCGGCGCTTGTTGGCTGGCGACCTGGCAGGGCACGACGGCGGTCATCAGCGACTGCGTGTTTGCCGGAAACGGGGCCGTCTACGGCGGCGGCGCGATTTCCATTGCGTGGGCCAGCCAAATGGTGAACTTGGCGTGCGTGCGGTGCGTCTTCACCGGCAACGTGACCACCGCAACCAGCCAATACGGGCTCGGGGGTGCGATCCTGGCTAGCGCCGATTATGCACACTGCCTCTTCGCCCAGTCCGTGTTTTGCGGAAACGAGGCGCGCCATGGGGGTGCGCTGGACTTTGACGCCCAAGCAACCAGCAACTTCACGCTGGCCGACTGTGCCGTCATCGGGAACGTATCGACAGCGACCGCCTCGACCGGAGCCTTACACGTCCACCGCCCGATGCCGGGTACGGTCACCAATTGCACCTTCAGCGGAAACTGGGCCGCCGGCAGTGGCGCGGCGGTCGTCTGGACGGGCGGGGCCGCGTCTCTCTCGAACTCGATCTTCTTCGGGGACACGCCGGCCGAAATCCTCGACGGCGGGAACGTGGCGATCACGTTCAGCGACGTGCAGGGCGGCTGGCCCGGCGCGGGGAACATCGACGCGGACCCCCAGTTCGCCGGCGGACCATCGGGGACTTGGACGGCGCCGGGGGCGCATGACTACGCCACGCACTGCGTGACGCTCACCGATGCGACCGCGGCCTGGACCGACGGCGCCTTGGTCGGCAGCTTCGTCAAGCCGGACGTCTCGTCGGCGTTTCAGTTCCTCATCATCGCCAACACGGCCACCACGCTCACCATCTGGGCGGACCGCCAAACCGTCGCCACCGGCCTTTCGTGGGTTCCGGCGGGCGCGACGTACCAGGTTTCCGACTTCCGGCTGTCTCCCGGCTCGCCCTGCATCAACGCCGGCAGCAACCTTGTCCCCGGCCTGTCGGACGTGGACCTCCTCGGCGCGCCGCGCGTCCAGCAGTGCCGCCCGGACATGGGGGCGTACGAGTCGCCGCTTCCGCCCCAGCCGCCGCCGGACTGCAATGGCAACGGCGAGCTCGACGACTGCGACCTGTACGCAGGCACGAGCAGCGACTGCAACCTGAATTGGATCCCCGATGAGTGCGACATCGCCGGCGGCATGAGCGCCGACTGCAACGAGAACCTCGTGCCGGACGAGTGCGAATCGCAGGCCGACTGCAACCAGAACGGCGTACTGGACATCTGCGATCTGTACCTCGGCACCAGCCAGGACTGCAATGCCAACACCGTGCCGGACGAATGCGAACCGCAGGACGACTGCAACGGCAACGGCGTGCTGGACATCTGCGAGCTCTACGCCGGGACAAGCCACGACTGCAACGGCAACGGCGTGCTGGACGAGTGCGAGATTGCCGGCGGCAGCCCGGACTGCAACGGCAACGGCTTCCCCGACGAGTGCGATCTGGCCTCCGGGACGAGTGCCGACTGCAATTTCAACGGCGTGCCCGACGAGTGCGACGTGGCGAGCGGATACAGCGAGGACTGCAACGCCAACAGCGTTCCCGACCAGTGCGACGTCATGTACGGCACATCCACCGACGTGAACTTCAACTATGTCCCCGACGAGTGCGAGAGCGTCGGCGACCTGAACTGCGACGGCGCGACGGACTTCGGCGACATCAACCCGTTCGTGCTTTACCTGTCCAATTACGCCGCTTGGCTGGCCAGCTTTCCGGGCTGCGATCCGGTGAACGGCGACATCAACGGCGACGGCATTTACGGGCAGGGCGCCCTGGACGACATCAACCCCTTTGTGACCTTGCTGACGTGGTGGCGGACTGAGGCCCGCCCGGCTCGACCCTCCGCGCCGCAATAGTGGCTACGAGCCGCACGGGGGCAACGCGCGACAGATCTCACCGCCGCGCTGCCGGCGCAGGGGGCTTTCCGGCGCAAAGTGGCGGCCACTTCCGTCCGCGCACTCCGCGGGCGAGACGCCCACCCCACCGGGCAAGCATGCGGAGCGCCGGCCACTTCCGTCCGCGCGCCCCGCTACTTCGCCTCCACCTCGACCGGCAAGGGCATCGACGCGCTATCCGTCAGGTGCTCGTACGCGGCAACGTCGCCCTGCAAACTGGCGCGGAAGAACGCGGCCAGCAGCCCCGCCGTCAGGCGACGCATGCCGGGACGGTCGGGTCCGCTGGGGCACACAGCGGCGGCGGCCGAGGCCGTGCCGTCGTCCAACATGTCCGCGTGGCCCTGGCCGGGCACGACGATGTGCCAGGCGGGCGGCCTGCTCGCGGCGTAGAACTGTTCATGGTTGTCCCCCGCCGGGGCGCAATCGCCGCCGAGCCCCGTGCCAACGACCAGCGTGGGAAGGCTGAAACCGAACGGCCCCTGCACGGCCCGCGCCTGGTTGCCCAGCGGTCCGCCCCGGCCATCGACCGGGTCGATGCCCGCAATGGCCTGTGCCCGCGATGGATCGGCGGTCAGCAACAGCCAGGCCACCTTGCCGCCCCGCGAATGGCCCGCCAGTCCAACCCGGGTCGTGTCCGCCGCGTATCCCAATGCGGCGGCGAGCCCGGCGGGGAGCCAATCCAGCACTTGTGCGGCGATGACGGACTCCTCCGCCGCGCTGGGGTGCCCGAAGAGGGCGGGAAGCCCCGGTTCGTACATTTGCGGGGCGGCGACCACGAAGCCGTGCCCGGCCAGGTGACGCAGAATCTCGCCGTAGGCTTCGTTGCGCGTAATGAAGCCGTGCTGGAAGAGCACGAGGGGGTAAGCGCCTGGGGCCTCGGGAGCGAGGATGAGCAGGGGGACCGGCGCGTCGTGCTCGCAGCGCGCCACGCGCACGGCGCGGACGGGCAGTGGCCCGGGGGCATACGGGTCGCCCTCGCCAACGTAGGTTTCGCCCGCTGACCTTGGTGTCGCGGGCGGGCTTGGACCATCGACGCCGGGGCATGCCGCCGGTTGCAGGCAGCCCGTGGCGGCGGCCAGCAGGGCGGCGGCGAGCAGGTTGCAGGCGTGCTTCGTGGTGTACATGGCAGGCGAATTGTAGCCGGCTTCCTCCAACCGTGCGCGCATCCGGTCCAAGCCGCGGCGGTACAAGGGCTTACGTGGCCCGCGGCCCGCAGAGTGGCGCTTTACCAAGTACCACCTTGGACTTAGTATTGGCGACGCATGGCCGATCTCATTTCCGTTCTTCGTCGACACGGCATCCGCGCGACGCCCCAGCGGCTCGCGGTCGCCGCGCACGTTCTGAGTGCGAAATCGCACCCGACGGCGGACGAGGTGTGGCGGCAGGTTCGGCGGCGCTGTCCGACCCTGTCGCGGGCGACCGTGTACAATACGCTCAACATGCTGGCCGAGAAGGGGTTGATTCGGCCCCAGGTGCTGCGAGAGGGCACGGTGGTCTTCGACCCGCGGACGGACCGGCATCATCATTTCATCGACGTGGAGACCGGGCGCGTGTACGACGTGCCCTGGAGTGCGATCCGGGTCTCGGGCAAGGAGAAGCTGCGGGACTTCGACGTGCAGGAGTACCAGGTGGTGCTGCGCGGCCGCCGGCGACGCCCGTAGCAGTCCGCCGCAGAAGGGTAGCGCCGGACCCGAGCTTGCGCGCCGTGGCGGGAGTCCGGCGAGGATCTCATTCGGCTCGAGAAACGTCGGACACGGAGGTCCGAGGCTACAGGCGTGTGGCCCAGGGAGATTTCTGCGGCGGACTGCCAGGCGGGCGGGCCTGCCGCCCGGCCGGTGCTTGACACCAGTTTGGACTTTGTCTAAAACTAGACGCGATTGAACCGGACGCCGAAAACCAAGAGGAGCCTCCCATGGAAAAAAAACAACTGACCACGTCGGCCGGCATCCCGGTCGGCGACAACCAGAACAGCCTGACCGCCGGCCCGCGCGGCCCCCTGCTCGTGCAGGACTGGCAACTGTTTGAGAAGCACGCCCACTTCAACCGCGAACGCATCCCCGAGCGCGTCGTGCACGCCAAGGGCTCCGGCGCCTACGGCACGTTCACGGTCACGGGCGACATCACGAAGTACACCAAGGCCAGCATCTTCTCGAAGATCGGCAAGCAGACCGAGTGTTTCTTCCGCTTTTCGACCGTGGCCGGCGAGCGCGGCGCCGCCGACGCCGAGCGGGACGTGCGCGGTTTCGCCATGAAGTTCTACACGGACGAGGGCAACTGGGACCTGGTCGGCAACAACACGCCGGTATTCTTCATCCGCGACGCGTACAAGTTCCCCGACTTCATCCACACACAGAAGCGCGACCCGGCGACGAACCTGCGCTGCAACACGATGCAGTGGGACTTCTGGTCGCTGTCGCCCGAAAGCCTGCACCAGGTCACGATCCTGTTCTCCGACCGCGGCCTGCCCAAGAGCTACCGCCACATGAACGGCTACGGCAGCCACACCTATAGCTTCATCAACGCCAAGAACGAGCGCTTCTGGGTCAAGTTCCATTTCAAGACGATGCAGGGCATCGCCTGCCTGACCGCCGCCCAGTCGGCCGAGCTGATCGGCCGCGACCGCGAAAGCCACCAGCGCGACCTGTACGAGTCGATCGCCAAGGGCGACTTCCCCAAGTGGCGCATGATGGTCCAGGTCATGCCAGAGAAGGACGCCGAGAAGACGCCGTACAACCCGTTTGACCTCACCAAGGTCTGGCCGCACGGCGACTACCCGCTGATCGAGGTCGGCGTGGTCGAGCTGAACCGCAACCCGGAGAACTATTTCGCCGAAGTCGAGCAGTCGGCGTTTTCACCCGCGAACATGGTGCCCGGCATCAGCCACAGCCCCGACAAGATGCTCCAGTTCCGCATCGTCTCGTACGCCGACGCGCACCGCTACCGCCTGGGCGTGAACTACGAGAGCCTGCCCGTGAACAAGCCGCGCTGCCCGGTGGCCACGTACCACCGCGACGGCACGATGCGCTTCGACGACAACGGCGGCGCGTCGGTCAACTATGAGCCGAACACGCGCGGCGGACCGGTCGAGGACCCGCGGTTCAAGGAGCCGCCCCTGCGCATCAGCGGCGACGCCGACCGCTATGACCATCGGGAAGGTAACGACGACTACACGCAGGCCGGCAACCTGTATCGGTTGATGCCGGCGGCGGAGCGCGAGCGGCTGCACCAGGCCATCGCCAACGCGATGCAGGGCGTGCCGAAGGAGATCGTCGAGCGGCAGCTCGGGCACTTCGCCAAGGCTGATCCGGCGTACGCGGAAGGCGTTCGCAAGGCACTGCGCGGAACATAGCCGTCCGCGGCGACGCGCGCGGTACTACGGGTGCGGCGCGCTTGCCATCGGCTCGGAGTGTCCGTTGCACAGCCGGAGCGTTCCCCGGCTCGGCTGGCCGCGTTGTCGCGGGTCACATCCCCGCGAGTAGTGCTACAAACGGGTTGATGTCGCCAAAGGAGGCTTGGCCGTAGGTCCCGTCGCCGTTGATGTCCCCCAATTCGGGCGGGCAGCCCGGAAACTCTGTTTGCCACGCCGCGTTGTTGGTGAGATACAGGACGAACGGGTTGATGTCCACAAAATCGATGGTCCCGTCGCAGTTCAGGTCGCCCGCATCGTAGAGTGGCGGCAGGGGCTCAAACGGCCATGAGATCATCCGCGCCTGGTAGACTTCGCGGACGCCGCTGTCGGCGGGCACTTGCGCCCACGCCAACATGCGAATGTTGTTCGGTTGGGACCAGCTCGTACTCTCGAACGTCATGGTGCGCTCGATCACCTGGCACTGGCCGGGAGCGAGATCGATATCCTCCTCGGGCGCTGCTTGCCGGAGGCAATTGCGGTAGTGCGCGCCGCCGGCGGGGTAGTGATCCAGCGCGCGAACCAGATAGACCCGCATGGGCTTGGGCACCCCGCCGGGCGCAAGGCACACGCGGACCTGGAACGTGAACGTCGGTCCGCTCACTTGCTCGCCGCCGATCTCAACTGTGACGTCGGTCGGCACGGACTGCCGCTCGCTGAACATCTCGAGATACTCCCAGTACACCTGGGGATTGGCACCGACCTTCTGCAAGACCCCATCGAACCAGACGTCGGGGATGCTCGCGTGATCAGGATACGAGTTGAAACGGGCCGTGCCCCACGGAATTGTGTGCGCATCGCTGACGTGGATTTGGAGAACGGCGATCTGGCCCGGGTACTCGGCCTCCAATTGGTCGAGGGCCAGCCCGGCGTCGATGCATGGTATGCACCAGATAGCCGTGAAGTCCTCGGCCAGCACACAACGCTGTGCCGCGGCCGGCGGCGTGCCCAGCCCAGCACCAATCGTACCTACCAGCAACAGGCAGAGCCCGGTGTCGATCCCCCTACGCGCAAAACAAGAGCGCAACATGGATCGGATCTCCGTCTCCAACCTCCGACGTTGGCCAAGTCCGCACAACCGAGCAGCAGAGGTGAAACTGCTGGTCCGCGGTGACCGAACGCATCACGACCCACATCCACAGTAACTAGAGCCTACGCTCTATGTCAAGCCCTTTCCACGAATCAAGGACGGTTACGCGCTATAGGATGCCTAGCTGGCCGTTGAAAAGGGGGACGCGCTTCGCGCCGGCGGGGTGGCACCGGCGTCTCGCCGGTGTTCGGCCCACGGAGACTTCCGCGGCAAACTGCTAAGGGTTCGTGACGGATTCGGCGGGGTCTTTCTTCAGCCCCGGATGGGGCGAGAGAACCTAGCCCACGGCGCGAGCCGCGGGTACCGAGGCCCGGACGACAAAGCCCCACGGGGGCGAAAGAGGACCGCCCGTGGGGCGGTGCGCTGTTTGCCGATGCATCTTCCGCCCCGTCCGGGGCTGACACGTCACGCCGCATAGAGGTCTCACGGCTCGCGCCGTGGGCTAACGTCTGCCGCCTCGGCCAAGGGCCGATGGCCGGCCGTCTGTCACCTGACGAGCCCCCGTCAGCGCACGTATTGGGACGCACCGACAAGTTCCCGCCGCAAACGTCCGATCGTAACAACGGCGAGCCAGGCGGGTCGCCGCGGCTGCCGGGCGAGTACCTCATGGCCCGACCCCACATCCAGGTTGTCCTGGCTGCGGACAGCGTCCCAGAAAGCCTGCGGACGGCCCTTCAGCGCACCAACGCCACGGCCAGCTTCTGGCCGCTCGCCGAGGCGATCCGCCGCGACCCGGCAGCCCTGGCCGATGCGCTGGTGATCGTGGTGCCGGCCGACACGGCTGCAATCTCCGAACCGCTGCGGACCCTGTTCGACCATCTGGCGGAACAGCCGCGCGCAACCCTGGTGGTGAGCGACGGAGACCGGGTTCCCGCCGTAGAGCACCCGCCGGCGCTGCCCGTGGTCTTTGGTCGCGGCGGGGACGAGCAAGAGCTGGAGATTCGGCTGGCGACGATCCTGGCCATGCGCAGCTCGTTCGACTCGCTGCACCGCGGGCTGCTGGCCAACCGGCGGAGCGGCCAGAGTCTTGCCCGGCAGTACATGAGCCAACTTCGGCTGGCCAGCCGGGTGCAACGCGAGTTCCTGCCGGAGGCCCTGCCGCGCTTCGGCCCGGTGTCGTTTCAGGTGGTCTTCCGCCCAGTTGACTACGTATCCGGGGACATCTACGACGTACGCCGGCTGGACGAGGAGCACGTCGGGATCGCTCTCGCGGACGCCAGCGGGCACGGTATCCCCGCGGCGCTGCTCACGGTCTACATCAAGCGGGCCCTGCGCGGCAAGGAGTTGGCAAGCGGAGCGTACCGCATTCTGACGCCGGCGGAGGTCCTCGCCGCTCTGAACGCCGACATCCTCGAAGCCGACCTCAGCGAGTGTCCCTTCGTCGCCGCGGTCTACGCGGTGCTGAACATACGTACGTTCGAGCTGTCGCTGGCCCGGGGCGGGGCGCCGTATCCGCTGTACCGCTCCGCGGAGGGGCATGTGCGTCTGATCGAGACGCTCGGGGGAGTGGTCGGCGTCGACCCGGCCACGCATTTCGAGATCGAGACCGTGGAGTTGCGGCCCGGCGACACCCTGCTGCTTTATTCAGACGGCCTCGAACGCATCGTCCTGCCCGCGTCGGCTGCCGGCAGGATGCCCGCGTCTCTGCGGCGCGCTGCCGGAGAAGTGAGCGGTTGGGCCACCACGGACGGCGAGGCCGGCGTGGCCGGCGAATTGGAGGTCGATTCGGGCGGCATGGCGTTGGCCACACTGCCGGACGCAGCCACGGCTCCGATCCTCCAGTCCGAGTGGTGCCGGACCCTGGAAAGCCAGGGACCCGCCGCCGCCCTGGACCAGCTCTCTTGCCGCCAGCGGGCCCTGCGCCGGATGGGTTACCCGCTCGACGACCTCACCGCCCTGGCGGTGCAGATCGACCCGGACTGAAGCGGCACCTTCGTCTGCGCGAGCCCCGCGCTTGTGAGATGTGGTCGGCCGCGCTGGCGAGTGCCGGCGGCCCATGGTACGCTCGGGGGCATGAGAGAAAAGGACGCTTTCTGGTCTGCGCCGGTGCTGCTGCTCGCCGGCCTTGTGTGCGCTGCTGGGGCGATGGGGCGGGCTGACGCTCGTGAGCCGATCGAGCTGATCCCGGCCGGCAGTATGCTCTGTTGGCAGGGTCGCCCGGCGCCCGACACCGGCCCGGGCACGAGTCAGCCGACGACGCTCCAGACTTTCCTGGAGATCGGGGCGCGCCTCGCCGCCGGACCGCTGGACAGCGGCACGCGCTTGAACGTGCGGATGGCGGAGATGCTGGGCCTGATGATCCGTTATCCTCACGCGGTGGCGCTGATCGACGCCCGGGCGATGCCCACGGCGACCGATCCGACGGCCCGGCGGGTAGACCGGCTGCGCTTCGCGATGGTGGTCCAGGTGGGCGACCAGGCCGAGCCGTTTCTTCGCATCATTCAGAAGGCGGTGAACGAGCAGACGGACAGCGGGGCGGCCACGCTGGTGAGCGGAAAGGCCGGCCGCTGGTCCTATCAGGAGCTGCGCGACCAGCGGCTGCCCGAGTGGGCCGTGATCGCGTGGGGACAGATCGAGGGTTACTTCGTTCTGACCGTCGGCTCGAAGGTCTGGGCTGACGTGGCCGCCGTCGCCGCCGGCGACGAACCATCGCTGGCCGCCGACCCGTGGTACGCGGTGGCCCGAGCAACGCGCCGGCGCTCGGCC
The DNA here is from genome assembly GCA_022839625.1 of Phycisphaerales bacterium. Classification (GTDB taxonomy): domain Bacteria; phylum Planctomycetota; class Phycisphaerae; order UBA1845; family Fen-1342; genus JALHJL01. Next base: position 45,836 of record JALHJL010000015.1, read on the forward strand.
TTCGTGGAGATCTTCGTCGCCGCTCGCGAGATCCAGGAGCGGCTGGATCCGTTCGTGGACGGCCGGGCGAGCGGGTTCTTTCGGGCCTGGGAGGCGGGGGACATGCGCCAGGCGCACTGGGCCCTCGGCCATGAGGGCCGGGCGCTCTACTGCGTGGCCCACTTCCGTATGGGCGATTCCGGCGCGCCTGGGGAGGAGACGACGGTACCGCAGGTCTTCGCTGACCCCGACGTGTGCGACCCGCAGGTTCTGGCTACGATCCCGCCCGGCGCACGCTACGCGGTCTTCAATGTCCCGGTTGGCCAGTTTCTCACGCGCTTCTTCCGGGGCCTGGTGGCCTGTCAGGGGGCCGAGGCGCGGGCCAACGTGGAGCGCATCTGGTCCGAGACCCAGGTCCAACACGGCTTTGACGCCGAGCAGGGGCTGTTGGCGCACCTGGGCCAGCGAATCGTGCTGCACAACGACCCGCCGCATCCCCTCGGTCTGCCGCTGGCCGTGACGACGCTGATCGAGATTCGCGATGAGCCGGATACCGTCCGCCGGACGCTGGAGACCATGTGCGTCGCATGGCGGGCCGCGCTCGATGAGGTGGTGAGTCGCGGAGGCGCCCCGCCGCCGTTTACGCTGCACCGCGACGACGACGGCATGTGGTACCTGCGTTACGGCCCGGCCGGTCCGGATTGGCTGGGGCTGGCCGGTCCGGCCTGGATCGTCACAGACCGATTCATCATTCTGAGCTGGTCGCCCCTGGCGTTGCGCGAGTACCTTCAGAAGGTGCCGGCGGAAGTCACTCGGCGGTCCCCGAGGTCGGAGCGTCGCTGAGCCGAGCGGCGCTCCGGCGCGCTCTTCGCCGCCGGCGGGCGCGCACGGTGAAGACGACGACCAGGATGACCGTGATTGCGAGCACCCAGATCAGCGCTTCCGCGCGGCCGACGTACTTCTGGAGCGTGGGGATCATGCCGGCGAACCAGTAGCCCAGGCACACGAACAGCGGGATCGACAGCAGCGCGCCCGCGAAGTCCGCCAGGAAGAACCGCCAGTACGGGAAGCGCGTGGCCCCCGCGGTCAGACACATGACCGCGCGGACGCCGACCAGGAAGCGCCCGAAGAAACAAAACCATGTCCCGTGCACGCGGAATCGCCGGGCCACGCGCGTGAAGCGGGTCGGCGTGATCATCCAGCGCACGGACCGGTGGTTGACCACGTCCGGCCCCCAGCGGCGACCGAGCGAATACAGCACGAGGTCGCCGCTCATGACCCCAATGAGCGCAACGGCGAGGGTGCCGTGCCACGAGGCGATCTCGGGATGGGTGCGCAGCAGCACGCCCGCCACGATGAGCGGAATGTCCTCGGGAATCGGAACGCCGAGGCTGGCGACGACCAGGATCAGAAGCAGGGCCGGGTAATAGGCCTGCTGCATCCAGTCTTCCACCCGCGCGAATTCGCCGGCCGCAATTGTCAGCGTTCCTAGTACAAGCCAGAGACGCATTGGAGCGCAGCCTTCGTTGGTGTCATTACCGGGGCCGGTACTTCAGGCCGTTCAAGACGGCCGTGCCGCCCCGGCGGCGACCTGTGCGGCCGGGCACGGTCCCGGTTCGATATAGTCCGGCCGGTCTTTTTTTGCGTTTGCCGAAAAACCTCTTGCCAGCCGAACCGGGCAGGATACAATCTGGGCGCTCGAGTGGCGAGCGGCACGTACAGGTTTCCCCCCCGGCCTGTCGGCCCCCCACTCGGGCATTTTTGTTGCGCGCGTGGCGGAGGGGCAGGAAATTAGGCGGCAATTAGGGACAGTCGCCTGTTTTCCTTGCCCGTGCGGCCCCGTCCACGTACCTTGCCGCCATGCCGCGCATCGCCGGCATCGTCGCGCCCGGTCTCGCCCACCACGTCACGCAGCGCGGCAACAATCACCAGGACGTCCTCTTCGTGGACGGCGATCGCCGCACCTACCTCGCCCTGCTCAAGGACCGCTGCGACGCCGGCCTGCGCGTCCTCGGCTACTGCCTGATGACGAGCCACGTACACCTGATCGTCGTGCCGCCGGACGAGGAGTCGCTCGCGGACGAGGAGACCGCCGCCCCTCGCGGTCACCTGTGCGCCGGCCGGCCGCTGGCGACGGACAGCTTCCTGGCCAAACAGGAAACGCGGCTCGGCCGCCGCCTGCGTCCCCGCCCCGTCGGCCGCCCGCGCCAAGGCGAGAAATGGGTGGCTGTCCCTAATTTCGCTGTTGGCTGTCCCCAATTTCGCTCAGGTAACCTCTGCGGCCTGAAGGTGGGCACGGGCTATCCCGCGCGACTACACAACTGCCTCACTCGTCTTCAAGCCTACGATCCGCTTCCAGCTGCTTGAGATAGCATTCGAGCTTCTCAGCGACCTTGTGGAACACCATTGGCAGGTACGGCAAGAGGTCTCCAAAACCTGGCTTGGTCCCGGGTGGGCCGCCATGGTAATACCGCATGTGCTTTAGAATAGCCGACCGCTCGTCATCGGATATCTGGTCCAGCGGATCGCGCTCGTGGTAATCATGGAAGCTCGACAAGTGGATGAACGCACAGCCGAAACGGTAGACTGACTCGGTCCACCCGTGTAGCCGCTAAGCCAGGTTGACCATATCCCGGTCGGTTACCGACTTTCGGCTTCCCACCAACGTCCACATGCGTCCCTCGGTGGATGCTTGCATTAGCTCTTCACGGCGCTTCTTGTCGTCGGTGGACAACAGGTAGATCACTCGAACGAGTGAGTCCAATTCTTGCCGTAAAATGCCAACCGCTTGTGCAGGCAAGTCCTGCGACTGAAGAAGCCAAATCGCTCTAGAGTTCTCTGCCGAGCGGGTTCTTACCTGCCGACAAAACACTTCTCGTGCCGTCAACTGGGCCTCCGATCCCCCGCTAACCATGGCATCGTAGCCCCCCGGTCGCCTCCGCAGCAAGCGTATAGGTAACCGCTGCGGCACTGAAGGTGGGCACAGCCCACCCTACGCGACTGCGATAATTAGGGACAGCCATCATCACAGTCTCTTTTTGACGCCAAGAGTGCGCTCGATCTAGCGCTGGCCCACATCCGCATGTGGAACAGCGTTCGCGGATTGTCGCGACGCTGCGTCTATTCGGTCAAGAGCCAGCGCTCAACGGTTGGCAGCGCAGACGCCCCGCCGTCTCGGAGGCGAGAAGCTCACAGTGTGCTTGCCGCGTTGCGACGATTCCCTGTTCGCCGTCCTATCGCGGATCGGTCTTCGTTGCGCGAGCAAATCCGACACCACGGGCGCCGCGTCAGCCCGGACAACGAACCAGCGTCGCTTGTAGCTGAGGATCTCCTCCGACAGTCCGTAGCCTTCCAGCTCCGCGCGGGGGCGTCGAAATGAGAAATAGGGGACAGCCACCTACTTCCTGGAGAACCGACCCGCTCGCTCGGTAATGCGCTTGCTTGCGCTGCGCGTTCTGACGCGAGCCCGCCGTCGTCCTCTTCGCGTTCTTTGCGTGCTTGGCGTCTTGGCGGTTTGCTCATGGGCTCCACGGCAGGTCTTCGAAGATTCGACCTGCCCTACCCGTTCGACGGCAGGTCTTCGAAGACTCGACCCGCGTTACCCCCGGCTCAGCGTGCCCTACATGAACGGGTCCGCCGCTGCTAGATCGCCGTACGCGATCTTGCGGCGCGGGAGGGCGAGGCTCCCGCCGAGCCGCGGCTCGCCAGGAGGCTCGCCCTCCCGACGCGCGCCGCCGAATCGCGCCCGGTGATTTAGATCGCCGCGTGCGATCTTGCGGCGCTCGGGTGCCATGGGCAAGCACAGCGTGCCCGTGTTTCGACATGCACGGGCAACCTTCAGTTGCCCATGGCACCCGCGAGTGCGGCCGAATCTCGCATGGGCAAGCACAGCTTGCCCGTGTTTCGACGTGCACGGGCAACCTTCGGTTGCCCATGGCACCCGCGAGTGTAGCCGAATCGCGCACGGTGATCTAGAATTTCGCATATGAAATCCAAGGTCGCCATCCTCCGCACGAGCCCGCGCACCGTCCTGCGCGACTATCACGAGCTCCTGAACCTCGCCGGCTACCAGGACGTCGTCGCCAGGGACGCCGACACGGCGCTCAAGATCAACATCTCCTGGCACTTCTTCTTCCCCGGCAGCTCGACCGTGCCCTGGCAGCTCGAGGGCGTCATCCGGGCCATGAAGGCCGACGGCTATGACCCGCACCTGATCCACGGCTGCCACAACCGCACCGTCGTCATCGACGCCCACCTCGGCGAACGCGAGAACAAGCAGCTCCACGTCGTCGAGAACCACGGCCTGCGCAACATCCACCTCTACGAAGGCGAGGAGTGGATCAACATCCGCGACGCGGTCGGCGACCTCACCCGGCAGTTCCTCTGCCTCAACGAGGTGTACCCCCAGGGCTTCATGATCCCCCGCCGCTTCATCGGCGAGAACATCATCCACCTGCCCACGGTCAAGACCCACGTCTTCACAACGACCACCGGCGCGATGAAGAACGCCTTCGGCGGCCTGCTCAACGAGCGGCGGCACTGGACCCACCCCGTCATCCACGAGACCCTCGTCGACCTGCTGATGATCCAGAAGAAGATCCACCGCGGCGTCTTCGCGGTGATGGACGGCACGTTCGCCGGCGACGGCCCCGGCCCGCGCTGCATGGTCCCGCACGTCAAGAACGTCATCCTCGCCAGCGCCGACCAGACGGCCATCGACGCCGTCGCGGCCAGGCTCATGGGCTTCGACCCCTTGTCGATCAAGTTCATCCGGCTTGCGCACGAGCTCGGCCTCGGCTGCGGCGACCCGCGCGAGATCGAGATCGTCGGCGACCAGGCCGCCGCGCAGGAGAACTGGCACTTCGCCGGCCCGTTTCAGAAGATGACGTTTGCCAGCCGGATGCAGCACCTGATTTATTGGGGCCCCCTCAAGAAGCCCATCGAGTGGTCGCTAAAGACGTGGCTCGCGCCGTGGGCGTACATCGCCAGCGTGCTCTACCACGACAGCTTCTGGTATCCGCTGCGCGCCAAGCGTGCGATGCGGCTCGCGCTGGAGAGCGACTGGGGGCGGCTCTTCCAGGCCTGGGAGAGCCTTACGCCGGACGACCTCGGCTACCCCGCCGTCGGCGACCGGCCCGCCGAGCTCAACAAAGCCGGCTGGGCGGCCTTCGGACAATCGCTCAGGATTCTGGGTACGTGCGTGAAAGAGGCGCCTGAGTTCTCGGCTCGCCGGCGCAAGGCCGCTCCGCCGCTCTCGCCTGCCGGCCATTGACGTGGTGCCGTGAGGCAGGGGCGACCGTGTAGAGCAGGTGGAGCGCAACGCAACCTGCCGCAAGCGTGTCTCCGCGCGGCGGCACACTTCGGCCGCGGCGCGGCCCACACCTCCGGGGCCCCGCGCTGGCGCTTGGGGCTCTGGTCGCGGGCGGATCGGGATGGGGTACCCTCAAAACGCCGTCACACGCCCAGGAGTTCCTCCGCCTCGGTCAGCCACTTCTCGAACAGCTTCATGGCGTCCTCGATCGGCTGGGGCGAGGTCATGTCCACGCCGGCGTCCTTGAGCAGCTCGAGCGGATACTTGCTGCTGCCGCCCTTGAGGAAGCCGAGGTACTTCTGAACGGCGTCCGGCTCGCCGGCCATGATGCGGCTGACGATGTTCGTGGCGGCGCAGTAGCTCGTGGCATACTTGTACACGTAGAAGTTGCGGTAGAAGTGCGGGATGCGAATCCAGTAGTTGTCCACGAGCGGGTCGTGCGTGTAATCCGGCCCGTAGTAGCGCTTCATGATCTCGCCGTAGGCGGCGCCGATGGTGTCGGCTGTGAGCGGAATCCCCTGGGCGGCCATTTCGTGAATCTTGCCCTCGAACTCGCTGAACATGGTCTGGCGCCAGACCGTGCCGCGGAAGCCCTCCAGCAGCTCCCCGAGCAGATAGAGTTTGACCTGCGGGTCCTTGATCTGCTCGAGGATGTAGTTCTCCAGCAGGATTTCGTTGGCGGTGGACGCGACCTCGGCGCAGAAGATGTCGTAGTCGGCATACACGTAGGGTTGCGTGCTGCGCGACAGGTGCGAGTGCATCGAGTGGCCCATTTCGTGGCACAGGGTCGAGAGGTCCTGGTACCGGCCGTAGTAGTTCAACAGGATGTACGGCTGCGTCAGGTACGTGCCGGCCGAGAAGGCGCCGCTCTGCTTGCCCTTGGTGGGGAAGACGTCGATCCAGCGCGATTCGACGCCCTTCCGGACCGTTGCGCAGTACTCCGCGCCCAGCGGCGCCAGCGCCTTGAGCATCGTCTCGACGGCTTCCTCGTAGGTGTACTCTAGATTCGCCTCCCCCGTCAGCCGGACGTACAGATCGTAGTCGTGGACCCCGTCCTCGCACTTCAAGACCTTCTTCCGCAGCGTGGTGTAGCGGTGCAGCAGGGGCAGGTTGTCGTTGACCGTGTTGACCAGGTTCTCGTAGACGCCGATCGGAATGTTGCTGCCGTCCAGCGCCGCCGCCAGAGAGTTCTCGTACCCGCGCGCCCGCACGTTGAACAGGTGCCCCTGGACTTCGCCGTTGAGCAGTGCGGCGGCGGTGTTGCGAACGCCTTTGTAGGTGCCCGTGATGCCTTCGTAGGCGTCTTTCCGCACGCGCCGCTCGGGCGAATCCATGAAGAGGTAGAAGGCGGAGTCCGACAGCTCAACCACAGTGCCGTCGGCGTCCTCGATGGTGGGGAACTTCAAGTCCGCGTTGGCCAGCAGGTTGTAGGCGTTCCCGGGCGCGGCGAACACCTGGCCCGCCAGGGCGATGAGCCGTTCCTGCTCCGCCGGCAGAATGTGCTTCTTCTGGCGGAAGAGGTTGTCGAGGGCGTGTCGATAGACGCCGAGCTCCTTGTTCGCCTTCATCCACTGGTCGAGCGTCTCCCACGGAATGGCGGTCAGCTCGGGCTCGACCCACGCCAGCGCCTGGCCGTATTCGACCGCCAGCCCGCGCAGACGGTTCACCATGCCCTGGTACTTGTTCTCGCGGGTGTCTTCGGTGGAGCGCAGGCCGGCGTAGACGAAGTTCTGCTCGAAGCGCGGCACGAGGTCGTCGCGCAGCTTGAAGAAGCTCAGCAGCGTGTCCGCGCTCTCGCCCAGCTTGCCCTGGAACGCCGCCAGCTTCGGGATTTCGGTCTCCAGGCCCTTGAACTCGACCTCCCAGGCCTCATCGGTGGGATAGATGGCCTCGAGCGCCCACAAGTACTTCGTCTCAATCTCGCTCCGCTCCGGGACCTTCTTTTCCTCGGCGCGGGTCGCTGCCCACGGGACCAGGGCGAGGACGAGGGACAGCTTCAGGATGCGCGAGACCAGGCCGACCGCTTGCGATTTCATGACAGATTCTCACGGCGGGGGGACGGACTCCGGCCGCGCGCCTGGCCCCGCTCACCAGACGGCGGCATGTCGAGTCCATCAGGGTAGCCGCACCATGCCCGCCAAGGCAAGCGGACGCGGTCCACGTGCCTCACCTCGCCGCGGCGCTCCGCCGCCGGCCTTGACTTTTGGGCCGTCTTCGATTTGGATGCGGCCACGTGGAACGTGACAGTACCCGCGAGGGCGCGGGGCGAGCCGTTGTGGCGGCAAGGTGGAACTTTGCGGTCCCCGCAAGCGCGGCGACGGCCCTGGCGCGCCGCGGGCGGGCGTTTCTTGGACGTGTGCACAGCGGAGCTTTGCACTCCCCCCGCGACGGCCGACCAACGGAAGTAATGCCGTGTCAGCCGAGCCAATCGTGTGGACCAACTCGCCGAGCGTACTCACCCGCCTGCGGCAGCTTTACGCGCGCCGCGAGACGATCCTGTACCTGGTCAGCAGCAATCTGAAGGCCGGCCACCGCAACAAGGCGCTCGGGAACCTCTGGAGCCTGCTCGACCCGCTGTTGTCGCTGGCGGTCTATTACGTGGTTTTTGGGATTCTGTTTCGGCAGGCCGCCGCCGGCGTGGGGAACTACCTCGTCTATCTGTTCGTGGGCGTGGTGGCGTGGCGGTTTCTCGACGGGACTATCTCGCAGGCCGTCAACTGCATTCGCGGCAACCGCGGCCTGATCGCGGAGATCAACTTTCCCAAGGCGGTCTTTCCGTTGTCGATCGCCTTCTCGCGTCTGTACGACCTGCTCTGGGGGCTGGTGGTGCTCTTCGCGGCGCTGCTGATCAGCGGCACGCACCTGAGCTGGTACGTCGTGTGGCTGGTGCCGCTGATCTTCATCCAACTCATGCTGGTCGTTGGGGCGTCGTACATTGCGGCCTACCTGGGCGCGTTCTTCGCCGACACGGCCAACATCAGCAACGTCGTGCTGCGTCTGCTCTTCTACAGCAGTCCGGTGCTCTACTACGCACAGGGGCCGCATTCGCGGGTGCCGGAGCAGTACGTCGGGTACTACATGCTCAACCCGCTGGCGTGCCTGCTCGAGAGCTATCACGACTGCGTCGTCCGCGGCCGCGCCCCGGACGCTCAGAACGTGCTGTACGTCGCCGCGTTCGCGTTCGTCGTCCTGCTGATCGGCTATAGCATCTTCAACCGCGGGGAGGGAAAATTCGCGAAGTATGTCTGACGCGGACGCCAAACAGCCCGCGATCCTGGCCGAAGGAGCGTGGGTGAAGTTCCTGATCCGGTATCACCGGAAAGAGGTTACGCTGCGCGAGACGTTCGTGCGGCTGGTCCGTTTCGCGTCGCGCGGCGGTGGCGCGGACGGCCGCTGGTCCCAGGAGTTCTGGGCGCTGCGGGACATCAGCTTCCGGGCCCATCCGGGCGACGTGGTGGCAGTCATCGGTCGGAACGGCTCCGGCAAGTCCACCCTGCTGAAGACGCTGGCCGGCATCTGCGAGGCGGACCGCGGGCGCATCGAGGTGCGCGGGAAAGTCGGCTGCCTGCTCAGTTTCGGGGTGGGGTTCAACCCGAATCTCAGCGGGCGCGAGAACATCTACCTGAACGGCTCGATTCTGGGCCTGAGCCGGCGCGCCATCGACGAACGGTTCGACGACATTGTCGAGTTCAGCGAGCTGGGGCAGTTCATCGACGCCCCGGTGCGGACGTACTCGGCGGGCATGCGCAGCCGCCTGGGCTTTTCCATCGCGATCCACATCGATCCCGACGTGCTGCTGGTGGACGAGGTCCTGAGCGTCGGCGACAGCGCCTTCCGGGCCAAGGCCGGCTCGATCCTCGACCGCTTCCGCAGCGATCAGAAGACGGTCGTCCTCGCCACGCACAACATGAACCTGGTGCGCGAGGTCTGCAACAAGGCCATCTGGCTCCACGACGGCGAAATCCGCGCCGCCGGTACGCCCGACGAAGTCGTCACGGCCTACACGGACTCGCAGCCGCCCGCCGCCGCCAAGATCTCTCACACCCAGGACGACTGATTCGCCGCCGGGGGGCTTCCCGCTGAACCGCCGAGTCACTTACCGGCGCCGCCCGTGAGCGGTATTACGGTCCCGGCCGCCGCTGTTCGAACAGCCACCGCCAGACTTCGCGGTTCTCGTACACGCGGTCCCAGACGAAGTGCGTGCCGTCGCGATACTCCGTGTACTCGACCTGCCCGCCGGCCTTGCGGATGGCAGCGACCATCTCGCGGGTCTTCTCGACCGGGACGTTCGTGTCCTGCTCGCCGTGGAAACACCAGATGGGCACCTGGGTCAACTGCGGCGCCAGCTTGTCCGCGAGCCCGGTGGACGGTCCCAGCTCGGCGAACCCGCAGATCACCAGCAAGGCCGCGAAACGGTCCGGCAGGCTGGCGGCAATGTGCCACACGCCGTGTCCGCCCATCGACAGCCCGGTCAGGTACAGGCGGCGTGCGTCGAGGCGGTATTCGCGCGAGGTCTCCTCGATGCACCGCAGGGCCATGTGGCCCATCGGGCCGACCCAGGCCTGTTCCGGCCGGCACTGGGGCATAATGACAATGGCCGGAATCTGCTGGTAGTTCCGCCGCAGTGCCCGCCCGATGCCCACGTCGGTTTGCAGTAGTCCGTCGCGGCCGCGTTCGCCCGAGCCGTGCAGGAACAGGATCACCGGCCAGGCCTTCTCGGAGGTGTAGTCCGGCGGCACGTAGACGCAATACGCGTATGCCTCGTTCTCGATCGTGATGGTCTTGAAGAGAAACCCGGTGGCCGGCGCGGGGGCGGAGGCCGGCTCGGCCGGCTGCGTCTGCGGCGAGGAAGGCGGCAGCGCGAAGAACGGGAGCAACATCAGGCACCTGATTGGATTCATGAGCTGTCTCGATCAAGCCTCGTTGGGCGGCGGCCACATCGGCCGCGGGTCCGGGAACGCAATGTCGCGCCACGCAACGGCACCAAGCTGAGCCACGGCGGCGTTTTCGTCAATGCCCGGACGCAGCCCGGCACCGGGTACTGCGAAGTTCCACTCTGCGCCACTACTGAGTCGCCATGCGGAACAGCGCCACGCCCACGCCGGTGATGCTCTCGCCCGCGACAAGCCCGGCGCACACGGGCAGCAGGAAGCGCGCCGTCCAGCTCTGCGCCCACTTGCCGAGGGCCGCCGCCGCCAGTCCGCCGATGAACAGCGCGAACGACACGCTCGCGGGGAACACGAACGCCAGTCCCACGCTCGCGGCGCTGGGCACCCACCAGCGCAGTCGCGCGGGTGCGAGCCGCTCGGCGATCGGAAGCGCGATGCCCGCGGCGGCCGCCAGGAGCATGGCCAGACCGGTGCCTTGCGGCAACGCCTGGAAGCCGACCTGGAAGAGCTCGGCGACGGCCTTCATGCCCGCGACGCCCGGGGCCGGCCACTCGCGAGTCAGCAACTGCTCCGCGGGGTTTGGAATGAGGGCCAGATACACGGCCGTGGCCGCCAGTGCGCCCGCCGACGCGCCGGCCACCTGGGCCAGCGTCTGCCAGCGCGGCTTCGCGCCGATCAGGTAGCCGCACTTGTAGTCGTGCAGCAGATCGGCGCACTGGCTGGCCGCGCCGGCGGCGACGTTGGCGCTCATGAGATTGGCCGCCGGCGTGTGCGGGAGCAGCGCGCCGAACAGGACCTGGCTGACCTTGCCCATCGGCGCCACGGGGGTAATGCCGGTTTCCCCGGAGACGCGCGCGCCGACGAGTGCCAGCGCGAACGCAAATAGCACGCTTGCGAGGGCCGTCCAGGCCAGAATGGCGAAGAGCGACATCTGGAGGACGACGGCGAGCACCAGGGCGGCGAAGAGTACCGCGGCGAAGAAGGTCCAGCTTCCGCGGGTCCGGGCCGGCCCGGCGTCCGCGTCAGCCGGCTGTCGGTTACCCCAACCGCGCGCGGTCGCGAAGGCCGCCCACGCCGAGCGCCAGGAGAAGCCGAACGAGACCAGGCTGGCCACCACCATCAACGTGACGCCCGGCCACAGCATCCATTGCAGCATGTCGCGGAAGTTCGGCCGGGCCGCGTCCAATTGGGACTGCGAGTAGATCGTGTGCACCGCCGCCTGGTACTCGGGATCGGAGCTGAGCATCAGCAGCTCGTCGCGCTCGGCGGCCGCCATGATCCCCTTCCATTCCAGGCCGCGCCGCCGCACGTCGTATTTCATGTAGCCGGCCGGCTCCGGTGCGAACGCGACGCCGTCCGGCAACGCCGGCAGCGGATGCGTGACGACCAGGCGAATGTGGCCGCTTTGCAGCAGCGACGGTGCGAGAACACCCCAGGCGAGGAGCGCGCCCAGCAGCAAGGAGATGCCGGTCCGCAGCCCGATCAGGCCGCCGATCCCATACAGCAGCAGCGTCGGCTCCAGGCCGAAGGTGAGGGACTTGAGGCTGAACCCGCGCAGGCGAAGCGCCGGACAGGCGGCCTGCCAGTTCCAGACATACTCGCCGATCTTCAGGGCGGTCGCCAGCAGCGCGCTGCCCAGGAGCACGAGCACTCGCGCCACGGCCTCGCGCCCGCGCGCGTACATCTCGCGCAGCGTCTCGGCGCTGGCGATCCCCACGGCGAAGGGCAGCTTCTCTGCGAACAGCATCTGCCGCCGCAAGCCAATCCCGACGGCGATGCCGACCAGGCACACGGCGAAGACCCAGAGCGCCAGTTGAAGCCACGGCAGCGTGTGCCCGGTCAGGATCGCGAGCGCGGGAATCGCGGTCGTGAGCCCGGCGGAAGCGACCAGCGCCCCGGCGGAACAACCGGTCTGGCTGATGTTGTTCTCCAGGATGCCGAGCGGGCGCACGCGCCGCCCGCTGGCGTGGTGCAACGTCGACCACAGGCCGTAGCTCAGCAGGATGGCCGGGATGGACATGTTGAACGCCAGCCCCACGCGCAAGCCCGCGTACACGTTGCACGCGGAGAAGGCGGCCCCCAAGAGCATGCCGGTCACGACGGCCCTCAACGTGAACTGCGGTTCGGTGAGGTGTTGCGTCAAGGGCTGGAGATCGAGCGGTCCCGGCGGATCGGGCCGGAGCCCGGCCGGAACTCCCGCACCGGAGGAGGCGACCGCCCCGGAGGGCGCGTGAGTCGCCAGCGCGTCGGGACATGACCTGTCTTCTGGCACGCGTCCGGCTCCACTCGCCCGCCAAGCCAGGGCGCCAAGCGCCGGCGGGTGCCCCGTCGTCCGGCACCCGCGTTCGAGCCGCGAACCGCAGCGCAAAGTTCCGGCTTCGCCGGAACGGGCAGTGCAAAGTTCCACTTTGCACTCGTTCGTTTACGGGATGTTATTGGCCGGCGGCGAGCAGCGTCAATGCGCGTCTTCGGGCGCAGCGGGTGCGGTCGTCGGGCGAAAGCGTGCGGCCTGCTCCGGCTTGTCCCACGCCGCGAAGAACTCCGCCAGCCGCTCGCGCATTTTCTGCGTGCGGGGGTGCGCGTCTCCCAGCGTCCGTTGCAGGCGGTCGTGGGCGGCGAGCAGATGTTCTTCGGCCTCGGAATGCCGTCCGAGGGCGGCCAGTGTGCGACCGTACCAGCTTTCTACGACGCCCGGATACCAGTGTTCGGGGGATAAGTCTTGCTGCACGGCGTCCAGGACCGCGGCGAACCCGGGCAGCGCGTCGTCCAGCGCGCCGCGTTCGAACTCCAGGATCGCGAGCTGCAGCTTTGCATGAAGGGTGTCGATCTGCCGGGGGCCGAACAGACGCTCCCGGTGATGGACCACGTGCTGAAGCAGCTCTTCAGCTTCGTCAAACCGCCGGTCTTCGACGAGCGCGGTCCCCAGGTTGAGCATGGCGGTCAGCGTATACGGGTTCTCCGCCCCGAGCGCGTGCTGGCAGCCGGCGAGAGTCTGCCGGTACAGCTCCTCGGCCTCGGCGCGCTTCTCCTGAAGTTGGAGGCACTGTGCCAGGCTGTTCATCGCGTACAGAGAATCGATGTGGTCCGGGCCGCGGGCCTGGCGCGAGCCGGCCAGGGCCTCGCGCAGCAGGGGTTCCGCCTCGGCGTAGCGCCCGCGCGTGTTCAAGACGCCCGCCAGCATGTTGAGAGCGATCAGTGTCTCCGGGTGCTCCGGTCCCAGCACGCGCCGGGCGCGCTCTGCCACCTCCCACATCAGCGGCTCTGCTTCCTCGAGCCGGCCGAGGCTGGAGTAGGCCACCGAGAGGTTGGCCAGGGCGACGATGGTCTCGGGATGATCGTCGCCCAACATCCGGCGGTCCCCTTCGTAGACTTCGCGCGAGAGCTGGAGGGCCTCGGCGTATTGCCCTTGCATGCCGAGCAGCCACGTGTAGCTGCTCATGGCCCGCAGCGTGTCACGGTGGTCCGGCCCCAGCACGCGGCGGGCCGTCTCCAGCCGCTCGCGCATGAGCGCTCCCGCCTCCTCCAGCTTGCCCTCCGCCGACAGGACGCTGGCCAGATTGCCCATGCTGGTAATCGTGTCCAACGACTCCGGTCCCAGGAGGCGCTGCAAGTTGGCCAGTGCCGCGCGGTGCAGCTCCTCCGCCTCCTCCAGCTTGCCCTGGAATTCGAGGACGGCGGCGAGATCGTTCATCGTGCGCGTGGTGTCGAGGTGGTCGTGGCCCAGCAAGCGGCGCCGGGTGGCCAGAATCCGCCGGAACAGCGCCTCCGCCTCGTCCAGCTTGCCGGTCTGTCGCAAGAGCCACGCGCTGTGCATCAAGCTGGAGAGCGTATCCAGGCCGTCTTCGCCCTGCACTTGGCGCCACAGCTCGTAAGCCTTCTGGAGTTGGGGTTCGGCCTCCGCAAACAGCCCGAGGCTCGCGTAGGCGTTGCCGATGGCTTCCCGCAGCGCGGCCTCCGTGCGCGGCTCGAGTCCCATCGTCCGCGGCAGCTCTGCGGCCGCCATGTCGAGCGCGTCCGCCACGCGGGCCTCGCGGCCCAGGTCCACCGGTGCGGTCAACATGTTGACCAGGAACTGGTTGATGGCCCGCGTCTGCGCGGCCTCCTGCTCGGCGCGGGCCTGGGCGGCGACCGCCGACGCACGGGCCTGCTCGGTGGCCTCCCGGCGGGTCTCCGCGAGTTGTTCCGCCTCGGTCGCGCGCAGCCACAGCACGGACAGCCACACGGCGGCGCCGAGACATACGAGCAGGATCGCGCTGGCGGCCCGCGCCGCGTACTTGTACCGCCGCATCGTCTTGCGCAGCGTGTACAAGGCGCTGTCACGCTTGGCCTCGATGGGTTCGCCGGCGAGGTAATGTCGCAAGTCGCGGGCCACGTCGCCGGCGGTCTGATAGCGGCGCTCGGGCTCCTTCGCCAGACACTTGAGTACGATCGTGTCGATTTCGTCATCGAGCTGCCGGGACAGGCTGCTCGGGCGTTGCGGGTCGGCGTTCTGAATGCTGTCGAGCACTTCGCGCAGCGCGCCCGCCACCGGGTATGGGAACTGGCCGGTCAAGACCTGAAACAGGATGACGCCGAGCGCGTACACGTCGCTGCGGACGTCCGTGCTGTGCGGCCGCCCGCTGGCTTGCTCGGGACTGGCCCACGGGGGCGAGCCCATGAACTCGCCCGTCAGGCTCATCGGTGCCCCGCCGGGGCCGTCACAGGACTCCAGCGCCAGCTTGGCCAGTCCGAAGTCGAGCACGAAAGGTTCGCCGCTCGGATCGATGCGGATGTTGCTCGGCTTGAGGTCGCGGTGAATGACGCCGCGCTGGTGCGCGTAGTTTACCGCGTCACACACCTTCGCAAACAACTGGAGCGCGGTGCGCACATGGCCGAGGGCCGTGGCGCGCGAAGGCGGACCGGAGGACGTTCCCTCGCGGACCCCATCGCGCGCGGACCGCGGCGGGGCGGCCCCCGGCGCCCGCGCACCGATCAGCTCATCCAGCCCGCTGCCCTCGATGTACTCCATGACGTAATAGGGAAAGCCCGCATCGGTCACGCCGCTGTCGTACAGGCGCACGATGTTCGGGTGATGCAGGGCCGCGATGAGGTCGATCTCGCGCTCGAACCGGCGGCGCCGCGGCTCGGAAGCCCAGGCCCCGTCGAGCAACACCTTGATGGCCACGCGGCGCTTGGTGGAGCGCTGCGTGGCGCTGAACACGACCCCTTGCCCGCCGCGGCCCAGCTCGCGGAAGTCCTCGTAGCCGGAGATCGCCGGCCGCAGCCGGGTCGGGGCGCGGCTCTGCTTCAGTTCGCCGAGCAACTGGTCGTCATCCCGAAACCAGTCGGATTCCTTGTTCATGGCGACCCCGGGGCCGTCAGCCTTCGTCCTGGATCTGCTGCTCGATCAGCGCGGACAAGCGTCGCATGATCCGTGACTTGGCCTGATACACCTGGTCCACGCTCATTTCCAGCGCCGCGGCCGTTTCCTGCACGTCACGGCCTTCGACCGCGTAGCGCTGAAACGCCTGGCGGTCGGCGGAATTGAACTCGGCGGCAACCGTCCGCATCGCCTGGCGCAGATGGTACTGCCGCCATTCGGCCTCCCAGGCCTCCTCGATCCCCTCGTCGGCACTGGCGGCCCGCGTGGCCTCCTCGATCTGCGGCCAGTCCACTTCGCCCTGGCGCTGCATCTTGCGTTTGAAGATGGCGTGCAAGGTGACGGTCTTCAGGTACGAGCGGAACTTGCCTTTGCTGGGATCGTAGCGGAAGCCGGGCATCGTCTTGCTGAGCGCCAACAGCACGTCCTGGGCCACGTCCTCGCAGTCTGCCGGTTGCAGATTCCGCCGGCGGGCAAAGCCGCTGATCACTTCCCCGTAGCGGTCATAGAATTCCTGCCAGGCGTTTACGTCCTGCCCTTCGCTCAGCCGCTGAAGCAGCGTGATGTGCGTCGACTGCCCGTACATACCTACAGTATAACTCGTGCGCCCCGCCGATCGAGTGGAAGATGTCCTGCCACGTGTTGCTCAAGAGCGGTAGGGCACCGCAGAGCGCCGCACGGGGGGCGTCGGTTGGGACCCGGTGCGGCGGCAGGTTGTGGCGCGGCCGGCTTGCCTCGTTCGCGCGCCCCCGGTCAGCGGCCGCCGAGGAGTGCGGTTAACTGCTGCATGAGGTGGGTAAGCTGTTCTAGCGGTGCCCGTTCGTCCGCCAGTTCGCCAAGACACCGGGCGAGGCGCGCGACCCGCGAACCCGGATACGCGGCGGCCCCTGATTGGGTGGGCGGGGCGCTGGCCAGTGCCGGGCGGGCTCGGCCCGAGTCAACGAAATCGTCGATTTCGATCGGCTCATCGAAGTGGATGTTCACTTCGTGCGCCCGGCCGTGCACACAGCGGCAGCGGACGACCATGCCGGCTGCGCGCACCTGCTCCCCGTCCACGGCGCGCAGCGTGATGACGCAAGCCGTGCCGGGGTACAGGAAACCGCCGTGCAGGACACTGATCCCGCCGACGGAGAGGTTCCGGGGCCGCACGACGAACTGCACCGCCTTCCCCTCGATCTGAAGCCCCAGACCCTCGCGAATCTGATAGCGATAGCGGGGGTTGCTGCGCAAGTCGGACCGCACCGAGCAGCCGGATTCGTCCAGCCGCTTGAGAATCCGCAACTGCTCGGCTTCCGGCAGTCGCAGCGCATCCAGACGCTCAACTCGCTCGATCACGCGCTACTCCATTCCGCTGGCACGTAGTGCTTGTGACATCAGTATCGAATCGGCCAGCCCGAAGCGTGAGTTGCGGCTCGTCCCCGGAGCCGGCCGGCGGCGGACCCCGTGGCGGGGATACGAGCATCGCCCGCAGACACGGCCGCCGGCGGCCCCCGCTGGCCGCCGGATTATGGGCCGGCAGCTCACCTCCCGCGTCTCGCGGCCGGAAGATGCCCGACCGCGAGCCCGCGCCGCGGCGCCCGTGTCCGATAACGCCAGGCGAGCGCTGCACTCCTGTGGAAGCCGCACATCGCCTCGCCGACCGGGGCGGGCTAGTCCGGCGGCAAGGCGCGCGTCCGTTCAATTGCCCGCTGCAGACCGGCGGGCGCGCCGGTCAGGGGCCCGCACACCACGGCGTGAGTCGGCATGAGGGTCATCGGTCCGGTGCAACGTGGCGAGCGACGCGATGGTCAGCGCCGTGCCGAGCAGCGCGGAGAGCGTGAAGAACCACTCGCGCGCCCGGGTCGCGCGATGCACCTCACGATACCTCTCGTGATGGGCAGCCAGCACCCGTTGGAGAGCCTGTCGTTTCTCGTCCTCGCCGGCGGGGTATGTTGCCGTCTGCGCGCTGAACTGCTGGACCAGGCTGGTCTGCATCTCGGTCCATTGGCCGCGCCCGGAGCGCAGCCACATCGGCCAACTGAGCTGCGCCATCATGACGACCAGGAGCAGCACGAGGCCCGGCCACGCGCGCCAAGCCAGCGCGGCCACGACTCCAAGAAACGGCAGCGCCAGGATCAGGTAGCGCTCGTGGACCTCGGTGGGCAGCATGACAAACAGCAGCAGGCTCAGCGTGGTCCATAGGAGGAGTGCCCGGCGGTCGTGTTGCCAGAAGCGGACGGCATAGACAAACCCGCCCGCCAGTCCCGCGAGCAGAAACAGCTTGCCCCACGCCCCGCGTGTCAGGCCGAGCCAGACGGCGCGCGCGTCGATCGAGTCGGCCAGCAGCAGGTGCAGATACCAGATGTTGAACGCCTTCAGCGTCGTCAGGTGCGAGTAGGTGGAGAACAGGTTCTCCACGTAACTCCGGCGGAGCCACTCCCAGCCGCTATGCAGCGTGAACGGCAGGGCGATCACCAGCAGGGCGGCCGCTGCCACCAGCCCGCCGGCCAGCACGCGCCAGTATGGCCGGGTCGTGACCAGCGCCAGGCCCCACAGCGGCACGAACAGGATGGCCTGCGGCTTGAGCCCCAGCGCGATCCCCCACAGCAAACCAGCCACAAGCCAGCGCCGGCGCAGCATGGCGTACAGCATCCACACGGCCGGCGCCAGAAGCACGCTGTCCGTCTGAGCCCAGACGACGGAATCCCACCACAACGGCGGCAAGAGCAGAACGAGCAGGTAGGTGAGGCGCGGCGCCCAGCCCGGGCGAAAGAGCGCCACCAGGGCCGCGCAGCCTGCGGCGACAAGGAAATCCCCCAGGATGCTCCAGGCGGTGAAGGTCCCCAGTGACGCCGGCGTGTTGATCAGCCGGTCGCTGCTGATGGCGCGAAAGGCAAGCCCGGACGTGTACAGCAGGTACGCCGAAAGCGGCGGGTAGTTGCAGACGCGGTCGAAGGAGCGTTGGCCGACGTTCCAGCGGCGTTTGGCCTTGTCCCAGGCGCGCATGTCATGCCGATCCGGCGGTTCGTCGTAAAGCGTGAGGACGCCGCGGTCGGTGGCCTGGATTCCCCAGCGGACGAAGTCGTCATGGTCGCCGGGGTATAGCATCCCGGCGAAGACGGGCGTGGGCACGGAGGGGACCAGCGGTGCGAGTATCAAACCCACGCGCAGCAGAAGGGCCAGCACGGTGACGCCGATCCAGAAGGCGAGTACCGCCCGCGACGCCGGCCGAAAGCGGGGCGCCGCCGCGTGGACTCTGGACTCCGTGCGGCGGGCGGAAGGCTGCTTGCCAGGTCGGCTCACGGGACGGCCCCAGGTCAGCCGCCGGCGGCGGGGACGTCGTGCAGCACTTCCTTGATCGCGGTGCGGTTGAAGTGGATCTTCGTGTTGCTGGCCTCGTCGACCTTGAGAACCACGACGTTGTCGCGCACGTCGACAACCGTTCCGATCAGGCCGCCGATCGTCTGCACGCGGTCGTTCTTCTTGAGCGCCGCGAGCATCTGCTCATAGCGCCGGCGTTCCTTGGAGCGTCCGCGCGACATCACCCACCAGAAGATGACGAGCACCAGAACAAGGGGGACCAGCGGACTGCGGAGCAGGCCGGCGGGCCCCTCAGGCCCGGGCTGCGTGGTCGGGGCCGCTTGTGCCAGCAACGTGTAGAGCGCGATCATTCGTCTTCCTTTGTTTCGGGCTCGGCGCCGACCAGGCCGGATTCGAACGTGCGCCGCCACGTGGCGAACGTCCCGGCCCCGATCGCGTCGCGCATCTGCCGCATGAGCGACTGATAGAAGCGGATATTATGCAGCGAGACCAGCGTGCCACCAAGCACCTCCCCGCACAGAAAGAGGTGCCGCAGGTAGCCGCGCGAGAAGGTCCGGCACGTGTAGCAGTCGCAGGCCGGATCGAGCGGCTCGGCGGCGCGGGTGTGGCATGCGTTTCGCAGCCGCCGGGCACCTACGCTTGTGAACGCGTATCCCTTCCGCCCGTTGCGCGTCGGGAGCACGCAGTCGAACTGGTCGACGCCGGCCGCGACCGCCGCGACCAGGTCCTGCGGAGTTCCCACGCCCATCAGGTACCTCGGCCGGTCGGCGGGCAACTCGGGCACGAACGCCGCCAGCAACTCGTGCATCTCCGCGGGCGGCTCGCCGACGGAGAGACCCCCCACTGCGAATCCGTCAAACCCGACCTCGACCAGTTGCGCGGCGCACTGCCGCCGCAACTCCAGGTCCAATCCGCCCTGTATGATGCCGTACAGCGCCTGTGTCTCAATCCGATGGGCCGCCCGGCTACGCCGTGCCCAGGCCACGGTGCGGTCGACCGCGGCGCGGAGCACGGCCGGCTCAGCGGGGAGGGGCGGGCACTCGTCCAGCACCATGATGATGTCGGCTCCGAGCTGGTTCTGAATCTGAATCGCCGACTCCGGGGTCAGCCGCACCAGCGTCCCGTCGATGTGCGAGCGGAAGTCCACGCCGTCGTCGTGCACGCGACGCAGCTCGGCGAGCGAGAAGACCTGGTAGCCGCCGCTGTCGGTGAGCAGGGGGCGGTCCCAGCCCATGAAGCGGTGCAGTCCGCCGAGTGCGGCGACGGTCTCCGCGCCGGGCCGCAGCATCAGGTGGTACGTGTTCGCCAGGAGGATTTGTGCGCCGGTCTCAAGAAGCTGCGCCGGCGAGAGGCCCTTGACGGCGGCCCGCGTTCCGATCGGCATGAAGGTCGGAGTGTCGATCGCGCCGTGGGGTGTGGCGATGACGCCGCGCCGTGCGGCTCCGCACGTGTGCTTGATCTCGAAGGCGAACGCCGCACTCACTCCGGGCGTTTCACGGCCAGCTGGAGGCCGTGCTCCGCCAGGCGGGCCTTGATCTCGTTCAGTGACGTCACGCCGAAGTTCCGCGTCGCCAGCAGTTCCACTTCGCTGTATTGGATTAGATCGACGAGGGTCGCGATGTTCAGGCGCTGCAGACAACGGCGGGCCCGCACGGAGAGCTCGAGTTCGGCGACCGACTTGGACCAGGCGGCCTCCTGGGAAGGCGGGAGGGGGGCGGCCTTGGGCGGCGGTTCCGGCTCGTCAGCGGCCAGCAGATCCATCTCGTCCGGGCTCATGCCCAGCCGCACGCCCTTGCGCGTCAGCAGGGCCTTGATCTCGTTCAACGAAGTGTCGCCGAAGTTCTTGTAGGCCAGCAACTCGGCCTCGGTCAGCCGGATGAGCTCCCCCATGGTGCGGATGTTCATCTTCCGCAGGCAGTTGCGGGCCCGGACGGAGAGCTCGTACTCGGACAGGGGGGTGTCGAGGAGCTGGGCACGGGCGTCGACGTGCTCGATCCGGGTTTCGTCGATCACCATTTCCTGGCAGCTTTCGACGTCCTTGAGGAACAGGCGGGCGCGCGTGTGGTTCGGGTATCCCCGCAGCACGCGACGCAGGCAGGACGCCGCCTGCTGGTACCGGCCGGCGTCTTCATAGATCACGGCCGCGTTGAGCAGGGCGTTGACGTGGCAGCGCGGCTGCAACGCCAAGCGATGGTACAACTCCAACGCCTCGTCGTCGGCCCCCCACAAGTCGTACAGCAGGGCCGACGCGAACATCGCCTCCGCATGGTCGGGGTCGAGTGTCAGGGCGCGCTCAAACGACTCCAACGCCGCTTCCCGCTCGCCCTGCCGACCGGCCAGCAGCCCCTTGACGAAGTGCCAGTCGGCGCGGTCCGGGCCGTCGTGGTCATGCCTCTGGACCAGCTTCGCGGCGGCGGTCAGGTCGCCCGCCCGGACGTAGACCAGCGCGCTGCGCAGGTCGACGTCCAGCGCATCCCAGCCGTGGCGGGCCGCCTGCCGCAACTCGTCCAGCGCCGTCTCCCAGCGTGCGAGCGCGATGGCGGCCTGGGCAGCGTAGTAGTGTCGCTGCTTGGACGCAGGCGCCCGCTCGAACCACTCCAGGGCGTCCTGGTACTTTCCGAGCAGCAGCAGCCCGAGCGCGACTTTGAGGGCCTCGCCCTGGCCTCGTTCGGCGCTCTGGCGGTACTCCTTCACCTGTCCCGCGAACCGCTCCAGCGCGGAGAACGAGGCGAACACGCTGTCCGCATAGCGCTCCAGGGTCTCGGGGGTGACTTCTGCAAGTTCGAAGAAGGACGCTGAGTCGAGTGCATCCGCCATCATCACAGGGTGGCTCCACCTGTCCCGCCATGAACCACGCAAATTTCCGTAAACGCTCTATAATACGCGCCGGCCGGCCCGTGGCAAGGGCCGCGCTGCTCCGCGTCGGCCCTGGTGCATATGTCTACCGGCAGTCCGCTGTTTCTCGAGTGCCTCGCCGAGCGCGTCCTCGTCTTTGACGGGGCCGTGGGCACCAATCTCCACGCGCTGGCCCTGCCGCTCTCCGACTACCGCGGCCTCGAAAACTGCAACGAGATCCTCAACGAGACCCGCCCGGATGTCATCGAGGCCCTGCATCGCAGCTTCCTCGCCGTCGGGTGCGATGCCGTCGAGACCAACACCTTCGGTGCCAACCGCATCGTCCTGGCTGAGTTCGGCCTGGCGGACCGGGCGTACGACCTCAACGTCCTGGCGGCCGGGATCGCCCAGCGGGCCTGCGCGGCGTTTGCCACGCCCGAGCGACCGCGCTGGGTCGCGGGCTCCATCGGCCCCGGCACCAAGCTCATCTCCTTGCGACAAGTCGATTACGACACGCTCTACGCCAGCTACCTGGAGCAGATCCGCGGCCTGCTGGACGGCGGCGTGGACGCGCTGCTTATCGAGACCTGCCAGGACATCCTCCAGGCCAAGACGGCCATCGCGGCGGCGCGGGCGGCGTTCGACGCCGGCGGCCGGCGCGTGCCGCTCATGTGCCAGATCACCATCGAGACCACGGGCACGATGCTGATGGGCACGGAGGTCGGCGCGGCGGTTGCGGTACTGGAAGCGTTCCCGGAGGTGGACGTCATCGGCCTCAACTGCGCGACCGGGCCACGCGAGATGAGCGAGCACGTGCGACACCTGGCGGAATTCTGCCGGCGCCACGTCAGCGTCATGCCCAACGCGGGTCTGCCGCAGGTGGTCGATGGCCGGCCGCGGTTCCCCCTCACCCCCGCCGAGCTGGCCCGCTGGCTGCGCGAGTTCATCGTCGAGTGCGGCGTCGGCGTAGTGGGCGGCTGCTGCGGGACCACGCCGGAGCACCTGCGGGCGGTCGTGGAGGCGGTCGCCGATCTGACGCCCCGGCGCCGGCCGGTCGTCCACGAGCCGAGCGTCAGCAGCCTGTACCAGTCCGTCCCGCTGCGGCAGCAGACGAGCTTCCTGATCGTCGGCGAGCGCTGCAACACGAATGGTTCCCGGAAGTTCAAGCAACTGCTGGCCGAAGGCGACGTCGAAGGGCTGGTCGCCCTGGCCCAGGAACAGCTTGGCGAGGGCGCGCACGTGCTCGACGTGTGCGTAGACTGCGTGGGCCGCGACGGCGTCGCCGACATGCAGCGGGTAATCGAGCACTTCGGCAGCGATCTCAATGCCCCGCTCATGCTCGACAGCACGCAGCCGGAGGTCATCGAGGCGGGCCTCAAGCTCGCCGGGGGCAAGTGCATCGTCAACTCGGTGAGCCTGGAGGACGGCGAGGAGAAGCTGGCGCGCATCTGCCGCCTGCTGCGCCAGCATGGTGCCGCCATCGTGGCCCTGACCATCGACGACGATCCGCGCGAGGCAATGGCGAAGACTGCCGCGCGCAAGCTGGAAGTGGCCGGGCGGCTACACGATCTGCTGACGCGGAAGTACGGCATTGCCGAGGAGGACATCCTCTTCGACTGCCTCACCTTCCCAATCACCACGGGCAATCCAGAAGACGCCCGGCTGGCCCTGGAGACCTTGGACGGCATCGAGCGCGTCCGGCGGGCGTTCCCGCGCTGCCAGTTCATCCTGGGCGTGAGCAACGTGAGCTTCGGGCTCCAGCCGGCGGCCCGCGTCGTGCTCAACTCGGCGTTCCTGCACGAGGCGTGTCAGCGCGGCCTGACCGCGGCGATCGTTCACGCCGGCAAGATTCTGCCCCGCACGCAAATCAGCGACGAGCGCTGGCAGGCGGCGCTGGACCTGATCTATGACCGGCCCGCGGCCGGCGCTTCGGCGGCGGGGCGCACCCCGTTGGAACGTTTTATCGAGTTGTTCGCCCCCAGTGAGAAAGTCGCTTCGTCCGCCGAGCCCGCGGCGCTGGCCTTGGAAGAGCGGCTCAAGCGGCGGATCATCGACGGGCACAAGCCGGGGCTCGAACGCGATCTCGACGCCGCGCTCAAGAAATACAACCCGCATTACATCATTAACGAGTTCCTGCTGGAGGGCATGAAGGTCGTCGGCGAGCTGTTCGGTGCGGGCCAGATGCAGCTCCCGTTCGTGCTCAAGTCCGCCGAGACGATGCGGGCCGCGGTGGCACACCTCGAGCCGCACATGCCGCGCGTGGCGGGCCAGTCGCGCGGCAAGATCGTCCTGGCCACCGTGCGCGGCGATGTGCACGACATCGGCAAGAACCTCGTGGACATCATCCTGACGAACAACGGCTACACCGTCTACAACCTCGGCATCAAGCAGCCGATCGGCAACGTCATCCATGCGCTCCGCGAGCACGACGCCGACGCAATCGGACTGAGCGGCCTGCTGGTCAAGTCCACGCTCGTGATGCGCGAGAACCTGGAGGTTCTGAACGAGCACGGCATCACCGTGCCGGTCATCCTCGGCGGGGCCGCCTTGACCCGGCGCTACGTCGAAGCCGAGTTGCGGGACCTGTACGGCGGCCCGGTCCACTATGCCAAGGACGCGTTCGCCGGGCTCAAGCTCATGGGGCGCATCAAGGAAGGACGTGCGGTGGAGGTCGAGCCGAGCCGGGTGGGCGGGCCGCCGGTGGAGGCCCCGACGCCGGAGCAGGTTCGGCTGCTGGCAGAGCAGCGCTTCGGCCTCAAGCCGCTGGACCGCGAGGCAGCGGAACGGGCCGCAAAGGCCGAAGCCGAAGTCGCCATGCGCGAGGCCGTCGTTGCCAGCGAGGAAGCCTCGCGGTCTTCGATGGAAGGATTGCCGGGGGTGCCGGTACCGACGCGACGTTCTGACATCGGGCACGACTATCCCGTGCCGCGCCCGCCGTTCTGGGGCGACTGCGTATTGGAGCAGATCGACCTACAAGCTGCGCTGGCGTTCATCAATGAGACCATGCTTTTCCAGGTGCAATGGGGCCTGCGCAAGCGCCGCCGCAGCGCAGATGAATGGCAGCGCTACGTCGAGAGCGAGATTCGGCCGATCTTCCGCCAGCTCGTCGAGCGCTGCGAGCGCGAACGGATCCTCCACCCGCAGGGAATCTACGGCTACTGGCCGTGCAACTCCAACGGCGATGACCTCGTCATCTTCGCACCGCCGAGCGGCACCATCGACCGGCCCGAGCACCACGGCCCCGAGCTGCTGCGCTTCCGGTTCCCGCGCCAGAAAAAGCCCCCTTATTGGTGTTTGTCGGACTTCTGGCGGCCGCTCAGCGCCGGCGTGGTCGACGTGGCCGCCTTTTCGCTGGTCACCGCCGGCCGGCGGGTCAGCGAGGTCGCGCGCCAGTGGTTCGAGCAGCACGAGTATCAGCAGTACCTATTCCTGCACGGGCTCGGCGTCGAACTGGCCGAGGCGCTCGCCGAGTACGTCCACCGGCAGATTCGCGTCGAACTGGGTGTCGCCGGGCAGGACGCCCACGACCTGCACAGGCTCTTCCAGCAAGGGTACCAGGGCAGCCGCTACAGCTTCGGCTACCCGGCCTGTCCCAACCTCGAGGACCAGGCGCCGCTCGTGAAGCTCCTGCGGCCGGAGCGCATCGGCGTGAGCCTGACTGAGGAATTCGAGCTGGAGCCGGAGCAGTCGACGAGCGCCCTCATCAGCTACCACCCGCAAGCTCGGTACTTCAACGTGCGCTGAAGTCTGCGTTGCGGACAACGTTTCGACGGGCGACACCACGTCCTGGCGGCGGCCGCAAGACAGCCATTTCCGCCGCAAGACTCGGCTGCGCTCGCACTGGAACCCACCGCAAGCCCCTCCCCGTCTGGGACAGGCGTGGGGAGAAGGGCGACACGTCGCCGAATTCGACCCTCCTCCAACCCCTCCCCAAGAGGGAAGGGAGTCTGCGGATAGCCTCTACTGGGCCCAGCAGGATTCGAACCTGCGACCAGCAGATTATGAGTCCGCTGCTCTAACCAACTGAGCTATGGGCCCGCAACGGCAGTTTGCCGTGTCCGGGTCAGCCCGTTGCGGCGGACTGGCCGCTACTCCGAGCCGGCCGGCGGCAGCGGTCGTGCTCGCTCGGTATTATCCCACCAACCGCCCCCCACGAACAACCCGCCGATCGATGCCCGTTGCCCCCGTGCACCGACACCGGGCACGCGCCGGCGTGCCTGACTCATTGGCGGGGGATGCTCACGGGCGTAGAATCGCCGCCCGAGTGCTCGGCAAATGGGCAATGGTATGTGCAGGACGGCGAGTCGGCGGCGGTTCTGGCGGTGGACGGCATTGGGGCTGGTGGCCCCGTGGCTGCTCGCAACCGGTCCCTGCCTGACGACCCTGGAACGGTCCGTCATCAACGGTTTCTTCGACGGCATCACGACGGTCATGGTGGATCGATTGCGTGACGAGTTGGGGCTGTCGGCGGCCGCTGCTGCGGACAGCGTCGGAGACTGACCTGCGAGTCTCCGAGGTACACCCACAACCCTGGTTAAGGAGCAATGACGATGAAGCTCGGCGTCATGGGAGCCGGTCTGGGAGGCATGGGTTGGAAGAAGGCCCTGGAATACTGCGCGAAGGTCGGCCTCGACGCGATCGAGCTGCCCGTCGGCTGCTACCCGGGCAGGCCCTTCTTCGACCCCGAGAAGGTGCTGAAGAACAAGGCCGCCCAGAAGAAGATCATCGCGGACTGCCAGGCCCACGGGCTCGAGATCATCGGCCTGGCGGTGCACGGCAACCCGTTGCACCCCAACCCCAAGATCGCCCGGGCCCACCAGCGCGCCCACGACGTCGCCGTCCGCCTCGCGCCCCTGCTGGGCACCAACGTCGTCATCAACTTCTCCGGCTGTCCCGGCGGCAGCCGCCAGGACAAGACGCCGAACTGGGTCACCTGCCCCTGGCCGCCGGACTTTGAGGCGACGCTGAAATACCAGTGGGACAAGGTGCTCATCCCGTTCTGGACGAAGAAGAACAGGGAGGCCGCGAAGGAAGGGGTCCGCATCGCCTTCGAGGCCCATCCAGGATTTTGCGTGTACAACCCAGAGACCCTCCTGCGGCTGCGGGCGGCGTGCGGCAAGCAACTCGGCGCGAACCTCGACCCGTCGCACTTCTTCTGGCAGGGCATTGACCCGGTCGAGGCCGCCCGCGTGCTCGGCGACGCCGGCTGCATCTTCCACGTGCACGGCAAGGACACGGGCATCGATCCGCACAACACCCGCCGCAACGGGACCCTCGACACCAAGAGCTACGCCGACGTGGGCAACCGGAGCTGGGTGTTCCGGACCTGCGGCTACGGGCACGGCGACGAGTTCTGGCGGCCGTTCGTCAGTATGCTCAAGCTGAAGGGCTACGACGGCGTCATCAGCATCGAGCACGAAGACTCGCTGATGAGCGTGCAGGAGGGCTTCGAGAAGGCCGTCGCGTACTTGCGCTCGGTCATCATCAAGGAGAAAGCCGGCGCGGCATGGTGGTTCTGATGCGCCGGCCGACGCCCGCCACGGCGGGCAGGCCGTGCGGCGGCCGCTACAAGACACGGAACCACAGTGCCTTGAGGTACGCGGACTCCGGGCAATCCAGCATGACGGGGTGATCCGGGCCGGCGCCGGTGTGATCGAAGAGCTGCAACCGCCGGCCCGTGCGCTGCGCCGCGCGGTGTACGGTTTCGCGGAAGGCGGACGGCGCGATCAGGCCGCTGCAACTGCACGTCAGCAGAATGCCACCCGTGCGCACGACCTGGACCGCCAGGTGGTTCATGTCAAAGTACTTCCGCAACGCGTCCTCGCATTCCTCGCGATACGTCGCCAGCTTCGGCGGATCCAGCACGACCACGTCGTACTGCCGCCCGTTCGCGATCATCTGCCGCAAGTACGTGAACGCGTCGGCGTAGACGAAATCGACGCGGACCTGGTTCAGGTTGGCGTTCTCGCGGGCGACGGCCACCGCCGACTCGTCCAGTTCGACGCCGGTTGCAGCCCGCGCCCCGCCCAGCTTCATCGCACACAGCGAGAACCCGCCCGTGTAGCAGAACAGGTCAAGTACCGTGGCGTCACCACAGAGCCGGGCCAGCCGCCGACGGTTCTCGCGCTGATCGCAGAAGAAGCCCGTCTTGTGGCCCGCCTTGACATCGACGCGGTACCGCAGGCCATGCTCGCGAATCGTCAGGCGTGCGGAGGTCTCCGCCGGCGTCGTGCCGGACGGCACGCGAAAGCCCTCCAGGCGCTCGATGCGGGAGTCCGCCCGGACGAACATCCGCCACGTCGGGCCGGCGTGGTCGGGCCGGTCGAGGCATGTCGGCGGCCCAAGAACACTCGCGAGAATGCGTCCCAGCTCCGCGCGCCGCATGAACATCCCGAGCGAGAAGAGCTCGAAGACCAGCGCGTCCGCGTAGCGTTCGGCGATCAGGCCGCTCAGGCCGTCGCCCTCCGCGTGCACGAGCCGATACGCATCGGTGTGTTCCGCCAGTCTCAACCGGCGCCGCAGGTCGACCGCCCGTTCCAACTGCGCCCGCCAGAAGGCAGCGTCAATCGGAATGTCGTCGTGCGTGAGCACGCGGACGACGATTTGCGAGCGGGGGTTGTAGAGACCGCGGCCGAAGAACTGGCCGCCCTTGTCGTACAGGTTGACCACGTCCCCCGGTTGGGCGGCCGGGTCAGCCGTTCGCACCATCTTCCGGTAGACGAACGGATGCAGCATCGCGGAGCGAAGCTGGACCCAGGGAGGCTGGGCCCCGGCCGGCGTTTGCACGCGCACTCGTACATCCCGCGGCAAGACGCGCTCCTTACTGCTCGACCAGACCGGCACATGATCGTCGCGTGAGCGCCGCGCGGCAAGAGAAGCAGGCCGTATCCCCGACGCATCCGCGGATGCACCCAGCTCCGCTGGAAGCCGTGTCATGCGACGGTCGGCGTGCCCCTGTGGCAGACGGGCGCTACGTTCCACGCGTGCGGATCCGGTTTCATATTGGGTTCATTTTCGAGAAGTCGTTGCATCGGTCCCGCAGCACTGTTAGGATAACGATGTAGGCGGATTCGTCGCGGGGCGGACGTGCCACACCTGACAGCCCAAGCAGGAGGAGAGAAATGAAATCACGAGTAACGAGCGGAATCGCGTGTCTGCTGGTCGCGCTACTTCTGGGGCCGGCCGTCTCCCGGGCGGATTCCCTGTTTGTCATTGCCGACCCGCCGGTCGACTTCGAGGTCATCGATGCGGACGACGGCAGCGGCGAGTTCTTCTTCGACGGGATCGGCGACTTCGGGCCGTTTCCGACGTTCAACGATGCCGTGCTGGGGAGCTTCGGCGAAGCCCGGTCGATGGCCGAGTTCGACATCCTGCCCTTCGTGGTTCCACCGGGCGAGTACATCGGTTCCGCCACGTTCCAGGTCAAGATCACGAGCAACTGGGTCTTCGGACTGGGCGTGGACGGGGAGATCCCAAACAGTGTCGCCGTCGATGGATACGTTGGAAACGGGATCGCGGAGCTGTCCGATTTTCAGATCGGGTACGGAAACACCGTCGATTCAATCGCCACGCCGAACCCCCAAGTCGAAGACATCCTGACCTTCGACGTGACGTCCTTCGTGATTGCCCTTGTGAACGCCAATGAGCGGTACGTCGGGCTATCGCTGCGTGCCGAGACCTTCGGCGGGCTGATGTTCGAGGAAGGCAACGGATTTCCCAAACTGACCATCCAGACCGTGCCGGAGCCCGGCACGCTGATGTTGCTCACGCTGGCGGCGTTGGGGTGGGTCCGCCGCGGGCGCTGACGACTGCGGGCTCGGCGACCGGCCGCGCCGGCGGGCGCGGCTCGCTGTGCGGCCGGTCCGGCCCGGGCGCGATGCTGGCCGATGACAATGCGGTCGCCGTGGGCACGCTGTCCGCGGCGGGGGTCGGGGCAAGTTGGCGAGCGCGCCGACGTGCCGCTGTCCATTTGAACAGCCGCCATTCCCACGGCAGGCCGTAGAAGTCGGCCCACACCCGCCCGCGAGCCAGGACGTGCAGCGGCCAGAGCCACAGGGCGTCCGGCCAGCGGTGCATGCGCGTTCGCAAGTGCCGCAGCGTGCCGCGCGTCACGTCGCCTGGGTACGCCAGCGGTAGATAGAACGTCACCGTCCGCAGGATGCGGTCCTGCAACGCCCGCGGCCGCCGCACCCAAGGCATGTGCGGCTCGGCATAGCCGCAATCGAACTCCGCCCAGTCGCGGAGCGAGCGCGGCGGCGTGTAGCCGTACTGGCGTGCTTCTTCCTCCAGCGGAATCCCCGGGTGCGGGACGAAGTGATACATCGGCAGGAGACACTCCGGGTTCACGCGCTTGAGGGCCGCCGCAAACCGGAAGGTCTCCTTCCGATGGGCCTCTGTCTCGCGCGGAAACCCGAACATCAGGTTGTACTGCCCGGTAATGCCCACTGCGCGCAGAATCGCCGCCGACTCCAGCGCGGCTTGCGGCGTGCTGTCCTTCTGGATCATCTCCAGCACCGCCGGTGAGCCGGACTCGGCCCCGATTTCCAACTGCCGGCAGCCGCTCTCGTACGCCAGCCGCATACGTTCCAGCCCCAGGCGAACGATGTGTTCGGGCCGCACCTGGGCCTTCCAGAAGATCCGCAGCCCGCGCGACAGCATGCCGCGCATGATGGCTTCCGCCCGCTGGGCGTTGATGAAGAACTCGGGATCGTAGAACGAAACGACCTCGATTCCGTACCGGCGATGGAGCAGTTCCAGCTCGTCGAGCGTCTGCTCGACCGGCAGGGCCAACCAACGACGTTTGTAGACCCTGGTCGCGGCACAGAAGCGGCACCGATACGAACAGCCGTTCGACGAGGTGTACGCGAACGGCTGCCCCTCGCTGGGCGAGAAGTTGGCGCCCCAGTCATCTCCATACAGGATGCGGCCGCCGTAGCGGTCCATGTGCAACCGGTCGAACGGGAGCTTCCGCTGCGGGTCCGGGCGTTCGAGCGGGCGATCGGGCGTGTGCGCGACGTCCGCTCCCCGGCGATAGGTGATGCCGAGGACGCCGTCCCACGAAAGACCGGCCGCGTAGCACTCCAACAGCTCGGCCAGCGTGCGTTCGCCGGGGCCGCGCACGACGACATCGACCAGCGGGTCGCGGGCCGTCTCGTCCGGGCACAGGGAAGCGTGCCAGCCGCCCCAGATCACCGGCACA
This sequence comes from Phycisphaerales bacterium, assembly GCA_022839625.1. Taxonomy (GTDB): domain Bacteria; phylum Planctomycetota; class Phycisphaerae; order UBA1845; family Fen-1342; genus JALHJL01. Next base: position 76,708 of record JALHJL010000015.1, read on the forward strand.
TCCCGCGTGGCTTCCCGCACAGCCTGGGCCGCCGCCAGTGCGCCCTTGATCTGATAGCCGGTCATGGATGTGATGCCCACCGCGACGGCGCCGCGCGCAAGCTGCCGCAGCCGCCCCAACGCGTCGGGCTCAACCTGGGCATCGACGATCTGCGGCTCGAACCCCGCCGGCCCCACCGCCGCCGCCAGATGCAGCAGCGCCAGCGGGGCGATCGGTTTCATCGCCGATCCGGGCGGCCGGTACGACGGCTGGAACAACACGACCCGGCGGGCCGGCATGCACGCGCTCCGATAGGCAGCCTGTGGCACAGCGGCCCTCCGCTGTGCTGCCTCAGCCGGGGGCGGCTGGGCCACACTCTCCTATACCAATTACGATCGTCACCTCGGACAGACGGCTGAACCGGACGGGGCGTAGCTGGGGTCCCGGTGTCGTAGTGGCAGGCGCCTATTGCGCGGCGGTGCCACCAGTCGGTTGAAAACGGGGACGGGCTCCGCGCCGGCGCGCTTTCGCGGTAGCGCTGCATCGTTCTCTCGCGGTGCCTGTCCTCGCTTTCAACAGACACCTGCGGCGGCCGGGCGGGACGGGTCGGCAGGGGTATCCGTCCAGGGTGCGAGCCCCAGGTGCCGCTCCACGTCCTTCGCGTCGATACGCGGGATGGCAAAGCTGTGGCCGTCCCACTCGCCCATCGCCTCGAGCGTGCCTTCAAACCCGGCCGCTTGCAGCGCGGGCGTGATCTGCTCGACTGTCGCCCCGAATCGCGGGCGCATCGGGAGCACGAGATAACGGGTCGGCTGCAACCCGTGGCGGATCATCGCCGCGCGGCACGGCAACACCTCCTCGCGCACGTATGCATCGGGGTCGCCGCCGAACGCGCGATGACTCACGGTGTGCACGCCGAACTCGGCGCAGCGAAATCCGCGGTATTCCTCCGGGCGTGCGAACCGGCCGGCGAGCAAGCGGGCTTCTTCCACGTCGGGCGGGCCCAGCAGCTCGCGGGCCTGCGGATCGTCGAAGACCAGGTTGCACGCGCCCTTGAGATAGCGCCGGTAGGGATTGGTCTCATACGAGTAGATGCGGTCGATGTAAGCGCGTTGATCGGCCGTGAGCGCGGGCGTCGGCAACCTCCGACCGGGCAGGGCCAGGAGAATGTGCAACCGGTGGGCAACGGGGTACACCGGCTGCTCCTGCCACGGTCCGCTGATGAGTGCCGTGTGCGTCGGTAGGCCCTCCTTCTCGCACCACGGCAGCACGTTGCGAAGCCAGTCCACGGTGCCGTCGTCGCCGGTGATGTACAGCGTGTTCGCGCTGGCCGCCGTGCGCAATTCAGAGAGCGGACGGAACTGCCAGCCGTGTGCCAGCGCCTGCCGGACCTGGTGCTGAAACCGCGCCAGTGGGATCGGGGAGCTCCCCGGCACCGCCGGCACCTCCGGCGTCGAGACCGAGTGATACATCAGCACGACTTTGCGGAAGGGCATGGTCCGACCTCAGCGCAACGGGACACGGGCGCCCCCGACGCCGACCGTTTGATAATCCTTCGGCCGGCAGCTTCCGCGTCTTGAGTGCCGGCGGCGGTGCCACAGGCCGGACACGGGGTTCCGGCGCTGCGAGCTCACAGCTCGCGCGGGCCGAGCGTGGCGACGCAGAGCCGGTCGAGCGGCAGGCGGCGGGCGCAGGCCGCGACCTGGTCCACGGTGACCCGCCGCAACTCATCGAGCTTGACCTGGCGGCCGATGGGCCGGCCGACGTGAAAGAGGTCGTCGCTCAGCTCGCCGGCGCGGGCGCGAGTCAAGTCGTCCTCGGTCTCGAGCTGCGCGATCAGGCCGTCGCGGGCGCGGTTCGTCTCGGCTTCCGTGAGGTCCTCGCCGAGGCGGCGCAGCTCGCGGAGCAACGTCGTGTAGGTCTGGCCACACCGCTCGGGCGTCGCGCTGGCCCCGAGGTGAATCACGCCCCTGCCGCGCAGCTGCTCGTGCCACGCGCCGACCCAGTACACTAGCCCCTGTTTCTCGCGGACCTCCGTAAACAGCCGCGCGCTCATGCCGCCCGAAAGGACACCCAGCAGAACCTGCTCGGTGGGGAAGTCCGCGTGCTCGCGCGGCAGTCCGGGCAGCGTGATGCCGATGTACTGCTGCTCCAGCTCCTTGTGCCGGTGCGCGCGGGCGGGACAGAACTCGAAGCCCGCCGGCTCACGGCCGCTATGCTCCGCCGCGCCGAAGCCGGCGAAACAGCGGTCAAGCTGACGCGCGAGGCGGGCGGGCTCGATCGGGCCGGCCGCGACCACCTGGAGGCGGCCCGCGCAGTATTCACGGCGCCAATACTCACGGATGACTTCCGGCGTCAGGCGGGCCAGCGACTCCGGCGTGCCGCCGGGGTGCCGGCCGAGGACGGGCCCCAGCGTCAAGCGCTGAATCATGACGCGCAGCAATTCCTGCGGCTCGTCCTCCATTTGTCGGAGTTCCTGCTGCGCGAGCTCGACGGCCACGCGGCAGGCGTCGTCGGGGAACGTGGGGCGGCGGATCATCTCGGCAACCAGCTCGACCACTTGCGGCACGAACTCCGGCAGGCACAGGACCCGCAACAGCGTGGATTGCCGCCCGGTGACCGAGCCCCACTTCGCCCCAAGCTGGTCGAAAGCGTCCGCCAGCCCGCGCCCGTCGTGCTTCTGCGTGCCCTTGGAGAGCGTGCGTTCCACGACGGTGCTGACGCCGGTCTGGTCGAGCGGATCTTTTCCCGAGCCGACGAGCATTCGGAAGCAGAGCACGACCGTGTTGCGTTCGGGCAGGACGTCGGCGGCGAACTCGACGCCGCTGTCGAGCACTTCGTGGACGAACTGGGCCGCTGGAGCGCTTGCTCCCCGGGGGGGATGCAGCGACCGGGCTCCGTGGCGAGAACCCAGGGCGGACAGCGCTGGACCGGGGCGGCCGAGGCCGGGCCCACCAGCGGCGTAGCTCGGCTGATTGGCAGGCGACATCAGTGCGCCACCGGGTTGCCGAGCAGGGGCGTCAGTTCGGCGAGCTTCTGCGCGAGCACGGTGTCGTTCGCCGCCTCCATGTTCAGCCGCAGCAGCGGTTCGGTGTTGGACGCACGGATGTTGAACCACCAGTCGGGGTATTGCACCGTCACGCCGTCGAGGTAGTCGATCTGGGCATCCTTGTACTTGTCGGCGATGCGCTGGAACGTCCCCTGCTTGTCCTCGTTCTCGAAGTTCTGCTCGCCGCTGCTGGCGTAGATGTTGAGCGGCTCGATGAGCTCCGCCAGCGACTTGCCGGTGCGGGTGAGGCTGTTGGCGACCGCGATGAACGCCAGCAGGCCGGAATCGCAGTAGTAGAAATCGCGGAAGTAGAAGTGCCCGCTCAGCTCGCCGCCGAAGACCGCGTTGCACTCGGCCAACGTGCGTTTCATGAAGACGTGGCCGACCCGCTCGCGGCGCGGGATGCCGCCGGCTTTCTCGATGATCTCCGGGACGATGCGGCTGGAGCGCAGGTCGTACACCACGGTCGACCCCGGCCGCTCGCGCAGGTAGTCGCCGGCCAGCAGCGCCGTCACCAGGTCGGGGCGCACGATGTCCGCGTTGCCGTCCACAAACACGCACCGGTCCGCGTCGCCGTCAAAACAAGCCCCCAGGTCGGCCTGGTGCTCGCGCACCGCCGCGCGAAGCTGCGCGAGATTAGCCGGCACGAGCGGGTTCGGCGGATGGACGAACTCGCCGTCGTGCTCGAAGTTCAGCGGGATGATCGTCAGGTTCGGCACGCCGGCGAAGACGATCGGGAACCAACGGCCGGCCATGCCGTTGGAAGCGTCCACGACGACCTTGAGCGGGCGGGGCGGCCGCAGGAAACGGCGCAAGTACGCGCGATACGGCTCCGAGAGGTCGAGCGGTCGGATCGGGCTGAGTTCCGGCACGACGTGGCGTGAGATGGCCTTGGCGATGCGCTCGATTTCCTTGAGGCCCGTCTCGGCCCCGATCGGTTTGCCCTTGGCACCGCAGATTTTGAACCCGTTGTAGTTGGACGGGTTGTGGCTCGCAGTGGTCTGCACGCCGCCGCAGCAGGGCATATAGTTTGTCGCGAAGTAGATCTGCGGCGTGTCAGTCAGGCCGATGTCGATCACCGGTGCCCCGACTGCCGCCGCACCTTCCATGAAGGCGTGACTGAGCCGCTTGCTCGACTTGCGCATGTCCCGGCCGACAATCAGCGTGTTCATCTTGGAATCGCTCCGGTCGAAGCCGGTCAACGTGGTGCGCAGGAATTGGGCGGTCGCGTTGCCGATCCGCCAGGCCACGTCCTCATTCAGCGGCTCGGGCACCGTCGCCCGTACGTCGTAGGCCTTGAATACCTTTTCGATCATGTCGCGTTTTTCCATCTCCAAGACCATCCGCGACGGCGGACGCACGCCGGTCGGACCGGCGGGGGCATAGTACGGCGTCCGTCCCATCTCGTCGTCGTTGAACTGGCAGCCGGGGCACTTGCGGAAATTTGCCCGCCGGCGGCCCAGACAGATCGCGTCCGAGATCGGAATATGCTCCTCTCCCGGGCAGTGTCGCTGTTGCTCGTCGGATTGGTCGGGCACGGTTACGGCTCCCGCAACGGCTGTGCCGGATGCTAGCAGACCGTGGCAGAATCGGCTACCCTCGGCCCGCGGAACGCAACCTTAACGGCCGACTGTGCGGGCGCGTTGCCTGTCACCAGAACGGGCAAGATGCCCGCTGCACCCGCGCGACAGCGGCTGCGGCACACTGCGGTAGGGCCCATGGACACGCAATTCGGAATCGTGGTGCCGCTGTGGAGCTACACGGCGGACGGCGGTGCGCTGCTCGAACGTGCGGCAGGCGAGGTCGGCCTGGATCACGTGACCGTCCCGGTCGTGACCGGTGCGCTGAGCGCGTTTCGCCTCGCTGCCGACCCGGAGCGGCCTTACTTCCGCACCGAGGGCGGCTGGCATTTCCCGCCCACGGCCAAGCTCTATGGCGCCTCCGGCGTGCGCCCGCCCAAGGCCGCGTGGTTTGGCACCGCCGATGCGCTGGCGCGGCTACGCGAGCACCTGGACCGCCTCCACATCGCGCTGGTCGTCCGGATTGAACTGCGCGCCGTTCGAATCCTAGGCGAGCGGGAGCCGCACCTCGGCCAGCGCAACGCCTGGGGACAGGAAGTGCCGCCTGCGGGGCTTTGTGCGTGCAATCCGTCGGTGCGCGAGCTCTTGCGCGCCACGCTCGAAGACCTCGGTCGGTACGAGGCGAAGAGCGTCGAGTTGGCTAACTGGCGGCCTGACCACGTCGTTTGGAGTACGCCGCCGCGACCGGCGCACTGGCGCGACCCCGCGATCCGGCAGTTGCTGGACACTTGCTTCTGTCCGGCGTGCCGTCAGACCGCGGAGCGGGCCGGAGTTGAGCCGGACCAGGCGGCGCGCCGCGTTCGCGTCTGCGTTCAGCGGCTCATCGACGCACCGCCCGGCGTGGAGCCTTCGACCGAGGCGGACGAGGTTGTGGCGGCGTATTGTGCCGCCCGAGTCGCCGACTGCGGGCTGTGGCTCCAGCGCCTGGCACAGGCCGACGCGCACCGTGACTGTCGCCTGCTGGACGGTCCTGAACCTCCGACCTCTTACGGCGACCTTCGCCCGGTTGCGCAGTTGTACCGGCTGCCGGCCGATTCGCCGCTTGATAAGGAACACTTCGAGAGGCTCCTCCAGCTTCAGGCGCGGGACCGCTTCGCCGGCTGGAGCCTGCCCGCGTGGCGGCCCTGCTTCAACGCGGCTGCGAGCCTCGTGTTCGCAGTATCGGCAGCAACCGCGGCCGGTGTCCGAATCTACGATTTCGAGGGGCTTGATGAAGCCGCGCCGGACGCGGTCACGTGGCTGAAGCAGGCCGTGCGGTTTGCCCGGCGCGCTTAGAACGCGGCGTCGGTGGCAGGTTGCATCCGCCGTAGCGGATTCCACCTGCCCTGCGGGCACCGACGCCTACCAGACCTCCAGGTCTCCGACGATTTCCTCCACGAGGTCTTTGAGCGTCAGGATGCCGACGCAGTGGTTCGAGCGGTCCACGACGATGGCCATGGTTTGGCGGGCACGCTGGAGCTTGAGCAGCGCCGCCGAGACGCTCATGTATTCGCCGAGCGTCACGGGGGGCCGGGCGTGCGCCGCGATCGGCTTGTGGTCGCGGTCGGTGAGCACGTCGTACACGTTGACGATGCCCACGATATGCCGGGGATCGCCGCGGTAGATGGGCAGGCGCGACAGGTGCGCCATGCGCGCCGCGCGGAGGAAGTCGGCGCGCGGCACGTCCTCGGGCGCGAGGGCGGCCCGGCTGCGCGGGATCATCACGGTGCTGACCCGCACGCTGGACAGGTTCAGCACGCGCTCGATCACGTCGCGCTGAAAGTGCGTCAGGCCGCCGCGCACCGCACCCTCCCGCAGCAGGTGCAGCGTTTGCGCCCGCGGCACCAGTTCCGCCTCGTCATGAGCCCGGCAGGGATCGAGCCAGCGCAGCAGGGCCCGCGGCAGGGCCCGCAGCACGTGCGCCAGACCGGTCGCCCGGATCAGCCACACCCACAGCCACAGCACCCAGCTCAACCCCGCCATCAGGCGGTTGCTCTCACGCCGGAACCAGTCCTTGGGAATGACTCCGCCGAAAACCAGCAGCAGCGGCGTGACGATCGCGGTGGCGTACAGCTCCGCCAGCCCTTCCGCCACCGCCGCGTGCAGCAGCAGGGCCGTAACACAGGCGGTCGCGACGTAATCGGCCAGGTTCGTGCCTACCAGGGCACTCACGACCACGTCCTCCGGGCGTCGCAGGAGCGGCTCCAGCCGCAGCGCCGCCGGCTCGCGCTGCTCGCAGGCCACGCGCAGCCGCACGCGATCGAGGCAATACACGCCGGTCTCCGTGCCGGAAGCGATGGCGCTGACCACCACGGCGGCGAGCAGGCCGGCAATCAGGAGCGCGACGATCATGGCACCTCCTGGGGGGATTCGGCGACGTCGCGCAGCCGCAGGCGGAGCCGGTCGATGCGCCGGCGGCGCATGCGCGTGACTTGCAGCTCGACGTTGCCGAGTTCCACGACGTCGCCCACCTGGGCCGGCCGCCCCAGTCGCGCCATGACCAGCCCGCCGACCGTGGCAACCCGCTCGACCCGGTGCGGCAAGCCGAAGGTATCCACCCAGTAGTGGACGCTAAGCTGGCCGCTGATGTCATACGCGCCGTCGGGCAGCGGCTGGATGTCCGGCTCGTCGAGGGCGTCCTCGGGATCGTGCAACTCGCCGACGATCTGCTCCAACACGTCTTCCAGGGTCACGAGCCCCGCGACGCCGCCGTATTCGTCGACGGCGATCGCCAGTTGGGTCTTCGTACTGCGGAAGTGCACGAGCAGTTGCTCGCAGGTGGCGAGCTCGGGCACGAAGTGGACGGGCTGCACGAGGTCCGCGAGCGGCGTGTCCGGATTGAGGAACAGGACCTTCGCATAGACGAGGCCGACGAGGTTGTCGGGCGTGCCGTCGTACACGGGGATCTTCTTGTAGCGCGTGGTACGCATCAGTTCGCAAAGCCCCTCCGGCGTGCCGTGGACTTCGTAAGCGGTCATTTCGACCCGCGGCACCATCACGTCGCGCACCCGTACGTGACCAAGATCGATCACCGCCCGCAGAAACGTGTCCTCCAGCGGCATCAACGTGCCGCCGCGCCGGCTCAGTTCCAGGAGCGCCCGCAGCTCGACCCGCGACAGCTCGGCGGCGGCCTTCGGGGTTCGGTGGGCCTTCGGCATCACCAAGCGCTCAAACGGCCTGACCAGCACCCAGTCGAGTACCCGCCCCAGGGGTTCCGCGACGAACCCCGCCGCGCGCACGATCGTCGCCGACACGGGCGCCGCCCGATCCGCCAGACTCACGCCAACCACCTTCGGCAGCACCTCTCCGAAGACGACGATCAACAGCACGCTGGCCGCCCCGGCGATGGGCGTCATCCAGGCCCCCAGCGGCCCGGCGAGGCGGGCACACAGCACGTAGGAGACCGCGAAGAACAGGACGTTCACGGCCGTGTTCGTGACCAGCAATATCATGAGCGTGCGCTTCGGGCGCCGCATGAGCCGGGCCACCAGGCGCCGAAACGGGTTGGCACTGCCAGCCGCCCGCTCGATCTGCAAGGGGGTCAGCGAGAACAGGACCGCCTCGCTCCCGGAGAACGAGCCCGACAGGAGGAGCAGCACAAACACGGCGGCGAGATGAAAGGCGATGCTGACGCCGCTGGGGTCGGCCGAGGCAGTTCCTGCGATGTCACCGCTCATCCAATCGACCGCCGTTCAGACTTGTCCCCTGCCAGCGTATCCGATTGCGCCGACCGCCGCCACGAGCACGGGCCGGCGCGGGGCGCGGGCAGCGCTCACGCTTTTCGACGGCCGCGAAACGCCGCCTCGAGCATGGCCCGGTTGGCGAACTCGATTTGGGAGCCCGGCGCGATCCCGCACGCCAGGCGCGTGATGCTCACGCCGCTATCCGCCAGCAGGCTGGTGATGTGCAGTGCCGTCGCGTCGCCCTCGACGGTGGGGTTGGTCGCGAGGATCACTTCGCGGACCTGGCCGGCCTTTACCCGGTGAACCAAGGCGCCAATCGTAAGGTCCTCGGGGCCGATCCCCTCGAGCGGCGCAATGTGTCCCAGCAGCACGTGATATACGCCGGTGATGAGCCCCGTCGCCTCCAGGTTGAGCAGGTCCTTCGGCTGTTCGACCACCACGATCTGGCCGGCGTCACGGCGGCCGTCCGCACAGATGCTGCACAGCTCGCCGTCCGCCAGGTTGAAGCAGCGGGCGCACGGCCGAATCTCGTCCTTGATCGCCGTGATCGCGCCGGCCAGTGCCAGGGCCTCGTCGCGGCCGGCCTTCAGGAGGTGAAACGCGACGCGCTCGGCGGAGCGCGTGCCGATGCCGGGCAGCTTCTTCAGCTCGTTCATCAATCGCTGGAGCGGACCGCCGGGCGGCGCGCCGTTCACGGCGGGCCCCCGCCGAAAAGGTCGGTCATCCCGGGCAGGTTCAGCCCACCGGTGAGTTCCTGCATCTCTTTCTGGACTGCCTCGCGGCTGCGGGCCACGGCGTCACGGACGGCGGCGCAGATCAGGTCCTCGAGCATCTCGACGTCGCCGGCCTGGACGAGAACCGGGTCGATTCGCACGTTGACCAGCTCGCCGCGACCGTCGACAGTCGCGCACACCTGGCCCCCGGCCGCCTCGCCGGCGAAGCGGGCAGCCTGCAACCGCTCGTTCATCTGCTGCGCGGTCTGCTTGATCTGGCCCGCGTTCTTGAGCAGGTTCATCAGTTGGCCGAGGTTTCCCAACATGCTTTACTCCACGCCGCGCTGCGCCTGGTCCGGCACCTGTTGCTCGACTTGAAGCAGGATACCATCGAACAGCTCCAACGTCTGCCGCACGACCGGGTCGCGCTCGATCTGCCGCAGTTCGTCGGCTGAAACTTCCCGGCGGACGATTTCGGGGCCGCGCGGCTCGGGCAAGTCGGGCGATTCCGCGTCCGTGGGAACGTAATCGGCGGGGATGGTCCCTCCGCCGGTTGGAGAGCGGGCAGGGACGGGGTCTTCCGGCGACGGCTGAAACCCTCCCCCTACCCTCTCCCTACAAGGGAGGGGGACCCCATTGTCAACGCGTACCTCACTCCCGACGCGCACCTCACTCCCGATGTGCACCTCACTTCCGACGGGCACCTCACTCCCCACGCCTACCGGCGCGGACTTTTTTTTTTCGTCCGCGCCACTCCCGTCGGCCGGGAGCTGCCGCAGAAGCTGCTCGATCGAGGTCCACTCGCGCATACGGGCGAACCGCACCAGCACCGCTTCGGTCAAAGCCCGCCCGACGCCGCTGTAACGCACGTTGCGGCGCAGCTCCTCGAGCATGCCGATCATCTGCACGTAATGCGACAGCTCGAAACACTGGCCGAGCTGGACGTACTCATCGCGGGCGGCCGCGGGGATGTCCACCATGGCTGCATCCGGGCCGCAGGTGCGCACCAGCATCAAGGTCCGCACCATCTCGATCGCGTCGTTGCAGAAGACCTCGAGCCCCTGGCCGGCACCAAGCACCCCCTCGAGGCCCGTCAGCACAGCGGCTGCATCCCCGTCCGCCGCGTGTCGCAGCAGCGCAAAGATCCGCTCGTCCTGCGCGGGCGGCAGAAGCTCGTCGAGCACCTTGGCCGTCAGTTTCTTCGGCGACACGGAAAGAAGCTGGTCGAGGATGCTCAGCGCGTCGCGCATCGAGCCGTTGGCCAGCCGGGCCACGCGCTGGGCCACCGCGTCCTCGCACCCGGCCCCTTCCGCCGCGGCGATCTCCGATAGCCGCTTCGCAATCGCGTCCGGGCTGATCGTGCGGAAGTTGAACCGTTGGCACCGGCTCTGAATCGTCGCCGGCACCTTGTGAATTTCGGTCGTGGCGAGGATGAACTTCACGTGCTCAGGCGGCTCTTCGAGCGTCTTGAGCAGGGCGTTGAACGCGCCCGTCGAGAGCATGTGCACTTCGTCGATGATGTAGACCTTGAAGCGCGACCGGGCCGGCCGGTAGGCGGTGTTGCTCCGCAGCTCGCGAATATTGTCCACCCCGGTGTTGCTGGCCGCGTCGATCTCGAGCACGTCTACGTCCTGTCCCTCGGCGATCGTGCGGCACACGTCGCACTCGCCGCAGGGCGCGGTCGTGGGAGCGTCGTACTTCAGGCAGTTCAGGGCCTTGGCCAGGATGCGGGCCATGCTGGTCTTGCCGACGCCGCGCGTGCCGGTGAACAGGTAGCCGTGGTGAATGCGGCCGACCTTGATCGCGTTGACGAGGGTGGTGGCGATCGGCTCCTGGCCGATGACCTCCTCGAACGTGCGGCTCCGATACTTGCGGGCTAGGACGGTGTAAGCCACGCGCTACGCTCCCAGAGATCGCGTGAAAACGTGAAAACGTGAAGACGTGAAAACGACACTGACCTGCCGGTTCTGCCGGGTCGGCGACCTTTTCACCTTATCACGTTTTCACCTTTTCACGTTTTCACGTTTGCACGCAATAGAGCCTGAGGCTCCGGCCAGGTTGACGGTGCACGTGGGCTGTGCCGGGTGGGATGCTACCTTCCGGTCCTGACCCGTTGCCCGACCGGCGCACTGCACCGGCCCAGCCGTCACCTCAGGCAACTGCGCATGGTATCCGCCCGCAGCGACTTCATCCAGCACGACGACCGGCCGCCGCTTGCGCAACCTGCTCGTACAGGCGCCACGCGGCGGCGGCCATGCCCTCGGCGGTGAAGTCCTGCCGCACCGCGGCACGGCCCCGTTCCGCGAGCTGCCGCCGGCGGGGCTCGTCGTCCATCAGGGCCATGAGGGCGGCGGCGAGAGCCAGCGTGTTCCCGGGCTTGCACAGCAGACCGCCGCCGGTGGCTGCGATCAGTTCCGGGAAGGAACCATGCGCCGGCTGAATGACCGGCACGCCTGCCGCCAGCGCTTCCAGCACGTAGAAGCCCTTGGACTCGGAGTACATGGCGGGAACGCACAGCACGTGAAGCGATTGGAGGAAGGCCGTCTTCTGCGCCCGGGTTACCTCCCCCAGAAACTGGCATTCGCCCGCAAGACGGGCCCGCCGCAACTCACTCAACACACGGTCCAGGTACGGCTTGTCGGCCGCACCGAGATACCCCGCCACGCGCAGCCGACACGCGCGCCCGGCCCGCCGCAAGGCGACGAACGCCTCGACCAGTTGGTGCAGCCCTTTCTCCGGGCAGATGCGGGCCAGGTAGCCGATCGTGAAGGGCTCGGCCGGGGCGGCGACGGAGAGGTCAGCGCCGGCAATGCCCATCGGGATCGAGTGGACTCGGTCGGCGGGCAAACCGAAGTGGGCTGCCGCGTGCCGCGCGTAGTAGCTCGTCAAGGCGACGAAGGCGTCCACGTCGGCAGCGCGCTCCGTGATCCGGGCAAACACTCGCCCGCGATACGGCTGCGGGAGACGGTCAAGGAAGATGTCTTCCCCGGTCAGGCCGCAAACCACCGGCACGCCCAACGCGGCTTTCACGGCCGCCCCCACGCCCGCGAACATCAGGTTCGGCACGTATACCAGGTCCGCCATCAGGGCCCGCAGGCCGGCGATCAGCTTGTGAAGCTCCTTCCGCTGTCGCCCCTGCTCGGCCTCGAGCACCGAGAGCGTCAGCTCGCCCAGCGCCTCCGGCCGGGTGCGCGCCGCGAACCGACCCACGCCGCGCAGCAGGGCCGGCCAGTCCAGCAGCCGATCAATGAAACCCGGCGTACGCCGAAACAGCGCCGCAACCTGCTGCAAGTACACGTTGATTCCGCCGAAGTAGACCCGGCGCTCGCTGACGTCGCGCTCGTCGGTGCGCAGCGGCGTATAGAGCGGGACAAGCACGACGTCACGGCCCTGGGCCCGCAGCGCCGCCGCGAGCCGGTTGTCGTGCATGCAACTCCCGCAGTACATCCCCGCCGCGCCGGCCGCCAGGTGGACGACCCTCACGGGCGCGTTCCGAGCGTCGCGGGCCGCAGGTTCGGCGGACGGCGGGTGGCTGGAAGGTCGTGGCTCATGGCTCAGTAATACGGTTCGCTCTCATCCGGGACGGCCATGACGTCGAAGATCTGCGGGAACTGGAATTCGACGTGTTGGTCGGCGAAGAGCAAGTTCCCGTGATGTCGGCCCAGGTAGTGCCACGCAGCGCGTGGATCGGCCAAGTCGAATGACGGATTGAAGACCGGCTCCTGAAAGACGATCTTCTTGGAAGTGTAGCGGATGTCCGCCAGCCGGAGGTTGCGGCAGCTCAGCACCCCGAACGTGGGCACCGGAAACTCGGCGATTTCGCTGGCGTAGACGTAGCTCGTGCCGTGTTCGACGAAGTACTTGCCCGGGAGCTTGAAGTACGCGTCGCCGGCGTCGCCCGGGCACTCGAAAAGGTCGTTCCGCTTGCGCTCGACCTGCGGACCGTCGCCGACCATGTCGTACTCGACGCCGAAGTAGTGATTCATCGGGCGCAGGTGCTCGGGCGTCTGGCTGCCGAGCAGGGCATGGTGCGGGCTGCGGCCCATGTACCCGAGGCAGCCGTAAAACGGCGCGTCGGGAAACACGTCGCGGCTGTCGGCCAGATACAATTGCAGGGCATGGCCGATCGTGCGCAGGTTGGACTGGCACTTGACGCGCCGGGCCTGGATTCGCGCTCCGCGGAGCGCGGGCAGCAGTATCGAGATCAGCAACGCGATGATCGCCACCACCACCAGGAGCTCGATGAGGGTGAACGCGCGACGCAGCATGAGCCTGCCTCCGCCAGCGGTCGGGCGGCCCTGGCACGCGGGGGGCGCCCAGACGACCGGCCCCACCCGCTACATGCGAGAAGTGTAGCAGAACTGCATCAGGAACGATTGTCGAATGTCGTCAGCCAACCCATCCACCCGGCCAGAGCAACTCAAGACTGCTCTAGTCGCCGCGGCCGCCGTCCTGGCAGGCCTGGTACCGGCCCCGTCCGCCGCCCTCGCGCAGGGGGTGCCGACGACTGCCGCCACTCCCACTTCAGCCCCGACGAGCGCGCCGGCCGGCAGCGTCGACTGGCCGATGTTCCGGGGCGACGCGCAACTCACCGGTGTGGCCGGAGGTGCGCTGCCGGAGAAGCTCGCCGTGCGCTGGCGGTACGAGCTCGGCGAGGGCACGTCCTCCACGGCCGCGATCGTGGCGGGCACGGTGTTCGTCGGCGCCGACGATGGCAGGCTGACGGCCCTCGACCTCAAGAGCGGGCAGGCAAACTGGCAGTACGAGGCCGGAGATGCGATCCAGTCTTCGCCGACGGTCGCAGCCGGTCTTGTCGTGTGCGGCGACGAGACCGGGATCGTGCACGCTTGCGAGGTGCAGACCGGGGCGTTGCGGTGGTCATTCAAGACGGGTGCGCGCGTGATCTCCTCCGCCAACACCGCCGGCGACCGGCTGGTCTTCGGGTCCTACGATGGCGGCCTGTATTGCGTGCAAATTGCGGACGGCCGCCTCATCTGGAAGTACGACGTCGGCGAGCGCGTGCATGGCACGCCGGGGATCGCGGGCGAGTGTGTGCTCGTCGCCGCGTGCGATGGCCAGCTTCATGTCGTGCGCCTCGCCGACGGCACGCTCGTTCGCAATGTGCCCCTCGGCTCGGTGAGTGGTGCGGCGACGGCCGCGCATGGCAGCCGGGTCTACGTCGGCACCTACGGAGAGCAAGTGCTCGGTATCGACTGGGAGGCCGGGCAGGTCGTGTGGCGGTTTGAGGACCCGGAGCGGCAGTTCCCGTTCCTGTCTTCCGCCGCCGTCACGGACGAACTGGTCATCGTCGGCGGGCAGGACCGGCGCGTACGGGCTCTCGAAGCGGCCACGGGAAAGCAGCGCTGGCAGTTCGCTACCAGGGGCCGGGTGGATTCGTCGCCCGTCGTGTCCGGCACACGGGTCTTTTTCGGCTCGGCAGATGGGAACTTGTACGAACTGGACCTGGCCACCGGGCGGGAAGTTTGGCGGTTCGAGGCGGGCGGCCCGATCTCGGCCTCCCCGGCGGTCGGCGGCGGCTGCCTGGTCATCGGTACGCAGGCCGGCCGGCTCTATTGCTTCGCCGCGGCGGCTGATGTCCCCCCGGGGGAATCACAGAACGCGCAGATACGAGCCGAGCAGCCGTCGGCGCAATGAGCCGTGCACGGCGGATTCGCTCGACAACCCGAAAAGACCGGTGCATTGGGCGCCCGTTGAAAAAGGCTCATCCGGCATTTCCGGGGTGCCGGTGGCACGGCTGGCCAGCCCTGGAAGGGCGGAAGACCACGGCCCACAGCGCGAGAAGCTCGTGCATCATCCGGCGTGCTTTCGGTACCGCCGAAGGAAGCTGAACAGCAGCAGTTTGGCTGTTACTCACCGGCGGACGCTCCCCATGGCCGCCGGCGACCGCACGCAGTACGATCACCGGCACGTCAGCCTGCAACTGGTCGGGGCGGATTGGACGCTGCTTCTGGACGCGGAACCGCAGCAGTCCGGCGAGGATGAAATCGCCGCCGCGTTGCGGCTGCTGGGACGGGTGTTGCGCTTCTACCGACGAGCCTTCGACGTGGTCGTGGGCGACGGCCTGTATGCCGATCCGCGCGTGTCCAACTATGCCTGGGAGCACGGCAAAGACGTGCCGGCGGTGCTCAGAGACCACCATCCCGCGTTATTGGAAGACACCCGCAGCCTCTTGGCGACCGTCACGCCGACCCACGGCCGCGCCGGTTCGCGGACCTGCCCGTGGTGGGACCTGGTCGGCTTCACCACCTGGCCGCAGGTCGCGGCGCCGATTCGGATCGTGCGCAGCGAGGAAATCCGGTCCGTGCAGCGGCGACGCGACGGGCAGGCGGAGGAACAACGCTCGGAATGGTCCTGGGTGACGGCGCTCGCCGCCACGCGCGCGCCCACGGCGGCCAACGCGGGGCAAGGGCCGCGACGATTGCCCCGTCCGCACCGCGTGGGGCACCCTGCTTCCGGCCATCGTCTAACGGCGCCCCACGATCGAGGCCTGCCTGGCGGACTTGCAGCGCAACGCGGCCCTGCGGTGACTGATCGGAATCGAGTCGGAAACCGCGCAGAATCCGCGCCTAGCGCGGGTGTTAGGAACTGACGCCTTTCCGGCATCGCGATCAGCGTTGTCCGGCCATCTGGACGATGCGTAACTCAGTATTTTACAACCATTTACGGTTCTGCAGAGCTTCTGACTGGCGTTTGGCCGTCACCCGATCGCCCCTCCGAGTTCGGCGCCAGCGAAATACACGAACATATCACTATTATTTACAATAACTTAGGTCCATATCGCGCCGTATTCAATTTGTGGAACATAACGTGCTTCTACAGGGCGTACGGAGAAGGTGTGCGCGGTCGCGGTTCGTGCCTCTGCGCACGCGTATTGACGTTAACCGCCAGGTGATTATCCGGCGTGAGCGAAACGGACGACGTATAGGGTAGTCAGTACAACAGGAGGTACGGTGATGTCAGGACGACTGTTTCGCAGGTGCCTCTTCGCGGCGGTCGCCGCCGGAGTCTTGACCATTCCGGTCCTGGCGGACGAGGGACCGGGGTCCGGCACGGACGCGAGCCTGGCCCGGCTGGAGGCGCTGCTCGAGGCACAGCAGAAGAAGATCGAGGCCCTCGAGCAACAAGTTGCTGCTGCCAACCAGGCGGACATGAATGCCGCGCGAGTGGAGCAGATGAAGCAGCAGATCCGGGAGGTTCTCAGCGAGCAGGAGTTCCGTGAGAGCCTGATGCCATCGACGGTTCAGGCCGGCTATGACAAGGGCTTCTTCATCAAGAGCAGTGATGAGAAGTTCATGATCCGCCTGAACGGCCAGTTCAAGTTTCGTTGGACACATTACGCCACGCGGAGCGAGAACAGGTACTTGTCGCCGGGGTTGCGGCGGAGCGACCGGACGGGTTTCGACTGGGCGCGGCTTCGTTTCCGCTTTAGCGGCTACGCGTACACGAAGGACCTGACGTACTTGCTGGAGCTGGATCAGAGCACGGCCGGGCAGTTGGACACGCAGATGCTGTACGCTTGGCTGAATTACCGCGTGGTTGACGAGTTCCAGATCAAGATGGGTACGTTCCGAATGGCGAGCACGCGGGCGGATACGGCCTCGACCGCGCTGATGCAATTCGCCGAATACCCGGTGATGAACGCGGTGTTCGGACTGAGCCGCGGGACCGGCATTCGGCTGTGGGGCAAGCTGTTCCAGGGGAAGGGCGAGTACTACCTCGACCTCATGAACTCGCTGAACAATGCGACCAGGGCGACCATTACGACCGACGAAGCGCAAAATGCGAGCGGCCACGACAACAACCCGGCCCTGGTCTTTCGCACCATCTGGTCGTTGCTGGGCGGGGCCTGCCAGCATCCCGAGGATGATGCCGGGATGTCCGACAGCATCTGCGACATGGCGATCCACACCTCGCCGGCCTGGAACGTGGGCTTCCACTATGCGTATACCGAGGACTGGCGCGAGGGGACGTTGCAGATTCCGTTCAGGAGGCAGACCTCGTTCCGCGACGGCGGCTTCGGCCTGACTTCCTCGCAGGGCCTGCAAATCCACCAATTCGGGATCGATTCCGGGTTCAAGTACCAGGGGTTCTCCATCCTCGGCGAGTACGTGCTGCGGCTGCTGGATGTGCGGGCCGGAGACCGGGCGCCCTACGCGCCGCTCTTCCTGCTCACGGGTGATGGCTCGACCAACGCCCAGCACGGGGCCTATGTGCAGTGCGGGTACTTCCTGCCAATCCCCGGCCTGGAGCGCAAGCTGGAGGTCGTGGCCCGCGTGGGCGGGGTGTCAGCGCTGGCCGGTGGTCAACAAGGTTCCTGGGATTATGGCGCTGGCCTGAACTACTACATCCAGGGTCACAAGGTCAAGTTGCAGACCGACGTGACCAAGGTCTCCGAGAGCCCGATTTCGAGCTCCCAATACAGCCTGGCAAACGTGAACGACGACGCCCTGATCTGGCGCGTTCAGCTTCAGGTCGCATTCTGATTCCGAATCGGTGGACACGAATCCGAGTTGCTCACGGAGGAATTCGCATGCATAAGTGGTCACGGTTACGACGGACGCTGATCGTGCTGGCGCTGATCGGCTTCGCCCTGCCGCAGTTCGGCTGTTACTTCGCCATGAACAGGGACTACGAAGTCTTGATGCAGCAAATCGGCAGTGCCGTCATCAAGCTCATCTCCGACAACGTCTTTGGGAACATCGGCACGGACTTCGATGCCGTCGTGCGAACACCGGTGACCGCGTTCGCACAGTCGCTCTGGAACAACTACGCGGCGGCGTACGTCCCGAACGACATTGAGCTGAAGTAGTCGTTCGCGCCGGACGACGTACGCGGATCGAAAGGGCCGGGCACGGCGGAGCGTCCCACCGTGTCCGGCCTTGCTTATGCGCCGGGCGGTAGCGACCGTGCGACGGCCATAGTTTCCGCAGGCGGGAGTTGAAACGGGGAGACGAGCGGGCCTAAGACTTGGCGTAGAGGGGACGGTCTACCTCTACGCGGAGGCGTGCCTTACGCGGACTCAGGCCGGAGAGAGGTTATCATGCGCCGTATCAGCCTCGCGCTCGTCGCCGCGCTCATCGCGGCTGGGACACCGCTCGCCTGTGCGGAGTTAATCTGGGACAACTTCCTCACGCCCGATCCGGCGAACGACGGGGGTTTCGATGGGGTCTCGTACTTCAGCTCGGAGCGGAACGCGGCGGTCGAGGACTCCTGGGCCGCCGACGACGCCGTGTGGCCGCACGAGGTCACCGTGCAGGCGATCAAGTGGGCGGGGGCCCGCGACGCGCGTTTCCCGTATGGCTACGTCGAGTTGATCATCCTGGAAGAGCAACAAGGGATGCTGGAGGTAGTGCAGCAGTATTCGCTCGGGCAGCCGGCAATCCTGGGGACATTCGGAACCTTCTTCGGCTTGCAGGTCTACAACGGATATATCGAGCTCCCCGAGGAGGGGATCAGCCTGCCGGCCGGGCATTACTACTTCGGGGTGCGCCTCGTCAACGGCGTCAACGGTGACGAAGACGGCCGAAACGTCATGCTGACCACGGGCGGCGGCGCGGTCAATGGCCTTACGATGGGGCTGTTTCAGAGCTACTTCTTTGGGTATCCCAACTGGACCTTCACGGCTGACACCTCCGGCAACCTCACGACCGATTTCGCGTTTCAGCTTTACGGGATTCCCGAGCCCGCGAGCCTGGTGCTGTTGATCGCTGGCGGGTTGTTGTTCCGTCGTCGGTAGCGGGATCCCACGTACCAGATCGATGCGCGCGGGGGGCCGGGCATCGGGAGTACGCCTGGCCATTACACCCCACGAGAGTCCGATCGCGCCGGCGACAGGTGGCTACTCGGCGTCGGTCAGCAACTCTCGGGGGATGTCGATCCGGTCACCCTCGTGGATGCCCAGGCGCTCGAATGTGCCCTGTTTCACTTCGAGCGCGAACATGGCGGGTTCGATGGAGCTGAAGGTGCGGAGGGTCCCGGGCGGCATCTGCCAGATCTTCACGATCGTGCCGTTCATGCGGGCGAACGCTATGTCGAGCGGCGTGACAGTGTTCCACATCCAAAAACCGCGGATGCTCTCGTTGCTGAAGACGAAGAGCATGCCTTGATCGTCTGCGATCTCCTCGGGCGGGACGAACATCAGGCCCTCTTCGATCAGGGTGCGGCGGGCCCCGGGCCGCGGCGGAGCTGACTCCCTGGCGACCCAGACGCGGAAAAGGTGCTCATCGATCGAGACCCAGGCCGTGGGCAACGAACCGAGGGGGTACGAGCGGAGCGCGTCACTCGCGCGCGGCGCGGCGGAGCTCGTCGTCGTTGGGGTAGCGGTGTCGCCGCCGTCCGACGGCCGGCCGCAACCACGCGGAGCGAGCAGACCGGG
The DNA here is from genome assembly GCA_022839625.1 of Phycisphaerales bacterium. Lineage (GTDB taxonomy): Bacteria > Planctomycetota > Phycisphaerae > UBA1845 > Fen-1342 > JALHJL01. The sequence continues at coordinate 96,087 of JALHJL010000015.1, forward strand.
CAGCAGGACCACGCTGAACAAGGTCAAACGCACCGGACCTCTGAATTGGTCCATAACAGCTCCCGAGGCGAGGTAGAACCAGGACAGCATAGCGCGCGGCGGGGGTGCTCGGCAAGAACCTCGGCAGTAGGTATAAGAGTGGTCCGCCGCACTGCGGGCTTGTGACCTTGGCGTGAGCGGAGGTGTAGTGGAGCGGATGGACGGGATCATCAACCTGCACAAACCGGTCGGCATGACGAGCACCCGCGCGCTCGAGCACGTTCGCAGGCTGATGGGTCAGCGCAAGAGCGGTCATGCCGGGACCCTCGATCCGCTCGCCGAGGGCGTGCTGCTCATCTGCCTGGGCCGGGCCACCAAGCTGACGGAGGCCCTGATGGACCAGCCGAAGCTGTACCGGGCCGCGGCGGCGCTGGACGTAACGAGCAGCAGCTTCGACGGCGAAACTCCGCCGCTGCCGGTCGCGGTGCTCCGGCCGCCGGAGTTACCCGAGGTCGAAGACGCGCTGCGCAGCTTCGAGGGGCTTGGCGTGCAAGTTCCACCTGCCACCAGCGCCGTGAAGATCGGCGGCCGGCCCGCCTACAAACTCAGCCGCAGGGGGCAGACGCCGAGACTGAGGCCGCGGTCCGTCGCAATCTACTGGACGCACGTGCACCGCTATGCCTGGCCGCTGCTGGACTTCGAGCTGGCCTGCGGACGCGGGACTTACATCCGGGGGATCGTGCGGGACATCGGCGCGCGACTGAGCACCGGCGGGCGGCTCACCGCCCTGGTTCGCCGCGCGGTCGGGCCATTTCGAATCGAGGATAGTTGGTCGTTGGAGCAACTCGACGGCGCGGCGGATCGGACGCAGGCGGTGGTACCGCTGGACCGTGCGCGCGCCCTGCTCGCGGCGCGGCCGGTTCAGATCCCGGCCCGACCGGGCGAAATCGCGTGATCTGACCGGCGGTGCCCGTGCCCTTTACTGCGCGTCGAGCCTTGGTACCATCAGCGGACGTACCCGTATATCCGCGAGTGGGGCGCCGTTCGTGGCGCACCGCGATACGTTTCGCCGACTGGGCCTGGCATCGAACTGTGAGAGGGCGGCTGAAGAGATGAGCGGGACGGCCGGTCTCAGCGCACCCCAACAAGGCCGCATGGCCTATACCTTGGTCGAAGTTCTGGTGGTCGTTGCGGTGATTGCGCTGCTGATCTCGATCCTGGTGCCCAGCCTGAGCTTGGCGCGCGAACAGGCGCGGGCGATCGTTTGCGCGCAGCACTTGCGGCAGTTTGGCACCGGACTCCACGTATACACGTGCGAGAACAACGACTACTTCCCCGGCCTGAACACGTCCGGGGCCGCCGTTACGGCCAAGCGGCGAACGATGAACTCCGACGTGACCACGCTTTTCCACTCCCGGCTGCCGGTGCAGACGTTCGACTGGATGACGCCGATCCTCGCGTATTCTCTTGAGCTGCCCGCCGTGCGCGCCCAGCGCTTCCGGTTCCTGCTTGAGGAATTCCGGTGTCCGTCCCAGATGACCGTCTGTACCGAAGTGTTCAGCGACGGGCCCGTCCCCGACGAGGAGGACTTCAAGGTGCTGGGGGCGTGGCCGGCGATCAGCTACCTGATGCCGTCGAGCTTTCAATACGTCGGGCAGAACTACGACCGGCTGCTCCTGTGTCACGAAGAGGGCGCCCCGAACACGCCGATCTGGGCCAAGGCCCTGTACGCCGGCTTTGAGGTCGTCATGGGCAACTACCTGCCGAAGCTCGAACGGGTTGGTCCCGCGGCCCGCAAGATCTTCGCGGCGGACGGCACCCGCTACTGCGACCGCTATGGCCAACTGGACTTCGCCATCGACACGGTCCCCGACTGGTACGGCTCGTTCTCGTCGCCGGGCGGGTGGTATACCGGCTGCACAGCGTACGGCGTGCGGGCCGGCTCGCTGACCTGGGACGGCCGGCCGGTCGCGCAGGGCTCTCCGAGCGCGGGGCAGAATCTCGCCCTGTCGTATCGACACGGCCAATCGGTCGGCGAGCCGCCGGACGACGCGCACGGAAACACCGGGGCGATCAACGCGGCGTTCTTCGACGGACATGTAGACCGGCTGACAGACCGGCAGTCGCGGGCGATTTGGTATTGGTATCCGGCCGGCGGCGTCGTAAACCACCCAGAGCAGGGGATGACAAACGTGCCCCACGGTTACGCTGTCCCGTGAGCGGCCCTGCCGAATGCGGTGCGGACACACCCCGGCGGACTCGCGAGGAGCCTGACATGGTGTTGCGCGGTGTCGTGGCCGCCCTGGTACTCTGCGTAGCCCTGAGCGCGTGCCGGCGGCAGAGCGATGCGCCCGCGTCTGCGCCGACAGGTACGGCGAACGACGAGGTCGTCGTCTATACGGCCCTCGATCGGCAGTTCTCGGAGCCGATCCTGGACGATTTCACGTCGCGCACGGGCATTCGGGTCAGGGCCGTCTACGACACCGAATCCACCAAGACGGTCGGACTTGTCAACCGGATCGCCGCGGAGGCCAACCGTCCGCGCTGCGACGTCTTCTGGAACAACGAGATCGTGAACACCCTGCGCCTGAAGGACCAGGGGCTGTTGCAGCCGTGTCGTCCGGGCAACGCTGCGGGCTATCCTCCGCAGTACCGCGACCCCGATGGGTACTGGTACGGCTTTGCGGCCCGGGCGCGAGTGATCATTGTAAACACCGAGCTCGTGGGCGAGCCAGACCGCCCGACGTCGATCACCGATCTGGCCGACCCCAGGTGGAAGGGCCGCGCCGGGATCGCCAAGCCGCTCTTCGGCACGACTGCGTCGCACGTGGCTTGCCTGTTCGCACTGCTGGGCGAACAGCCGGCCGCCGACTTGCTCGATTCCCTCAAGCGAAACGGCGTGCAGGTGGTGTCCGGAAACAAGGCGTGTGCAGAGATGGTCGGCGCGGGACGGCTGGCCCTCGCGCTCACGGACACCGACGACGCGGTCGCCGAGATCGACGCCGGCCGGCCGGTGAAGATCGTGTTCCCCGACGGTGCCGGGAACCAGATGGGGACCCTGCTGCTTCCCAATACGCTGGCGCTCGTCGCGGGTTGCCCGCATCCTGAGGCGGGCGTGCAACTGATTGACTACCTGCTGTCGCCCGAGGTCGAAGGTCGTCTGGCCGGCGGACCTTCCGCGCAGATTCCGCTGAATCCGGCGACGACTGTCCGGCCGCGCATCGACAGCCTCGACGGTATCCGCCTGATGGCGCCTGACTTAAGCGGCGCCGCGGAGGCGTTCAAGGTGGCCACCAGGTACGTTGAGCGGGACTTTCTTGCCCCGTGAACACCCGTTCCCGCCGCCAGGCCCGCTGAAGACCTGAAGACTTGTTGTTGTAGGTACGGTCCGAGACGGTATAATAGCGACGTGAGGATCGGCGGCGGACGCACGAGCACCGCACCGTCGAACCACGTGGAGGAGACCGAGATGACCGCACGTCGAATTGGCTTGGTTCTGGCGGGGCTCATGCTGTGTGCGCCGGCTTTTGCGACCGGAACCGTTACGTTGACCCTGGAGTCCAGCGCAGCGGGGCAAACGGTACCCGGCGGGACCCTCATTAACTGGACGGTCAAGGTCGCGGTGTCGCCGGGCGACAACTACGGCTTGGCGCTGGTGTCGTGCGACCTGATTCAGGATGCGTCCAACCCGGCCAAGCTCGACATTCCGCCGGGGAACCCGGCCAGCATCCCGGCCGAGATGGCGGTCTTCAACCGTCCCGCCGGCATTGCCAATCCGGGAGAAGGTGGGGCGACCTCCGGCTACATCGGCGTACAGCGCGGCACGGCGGGCCAGATGAACCTGGTGCAGATCGGCGGGGGCCAGAACACCTTCGGTGCGGCCCTTCCGCCCGGTACGGGCGTCGGCGAGAACGCCGTGGTGACACCGGGGATCGGCCAGGGCGGCTCACCGCAACTGGTGGTCTCCGGCTCGTTTGCGGCCCCCACCGCGACGGGCAGCTACACGTTCAGCCTGCAAAACGGCGTCGCGAACGTGCTGATGAGCGTGGCAGCGCCGCCGCAGTTCTCGCAGTGCAGCGCGGCGACGGTCGATCTGAGCGGAGCCAGCTTCACGTTCACGGTGGCTCCCAGCGGGTGCATCGGCGACTTGAATTGCGATGGGGTGATCGATTTCGGCGACATCAACCCGTTCGTAGTGTATCTCTCGAACTTCGCAGCCTGGCAGGGACAATTCCCAAGCTGCAGCCCACAGAACGGCGATATCAACTGCGACGGGACGTTCGGGCAGGGCTCGTTCCAGGACATCAACACGTTCGTGACACTGATGACGCAGTGCGGAACAGGCTGTCCGTGTCCGGGCCCCGTCGTGTGTCCGTAAGCGGTCCGCCGGATACCAAACGGCAACATGCTTGACGGCCGCGCACTGCGCCCTCGTAAGTCTGCGCCTGCGCGCGGGGAATGGTCATCAAACCGATCTTGCGACGCGTAACCGGCCCGCAGGCTACTTCCGTTGCAGCACCGCGCGCCAGCCGGCTCGTGCAGGGAGTTGGCCGTGGACGGATGACACCAGCCGGACGTCGTCCACCATGTAGAAGCACCTTGGGTCGATGGTGCGGGCCTGACCGATGACGTTTGCGGAGTGCCGCCGGCCGATCTCGATCAGGAGGTGCTGCACGGGTCCGTCGCGCCCGTAGCCGTCAAACTGCGTCACGCGGAGGCCGGCCTCGCGCAGGGCCGTGGCCATTTCCGGTCCGAGCCGGCTGAAGATGTGGACGACCTGCCGGCCCATCGCCAGCCGCCCTTCGATCGTCATGCCCACCCAGTTCCCGAGCGCGAAGCCCAGGGCATAGGCGATGGCGTACGCCGGCTGGCGAATCTCGCTGATGACGCGCGAGACGACGAACACCCAGATCAGGACCTCAAAGAAGCCCAGCATCAGGGCGACGTGCCGGCGTCCCTGCACGACGTTGATCGTGCGGATCGTGCCGAGCGACACGTCCGTAATGCGCGCCACGACGATGATCAGACAGGTCAGCAGCACGGACGGCATCGGAGCACCTCGCTATGCGAACTGGCTCTTGGCGCGCCGGGACAGCTCCGCCATGTAGCGGTCCACCGAGGCGTGGACCTCGACGCTGGCGGCGGCGGCGTTGTCCCAGCCTTCGGTGATGATCGTGACGCCCTCGAGGAGCTTGTAGCTTGCGAAGAAGTGCTCCACTTCGCGCAGGAAGTGCTTGGGCACGTTGGGCAGGTCCTGGAACTCCGCGAAGAGGGGGTCGGAGTTCGGCACGGCCAGCACCTTGTAGTCGTGCAGCCCCCGATCGATCATGCGAAACAGCCCGATCACGCGGGCCTGAATCAGGCACCCGCTGAACGTCGGCTCGTTGACCATCACCAGGATGTCCAGGTTGTCGCCGTCCTCGGCCAGCGTCTGCGGGATGAACCCGTAGTCCCCCGGATAGTGGCTCGACGAGTACAGGTACCGGTCCAGCCGCATCAGTCCGGTCGTCTGGTCCACCTCGAACTTGCTCCGGCGGCCCTTGGGAATCTCGACGATCGCGTTGACGGCCGCGGGCAGATTCGTGCCGGCGGGGACCTTCGCGTAGGCTCCACGGTCGATCATGCGCACTCCTTCGAGTTATGAGCAGCAGGCAGCGCGTAGCAAGTTGACGGTGGGCGCCCGTGCGCGTCGAACTCGCTCTTCGCTGCTTGCCATTCGCTCCGCGCCACTCGCTCCTCGCTATCCGCTGCTCGCAACTGCGGTATAATAGCCGACCGGACGGTGTTTCGGAGAACAGCCGATGAACATCCCTCTCAAGCGCGGTATGTTGATCCGGCATCAGGGCCACATTTACGCAGTAACGGACTTCCAGGAACGACGGACGGGCAAGCAGCGGCCCACCGTGCACGTGTCGTTGCGCGACGTGCGGGACGGCCACCCGGTGGACCGTACGCTGGCCGACCTCGAGCCCATCGACGAGGTGGCGCACGCCCTGCGGCCCATGCAATACCTCTATCCCAAGGGCGACGAGTTCGTCTTCATGGACAGCGAGACGTTTGAGGAGTTTGCGCTGACCGCCGCCCAATTGCACGGCGGCGAGTCGTTCTTGAAAGAGGGGGAGGAGTATCGGGTGCTCTTCGCCGACGGCCGCCCGCTGTCGCTGGACATGCCGGACGTGATTCGGCTCCAGGTGCGCGAGACCGCGCCCCCGGCGCACTCGGTCGGCGCTGCCAGCAGCGTGATGAAAGAGGCCACGCTGGAAAACGGCCTGACGGTCCGCGTGCCGCTGTTCATCAAGATGGGCGACACGATCCGGGTGGATACGCGGTCGAAGGCGTATCTGGGGAAGGAAACGTAGCGCTGGCGAGGCGCCGGCCGATCGGAGCCCGGAGCGCAAGCGACGGGCCAGTCTGCACGCGGGAAGGGATTCCCGCCCAAGTAGGTGCGAGAAGGGATTCTCGCACCAGGAGATCTGCACGCGGGAAGGGATTCCTGCCCAAGTAGGTGC
>JALHJL010000120.1 GCA_022839625.1 Phycisphaerales bacterium
CCGGCCGCGCTGGCACCTCGCGTTCCGATGCCTCGCACAGTCCCAGTAGGGCAAAGCTCTGCTTTGCCGGCCGCGCTGGCACCTCGCGTTCCGATGCCTGTCGCAGGACTGCGCACGCTTTCAGTCAAACAATACCGGATCCCAGAAGGCGGTCGTCAGCGAAGGCGGGAAGCGGGCACTCTCCGCCGGGATCATCGGAATCCGCACTGCCAGCTCGGGGTGCCGCAGCGCCTCGGTCAGGAACGCGGAAGTCTCGGCCACGAGCCGGTCCCGCAGCTCCTCCCAAGTCTCGAGGCCACGCTGCGCCCGCGGGAAATACATCCAACAACTCCGCCGCTCCGCTCACTCGCGCTCGGCTCGGACAGCCTCGGCCGCCGGCCCCCGCAGCACCCACATCGCGCCGACCAGTCCGATGCCGACCATCTCGACCGGCAGCGCCCGAGCCAGGTTCCACGCAGGGATGCTGTTGATGTGCCGGTACTCGGCAGGCAACATCAACCCAGGCCATAGTGCCGCCAGCAGCAGGCCAACGACGCCCAGCAGAAACGGGCCGAGCGCAAACCAGGCGGGGTCGCAGTCCTTCCCGATTCGGCGACCCACGAACACGCCCGCGAAGAGCCCCACGCCCGCCGCAAAGTACACCTGGCCTCGGTAGGTCGCGCCCACGGCCGGCCCCATCAAGACCAGCGTCGCCAGGCCGGCGATGACAGCGGTCATCGCCAGCACAGCCAGGCCGCGCCGGTAGTCCGGCCCCATAGCCCCCGACTTCAGGTCGCGTGCAACCGATTCCGGCTGAACTGCCGCCGCCCGGGCCAAGCGAGACGATGCCAAGCTCGCCCCGGCCACAGCGACCAGCAGGTACAGGTAGTCCGGCAACAGACGCCAGTACGGGGAACCAACTGGCGGACCGGGAACGGTGTTGCAGCGAATCAGCCAGTCGTCCATCGTGCCGCCGCGCCGCCCGCCCTCCGCCGCCCACAGCACCAAGGCCAGCCCCACGATGAACAGCGTCTGCGCGCGGCCGGCGGGCTGGACCGTCAGGCTCGCCAGCGCTGCCCCGCCCCAGACCACCGCAATCAGCAGCACCCCCGCGAGCGGCCCGTACGGCGAAGACGACAGCACGAGCGGGTGATCGACGCCGCGCGGCAACGCCCAACCAACGACGTAATGCAGCGCGGCCCACAGCACAGCCGTCGCGAATACGAAGCGCAGCCGCGCCAGCCATACGTTTGCGGCACCTGTGCTTGCCGTGGCAGCTTCCATCACCAGACTAGGCTACCCGCGGGCCGGCGACGCGGTCAATCCATCCGCGGCGGCGACTCCCGGAGTGGGCCTGCGGAGCGGCGCGACGCACACTACGCCCGCGGTCGTCCCGGGTTGTCTCAACCAGCGGTGGCTTCAGGCCTCTCGTCTGTCCCGGATCGTGGCCAACAGGAATGGCGTCGGGCCTCTGTGCCTGATGATCTTCGGCGCCGGCGGGCCGCGTCGGCTCGCGCGGATCCTGCGATGTTGCTGCGTCCGCAGCGCCGCACCCACAGCGCACAACATCACCTGCCCCGACGATCCGTCGCAGACGCAGCCGCGGCCACGACCAGCCGGCGGCTACGGACTGGTTAGCAACGCCACGAACGGGTTGATGTCGCCGAAGTCGACGCTCCCGTCGCCGTTGATGTCGCCGTTCAGCACGGTGCAGTCCGGATACAGACCCGCA
>JALHJL010000016.1 GCA_022839625.1 Phycisphaerales bacterium
CGCTCTCGTTCATTCCCATAGCTGTCTCCTGTTTCGAAATTCCACACCGGGCAGCATAACCGCCCGGCAGGGGACAGCCTTTCATGGGATTACAGGCGTGCGGCCCGCGGAGACTTCCGCGGCGGACTGCTGGGGCCAGAACCACGCCGGCGGTAAACTGGCGCGCATGCGGGCATGCATGCCAGTAAGACGCTGGGGGGGATACGCGGTGGCGTTGTGTCTGGGGGCCGGCTTCCTCGGTTCGCTCGGCCTGATGAGTGCCGGCTGCCCCGGCGGTTCTGCCGGCGGCCAATCCGCCGGCGGCGAGCCGACGACGCCCGCCACGCCGGGCGAGCCTCAGGGCGGCGGCAACGAGCCCCCGGCGACCGCACCGTCTACGACGCCGGCCAGCCGCGCGACGCGAAAGGCGGCGATCGAGATCAATGGCGTGTATGTGCTCGGTCTGGAGGGCCGGTCCGCCGCCTTCCTGAGGCCGCTGCTCGACAGCGGCGTAATCGACGGGTTCTCGTTGCGAGCGGGATGGGGCGAGGTCGAGCCGCGCGAGGACACGTACGACTGGTCGCGGTTCGATCCCGTCATAGCGCTGGCCGCGGAGCGCGGCAAAAAGATCATGCTGCGCGTCCTGCCGGGCGTCAGATCGCCCGAATGGGTCTACGCGGCCGGTGCCGCGCGCTTTGAGTTCGAGGACGTTAACCCGTATCACGCCACGGCGGGCGAAATCCTGTCCATGCCCGTACCCTGGGACCCCGTCTACTTGAAGAAGTGGCTCGAGTTCGTGGCCGCCTTCGGCGCCAAGTACGCGGACCATCCGGCCGTGACCATCGTCGCGGTCACCGGGCCGGCCACGGGCGGCGAGATGCACCTGGCAGACAAGCGGGGGGCCGACGCCTGGCTCGCCGCCGGGTACTCCGACGCCGTGCTCGTCGAGACCTGGAAGCAGGTCATTGACGGGTTCAGCGCGGCGTTCCCGCGGCAGCGTCTGACGGTCGCGATCGCGCACCCCACCACGTTGGGCAATCCGCAGCGCGTGGTCGATCAGGTGGTCCAATACTGTGCGGAGACCGGGTGTGGCATTCAGGGCAATTGGCTGGCGGCGAAGACCCAGCCGCAGAACCCCCTCTACCGTCGGGTCGCTGCCCACGCCGCCGTTGCCCCCGTCGGCTTTCAGATGTTGTCCGCCGCGGGGCAGGCGCGGTTCGGCGGCGAGCTGCGTACGGCTATCGACCTGGCGCTCAAGGCGGACGCCTCTTACCTGGAAATCTACCTGGCCGATGTCTCCGCGTACCCCGACGACGTCGCATACGCCCACGAGCAATTGGTCGGATTGCGGAAATAGCGGCAGCAACGGTGCGCGGCGGGTCGTGCCGCGCGGCTCACGGGAGAAGCACCGTCGGTGCCTCGTTGAGCGCGGTCTCGCTGCGCTGCTGCAAATCGGCCGGCAGGTGATTGCGGCCGAACAGAAACACCAGCGTCCGGAAGTCCTCGTAGACGACCTCCATCTGCCGGCGCACCAACTCCGACGACGCGACGCTGTTCGTGGACGTGATCGGCGCGGCGGGCGAAGTGATGAACCAGACCCGGCGGTGGCGTGCCAGAACGTTGTGGAGCTGCTCCAGGCTGGGCAGTGTCTCCTCGCCTGACAGCCGGTGCAGCGGGATGGTACGGCGGTCATCCAGCGTGAGCTGCAAGGCCATTTGGGTTTGCAGCCAGTAGTCCACGGCCGCCCCGAGGTAGACGCGGGCCTGGTTCGGCAGCGCGACCAGGACGGCGTCGCCGGGCTCCAGGTGCTCGCGGACATAGCGCGTCGCGGCCACCTGGTCCGGATTCGTGAGGACGTTCCAGTCGTCGTTGACGCCCGTGCGCCAGGCGGTCAGCTCGCGCGGTTTGACGACCGCGCCGCTGCCGACCGTCAACGTGGCAAGGACCAGGAAGGCCGCTACGCCGCGCGCGTGGGCGAGCATCGCCGGCTGCCGCAGGCGCGACACCCCGCGCACGAGCGCTTCGGCCAGCGCCACGAGTCCCGCCGCCGACAACAGCACGAGCATCGGCAGCAGGTGGTAGGCGTAGCGTGTGGTGGTCACCGGCAGCAGGAGGGCCTGCACGAATCCCAGGCCGAGCGCGATGACGAACAGCGCCCGAGCGGGCCGGCGGAAGCGGTGGGCCGTGGTCAGGACCAGCGCGACGGCGAGCGCCGCCAACGGAATCAGCGAATCGCCGGACCAACTCGCCGTGCGGACGTAGTACCAGAGGTCGAACCCGGGGTATGTCCACATCGGCGTCATGGTGACGTCCGTGGCTCCACTGCCGTAGAGCAGGCGCAGCGTTTGTTGCAGCGTCCGATGGGCCGACTGCACCAGAACGACGACCCCGACGAGCGCCATGCCGCCCCAGACCGACCACTCGCAAAACAACGACCGCAGGCGGTGGCGGCGAATGACCAGCGCCGCCGCGATCATCCCCAGCGCGAGCAGGCCCGATGCTTCCCAACTGAGATACGTGCAACAGAACAGGATCGCCGTCAGCCATACCCCGCGGCGCGGCAGCGGCCCCGGCGCTGAGACCGTCCGGTAGAAGACGTAAACGGTCAGCAGCGTGAACCCCTGGAGCTGCGAGAAATACCGCCCGATCTGGCTCGTCTCGGCGCAGTACGGCGAGAAGGCGTAGAGGGCCGCGGCCGTCACGCCGACCCACCGGTTGAACAGGTGCTTGCCGGCCACGTACAGCAACACGATGGTCAGGATGCCCCAGCACACCGCTGGCACGCGCATCACCAGCCGCTCATCGTCGAACACCAGGGCGGAAAGGGCGGTGCCGGCGTACACCAGCTCGCTCGTGGCGACGACGCCCAGTGGCATGTTCGGGCCGATCACCGCACTCGGATAGCCGCGCTCCAGGAAACCCAACGTCGCCCGATAGCCGGTGCACTCGTCGGGCGTCAACGGCTGCACCGTAAGCCCGCGGATGCGGAGGCCGGCACCGCAGAGCGTGATGACGGCCATCAGTAGCGCTACCCAATTGAGCCGCGCTGCTCCTGTCAGCGACCCCCACCCTACCCTCCCCCTAGAAGGGGGAGGGGTTTCAGCCGGCGGTCTTAGAGGTGGGGCAGCATCCGACAACTTCCCCCTCCCTCCTAGGGAGGGGGCAGGGGGAGGGTGTCGTGCGGGCAGACGAATCAGCCCGCGGCTGTGAGCCGCCAGAACAACCCATTGGACTAACACCAAGACGCTGGCCAGCACGAACCACAGCGGCCGGTACACTCGCTCATCTGCGACACGCGGATCGTGGACCGCGATCAAAGCTGCCAGCAGCAGCGCCGCAGTGGGCACGAGCGCAACGTACGCCGGCGAGACCGCACGGCGCGGCCACAGGCTGGCCGGGCCGACGATCCACCGGTTCAGCAGGCGGGCCAGGCCCCACGCAACCAGGCCGGCGACGAACATCCAGGCTGCCTCCGCAACGAGCCAGCGAGCACGGAGCGGCCAGGGCCATTCGATCTCCGCATCCCGGCGTGGAGCGTGCCACGGCATGCGGCTCACATCGGAGCGCGCCACGTCGCAGAGCCCCCCAGTCGACGTCGGCGTCGGCGGAATGAGCCACTCGGCGCCCGACGCCGGACGCCAGCGCCAGTCCTCACCTGTGCCGAGCGTGTAGACGTTCCCGGAATGCCCTTCCACCTCCATTTCCAGTAGCAAGTGCGGTGGCGGACGCTCGGTCGTCAGTGCGACGGCGACGTGGTTGACACCGGAGGCAACCAGCGCGGATACATCGTAGACCCACTGAGTGGCGGGCGGCCGCTGCGTCAGGCCGAGCTGCTCCTCCGTGGCATCAATGACGACGCCGTTGACCGCCAGACGATACGGGGCCGAGGCCCAGGCACGCAGCCAGGCGCGCCGCGGCCGTTCGGGGACATCCAGTTGTCCGTGCGCACTGATGTCGCCGGCGGTCGGTAGGTCCGGGCTGATCCAGCGGCCGAATCCGGGCGTCATGAGCGCCCGCGGCGGCGAGTTCACAATGGCCCGGAGGGTCGCGGTGCCGCGTTCGGGTGCTGCCCAGCCTGCATCGTCGAAATCGCAGGTGAACCAGTAGCTGCCGCGCCGCTCAAAGACCGTCTGGCAGCGCCACGGTCCATCCACCCCGAACGTCTGCTGCGCGTCATCGTCCTCCAACCAGTAGCCGCCGCGGACGGCGACCTCGGGCGGCCGGGCCGTCTGGTACTGCTGCGCGCTGATGGCGAGGAAGTTCTCGCCGGCCTCCAGGTAGGGCGCGATGTCGGCCAGGACGGCGACGTCGTAGCCCGGGTTCTGCTGCACGCCGATGCTGTTGCCGTTGACCAAGACTTCGAGGCGATCGCGCCCGAGGACCTCGATCCAGGCGGTCCGCGCGCGCCGCGGGAGGTGCAGCGCGCGGCGGAGGTACAGCCGCTTGTCGTCCGGGGAGGGGGACCGCAGCGTGGTCACTGCCCCGCCGACCACGTAGTCGCGGGAGACGGCCGGCCCGGCGATGCGCCAGAGCCAGTGTCCGGCGCCGACGCCGAAGGTCGCGAGAATCAGGAAATGGGCAAACCGGGCGCGCATTCACATTCCGAGCAGACCGCGCTGGGCGCGGAAGTTCACCTGCTTGGGAAGGTTGTAGACCTTTGTCGATGCCTCGTAGCGGGCGCGGGCTTCCGCGAAGCGGCCCCCGTCGAAGTACGTGTCGCCCAGCATGGCAAGCAGCGCCGCGCGCAGCGTTCGGTCGGTCCGAAGCTGCGGCAGGAGCGGATCCACCATATCGGCGATCGCGCCCGGATCGTCGCGATGGGAGCGGGCACGGACCGTCGCCACCATCAGGAGACGGAAGCCCGGCGAAGGGTCAGCCTCCGCCGCCGCCTGCCATCCTTCTTCCGCGCTATGGAAGCGCCCGCTATGGAAGTCGCTGGCGGCTCGTTCGGAGATGAGGCTCGCCAGCCACCGGCGCGCCGCCGGCGTGGGCTGGTCGTGGCGCACCAACTCGCTCAGCTCTGCGATCGCGCACCGCCATTCCTCATTCCGGGCCAGTTGCTGCGCGTGAAAGTAGCTGGCGGCCGGGGATGCACGCGACTGGCGGTAATCCAGCCGCCCCAGAAGCACCCACGTACGTTCGATCTGCCGGAGCTCGGGGAAGAGCTCGAGTGCGGCAGCGGCGTGACGCTCGGCGGCTTCCCAGTCGCCGCGGGCTTCGGCCTGTGCCGCCCGCTGCCAACGCCACTCCGCGAACAGTCGCGGGGACGTCAGGGCGACCGCCAGGACCGCCCCAGCCGCGCTCCACAGCGCCAGATGTCCGATGCGTCGCCCCAGCCCGCCGCCCGTCGCGAGCAGACACGCCACCGCCGCCAACAGGAGCGGCAGCAGCCGGTGCGTGTTCAGATACACGCCGCCGCGCAGCAGCGAGCCACGTTCGAAGCCCCCATCCGCGGGCTCTTGGACGCGGGGACTGTCGGTGATCCGCAAGGGCGGCTCGATGGTCCCCGCCAGCACGGTCACGAGTTGCCTGCGCTGATCGAGCTGGTCGTCCAGCAGTGCGGTCAGCTCCGGGTGATTCAGCGCCACGGTTGCCACGCAGCCCAGCACCACGCACACGAGCAGGCCCGCGGCCAGTGCGAACCGATTCGGCCGTCGCAGCGCGACCAGCACGCCCACGGCAACGGCGGCCCACAAGACGAAGCCGGGACTCGCGGCGACCAGCTCGCGCGGGCCGTAGAGCATCGCCGCCGGTGACGGCGTGTGTTGCCCAGCACCCCGCAATGGAAGGTGAAACGTGCGGATGTCGTCGCTGAGCGGCGGCCGCAGCCAGCCACCCGACGCCAGCCACGCCATCAGCGCCAGGAAGCACAGACACAAGCCCCGGTACGAAAACAGCCGCGTAAGCCCCCACACGACGACCCCGAGCACGCCAAGCACCGCGCCCGCCGGCCGCCTGATCCACGATCCGAACCGCGACCATGCCGACAGCCAGTGGCCGGGCCGTTCGGATGCTCCTGGGTTCACCGAGACGGATTGGCCGGACATGTCACTTCCGCCGCGCCCAACGCTCCCAGTCGATGTCGACCGGCTCGTTGTCCCGGAGACTCTGTTGTCCGTAGACGATGACCTCGTCGCCGGCGTTGAGCCCGGCCGCGATCTCCACCACGCCGGGTTCGAGAATCGGACCGGTCTTGACTTCGCGCATGCGCGCCCGTCCGTCCTCGACCACGAACGCCATGGCGCGGGTGCCCAGGTCGATCACGGCCAGGGCCGGCGCGCTGGTGGCCTGACGTGACACCTGGATGCGCGCGTACCCGGTCACGCCGACCCGGATGCGGTGCGTCGGGTTGGGCAGCTCGACGATCACCGGCACGACGCGCTTGGGAGTGTCCACGTGAATGGGAATGCGTGTCGCCGTCCCGCGGAACGTCTCCTTGGGGAAGGTGTCCAGTACCACGTCCACCGGCTGGCCGACGGAAAGCTCGTCGCTGCGCTCCTGCGGGAAGTCAAGCTGCACGAGGATCGGATCAACCCGCATCATCAAACCGAGAATCGTCTCATCGTCGATCGACTGCCCCGCGGTAACACGCATCTCGGTCACGTATCCGTCGAACGGGCTGCGAATCTGACATTGGTCGAGGTCCGCTTCCGCCAGAGCAAGCTCGGCGCGGGCCGACTCGACGGCGGCGACGGCCTTCTCGAGCTCCGCCTTGTCGCGCAGCGGCCCCAGTACCATGTCGGAACGTGCCCGCTGCTCGCGCACGCGCGTCCGGGTCAGCTCCGCCTGCGCCTCGCTGTAGGCGGTGGCCGCGCTCAGCCGTTCGGTCACGGCCGCCGTCTCTTGCGCGTACAGCCGGTCCAGCCGTTCGTACTCCTCCTTCGTGTACGCCACGGCCGCCGTCCGGAACTGCACCTCGTCGATGGCGTTTTGCAGCTCGACCTCGCGGACGACGGCGTTTTCCTTGACGGACGCCTCCGCCTGGGCGAGCGCCGCCTCCGCCGAGACCAGGCGGCTGCGTTTTTCAGCCACCGCGCGCTCGAAGTGGTCGGTGTCGAGCTCGAGCACGACCTGGCCGGCGGCCAGGCGCGTGCCGTCGAGCGCCAGGACCCTGCGTATGGTCGGGTTCCGCTCGCGGAAGCGCAGCGCCGGCCCGATCTTCAGCTTCGCCTGCTCGTAGGGAATGGTCAACGCGGTCGCGCCGACCACGGTGCTCACGGGTCCGGAGGAAACCAGCGTCGTTCGCACGGGGATCGGCCGCTGGGCGTCGCGGGCCAGCGCGGCGTCGCTCATCTGTTTGGCGCGACTGGCCGTGGACCGCAGGCGCCAGACCCCGAGCGCGACCAGAATCAGCACTGGAATCCAAAGCCAGGGGCTGAGCCAGGTACGACGTCGCGCCATGCGTTTCTCCTGCGCTCTCCGGCAGCCGAGGCGGGCCGGGACGCCCGCCCCACCCAGGCGAGGATGCCCAGCCCACCTTGGCGGGGATGCCCGCCTAGCCGGAACGTCACTCCAGATAGCCCAGGTCCTGTAGCCGTTTCGCCATGACGGCGTCCTCGTCGGGCGTGTAATTCGCTCCGCCGGCTGCGGCCGTCTCGGCCGCCGCCGCACCGCGAGCTGCGGGACGGGCCGTCACGAACTCCGGCCGGAAGGCGTCCGCGAGGACAACACCATCCATATCGGACGGGACGGGTTGGTCCAATAAATACAGGATGGTCGGGGCGATGTCCATGAGGCGGGCACTCTCGATCGCTCTCCCCGCAGCCACCATCGGTCCCTGGGCGAGGAAGATGCCGTAGTCCCGGTGGCTGCCGCTCTTGGCCGCGTAGAACTTGAGCGAGCCGGGCGCATCGGGGCGGAGGCGGACCAACGAGCCCCTCCCGTCCGCCTGCCGCGACGACTTGCCCTGATAGGCGTATCCCCCGGGCGTCCGGGTCACCACGAGCAGGTCCGGGGCCCGGTCAAGATACGGCCCCACGTACAGTTCCTCCCGGTGGTACACCTCGGCCACGACCTTCTCGCCGCTCAGCGGGTCGACCCACGCGTGGAGCCGCTCCCGCAGCCGCGCGACGACCTCATCGTACTCGTGGCCCGGCTCCACGATGCCCTGCGGCTCCTGCCCCTTCACGTTGACCCAGATGTTCTGCAAGTACGGCAGTTCCTCGCTGAACGCCTGCGTCCGCGACCAGTCGATCCCCCCGAAGCGCAGATACGACTCCATGCGGCCGGCAAGCTGCGGCCGGCGGCGGAAGATGTGCGTCTTGATCGCCGGCGGCAGGAACCGCAGCCCCCAGTGCTTGGCCCGGTTCACCAGCCGAAAGCCGATGCCCGAGTCGGCGCTGCCGTTTCCGGCGAACGTCAAGAAACCCTCCTCCGCCAGCCAGCGGTTCATGTGAATCACGCGGTCTCCCGATCCGCCGAAGCCGTGATCGGAGACCATCAGTCGCACGCAGTCCGGCGGGCACGCCTCCAGCAACAGGCCGAGCATCTCGTCGAGCCTGGCGTAGACCTGGTAGATGGCGTCCGCCACGCGGGCGGAAGACGGCTTGCTGTACAGCGGGCTGCGCGGATCGGTGAACCGCCAGAAGTGGTGGCCGACCAGATCCGACTCGCCGAAGAGGACCATGAACAAGTCCCACGGCTCACGTTCCAGAAGGTAGCGCGCGGTACGGGCCTTCATCGTCAGGGTATCGAGGATCAGGTCGAGCGCCGCTTCATGCTGGTCCGTGCTCATCAGCGGCATGATGTTCGCCGCCGTCACATAGGACCCGACGTTCCGCCGAATCTCGCCGAGCAGCTCCGGCGGGTAGACGCTGCTCGAATCCGTGCGGCTGCCGGAGCCGGGCGCGTCAAAGCCACAGATCAGCACGCCGTTGACGGGTTCCGGAGGATACGACACGGGCAGGCCCATGCAGGCGACACGTCGGCCAGCGTCGCTCAGCAAGCGCCAGATGGTCTTGGCCCGCAGGGAACGCGCATTCACGAACTGGACCTGGTGGGTGCCGGGGATGCGCTCCGTGAAGTCGAACACCCCGTGCCGGCCCGGGTTCTTGCCCGTCATGAACGTCGCCCAGGCCGGGTACGTGAACGGCGGGATCGTCGAGCGCAGGGGGCCGTGGGCGCTGTTGCGCCGGAAGGCGGCGAAGTTGGGCAGCTTGCCCTGCCGGACCCACGGGTCGAGCAGGTCGAACGTTGCGCCGTCCCAGCCAATCACGACGACACGGTGGTTTTGTGGTCGGCTTGCCATGGTTCTCTACCCATTGTCCTGGCCAACGCCCTACATGTAGCCGAGATCCGACAAACGCTGAGCGATCCGCTGCTCATCCCGCTCACTGTAGACCTGCACCACCTTGGGTCGCGGCTCGGGCTCCGAAGGCGACTGCGGCCGACCGGTCCGGCCGGGGCTGGCGGTTGCGACCAGCGCTTCGGTGAGCACGCGCCCATCCATGTCCGCCGGCACGTCCACGCCCAGCAGCGCCAACACGGTCGGCGCAATGTCCACGATGTCCGCGGATGACGGCTGGGGCCCGCTCGACTGTGCCAGGCGGCGACCGGCCGTCACCAGGATCCCGTCACGCCGATGGATTCCGGTGACGTCCTGGCCTGCCCGCGCCGGCGCCGAAGGATAGAACACGGTGGGCCGGCCGCTGAACTTCGGATGCGACTTGGCCATCGTGAAGGTCGGAGCATCCCACCAATTCAGGATCAGGTCCGGCGCCGCGGGCACGTGCTCGCCGTGATAGATTTCAGCCGCGCGGAGAACGTGGGGGACGACCTGCGCGCCCGTCCGCGGGTCCTTCAGGCTCGTGAGCGCCCCGATGACCTGCGCACACGCCCGCTCGTACTCCTCGCCACTCGCCACGGTGCCCGAGGGGAACCGATCGCGGCGGTTGATCCAGATGCACGGCGAAAGCGTGAAGCCCTCGTACGCGAAGGCCGTCGTGCGTTTCCAGTCCACCGCCGGCAGGCCAAGAGTCTCGATCCCGGTCCGTCCAGCGGGCAGCCAGCGGGTCAGCTTCGCTTTCTGCTCCGCGCTGAGCGTCCGCCGCAGAACGCGATCCAGTCCGGCCACGGCGTCCGCGAGGAACGTGCCCCGCGACCGCGCCCAGGTGAGCAAGCCGGCGTCGGCAAGAGCGTTGTTCAACCGCACCTGCGGCCCGCAGACCGGCCCGGCCCCGTGATCGGACATCAGCATCACGTCGGCGTCAGGGAAGAGCGCCAGCAGCCGGCCCAGCTCGGCGTCGCAGTGCGCGTAGACTTCCTCGACGGCGTGCTGAAACCGGGCCACCGCGCGGGCGTCTGTTCCCGGATACGCGCAGCCCTCCGGCTCCATCAGGTGCCAGAAGTGATGTTGCACTTGGTCGGTGGCGTTGTAGACCAGGATGAGCACATCCACGGGACTGTGCCGCAGCAGTGCCAGCGTCACATCCGTCCGCCGCGTCTCGATGCGCTTGAACTCGTCCAGCGCCCGGCGGCGCTGGTCGTCGTCCTTCATCGCCCCGAGGTGCCGGTTGTCGATGCGATACGGCCCGACCTCGGCTTGGACCCGGGCGAAGACGTCGGGCGGCCACGCAATCCCGCTGCTCTCATCGGGCGCATCCAGGCCGCTGACCATGAACCCGCCGATCGTTCGGGGCGGGTAAGTCATCGGCACGTTGACGCAGCCCACCCGCAGCCCGGCCTGGTTCAGCAGTGCCAGCAGGTCCCCGCCGCGCTCGCGCCGGTAGCCGCCGTGCGTGTAGTCAAACTTGTAGCTGCCCGGGTGCGGAGTCACGAAGTCGAACAGCCCGTGCTTGCCCGGGTTCTTGCCCGTCAGGAAGCTGGACCACGCACACGCGGTGACGGGCGGGATGGTCGAGCGCAGCCGCCGCAGCGCGCCGGCCTGCATCAGCCGGTCGACCGTCGGCAGCTTGCCGGCCTGGGCAAAGCGTTCGAGCAGAGCAGGCGTAGCACCGTCCCACCCCACGAGCAACAACACGGGCTGGCGCGGGGAGGCGTGCGTCGGCGGCGCCGCCTCAGCCGAGACCCGCTTGTGTAGTTCGCTGTGACTCAACTTCGCAGGCTCACACGCTGTTTCAGGCCGCCCGAGCCACGCATCCGGCCCGGATTGTAGCCGCGCCGCCGCGGACCCGGTTCGGAAACGGTCCGACCGGGCTCATGCGGGCTCAAGCTCTGGTCGAAAATCGGGCGCGTAGTACGTGCGCGTCTCCTCGGCGCGTTCGTCGATCGCCAGACGCGGCACGCCGTCGGCGTCCTGACCAAGCTGCATGCGGCGCCATGACCACCAGGCCCAGGGATACTCCCGGCTGTATCGATCCAGAATCTGCGCGTAGGCCCGCACGAGCTCCTCGACCGCGGCCCGCGAGCGCCCCTGGCAATACAGCGGCGCATGGATCGTCAGTCGATGACGCGCCAGGCCCTCGAGCACCGTCATCGTCACCAGGATCGGAGCCCCGCTCCGCAACGACAGCCACGCCGGCCCCGTCGGCAGAACGATTCGCCCACCCAGGTACGGCACGTCCACGAAGTGCGACCCCGTCATTCCGTCGGCCGCAATCGCCAAGATGCCGTTCCGCTGGAGAATCGCGCTCATCCGCCCGAACGCCGCCCCGCACCGATGGTAGATCACGCCGAGGTCGCTCGCGCGTTCCACCTTGACCTTACGGTACATCACCGCCCGGGCGACGGCGTCGTGGGCTTGCCCGGCATAGTCCGCACCGCGCAGCACCAATGTGTGCGTCTGGTAGCCCGCCGCGCGCAGCGCCGGCAACGCCATCCGGAACAAGCCAAAGTGATGCGACAGCAGGATCGCCCCCCGGCCGCCGGCCAACGCCGCGTCCAGGTGCTCCCGGCCTGCGATGACTCGGTAGGTCCGCGCCACGAAGCGCCGCCCGCGCACCGTGGGATAGATGTTCCACTCCACGAAGAACTGGTGCCTGGTCTCCAGGTACCGCCGCAGTGCGGTCGCGACCGAAAGGCCCGGCGGGAATGGACCAGCGAGGCGCCGCATGTTGGTCCCCACGCGGCCGCCGCCTCGGGCGAGCAAGAACAGCCAATGCAACCAGCAGATGACCCGGGTGATTACGACGGCCGCCCACGGACCGATGAGCCGCAGCAGGGCCACGTGGGGAAAGAAGACGTACCAGACGAGCAAGCTCTTGGCTACACCCGGCATCACCCGCTCATCCCTTCACTCCACGTGCCGCACAAGATGGGCAAGTCGCCCCGGTCCTCGCGGAAGCCCGCGCGTCGCGAGGAGACCGCCGCTCATTCATCGTCCGTCTCACCCTCGGCGATCTCAAAGCGCATCCGGCCACCCGGCGAGTCCGACACACGCAAGCGGCGCCATGCCCACCACGACCACGGACGCCGCCGAATGTGCTCCTCCAACCGGCCCGCGTAGCTCCGGACGGCGGCCTCAATCGATGCCGGCGAGTCGTCTGCACAGTAGATCGGCGGATAAAGGACCAAACGGTGAGAAAAGAGTCCTTCCAGGAGACAGAATGCCGAGATGAGCGGGGCTCCCGTCCTGGCCGCCAAGCGGGCCGGCCCGGTCGGAAAGGCCATCGTGCCGCCCAGGAAAGGAACCTCGACGAAGTGTGCCCCGGCCATTCCGTCGCCGGCGATGCCAACGATTGCGCCTTCACGCAGAAGATTGGAGAGGACTCCGAACGTAACGCCGGGCTCGTGATAGACGACTCTCACGCCGCCGGCCGCCTCGTCGCGCGTCTTCTTGACAACCAACGCGCGCGCGATGAACCCGAAGGTGCGCCCCGTGTGAATCGTCTCACGGATCATGTGGTGGTAGTTGTCGTAGCCCAGTTCCTTCAGCGCCGGAAACATCATCCGGCACATGTCGAAGTGGTGGGCCACGAGAATCGCGCCGCGGCCGGCGGCGTGGGCTGCGTCCAGGTGCTCGCGGCCCTCAACGGTGCGATACGTTCGCGCCACAAACCGGCGCCCGCGGACGGTCGAGTAGACCTGCCGTTCAACGAAGAATTGCTGCTTGAGCGCAAGATGCCGGCGAAGCGCGGTGGATACCGATAGGTGCGGGTCGATTTGTGGAAGCACGCGCCTCATCGTCGCGCGCAGCGGGACCCGTCGGCGAAGGCACGCGGTCGCCCAAAGCAGACAGGACAGTCCGCGCGTCAGCAGGACTGCGGCGCGCGGTCCGATAAGACGCAGTAGCCATACGTGCGGAAAGTACACGTACGAGACGTACAGACTCCGAAGCAGTTTCCTGATCATCGTCGCGCGCCGCCAGTCCTCGACGTGCTCCAGATCGGCGGATCAGACTCGACGCTTCGGTGGCCGTCAACAATGCCCCCGGGGCGATCACCCACCGACGCGCGGCCGCGAGGCACCAACGGGCAACCAGCGCGCGAGGCGTTGTGCCGACCGAACCGGGGCCTTGGGGACACACGAGGGTTCAGGACGCAATCGGCGACGGCAGGCCGGTGAGCAAGTCGAGCGCGTGCCGGTCCGCGCTGCCGCCGGCCTGGCGTGGCAGGGGCGCGGGCCTGCGGGGCGCGTCGGGCGGCTGCTGGGCCACTGCGCGTGGACGGCATGGCAGAGGTTGCCGCGTCCCTGCCAGCAGACGCTCGTAGACGGCGACGACCTGGCGGGCAGTCGCGACCCGGTCGTATTGGCTGAAGGCCACCTCCCGCGCCCGACGCCCCAGCGATTCCGCCAGCCCCTTGTCCATCAGCACGCGGAGCAGCGCCTCGCCCATCGCCTGCGGATCGTGGTCGGCCGTGATGAGGGCCTCCTCGCCGTCGCGCAGGCCCTGGCTCGATCCCTTCGTGACCACCACGGGCTTGCCCACGGCCATGAAGTTCAGGAGCTTCACGGGTACCCCCGGGCAATCCGGCCGGGGGACGGCGGTCGTGTCCGCCGCCGCGATGTAGGCCGGGAGGTCTCCCAGCCGAATCACGTCCGGGAAGATCACGGCGTCGGCCACGCCCTCCGCCTGTGCCAGACGCTCCACCTCGCGCTCATGAGCGTGGTCCTCGAGGGTCCGCACGAAGGCGAGCTTGGCCCGCGGCAGCCGCCCGACGACGACGCGCATCGCCCGGAGCAGGTAGTCGATCCGCTGGAACTTGTTGAGTACGCCCGTATAGACCACGAGCGGCTCATCCCCGACGCCCATGCGCTGGCGCGCCCCGTTCACCGTGGCGTCGGCAAACAGACCGAGGTCGATGCCCAGGCGTACAACAGTGACGCGCTGCGCGGGCACCCCCAGGCGCAGCAGGCAGTCGCGGATCTGAGGCGTGCAGCACACGACATAGTCCGCCATGCGGGGTACGCAGCGGTCAAGCACCCAGGCGACGAAGCGCGCCAGCTTCACGGGGCGGATGAACTTGTAGGTGTGGAGTTCGTCGCCCATCGTGTTGACCGCCCCATAGACAAGAGGCCGACCGGTCAGCCACCGCGCCACAACGCCCACCAGCGCGCCCTCGTAGTTGACGCCGTGCAGCACGTCGATCTTGTGGCGCAGGACGACGCTGATCGTCTTGAGCACGAGCAGCAGGTCCCAGAAGATCTTCGCGACCGTCGGGCCGACCACGATCCGGTGAACAGGCCCGATGCTCGGAATCCGATGGATCCGCGCCCTGCGGACCACACCCGGTTGACGGGCCGCGTAGGTGATGATGTGGACCTCGTGGCCCAGCTCGGCCAGAGCTTCGGCGTGTTCGCGGATACCTCCGGGGGTACCGTGGTTGGCCGGAAACGGGCAGGCCGCGATGATGCCGATACGCATGTTCGCCCTCCTGGCTGCGACCGCAGCACACGGACACAGGGTCACGGCTGTTCCGCAAACCGGCCTAGCGGATCAGTTGCTCTTTTGTCATTTGATGCTAGCCGCACGCGAAGACGGGAGTCAAACGCCGGCGGTCTCACCGGCCGCCGCGGGGGCGCAAGTGCGACTGTCGGCAACCACAGGCAAAGGGGGACCGAGAACCGGCGGCCAGCAGTCCGCCGCGAAAGGCGATGTAGCGGCCGCCCCTGAGCTCGCCGGAGCGAGTCGCCTGTAGCGACCTGCCCGCCGGCCGCCGCGCGGCTCCAAGCGAGTGCTTCCGGTGGTTATGGGACTCGATCTGCTGCGGTCGCGCGTTGGGTTGTCAACGTCGGCCCTGCCCGGAGGCGCGATACAGCGCAACCCATTCCCTCGCGAGTGACGGCAGTCGCTCCACAACGTCGGTCCCCACGAGCACTTCATCGACATAGCCCATGTGCAGCATGTCGACGATTCGGCACAGGTATGACCTTCCGCAGTCCCACCACGTGTAATGGGCGTCAATCATGAGGTAGTGCCGGCAGTGGACTTTCTCGGACTGCCGCAACTCCTCCAATTCCAGGCCGTCCAGCAGCGTCTCATAGACCCCGTCGGCGACGCGGCTCCCGAAGGTCGTGGTGTGGTAGTACTCCTTGATCTCCCACACGGCGATGGGATTGAAGACGGACGGGAAGGCACCGTCGATGCGCCGCGCAAGTGTCCGGAGTGGTGCCCCCCCGCGGGTGAACGTCGTCAGTTCGCGCGGGTCATAGTCGCAAGGCAGGCCGCTTATGTTGGCGTGGATGAGCATGTTCACCATCGCCGTGAGATAGGCGGGCTTCTTCTTGTCGCCCTTCTGCTTGTTCATCGGGATGGGGAGCTTTGACTTGGTCTGTCTCCGCACCCGCGCGAAAGCCCGCGCGGCCTGTTCGGCATTCATCAGACGGGGCGCGACCGATTTGTTCAGCACATCAGCCCGATACGCGAAATAGGCCAGGAGCAGGTCGCCGAACTTCGTCGACCTGCCGAACGCGTCGGCGACTTCCGCCGTGTCGAGCCCCAGTTCGTGAAGAGCCTTAAGGATCGTGGGCAGGTCGGGCACACGAATCTGCCCCGTCCCGCGCGACGTATAACCGACGCATTGGCTGACCAGGCGTACGTTCGCCCAGAAGTGCTTGGGCTGGTTCAGGAAACGCACGTCCGGTTTCAATCCGCGTCGCCCTCCAGCCGCCGGACGAAGTCGCTCAGGGATACTCCTGCCGCCGTGCAGATCGCGCGGAGCTCCAGGATGTCGAGCCGGCGCTCGCCGGATTCGTACTTGCTGACGAAGGACTGGGGCTGTCCGATCTTCCGCGCCAAGTCGGCCTGCCGGAGGCCGGCGTCCTGCCGCATCTGGCGCAGGAGCACCAGCAACCGCTGCCTCACCGCCATCGCACCCTGACGCGACATGGCTGGCACAATATGCAGGGTTGACGGGAATCCCAAATCAGGATACAGTCCTGGACGCTCGTGCGCTTGCGGCGAACTCAGCGCTCGAACAGGATGCGTTCATGCAGACGCTGCTATTCGGCAACGGGCGATCCGTCGAGGTCCCGCCTTTCACGACCGGGCTGCTGAAGTGGATTGGGAACAAGCAGCGCATGGCGCACGAGATCGCGTCATATTTCCCAACCAACTACGGGGTCTATTTCGAGCCGTTCCTGGGCAGCGGCGCCGTGCTGGGGACGCTTCAGCCGAAACGGGCGGTAGGATCCGACACCTTCGCGCCACTTATGGAAATCTGGCAAACGCTGCGCACAGACCCCGAGAGGCTGAAGCGTTGGTATGCCGAGCGCTACGTGTGCATGATGAGCGGCGACAAAGTCGCCGAGTACGAGCGCATTAAGGCGTCGTACAACCGGCAGCCCAATGGGGCTGACTTGCTCTTCTTGTGCCGGTCGTGCTACGGCGGAGTGGTCCGCTTCCGGCAGGCGGACGGATACATGTCAACGCCGTGCGGACCGCACCGGCCCGTTGCGCCCGACGCTTTCGCCGAGCGCGTCGACGAGTGGCACCGCCGGACACAAGGGGCGTGTTTTCGACAGTTGGATTACCGCGAAGCCATAGCGCAAGCCAAGCCCGGTGACCTGGTCTACTGCGACCCGCCCTACACGCACAGTCAGGCGATCCTCTACGGCGCGCAGCGCTTCCGGTTACGGCAACTGCTGGATGCGATCGCCGACTGCAAAGCGCGCGACGTGTACGTAGCACTTAGCATCGACGGAACCAAGCGATCCGGCGACCACCTGTGCCGCCTGCCGATCCCGACGGGCCTGTTCGAGCGGGAGATCCTTGTGAATTGCGGGCGCTCGATGCTACGTCGTCTCCAGATGCGTGGGCAGACTCTCGAGGGCGAAGTGGTGGCCGATCGCCTCCTGCTCACGTACTGATTCCCGTACCGAGCTGAACCGCTTTCGCAGCTCATGCGCGGGAGAGGCGGGTCGGCGACGGTACACTGCTCGTCGGCGAGGGCGCGTTCGCCCCCGTTGCCCGCGACGTGTACGAGTTCGAGGTCTCCGGGCTCAAGGTCGTGCAGTCGTGGCTGAACTACCGCAAGAGGCGCCCGCGAAATGTGCGAAAATCCTCGCCGCTCGACGACATCCGCCCCGAACGTTGGACCGCCGAATTCACCGCCGAGCTGCTCAACGTCCTCTGGATCCTCGAGGCAACCCTCGCAACCTATCCGGCCCAGCGAGACCTGCTGGAACGAATCGTCAAAGGAATCCAACGTGGACAATGACGCCCCCCTCGATCCGGCACCTCCGCCGGACACCGGCCAGCCGCGCCCGGCTCTGCCGTGGTTCACCGCGGACGAAGTCCCGAAGCCGACGCCCGAGATGCGCCGACCGCCGAAGCCGCGCGAGCCCACTCTATTCGATGATCTCGACGACGGATGATCGAGACCATCGGCCACGAACTCGGGACCGCAAGCCGGCCTCGACGATCCGACCGCCTGCTGCCGCCTCGGCTGGCTTCCCGCCCCCTTCCCGACGTGTTGCTGCCTCGGTAGCCCGCGGCGGCGGGCAGCGAACAAGTGCTTCCAGAATAAGACACGGCCCTTCCCCGCGGACCTCGGCGGAATTGCCGCCACGGGCGCCGGAGGACTCTCGGGTGCGTCCGTTCCGTCGCTGGACCGCCCGGCCGCTGCCGGGAAACAGAAACGGCGACCAGCTTGAAGCCGATCGCCGTTGTCGATGCCAAGTAGGACGCCGCAGTTAACGCCGGCGGAGAAGCCGCAGGAGCCCGAGTCCCAGTAGAACCAGGCTGCCCGGCTCCGGCACGGCCGAGGAGGTGAACGACGCCGTGTACGTGTACCCGTTTCCCGTGTAGACCGGGTTGGCGAAGCTGAAGGCGAAGGTCTCCTCAACGAGGCCGGCGGGAATGCCGGGGCCGGTAAACGTCACAGTCTGCCCCAGGAAGGTGTCCGACGCACCGAAGCCGAACGGGGCCAGGAACGCGGCATCGAAGTCGATCCGCAGGGCCAGGCCGCCGCCGTCCGCGGGGCTCTTGTAGAACTCGATCCAGCCGCTGCTCAGTTGGCCCATGCCGACCACGGTAAGCGGCAACATCGTGAAGGTCGCGTCTTGCCAGACGTCGCCCGTGATGGGCACCTCGAGATCGAGGTTGCTGCCGCTCCAACCGCCAGTGAACGTCGTGCCCGCCAGCTCAAACAGCGGAGTGCTGCCATCGACGGCAGGATCGGCGAACGTGGCAACGGTGGCTGCCACGGCCGGCGCGCTGACAAACAACGCAAGGATAGTAAGAAAAACGACTTGTGAACGGCGGATTGCTTGCAGGTACATACTCCCTCCAACGACACAAATTCGCGGCCCGACACGCTTCGTTTCCGGAGGATGCGCCCAACAGCGGCGCAGCTAGCACGACGCCAACTTCCTCGCTGGGTTTTAGGCCTCGTCGTGCGACGAAATCAAATCCATTACTACGTTCTCCGCTTCAGCCGCGTCCGGTTCGAGCGTCCGTACAGTTGCTTGGGGTCCGCCCGCGGCTCGGAGTGGGTTGGCGCCGTCGTCACGCGCCAACCGCGTCGAAGCAGTGCACTCTGGACGCGCGATTATAGGACGATGCCAATTCGCTGCCGGCAACTGCCAACTCGTGGGTATTGACACGCAGTCGGGTCGGGCTAAAATTCCACTGGTAATACTTGGTAGTACCGGCGTCGGCATCTCGGACGTCGTACAAGCCGGTGATCGTGCGAATGCGTAGTCACCTGATTGTCTGGCTCGCGCTGGCGACCGTCGCCCCGACGATCGCGGTGCCAATCCATGCGTGGCACCACCACGCGAGTTGCGACTGCGGGGAAGGTGACGCCGCGTGGAAAGCAGTTGCCGATTCGCACGGCTGCGGCGAATGCGCGACCTGTATCACCAGCCACTTCATTGTGCCGCACTACGCCGACGCACCGGACATCGTCACGCCCCCATTCACCCTGGCCTGGCTCACACTCGCCCCCCACGAGGTGTGCTGTCGCGAGCCTGCCGTGCCGCTGGCACGCGGCCCGCCGACCTGCAATTGTTCCGCGTAGGCTGAATCGGCTCTGAGTCTCCCCAGCTCATTTGCGTCTGCTCTTGAGAGGTGCTCCATGGCGCCGAATCCCACTCGCCGTGGATCCGCGCTGCGCGGGTTCACGTTGATCGAATTGCTGGTGGTCGTGGCGATCATCGGCGTACTCGTCTCGATTCTGCTGCCCGCGCTGAGTCGGGCCCGGCAGCACGCTCGCTCGGTCCTGTGTGAAAGCAACCTGCGTACTCTGAGCTTGGCGGCTTACATGTACGCGGAATCGAACCGCGGCTGGCTGCCGGAGTTTGGCTACATGCACGGCGGCGGCGAGGCCCGCGCGGCGTACGCGTGGATCAACACGATGGCGAAGGAGTACGGCGAGAACCGGAACGTGCTCCGCTGCCCCGCCGACCAGAGTCCGCATTGGACCCGGCCGCTCAAGCCAGACGGCCCCCTGCGCCGCACGAGCTACGCCACCAATTTCTACGTGGCCGCGGGCGGCATCGACAGCCCGCTGCACTGGCGGGATGGGCACGGGTATAACCGCCTGGACTGGATCAAGCGGCCGGCGGCGACGATTCTGTTCGTCGAGCTGGCGGAGACCGGGAACTACGCCCTGGCCGACCACGTCCACCCGGAGGGTTGGGAGACGTTCTACCCATACGAGCGCCGCGAGGCCGGCAAGCAGGTGATGCTCGAGCGGCACGCGGGCCGGGCGAACTACGGGTTGCTGGACGGCCACGGGGAGCGATTCGCGTTTGAGGAAACGTATGCGATCGATCCCGCGACGATCCAGCCGGATGAAGAAGTGATCTGGCTGGTCAACAAGTACGAACCAACGATCGCGCGCTGAGGCCTCGGCTGAGACCTCCCGCGTGCAAACAACTTTGGAGGAAGAAGGCTGATGTTTCGCTTGGTAATCGCTTGGACGTTAATGGCGCCGCTCGCCGCGCTGGCGGCGACGTGGCACGGTCATGGGGAGGATTTCGTGATTGGTGTTGACGAGAACACCAACGCCCTGCAAGTGGAGTATGACCCGTTGCTGTTTCCGTATCCGTTGCCGCCCTCGGACGATCCGCTGTTGGCCGGCTGGACCCTCGATGACCCCGGCCTGATCGCGCTCGACGCGCCCGATCCGCATGACCCGTCGTTCGTACCCGTCGATCCCGACGCGGACATCGCATTCGAGCTGATCGCGGTCAGCCGGCCGGAATTCAAGGTGTGGAATCCGCTGGGCCCCGGCGAGCCGGGGTTTCAGATTCTCCCCGGCGAAGTGTACAACTTCCCGGGCGTCGGGGAGTTTCACGCGCATGTATGGTGGCACATCGACGCCGCCGACCCCAGTTACGATCCCAACGTTTCGGCCTGGGAGGTGACGTTCCGTTTCGTCGACCTGCGAACCGCGGGGGCGCATGGCCCGTCGGACCCGGTGACGGTGGCTTTCACGCCCGAGCCGGGGACGTTGATCCCGCTGCTCGCCGCGGTATTGGCGCTGCGGTGCCGCGCGAATCAGCGCATCGGCGCCCACGCGCTGGCTTGCACGCCGCGCAATGTTCCCGCGTGCCGAAGGAGGCACCGCGAGTTCAATCAGGAGGAAGTGCCATGACTGCCAAGCTGCACGTTCATATCGTGCTGGGGGCCTCGATCACACTACTGGCCGGGGCGGACCAGCTCCTGGGGCAACACACCGGCGACATCGCCGTCGGGCGGTCGGCCGCCGGCCAGCTCAAGTACAAGCCGTTCGACGCGAACTACCCCTGCTTCGACCCGGCGGCCGGCATCGGCCTGCTCATACCGATTCCCGATCCGCCGGCGCCGCCGACGAGTTGGCGCGCTACCGATCCGGGATTTGACGCGAACTTCGACCCGGCTCCCGAGTACGATTTCTACTCGCTGGCGTACGGAGCGGCGATCTACCTGGTGGCGTACGAAGACATGACGCCGGCGTTTCGGGTCCGATACGGCAGCGCGAACATCCGCTATGCGGGCGACAGCTTGCCGCTCGGGTCGGACGTGCTGCACCGGCACGTGCAGTTCATCGTGGACTGCGACGACCCCGCCTACGACCCGCTGCGGACGCTGTGGTATGGGACGTTCATTCTGGACGACCGCGGCTCGACGCAGTACGCGGACTCGGAGCCTTTCACGATTCGCCTGTCGATCGTGGAGTGCGTCGCCGGCGACGTCACGGGTGACGGCACGGTGGACTTCGAGGACATCAACCCCTTTGTGGCGGTGATGGTGAACCCGGCGGCCGCCACCGTGGCAGAGCGCTGCGCAGCAGACGTGGACCGCGACGGCTACGTGACGTTCGCCGACATCAACCCGTTCGTCGCCATCCTCAGCGCGGGGGCGTGACGTTGCGGCTGGGACGTGCGGCGGCGTATCACACGTGACTGACCGCCCAAGGGGGGAAGCATGGGTGTCCGGCCCGCGGCCGCGGCCCGGCCGGGCACCCGTGCGATTTGCGATCGAGCTTCTCCGGGGCACTGCGCCGGCGACGAGGTGCTCTGCGGCGCGCGTCTCGTGGTGGCGGCCGGGGCGCAAGCGGTGTGGGGGGGGGTTATCGGGCGGCGACCGCCGTACGGCACCTGTCAGGATCACGAACTACGGGGCGCCCGTGTTGGCGGCCGTGAGCCTATTCAATTGTCGCTGCACGGCGTTCGATAACCCCAGTGACAGGTTGGTGCGGCCAAGTGTGGCGATGGTCCGCTGCAATGCAGCGCGGCCTCCAGATGTTGCGGCAGTTCGCTCAGGACGAACGCATGTCAGATCAAACAGCGATGAATGCGGCGACGGAAGCCATTGGCAAGCTGGTCGAGGCGGTGGCAGTGCCGCTGGAGCGCAACGACCTCGGTCGTCTGGCCCAGATGCACTCCTGGGCCCAGAAGGTGGTCGAGGGAGCTTCGCCCGCCGGGGAACGAGCCGTCAGCGAAACAGCGGGCCGACTGGCCCAGGACCTGGTCGTGTTGCTGGAGCGGCTGATCCTGGATGAGGCAGCCGATCCCGACGCGGGCATCGCGCTCGTCGTTGAGACCGTGCGGGTCATCGCGCGGGCCGGCCAGGGAGAGCCGGTCGAGGCCGACGACCTGAGCGCCCGGATCGCCTCGGCAATCGGCAATCCTCCGCCGGCCGTGACGACGCCTGCGACACCGACCGTGGCGACCGCACCGGCAGCGGCCGTGGCCGCCAAGCCGACTGCGCCGCCGGCCGCCGTGACGCACGCTCCGCCGCCAGCCGAACCTGCCCAGCCGGCAGCGCCGCCGGCCGAAGTCGCGGCGGTGGACGCGAAGTACACGAGCGAGCCACTGCACCTGGACCTCAATGAGCGCGAGCACCTGGAAGGCTTCCTCGAGGAAGCCGTGGAGCACATGGACGCCATTGAGCGGGGCCTGCTGGAGGTGGAGACCGAGCCGGGCAACACGGCCAAGATCAACGAGCTGTTTCGGCCGTTCCACACCATCAAGGGCATCGCCGGCTTCCTCAATCTCCGGGACATCAACCGTCTGACGCACGAGATGGAGACGATCCTCGATCTCGGGCGGAGGAACGAGTTGCGTATCACGGCGGGGATCATCGATCTGATCTTCGCCGGCGTGGATGTCTTGAAGCTGCAACTCCAGGCGATTCGGCAGTACCTGGCGGAACCCACGGGCGAAGCCTGCCCGCAGCCGGAGGTCGCGACGATCATCGGGAAGCTGCGGCGGGCAGCCGGCGAACGGAACGTCGAGACGGACGCGGAACCTCGACCAAAGCTGGGCGAAGTGCTCGTGGCCGAAGGCTTGGTGGCGGCCTCAGACGTGCAGGCCGCCCTCGAAGTCCAGGCCACCGAACCCCGGCCGCCGCGCCGGCTCGGCGAGATCCTGGTCGAGGAAGGCGTCGCCGCGCCGCAGTCCGTGGAGCGGGCGCTGGCCCAGCAGGGGGCTGGCAGTGCACTCGGCGACCAGGCGATCCGGGTCGATACGCGCAAGCTCGATCTGCTGGTAGACGCGGTGGGCGAGCTGGTGATTGCCCAGTCGATGGTGGGGCTGGCTGGGGCGGCGCTGCGGGATGAGAAGTTGCAGCGCAACGTGTCCCAGGTGACCAAGATCGTGCGCGACGTGCAGGAAACGGCGATGGCCATGCGGATGGTCCCGATCGGGCAGACCTTCCACAAGATGCGGCGGGTGGTCCGCGACGTGGCGCGC
Organism: Phycisphaerales bacterium; assembly: GCA_022839625.1. Classification (GTDB taxonomy): domain Bacteria; phylum Planctomycetota; class Phycisphaerae; order UBA1845; family Fen-1342; genus JALHJL01. The sequence goes on from JALHJL010000016.1 coordinate 23,500, forward strand.
AAGGCCGGCAAGTGCGTCGAACTGACCATTACGGGCGAGGAGACCGAGCTGGACAAGAACGTGATCCAGCAAATTTCGGACCCGCTGGTACACATGGTGCGAAACGCGGTCGACCACGGCATCGAAGCGCCGGCGGACCGCCGGCGGGCCGGCAAGCCGGAGGGCGGGCACATCACGCTGAACGCGTACCACCAGGGCGACAGCATCGTAATCGAGGTGCGGGACGACGGGCGGGGGCTGGATCGCGACAAGCTGCTGGCCAAGGGGATCGAGCGCGGCCTGGTGCGGCCGGAGGAGTCGCTGACCGAGCAGCAGGTCTTCGCGCTCATCATGCAGTCCGGCTTCTCGACGGCGGAGAAGGTCACGGACATCTCCGGCCGCGGGGTCGGGATGGACGTGGTGCGCCGGAACGTCGAACAGTTGCGCGGCAAGATCGAGATTCAGTCGGAGAAAGGACGGGGCAGCACGTTCCTCATCCGCTTGCCGCTCACGCTGGCGATCATCGATGGGATGCTGGTGCGGGTCGGCGCGGAGCGCATGATCATCCCGACGATTCTGATCGAGCAGTCGCTGCGGCCCGAACCCCGCCAGATCACCACCGTCCAGCGCCGGGGAGCGATGCTCCAGGTGCGCGGCGAGCTTTGTCCGCTGATCCAGTTGGGGGCCCTGTTCGGCTACGGCGAGCCGATCGATCCGTGCGCAAGCCTGGCGGTAATCGTGCAGTGCGACGGGCTGAAGATCGCGCTGGTCGTCGACGAGCTGATTGGCCAGCAGCAAGTCGTGATCAAGACGCTGGGCGAGCGGTTCAAGGGCGCGTTGGGCGTTTCCGGGGCCGCCATCCTCGGGGACGGCCGCGTCGGCCTCATCCTCGAGCCCAGCGGCCTGCTGGCGCTGTACAAACGGCAGAGCAGCGCGTCGTTCCACGACGCTGCGCCGGCGGAGGCGCCCGAGCCCGTCACGCGGGACTACTCGGCAGCGCCGGGCTGCGACGGTCCCGCACGTACTCCCTCTCAACAGGAGATTCCTGAACCAGGCGGCGTCGAGCGACTGGCGGAGCTGGTCGGCGCGCCCACGTAGGAGTGTCACGATGCAAACGGTAGAACTGGCGAAGAACTCCGGGCTCCGGAGCACGGCGGACGGCGGAAAGTACTTGACGTTCAGCCTGGACTCCGAGGAGTACGGGCTCGAAATCCTCAAGGTGCGGGAGATCATCGGGATCATGGACATCACGTCGATCCCGCAGATGCCCGGTTACGTGAAGGGCGTGATCAACCTGCGCGGGAAGGTGATCCCGGTGATCGACCTCCGGCTGAAATTCGGGCTGGAGGCGGCCGAGTACACCGAACAGACCTGCATCGTGGTGGTTGACGTGGGCTCACTGGTCGGAATCATCGTGGACACGGTCCAGGAAGTCCTGGATATCGACGCGAGCCAGATCGACCCGCCGCCGCCCCTCGGCGCATCGGTCGACACGACGTTCATCATGGGAATGGGCAAGGTCAAGGATGACGTCAAGATCCTCCTGGACATCGACCAGGTCCTGCGCTCCGAGGAGCTGACGGCGGCGCTGGAGAGCGTGACGGCCGCGGCCGAGGTCGCGTGAACCTGGCCGGCGGAACGGGACGCACGCCGCGTCCCGCGCGGACGCGGCGATGCGCCGTGGACCTCCGGGGCGCCTCGGCCGGCGCGGCCTGAGTGCGCCCCGCGCGCGGCGTGCGGGGCGCCCTGGCAGGACTCCGGCGCGCCTTCGTGAGAATCTGAATGCCCGTTGTCGTCGTGGACATCGCGGACCTGGCCGTTTCGGCGGACGCCGGTGTCACGCTGATCACGTACTCGCTGGGCAGTTGCATCGGCGTGTCGATCTGGGACCCGGTCGCGCGCGTGGGGGGAATGCTGCACTACATGTTGCCGGCGGCGGAGCTGTCCCCCGACCGGGCACGGGCGAACCCGGCCATGTTCTGCGACACCGGCGTCCCCAAGCTGTTCCGGGCGGTCTACGAGCTCGGGGCGGTCAAGAACCGGCTGGTCATCAAGATCGCCGGCGGTTCCCAATTACTGGACGACAACGGCACGTTCAACATCGGCAAGCGGAACTACCTGGCGTTGCGCAAGATCTTCTGGAAGAACGGCGTGATGATCAGCGCCGAGCACGTGGGGGGCGCGCTGAGCCGGACCATGAAGCTGGAGGTGGGGACAGGGACAGTCACCATACGGTCACGGAACCAGGAGGTGCCGCTATGACTACCGTTGTGCTGGACGAGATCATCCAGCGTGTGCGGACGCTGCCGCACCTGCGGGACACCGTCCTGCATCTCGTGCAGGTGGTCAGCGATCCGAACAGCTCCCTGTCCGACATCGTCGAGGCGCTCCGGTACGACCCGACTCTGACCGCCGAGCTCCTGCGGCTGTGCAACTCGGCGTACTACGGCGTGGGGCGCGAGGTGAGCTCGCTCGAAGACGCCGTGCATCTGCTCGGCACGACCAAGGTGTTCCAACTGGCGATGGCAGCGTATGCGCGGACCATGCTCGGCGCGCCGCAGGAGGGCTACGGGCTGCCGGCCGGTGCGCTGTGGACCCACTCGGTCGCGGTGGCGCTGGCGGCGCGCCTGTTGGCGCGGCGGATGCGTCTGTCGCAGAGTGCGCTGCTTTTCACGGCCGGTCTGCTGCACGATTCGGGGAAGGTGGTCTTGAATGAGTTCGTGAGCCGCGCCTACGCGGAGATCGTGCAGCGCGTGGCCGAAGACCACGTCTCGTTCTGCGACGCCGAGCAGCAGGTCCTCGGGTACACCCACTCGGAGGTCGGCGCACGGCTGGCCGAAGCGTGGAAGCTGCCGCAGCCGATCGTGGACTGTGCGCGTTACCACCACGAGCCCGAGGCGCTGCCGGCCCCGAGCGAGCTGGTCGATGCGGTGCACCTGGCCGACACAGTGGCCCTGATGTTGGGCATCGGCGGCGGAGACGACGGGTTGTCGTATCGGGCCAGCGCGGCCACTCTCGCGCGGCATGGACTCGTGCAGTCGGATCTCGAAGGTCTGGGAGCCGAGGTGGTGGGCGAACTGACCTCGGTGCGGGCGCTGTTCGCCAAACAGTAGGAAGATCGCCATGTCTGCCAACATATTGATCGTGGATGATTCGGAGACCATGCGCGGCATGATCAAGCGCACCCTGGCCATGAGCGGGCTGGACGTAGGTACGGTCTTCGAGGCATCAAACGGGATCGAGGCCCTGGCGCGCATGGCGGAGCACCCGGTCAGCGTCGTGCTGCTGGACATCAACATGCCGCTCATGAACGGCATGAAGCTGCTGGCGCGAATGCACGACGATCCCCGCGTGCGCGAGATTCCCGTCATCATTGCGTCCACCGAAGGCAGCGAGCCGCGCATCCAGGCGTTGTTGAACGCCGGCGCCCGCGGGTACGTGCGCAAGCCGTTCCGTCCCGAACAACTGCGGGACGTCTTGAAGTCGGTCGTCGGATTGCGGGACGCCGCGGCCCAGCCGGTGTGCGAGGACGGCGACCTTTCTTTCTAAATCACCGTGCGCAATCATGCGACGCGGGAGGGCGAGGCTCCCGCCGAGCCGCGGCTCGCCAGGAGGCTCGCCCTCCCGGCGCGCGGCGCAAGATCGCGCACGGCGATTTAGTAGCTGTCCCGGGAGTCCTCAGAGAGGGGGCAGGGGAGGATCACTTTCGCGCGTATCTCCCCCCTCTCCATACCCGCTCAGCACGGGGAAAGCGGTCTTGGAACAGGTCCTTCTGTCAGTGTCTCACGGACAGCGGGGCTGCACGATACCCTCCAGATCAGTTTCCTTCCGGTGTTTCTCTATAGAAATCAAGTCCACCGCTTGACGTGTCCCGTCCCGACGCTTAAATGGACGCCCGTGCTGCCGGCCGGGTATCGCGGCTGCCGGCAGTGTACATGGTAGTAACACCTATTGGAGAAATGTGATGCCCAGGAAGAAACGCCCGACGGCGGCGCGCAAGACGGCTGGCAGGAAACCGATGGTGCGAACCGGACCAGCCGGCGGCCTGAGTAGCGCCCTCCGCGGCGTGCAGAGCTACCATATGGAATTGCTGGCGCAACGCCGCGCACTCGATGCGCAGATCGGCGCCGTGGAAAACGCCCTGGCGGTGATGGGCCGGCCGGCAGCGCCGGCGCAGCGCGCGGCGGGGCGTCCGGGCCGCCCGCCGGGCCGTCCCCCCGGAGGCGCTCCACGTCCCGGATCGCTGAAGTCGTACCTCGTGGACGTGCTGAGCGGACAGGGCGTGATGACCGTGAAGGACATCACCTCCGCCGTGCTGGCCGCCGGGTACAAGACCAAGAACAAGACGCTGGCCAAGAGTGTCGGCATCGCGTTGACCGAGCTGAAAGGGGTCACCAAAGTCGGCCGGGGACGCTTCCGTCTGAAGAAGTAGACGGTTGGCGCGCGCCAGCCAACGATGGGAAGTTCGCAGGACCAGTGTCACCGGGACGACCGGCGGCGGCCGCGTCCCGGTGATGCTCCGGTTTCGTTCTCCGGGGGTCCGAGGCAATGTTTCCGCATGGCGACGGATTTCTTTGCCGATCTTGAGCAGCGCGGCCTGATCCACCAGGTCTCGTCGCCGGAACTGGCGAACGTGCTCCGGCAAGGGCGCATGGTCGGGTACATCGGCTTTGACCCGACCGCCGACAGTCTGCATGTCGGCAGCTTGTCACAACTGGTCACCCTGCAACGGTTCCAGCGCGCGGGGCACCGGCCGATCGCCGTCATGGGCGGCGGTACGGGTCTGATCGGCGACCCCAGCGGGCGGGAAACGGAACGAACGCTGCTCAGCGAGGAGCAGCTTGCGGTCAACCTCGCCGGCATTCGCCGGCAGGCCGAGCGGTTTCTGGATTTCAGCGGCGACGGTGCCGTTCTGGTCAACAACGCCGACTGGCTGTGCCGGCTCGGACTGGTGGATTTCCTGCGCGACATCGGAAAGCACTTCTCGGTCAACCAGATGATCGTGCGCGACTCCGTGCGCATGCGGCTGGAGGAGCGCGAGCACGGCATCTCGTACACCGAGTTCACCTACATCCTGCTTCAGGCCTACGACTTCCTGGAGTTGTACGATCGGTACGGCTGCACGCTCCAGATGGGCGGCAGCGATCAATGGGGCAACATCCTTTCAGGGGCGGACTTGATCCGGCGTTTGCGCGGCGTTGAGGCCTATGGGCTGACCACGCCGCTGGTCACGCGCGCGGACGGCAAGAAGTTCGGGAAGTCGGAAGAAGGAAACGTCTGGCTGGACGCCCGACGGACCAGTCCATACCAGTTCTACCAGTTCTGGCTCAACACCGATGACCAGGACGTGGTTCGGTATCTGGGCACGTTCACCTCGCTAACGGTCGACCAGATTCACGAGCTTGGCCGGACCGTGACTTCGGCGCCGGAGCGCCGGGCGGCCCAGAAGGTGCTGGCCGAGGAGGTCACACGGCTGGTGCACGGACCGGAGGCGCTCGGTCGGGCGCAGCGCGCCGCCGACGTGCTGTTCAGCAAGGATGCGGACTATCGCGCGTTGTCCGGGCAGGAGCTCGAAGAGGCGTTTTACGGTGCGCCGCGCACCGCGCTTGCGCCGGAGAACCTCGGCACCCCCGCCGCCGGCCTGGTATCGCTGCTCGCCGACGTGGGCCTGTATCCGTCTCGCGGCCGGGCCCGCCAGGACGTGACCGCGGGCGGGGTTTCGGTGAACAACGTCATCGTGCGCGACGGCAACTACACTCTCTCGCAGACCGACCTGCTGCCCGGCGGTTTCGTCATTCTGCGCAAGGGCAAGAAGCACTATCACGTCCTGCACGTGGCCGGGCAATGAAACGGCGGCAGGCTTGTCGGGCGACGGCGCCGCGCAAGGGAGCCGGCGGTGAGTCGGACGCGCTCGCGCGGGTCGCTGAGGCGTTGGGGCGGCGTGCGTCGTTGCTCGCTCAGCCGGCGACCGCCGTCGGCCGGATGGTTCACTCGGTTGCCGACGGCATCGCCGGACTGGTGATCGAGCGACTGGGACCCGTCCTCGTCGCGCAGCTTCATGAGGGGCAACTCAAGTTGAGCGAGTCGGCGGCGCGCGACCTTTGCGCACACGTTGCCCAAACGCTGGGAAGCGAGGCCGTGTATCGCAAGGTGTACCCGAAGGACCGCAGCGCGGTCTCGGCCGACCTGGAACGGCAACATCGGGACCCCAGTCCCTGGATCGGCGCGCAAGTCCCGCCCGAGCTGCCGGTACTTGAGCACGGAATGACGTTCCTGGTTCGGCCGTATGATGGATACCTGACGGGGCTGTTCCTCGACCACCGGCTCAGTCGCCTGCGTGTCCGACAGCTCGCCGGCGGCCGGCGTGTCCTGAACGCCTTCGCGTACACCTGCGGCTTCACCCTGGCGGCGGTGCTGGGCGGCGCCCGTGAAACGGTGAGCGTGGATATCTCGAAGAAGTCGCTGACCTGGGGCCGCCGGAATCTGGAGGCGAATGGGGTCGCGCCGGAGCCGCAGCGTTTCATCTGCTCCGACGTTCTCGATTACTACCGGCGCGCGGTTCGGCAGGGCCGGCGTTTCGATCTCATCCTCCTTGACCCGCCGACATTCGCCCGGCAGAAAGGCAGTCGCCGGACCTTCGTTCTCGAACGTGACCTGGACCGGCTGGTGCGCGGCGCGCTGACGGTGCTGGACCCGGGCGGCCTGGTCCTGCTGTCGGTCAACCTGCGCGAGATGTCGTTCGCCCGTCTGGAGCACGTTCTGGTCGCGGCGGCGCGGGCCGAGCGGCGGCAATGTGAGCTGCGAGAGCGCCTCCCGTTGCCCGAGGACTTCTGCGGCGACCAGGACTATGCCAAGTCAGTCCTGGCTCGGGTTCTCTAGGTGTCCGTCGAAAAGGGGGGACTCGCTCCGCGCCGGCGGGTTTTCGCGGTAGCGCTGCATCGTTCCCCCGCGGTGTCTATACCCTTGTTCAACGGACTGCTACGGACACCCGCCGGCCACGAGGCACTGCACGAAGGGGTTGATGTCGCCGAAATCCACCACTCCGTCGCAATTGAGATCGCCGGTCAGCAACGGCGGCGTCAGCTCACACCGAAGCGCGTCGGTCGTCACGGTCACCGCATCGACCTGCCAGCCGCGGAAGTTGTTGTAGTATTCGTCGATCGTATCGAAGGACCATTGCAGCCGAACTGTCTGGCCGGCGAAGGGGCTCAGGTCCACCGTCCGGGGCTGCCAAGCTGCCGACTCGGCCGGCACGTCCGCCAGCACGTCCTGAACGTAGAGGCCGGCCACGTCATACCCGGGCTCGTTCTCGGTCTGGAGATTCGAGCAATACGTGAGTGTCGCGGCGCCGCCGGGCGGCAGCGGCGGCACGTCCACCAGCCGCGGGTCCAATGGGTATTGTGCGCACACCGGATGAACTCCACGTGGTTCAGATCGACCCCCCACGCGCTGAAGGTGTGGGTCGCCTGGTTCTTGTCGCTGGCGTTGCGCGTCAACACGAAGAGCACGTCGTCGCGGGCCAGCTCGACGACCAGGCTGCTCGGAATCCCGAGCGGCCAGGCGATGAGCGTCCCCAACGCGGGCTCCCACTCCGCCACGATGCGCACCGGGGGCACCGGTTGCGCCGCAGCCTGAACAGCGAGAATAACGACAATCCCCCACGGCGCGGCGAAGCCGCGCGTCAGTCGTCCAACCCTCATGGAGTGCCTCGCTTGTTAACGCCTCCGAGTCCGTGTTCGGGGGGACCCGCGCCGCACGACGCCGGCCGACGGTCTCCCGGCTCGCGCCTAGGGACATCCGCCCTGCACGATGCACTGCACGAAGGGGTTGATGTCGCCGAAGCCGACTTCGCCGTCGCCGTTGATATCGCCGTTGCCGATGTCGCACAGCGGGTAGTTGCTCGCATAGGCGGCGGGGTTCGACAGGGCCAGAACGAAGGGGTTGATGTCGCCGAAATCGACCACGCCGTCACAGTTCATATCGGCCGGCACGAAGCTCAGCGGGATTTGCAGGCGCAGGTACGCGTCGCCCAGGTTCGTGCCCGCACCGTTGCGCAGTGTGGCCAGGAAGTAAACCATGCGCGAATCGGTGAGGAACGTGCCGGTCCCCTTGAACAGGTTGAGGTACACGTCATCGTCGAACTGGCCGTTGCCGTCCAGGTCGATCGGGTCGCCCTCGCGGGCGACGATGATGTCGCCGTTCAGGACCATGACGTAGTCCTTGTTGGGGTCGCCGATGTCCGTGTTCCCGATCAGCAGCCAGTCGCCGACGCGGTTGCCATTGAAGCCCGAGAAGGTGTTCCCCCAGTGTTCCCCGCCGACGATCGCGTCGCCGGTCTTCGCCATCAGCACGCCGTTGCGGACCGCCCAGTCGTTGTCCGCCGGGTCATCCCCACGGCAGAACCACGTGCCGTCGGAAAGCATGCGCGTGAAGAACACCGCCGCCATGGTCACCGACGAACCGGCCACGGGGGAACCCTCGCGCAGCACGACCACGTCGTCGACGGCCAGGATGTCGTCGATGGCGGTGTTGGGGTTCTCCGTGTCGCCTTTGGCGAACCAGTGCAGACCGTCCGCCGTGCCGCCGCAGTCGTCGTAGTCGAAGTTGTCCCACACCTCGCCTTCGATCAGACTCACGCCCGACTGGCGGAACGAGGTGTTGCCGCGGAAGAACGCCGGGTAACGGCTGCTGTGACAGTTCTGGATCGGCGTATTCACGAAGCCCGCGTCGCCGTTGTTCAACACGTGGACCGAATTGATCGAGTTGCCGAACAACTCGTCGCCGGTCGGGTTTCCGGGCACGTCGATGAGCCCGTAGGCCGGGTCGCTCTGCTTATGGATGACGGTATGCGTGATGCCGTCGAACACGATGACCTTCTCGGCGATGCTGGTGCTACCCCCTTTGGCGCGGCAACTGAAGCCGATGTGGCCGTAGTCGTTCCACGAGGCGGGCACGGGGGAATCGAAGAAGTCATACTGCTCGCCCGGCACGCCGCCCAACAGCGGCTGACCGTCCTGGGCGAAGGCCCAGCCGGACGTCCCCGAGCCCAGTATCAGAATGGCATCGAGCGTGGTGGCCAGGTTGCTGCGACCCTTCAATATCCACTCTCCGCCATCGGGGCGCATCGCCAGGTCCTCGAAGACCGTGAACTCGGCGTACACCAGGTTCCCGCTGGCGTCTCGCGCCCCCGGCACAACCGCCGTCGGATGGCCCGGAATCTCGGTGTAGATGACCTCGATCGGGCCGGCCGCGGCCGCGGCGGTCAGTACGCAAACACTCGTCAGAACTGCCCAATAACCGCGATGAGAACTACCGGACATGACTCTGCACCTCCTTGCTCTTCGCATCCCGCCTTCCACCGAGCCCAAGCGCGTGCCCACCGCGCTCGCAGGTAAGAAGCTCGAAGCGACGATGCGGCTGAGCTGCGCCGGCGGCCTTGCGTGCCGCTGGCACGTGCCATAGTACCACAACGCCCGCGCCCGACAAATGAGGAAGTTCGCGGCCAATCGCCTGGAAACGAACGGTCGCGGCAGCGAACCGATCCCCTGCCCGTGTCCTGAGTTACAGATGCGGCGGTCAGGTGGGGGGGCAAGTCCCTGGTTGGCTTGTGCAAAGTGGAGCTTTGCACTCCGCGACTCGCGCGAGCGGCTTCAGACTCAGGACACCGGTGCGTCTTTCCCGGGCGGGCGAGCGCCGCTGCCGCCGCCGGCCCGCTGCGGGTATACTTCCGGCGATGGACCTGTTCGCCGAGCAAAGGGAGGCGGCCCTACGGCAAGTGCAGCCGCTGGCGGTGCGGATGCGGCCGCGGACGCTGGACGAGTTCGTGGGACAGGAGCATTTCGCGGGCGCGGGGCGGCTGCTGCGGCGGTTGCTGGAGGCCGACCGTTTGACCAGCGCGGTCCTGTACGGTCCGCCGGGCAGCGGCAAGACGACGCTGGCACGGCTCATCGCCGCGTACACCAAGGCGAGCTTCGTCACCCTGCACGCGGCGGAGGCGGGGGTGAAGGACGTGCGGGCGGTGATTGAGGCCGCGCACGACCGGCTTTATCGGAACGGGCAGCGTACGGTGCTCTTTCTCGACGAGATCCACCGCTTCAGCCGGGCGCAGCAGGACGTGCTGCTGAAGGACGTGGAGGAGGGGACGCTGATCCTGGTGGGGGCGACCACGGAGAACCCGTTCTTCGCAATCACGGGGCCGCTCGTCTCGCGCAGCCACATCTTCGAATTCCGCCCGCTGTCGCCGGAGCACCTCGAGACCCTGCTGCGCCGCGCACTGGCGGACCGCGAGCGCGGCCTGGGGGCGACGGGGGCCGTGTGCGAAGAGGACGCGCTGCGTTTCCTCGCCGAGCGCTCCGATGGCGACGCCCGCCGGGCGCTGGCGGCCCTGGAAGTCGCGGTCTTGTCGCAGTTGCAGCGCGCTGCCGGCACCGGCCCGACGAGCTCGGAGCCGGCCGCGGCGCCGCACGTGACGCTGGAGGTCGCCGCCGAGTCCATGCAGCAGAAGGCGATCTCCTACGACGCGACCGGCGACACGCATTACGACGTGGCGTCGGCATTCATCAAGAGCATGCGGGGCAGCGACCCGGATGCCGCGCTCTACTGGCTCGCGCGAATGCTCGAGGGCGGCGAGGACCCGCGCTTCATCGCGCGCCGCATCGCCATCTGTGCGTCCGAGGACGTCGGCAACGCCGACCCGCAGGCGGCAGTGCTCGCGGCCGCCGCCGTACAGATCACGCAGGTCGTCGGACTGCCCGAGTGTCAGTTCGCACTGGCGCAGGCGGCGGTCTACATCTCTTGTGCGCCGAAGTCGAATGCCGTTACGATGGCCATCGCCGCCGCGCGGAAGGACGTGCGCGAGGGCCTGACGTTGGCGGTCCCGGTGCACCTGCGCGACGCGAGCTACGCGGGTTCGGCGCGGGTGGGCCGCGGGGCGGGGTACCGATATCCGCACGACTACCCGGGGGGTTACGTGCCGCAGGACTACCTCGGGGTGGCGAAAACATATTACAATCCGACCGAGCGCGGACAGGAGGCCCGCATGGCACAAACGCTGCGGAACCTGCGTGAGGCCCGCGGAGATTCGTCCGCCAAGGATCGAGACGGTTAACCGTGCCGAAGAAGGCCCTGCGACAAGAGCTGCGCCGCCGGCTGCGCGAGATCACGCCGGAAGAGCTGCAACAGCGCAGCGCGCAGGCGTGCCGTCTGCTGTGCGAGCAGGAGGAGTATCAGCGGGCGCACGTGGTCATGATCTTCCTGTCGATGCCGCACGAGGTGGACACACAGCAGCTTGCCCTGCAAGCGTGGGCGGATACCAAGACGATCCTGGCGCCGCGCGTCTCGTGGGACCAGCGGCGCATGCTGCCCGTGGAGATCCAGTCCCTGGTCGGCGGTTTGGAGGAGGGCCTCATGGGCATTCGCCAGCCCGTTGAAGGCCGGCCGGCCCCGGTGGCGGATATCGACCTGGTGGTGGTGCCCGGGCTGGCGTTCGACGAGCAGGGCAATCGGCTCGGCCGCGGACGGGGTTTCTACGACCGCTTCCTGTCCCACGCGGACTTCCACGGGGTGGCCAGCGCCCTGGCGCTCGAAGACCAGGTCGTGTCCGCCATCCCGGTCGGTCCGTCGGACGTCCGGGTGGACATGCTCGTCACCGACGCGCGGGTGCGGCGCTTCAGCCGCTGAACCGGCAGGCAACACCATGAGCAGTGCCATCGGCCGTCGTCGCTACCTGACCGACTTCCAGCATCATCGCGTGCCCCACTTGTTCACCGACACCCTGGTGATCGGGTCGGGGGTCGCCGGTCTCCAGGCCGCGTTCGAGGCGGCCGCGGCCGGCGACGTACTCGTAGTCACCAAGGACCGGGCGGAACACTCGGCGACGGCGTATGCCCAAGGCGGGATCGCGGCGGCGACGGTGCCGAGCGATACGCCCGACCAGCACGCCCGCGACACGTTGGCCGTTGCGTGCGGCTTGGGTCACGAGCAGGTGATTCGGCGTGCGGTCGCGGAGGCGCCCGCGCTGGTGGAGGCCCTGGCGGCCGCGGGGGCACGGTTTGACCGGGCCGGGTCGTGTTTCGACGCCGGGCGCGAAGGCGGCCACGGTTTGCCGCGCATCGTGCATGCACAGGACACGACCGGCCGCGAGATCATGCGGGTCCTGCTGGACCGCGTCCGCGAACACCCGCGCATCCGCGTCTTCGAGCAGTGCTTCGCCATCGACCTGCTCACGCACGACGGCCGGGTCGTGGGCGCCGTCACGCAGCACCCCAAGTACGGCCATCAGATGTTCTGGGCTACGACGACGGTCCTCGCCACCGGCGGCTGCGGCCGCGTGTACCGTGAGACCAGTAACCCGCCGATCGCGACCGGCGACGGCCTCGCAATGGCTTTTCGTGCCGGGGCCGTCGTGCGCGACCTTGAGATGATCCAGTTTCACCCGACCACCCTCTATGTCGCCGGTGCGGCCCGCGAGCTGATTAGCGAGGCGGTGCGCGGGGAAGGGGCCTATCTGGTCACGCGCGACGGCCGGCGCTTCATGATGGACCATGACGAGCGCGGCGAGCTGGCGCCCCGCGACGTCGTCAGCCGGGCGATTGCCGCCGAGATGAAGCGTACGCAGAGCCCCTGCGTCTATCTGGACGCGCGCCATTTCGCGCCGGGGCACTTCGCGGACCGCTTCCCGAACCTGACGCGGCTGTGCCGGGACTTCGACATCGACCCCGCGCGGGACCTGATTCCGGTGCGCCCCAGCGCGCACTACGCCGTCGGCGGGGTCGTGGTCGACGAACTCGGGCGGACCAGCCTGGACGGTTTGCTGGCGTGCGGCGAAGTCACCTCGAGCGGTTTGCACGGCGCCAACCGCCTGGCCAGCAACTCGCTGCTGGAGGGCCTCGTGTACGGGCGACGGGCCGGGATGCTGGCCGCCCAGCGCACTTCGGCCAACCACCGGATCAACAGCCCCCTGCCGGTCAGCCACCTGCTGCCGCGCTCGTCGCGCACCGAGCTGGACCTGGCCGATGTCCTGAACAGCCTGACCAGCCTGATGTCGCGCAACGTCGCGGTGGAACGAAGCGGCGACCGGCTGCGCGAGACGATCGAGATCATCGAGTTCTGGGCCCGTTACGTCATGGACAAGGTCTTCGATGACCCGCGTGCGTGGGAAACACAGAATATGCTGACGATCGCGCTCGGGATCGCGACCGCAGCGGCGACCCGCTGCGAGTCCCGGGGCGTACACTACCGCACCGATTTTCCTGTGCCCGATCCGCGTTGGTGCTGCCACATTGACGTGGTCCGCGCCGACGACAGCATCCAGGTGTCGACCACCCCCGTGGAATGACGGCTGGCGGCTGGCCGGCCGTGGTGCGTGATGGGCCGCGGGCCGCGTCGGCAAGCCGGGATTGAATATGGCAGGCGGCAGCACCAACCCTGGAGACGTCGTGAAACCCGAGCCAGGCCGTCGCGCGCCCACTTTCAGCCAGGTCACGATCGCGGTTCTGCTGCTCGGTCTCGCCTGGCGCGTGCTGCGCTATGCACTTGGTTTTCCGATCTGGGGCGACGAAGCCTTTGTGGCGGTCGACTTTGTCGCGCGCGACTACCGCGAGATGATTCAGCCCTCGCTGTACGGGCAAATCGTGCCCCTCGCGTTCATGTGGGCCGAGCTGGCCGTCAGCCGTCTGCTCGGGCTGTCCGAATGGGCGCTGCGCTTGCTGCCCCTGCTTGCCGGTATCGCCGCCCTGCTCCTGTTCCGGCGCTTCACAGCTCGCGTGCTGCCGCGGAGGGCCGCGGGCCTGGCCCTGGCCGTCTTTGCGGCGTCCTATTACGTCGTGCGTCATGGCGCCGAAGTGAAGCCCTACATCACCGACCTGCTGATCGCACTCGGGTTGACGATGCTCGCCTGGGCTGTCTACCAGCGGCCACGCGAACTGCGCTATTGGACCGCGCTGATCCTCTTCGCCGGGGCCGCCGTGTGGTGTTCCTATCCGGCGGCCTTCGTCGGCGGAAGTGTCGGGCTGCTGCTCACCTGGCTGCTGTGGCGCCAGCGGTTCCAGGGGCGCGTGCTGGCGGGCTGGCTGCTGTTCGGGCTTGTCCTGTCCGGGAGCTTCCTGGCGATGTACGTGACCATCGCCCGGCCGCACGCGGAGTTCGCCGCCCGACTCACCGATACCTGGGCCCAGGCGTTTCCGCCGCTGGGGCAGCCCTGGAAGCTGCCGGCCTGGCTGTTCGCCGTGCACACCGGCCTCATGCTGGCCTATCCGCACGGCGGGACGGCACCGGGAAGCATCGGAACGTTCCTGTGCGTCGTGCTGGGGGCGGTACGGTTGGCACGTACGCGGCCGGCACTGCTGTTGCTGCTGTTGGGACCGTTGCCCCTGGCCTTTATCGCGGCGGCGATCCGCGTCTACCCCTACGGCGGCTCGGCACGGACGATGCTCTACATGGCGCCCGCGTTTTGCCTGCTGACGGGAATCGGCTTGCTTACGGCGCTGGAGTATCTGGCGCCGCGTGTGGCTCTGCTGGCCCGGCGGATTCAAGCGCGGCGCGACGGGCCGGCAGTTGCGTTGCCGGCGGCCACGCGCAGTGCGAGCGCCCGCGCGGCGGCGCTCGTGGGGGTGGGAGCCTTGGCGGTCATCCCCTTGGCGGCGATGGTCGGCGATTCGCTCCGGCCCTACCAGTCGCGCGCGTCGCTGCGCAGCCGCGAGGCGGTGCGCGCCATCGCGCGCCAGACCGCGCCCGGCGACTGCTGGGTCGTCTTCAATGCCGATCGCCGCGTGCCGTACGCGCCGTACCTTGGGGACTGGCGCGGCGTCGGCGGGCAGTTCGTGTTCGACGCGATGCGTTTCGCGCCGGTGCCGGTTGCATGGGCACCCGCGCCGGAGTCCATCGGTTGCGAGCCCGGCAAGCGGCTTTGGCTGCTGGTTTACAAGGCTGAAGGCAGGAAGGTCGCATTCCCGCACGACCAGCTTGAAGCGTACGTCGCCGCCGTGGAGGAACGCCTGGGGCCGCCGCGGCGCGAGTCGCACGTCGTCAAGAGCGAACCCAACAAGTCCGAGATGATCGAAGTCTTCGAGTTCGCCAAGTAGTCCGCTGGCTCGCGAATTCACCGCATACGCGAGTAGTGCAAAGCTCCGCTTTGCAGCGCCACACCAGGAGCCTGCGCGACGGGGACCGTGGGACAGGTCGCCGGGACACGACGTTACGGGATTCCGACCGGCGGCGGGGGCTTGGCCGGTTCACACGCGACTCCCGTCAACGGAAGTAACAGCGTGCCGCCGACCAAGGCAACGCCGGCTGCGGCCACGTAGGGGGCCGCGGGTCCCAGTTGCGCGAACAACACGCCCGCCACCGGGGCGCTTGCACCGCGCCCCAGAGCCAGCACTCCCTGATGCATGCCCAGCAACGTCCCGTGCCGGTCGGGGCCGACGCAACGTGAGAGCAGCGCGGCGACCGTGGGGGTGGACAAGGCGACACCCGCCCCGATCAGTCCCATGCACACCCAGAGGGCCCAGCGGGGAGGGTCGAGGGCGATCGCCGCGGCGCTGACCACAACGATCGCCATGCCGGCCACCGCGAGTTTGCGGTCTCCGAAGCGCGGGTTGAGCATGCGGATGACGCTACCCTGCACAAGGGTGCCGATCAGGCCGAAAAGAGCGAAGGCAAGGCCGGCTTCAGCTTCGCTGAATTGATATTCCCGCTCGGCGAGCAACGAGAACGTCGTCGTGATCTGCGCCACGGACAGTGCGCTGCACAACGCCACCAGCAACAACGGCGTGACGTGGGGCACGCGCGCGAGAGTACGCAGCGCGGGCCGCGGCGGGCCGCACTCGCCGGAATCCGGGTCCGCGGGGCGTGTCTCTGACAGGAGGAAGATGACGGTCAGCACGGAGAGCCCCTGAAGCGCGGCCCCCACCCAGCCGACCATCCCGTGGGAGGCCAGGTGCGTGACCCAGCCGCCGAGCAACGGCCCGAAGATCATCGACAGCCCGAAGGCCGCCCCGACGAGCCCCATGGCGGCGCTGCGTTTCTCTGGGGCCGTGACATCCGCGACCACGGCGGACGACAGGGCGGCCTGCGCGCCGAAGACGCCGGCGACGGCGCGCGACACCGCCAGCCAGGCAATGTTGGGCGCCAAGGCCCAGCCGATCGAGCCCGCCATCGTGCCCAGACTGGCGACCGCCATCAGCGGCCGGCGGCCGAAGCGTTCCGACAGCCGCGCGAAGATCGGGTTGAACACGACCCGCGGGGCCGAGAGCAGGGCGAACAGCAGCCCGACCGAAGCCGGCCCACCCCCCAGCTCGGCGCAGTAGTAGCTCATGATCGGGAAGACCGCCCAAAGAACCAAGCCCTCGCACAGGACGACCAAGGCTGCTGCGTAGACGGGAGACATCAGGCGGGATGGTAATCGATTTCGCAAGCGCCGATGAATCCCCTTCGGCGCCCGTCCTCGCGCGGGGAGGCGCCTTGCTTCGAGAGTCTCGACTTCCCCCTCGCTGGGGTCGTGTTGCTCGGCAACGTTCCCGCCGGGATTCGAACCCGGAACCTTCGGCTCCGGAGGCCGATGCTCTATCCAGTTGAGCTACAGGAACAGGAGGGTGACTCAACCACCCGGCAGTTTACCTCCGGCACGCTCCGCGTCAAGTTGCAGCCGTAGTGCGTCCGGAGAAGGTGGCCGGTTATCCGCCGCCGTCCCGCGCAGCGCGATTCGAATGCCCGCTGTGGCTGACAGGTCGTCCCTCATAGCCGACCGGGTTGGCGGTCGGTAAAATCCGCAGGCGTCAACGGCCGCCAGCGGAGTGACACGCGCGCATGAACCTGGAGTGGATCGACATCGGCAAGCTGCTTGCGGCGGTGATCGCCGGTGCGATCATCGGCCTGGAGCGCGAAACGCACGACAAGCCGGCGGGGTTTCGGACCAACATCCTGATCTGCCTGGGGGCGGCGTTGTTCACGGTGGTGTCCGCGCGCATGGCGGGAGGCAGCGCGCACAATGACACGACGCGCATCGCGGCCCAGATCGTGACGGGCGTCGGCTTCCTGGGCGCCGGGGCGATTATCCAGTTTCGCGGCAACGTAGTCGGCCTGACGACCGCAGCCACGATCTGGCTGGTCGCCAGCGTGGGCATGGCATTCGGTGCCGGCCAATTCGCGCTCGGCGCCGTAGGAACGATTCTGGCCACCGCCGTGTTGTTCGGGCTCGAGTCGGCCGAGGAACGGATCGCACACTGGCGCACGGTGGCGACGTTCGAGCTGGAGCTGTCGTCCAGTGAGAACGCGGCGGAGATCGTGCACCGCGCCGTGGCGGACGCTGGTGCGCACATCAAGTTCTGGGGCGTGAGCCGCACGCCCACGTGCATTGCCGGGCGGCTGATCGCCGCGGGCCCGGCCTGGCGTCTGGAGAAACTGGAGGAGATTCTGACCCGCGACGAGTCGGTCCGCGCCATCAAGCGCCTTTGAGTACGGCACACACTTCCCCGCGAATGTGCTGGTTTTCTCGTCTGCGAGGAAGTGCACTTCCTTCTTGACAAATGCCGAACATGGTGTACACTTCCTGCTGGGTGAAGGGTCGCGAATGTGCGCGCGGCCGAGGAATGGGCAACGTAAGTCCGGAGGTGCCAGGTGCGTGCCGGCAATGCGATTGCGGGTGAGTTCGGTCCGGAGAAACGGTCGAGGACCAGCAATAAGCACTTCTGGCTGTGCACGGTCGGCCTGGCAGTGGGAATCGGCGCACTCGGCTACGCCGTGCGGCGGCAAACGGCACATGCCCCCCCCCGGGCGGGTCACAGAAGCCAAGGGAGCGGCTTCGATGGCCGTCGGTTTCGAGCCGAGCCACGTTGACCTGGGCTCGCAGTTGTGGGGTCAAGAAGTTCCGTTCAGCCTGCGTTTCGTGAATGGCAGGCCAACCGGACTGATTGTGGGCAGTATTGGCTCCTCTTGCGGCTGCGCTGTGGTCGAGCGCGAGCGGTATGAAGGCGTTAGCCTGGGGCCAGGCGAGTCGCTGGTCATCGACGGCGTCATGCACACCGAGACCGCTACGGGAAAGCGCCGTGCCGCGGTCACGGTAACAGACGCCGATGGAACAGTGTATGCAGCCAACATCGCCGTGGAGGTCGTCGGAACCTGGCGCCTCTCCGAGCCGGACATTCAGGTCAGTGACATCGTACTGGGCGAGGGCGGTCCCGAAGCATTCTCCCGCACAGTTGTCTTCAGTTCCAGCCAAGACGAGCTCCTCGACGTGAAACCCACGTGTGACTGGCTCGAAGTCCACGTCGGCCGGCGGGCATCCGGGCCGGTTGAGATTCTGGTGCGTGGCCTGCGCGAGCGGCTCTCACCCGGGTACAACGTCGGCAACGTCGTCGTTTCTACGAACAACGGCATCAAGCCGGAGGGCATGATCTATGTCAAGGTTTTTGCCGCCCCGGCTCTCGAGCCAACGCTGCCCCAGGTGTCGCTCCTCGGAACCGCTCCACAGCGCGTCTCGTTTCGAGCGCACGATGGGCGCACGGTGCAATTGGTTGCTGCGGAAAGCACGGACGACGCCGTGGTCGCCCGTATCGTGAACCAGGACACGATCGAGGTTGTCAATGAGCGGGGTGCCGCACTGCCGCAAATCGTCACTGTGAAGGTTACCGACCACGTCGGTCGGACCAGTACGGTCCAGGTCTCCACGTTCACAAGTCCAGGAGGAAGGCCATGAGAAGCGCTCCCCACTATCTCCGGTGCGCGCTGCTCGTGTCCACAGGCGTGGCCGCGTTCTCTTTCGGGGCGCGCCTAGCGACAGGCGCTGTGGTCTGCAAGAGCTCGGAAGCGGTAATGGGGCACCCGAGTTGCTTTGGTTGCGCGAATTCCGACTGCCCTTTTTGCACGTTGGTGGAGCCCGGCGGCGGTCGCGGGGGCGTTCCCTCCTGCTCGCCGACAACCAAGCGCTTCTGCGAAGGTTGGTACGCCTGGCGGACGGTCGGTTGCGGCGGCTGCGAAACAGCGGTCCAGGACGTCCCGTGCTACTACACCTACTCCTGCAACCCGCCACCGACGTGTGCGGGAAATCCGTGCTTTGCCGGGCCGCCCGTGCAATCGCAAAGTACTTTTCAGGACGAGCGATGCGTCGGCGGGAACTGCGACCCTTGCCCGTAAGCGGGGTACGACATGCTAGTGTTGGCCTTCATCATCGCGGCGGTTTCGCCAGCGCCTGACGCCCAAGCTAGAGCGGATTCGCGTGCGCCGGATGCACTGGTGCGGTTCTACGAATCGCGCGCGAGGCTGGGCACTGCGGAAATCGACTGGTCGCGACGGCAATTCGAAGGTCCCACATTCCAGACCGAGCACACCATGTTTTACACCACGCGCCTGAGCCCGAAGGAGCGTGCGCTCTACAGTCGCGGAGACGAAGAGGGTGTTATGACCCGGAATGACGCGGGTCTACCGGCCCAGGCTTTTCCGGGAGCCTACATGTCTTTCGAAGGGCCGGACGCCGTTTTCGACCGCTGGGACGGCCAGCATGAGGCCAGCTGGATGCCAAAGGGCTCAGTGCGCTGGACGGCCGACCTGCGCGCGCTCGGGGCGCTGCCCTGGTTCTGCTATGAGGACGTTCACGACGCAATGTGGAAGGACCCCGGGGAGTCCCCGCCGCCAAGGTCATACATGGAGTCTGTGGAAGGTGCGCTCCGGGTCGTCGCCGCCAGACGAGCAGATGGCACGCTCACTTGGTGGATTGACCCGGAGCGTGGGTGGCAAGCCACGCGCATCACGTTCACCCGGGATGGGGTGCTCGAGAGGGAGGCCCGCATCGCCTTGGCCAGGTTCGGCGACCATTGGTTTCCCCAGAGCGTTGTATACTTCAGCCGGGGCTACAAAAATGGGACCGAACCCTGCGACGTGGTGAGCGTCGACAAGGCCGTGTTCAACGACCCGCGGCAGCCTCCGGTGTTGACCCCGGCGGATATCGGCATCACGCCCCGCATGTTCATCTGGCTGAAGGACAACACCATGAAGAAAGTGGGCACCGGCATGTGGGACGGTACCAGGATCACCAGCACCCGCTTCTTCCCCGGGATGGGCGCGGGCGTCCAACTTGTGCAGCACCTGCTCGAGAAGACGCGGCCGGTGGCCGCGACCTCCCAGCCGGCTCCGCCGGAGGCGCAGTGGGAGGCCTACACGCGCCGCTTCATCGAGCGCTACAAGCTGACCGACGATCAGACGCAATCAGCCTTGAAGACCCTCGCGGATTGCCAGGAACAGGCGCAGGGTTACCTCTCCCGGCACGCCGCCGAGTTTGAGAAGTTGGCAGCCGCCGAGGCTGCCCTGCGGGACGCGACCGAACCGGAGCGCGCCGCCCGGCTGGCAGCGCTGCGGGAGCAGCAGGCGAAGCTGCACGAGCCGATCGACGAAATCTTCGAGAAACAGCTCAAGCCGCGCCTGGAAAAACTCCCCACGCGCAAACAGCGCGCGGCGGCCGAGACTGCGCAACCGGCAACCCAGCGCTCGATGCGGTAGCCGGCCAGCGCGCCGGGATTCACTCGCCCGTAAACCGGCGGGGCCGCGCCAGGGCTGCCCGCAGGCGTCGCAAATATTCTCGCCGCGGAATCTCGACTGCTCCGAAGCGCGCCAGGTGTGGCGTGCTCCATTGGGTATCGAGCAGCACAAAGGACCGCGCGCGGAGCCGTTCGACCAGGGCCGCCAGGGCGACCTTCGAGGCACCGGTGACACGCGTGAACATCGACTCCCCGAAGAAGGCCCCGCCGAGCGTCACGCCATAGAGGCCGCCGGCCAGCTTTCCCCCGTGCCAGCTCTCGACGCTGTGAGCGTACCCCCGGCGATGGAGCATCCGATACACCGCGATGATCTCGTCCGATATCCACGTACCCTCCGGCCGGTCCGCGCACGCCGCGATCACCTCGCCGAAGGCCGTGTTTACGCGGACCTCGAAACCTCCGCGGCGGATGAGCTGGCGCACCGTGCGCGGGACGTGAAACCGGTCGAGGGGGATGATGGCCCGTGGGTTGGGGCTGTACCAGCCGATCTCGCCGTCCGGGTCGGCCATCGGGAACGCACCAACGGAGTAAGCCTGGAGCACGAGCTCCGGGGTCAGGCGTTGCTCCGGCGGGCGTCGGGACGTGGCCATAGCAGGGTGCCGGGGCGTCCGGGGGGCCGAAGAAAACAGTGCGGGCACTTCCAACCGGACGACCCAGAATCTATCCTGTCGGGATGCAGGAAGTCCAGCCGTCGCAGTTGACCGGTGGCCCGGCCGGTCGAGGGACGAGTATGCCCGGCCCGGCATCCAGACCGGCGCGCGTGTCGGCGGACTTCGCGGCATGGCTGGAGCACAGCCGGGCGGCGGTGGACGAGATCCTTGCGGCACACCTCAGCGAGGTCGAAATCTCGTTGGGACCGCACAGCCGCCTGTCCGCCGCCGTACAGTATTCGGTGCGACTGGGCGGCAAGCGGTTGCGCCCGATCCTGGTGTTGGAGACCTGTCGCGTGTGCGGCGGCCCGGCGGAGCGGGCCATCCCGGCCGCGGTGGCCGTGGAGTGCGTGCACACCTTCTCGCTGATCCATGATGACCTGCCCGCGATGGACAACGACGACCTGCGACGCGGTCAGCCGACCAACCACAAGGTGTTCGGCGACGCGCTGGCGATCCTGGCCGGGGACTGGCTGGCGGCGCACGCGTTCTCGCTGCTGGCGGGCGACGGCTGCGATCGGGCGCTGGTGCCCGCGCTGTTGCAGGCACTGACCGACGGAACGAAGTGGATGATCGAAGGCCAGGCCGCCGACATCGAAGGAGAACGTCGCCCGGTCGATGGCGAGCTAGTTCATTACATCCACGAACATAAGACAGCGGCCCTGCTGGAAGCGTGCTGCCGCGTGGGGGCCTTGTGCGCCGGGGCGCCGGGCGACACGGTAACTGCGCTGGCCCGTTATGGGCGGCACCTGGGCCTCGCGTTCCAGATCATGGACGATCTGCTCGATGCGACCGGCTCACCCGAGAAGCTCGGCAAGGGCGTACGGAAAGACGCCGTTGCCACGAAACAGACGTATCCCGCGGCGTTCGGCGTGGCGGAAAGCCGGGCGCACGCGTGGCGTGAGGTGGAAGCGGCCCTGCACGTGCTCGATCCTTTCGGCAGTCGGGCGGATCGGCTGCGCGACCTGGGACGATACGTGGTCAGCCGAGACCACTAGTGAGCACTGCTCAGGAGCAGTGGCACAAGATGGTGCGATACGTGGTCAGCCGGGCTCGGTGGTCGGGCCTGCCTTTCCCGGCTTAGGACGTAACGATGACGAACATCCTGAGTTCGATTGCGTCGCCGGCCGATGTGCAGAAGCTCTCGGTGGCGGAACTGGAGCAGCTTGCGGCGGAAATCCGGGAACGGATCATCGACGTCGTTTGCAGGAACGGCGGTCACCTGGCGAGCAACCTGGGCGTCGTCGAGCTGACCATCGCGCTGCACCGTGTGTTCGATCTGCGGCGCGACCGGCTGCTCTGGGACGTGGGCCACCAGTGCTACGTGCACAAGCTTCTCACCGGACGGAACTCCCGGTTCGATACGTTGCGCCAGGCCGGCGGACTCAGCGGATTCCCCAGCAAGAGCGAAAGCGAGTACGACCTGTTCAACGTCGGCCACGCGGGGACGGCGATTGCGACGGCGGTCGGACTGGCCCGCGGCGATCAGGCCCTCGGTCGCGACCGCCGCGTGATCGCGTTGGTCGGCGATGCCAGCATCGTCAACGGCGTGGCGTTCGAGGGGCTGAACCAGGCGGGCATCCTGAAGCGGCAGTTCCTGGCGATCCTCAACGACAACTCGATGGGGATTGCCCGGACCCAGGGGGGGCTCGCCACCTACCTGGCCCGCTTCCGCGTCAGCAGCCTGTACGAGGAGGTCAAGCACAAGGTCGCCAACCTGCTCCCCAAGGTCCCCGTGGTCGGCAAGAGCATGCAGGATGCGCTCGAGCACCTCAAGCAAGGCATCAAGGCGACCGTCTCGCCGTACCAGATCTTCGAGCAGCTCGGCTTCCTGTACGTGGGCCCCGTAGACGGCCACGACCTACCGCACCTGATCGACCTGCTTCAATTGCTGAAGGACGTGGCCCAGCCCGTGTTGCTGCACGTGCACACCGAGAAGGGACGCGGTTGTGCCTGGGCCGCCGATGACCCCTGTGCCTACCACAGCCCGGGCCGGCTGAAAATCGAAGGCGACACGATCGTCGCGGTGAAGAGCGAGCGCAAGAGCTGGACCTCCGCTTTCGCAGACGCGGTCATTCGGCTCGCCCAGGAGGACGAGCGCCTCTACGCCCTCACCGCCGCCATGCCCGACGGGACCGGCCTGGCGAAAGTCCGCAGCGTGCTGCCCGACCGCGTGCTCGACTGCGGCATCGCGGAGAGCTGCACGGTGGACATTGCGGCGGGCATGGCCCGCGCCGGGCTGCGCCCGGTGGCCTGCATCTACTCGACCTTCTTGCAGCGTGCGTTCGACCAGGTGTTCCAGGAGGTCGTCTTGCAGGGCTTGCCGGTCGGGTTCTGCCTCGATCGCGCCGGGCTGGTCGGCGGCGACGGCGCCGTGCATCACGGCTACCTGGACATCGCGTACCTCCGCAGCTTCCAGGGTATGGTGCTGATGGCCCCGGCGGACGAGCCGGAGCTGGAGCAGGCCCTGCGGCTCGGTCTGAAGCTCGAGGGGCCGTGGGCGATGCGCTATCCGCGGGACGTCGTGCCCGACCCGTTCGGCGAAGCTCCTCCCTTCCTGCTCGGCAAGTGCCGTGTGATGTGCGACGGCCCGGATGCCACGATTCTCGCGTATGGCAGCGTGGTGGAGTACGCGCTGGACGCCGCCCGGCGGTTGGCCGCCGAGGATATCTTCGTCTCGGTCGTTAATGCGCGGTTCGTCAAGCCGCTGGATGAGGACATGGTGATGACCGCGATAACACGCGGCACACCGGTGACTACGGTGGAGGAGCACTCCCTGGCCGGCGGTTTCGGGAGCGCCGTGCTGGATGCGGCCAACCGCTTGGGTTTGCCGACCGAGAACATCGTCCGTCTGGGACTGGCCCCGGAGCGGTTCTACGAACACGGCTCGCGCCCGGGACAGTTGGCCGAGGCGGGTATCGACGCGGCGGGGATCGTGGCGGCCGTGCGCCGCGCAGTGCAGGCGGCCCGCAGCGCCGGACACGACGTGCATCGTGCGCCGGTCGAGGCGCCGGCGCGCAAACAGGTAACGAAGTAGCGGGGTAGCGAGCAGCCGTGAACGCTTTTGTTGCCCAGCACCTGCAAGGCGTTTCGCGCACCTACGCGATTCTGATCCCTATGTTGCCCGCGTCATTGGCCGACGCGGTCGGCCTCGCGTACCTGCTCATGCGAATCGTGGACACCCTGGAGGACGCCCCGGAGTTGCCGCCGGAAGACCGCCTGGACCGCCTGAGCCTGCTGGAGGCGGCCCTGGACGGCGACGCGGCGGCGGCGGCCGAACTCGCGCAGCCCCTGGGAGAGTCCACCTTGGAACGCGCGCTCATGAGCGACGCCCCCCAGGTGTTGCGGCACATCCACGACCTGGACGCCGAATACCGAGAGCCGATCTGCGACTGCGCCCGCGCCATGTGTGCCGGCGTGCGGCGCCTCATCGCCCGCAGCGCGGAACGCCGGATGGACTACCCCGCGGTGCGCGACGCGGCCGAGCTGCGCGAGTATTGCCATTACGTCGCCGGTGTCGTCGGCGAAATGCTCTGCGCGGTGATGGCGCACTTCCTCCGCCGGCCGGCCTTGTTGCGGCTCCAGGACGTCGCCGCCGAGCTCGGCATCGGGCTCCAACTCGTGAACATCCTGAAGGACGCCCTCAAGGACGCGCAGCAGGGCCGCCGCTATCTGCCGCTGGTGGCCGACGGCGAGGTTGCGTATGCCGAAATCTACAAGGCGGTCGTCAGCGAAGCCCGGCGGAGCCTGGGCCGGGGCATCGAGTTCGTCCTGGCGCTGCCCGACGGGGCCCGCGAGCTGCGGTCCTTCTGCGGGTTGCCCATCGCGTGGGGTGCGATGACGCTGGCGCGGGCGGAGCGGAACGCCGGGGCGGCGAAGATCGGGCGCGACGCGGTGAAGTCGTCGATCGCCCGGTTTCGTGATATCGCCGGAAACAACCAGGCGCTGCGCGACTGGTTTGGCTCGATGTTGGGATCGGCCGGCGAGACGGGGGGCCTCGGGGAGGCGCGGTTGGCGTAACAGACGCGGACCGGTCTTGACTGCCGGGGGTAGGGGGGCGGCACATGGGATATCTCGGAGCTGACCCTTACCGCCGCAGGTTTTCTCTGTTATACTATGTTATGCATAGTATGCGCGAAGTCACAAGGGAGCCGCCCGATGCGAGTTGAACGTGAGTTGATGCGGGGAGCCGGGCCGGTGGCCGTCCTCAAACTGCTCGAACGGCGGGAGATGTACGGCTACGAGCTGGTCGAGGCGCTGGCGCGGCGTACGGACGGCGTGCTGGCGATGGGCCAGTCCACGCTTTACCCCATGCTGTACAACCTCGAAGCCAAGGGCTGGATCGAGAGCTCCGAGCGCACGGCACCTTCGGGGCGCGAGCGCCGGTATTACCGCCTGACGAGGCAGGGGCGCACGCAGCTTGCCGACCAGACCAGGCGCTGGCAGGCGCTGGTGCATGCCATGCGAACGTTGGGCGTCGTGCCTGACCTGCCTGCCGAGTCGGAGGCCGGGTCATGAGCGTTGTGACTCCCAACAGCGAACGTGCAGCGCTCTCGAACTTCCACCGCGTTCTGTGTACGCCCGTCAGCGACCTGCTGCGCGGCCGGATCGGGCCGTGCCCGCCCGCTGTCCGGGTGGGCTGGCGAGAGATCGTCGAGGCGGCGGGCCTGCCGGCGGTCCTGGCCGGCCGCGTGTCCCGCGTGGTGCATGCGACGCGCCTCTGGTCCCGGGAGAAGGTCCAGGTGGCCCGCGAACTGGTCGCCCACTTCCAGGACGGGCTCGAGGCCGGCCGGGGCCAGAGCGAGCTACTGGACTCATTCGGCGACGAGCGACAGGTGGCCTCCCTGATACGCCGCGCCAAGTTACGTGACCGTCCGGCGATCTGGAAGCTGACGCACGCGTCGGCGTGTGCGCTTCAGATCGTGTTTGCGCTGGTGGTGCTCGTGTACGCGGTCCAGGCGCTGCGCGTGTATGGGCGCTCGCCGAACGTCGTGCGCAACTTCCTGGCGGAGTGGAACGCGGCTCCCCTGCTGGTGCCCGAGGCAGAGCGTGCCTGGCCCGTTTACCAGGCCGCGGCGCTACAGCGTCATGCAGACGTCCCGTTGTACGAAACCTCGGACTTGAATCCGACGAGTCCCCGGTGGGGCGAGTTGGCGGCTTACGTTGCGGAGAACGCCGCGGCGCTGGAACTCTACCGGCGGGCGGCTTCCATGCCGAAGCTGGGTGCGGTTCTGGAAGCCAAACCGGACGACGAGTGCATCCGGCGGCTCTATTTCATTGACCCGACCAGCTTCAGCAGCACGCCCGAAAATCCTATCTTCGTGTCGGTGTGGTCTCCGCAGTGCGTACCCCTGCGCCAAGCGGCGCGTCTTCTGATGCTCGACGCCCGGGTGGCGGCGATCGACGGCGACCCCGAGCGGTGCGCGGCGGACATCGAGGCCATGATCGGGGCGGCGGGACACACTCTTCAGTTGCGACTGCTGCTCAGTGACTTGGTCGGGTTGACGATCGGCTACCAGGCCTGCCGCGCTACCAAGAGCGTTCTGCACAAACATCCCGACGTTCTTTCGGACACGCAACTCGCCCGGCTCTCACACCGGCTGGCGGTACTTGGCGGGGGGGCCGAGGTGCGCCTGAATCTGGCGTCTGAGTATGCGATGTTCGAGGACATCTTGCAGCGCCTCTACACGGATGATGGCCGCGGTGATGGGCAGCCGACGCCGGAAATGCTGTCGGTTGCCCTGTCCGCGACCAGGATTCAGCAGCGCCTGCCCCGCGTGCCGTCTTGGGCAGTTGCTCCCGCGGCCAGCACGATCCTGTCCGGGCGACGCGAAACGCAAGCGCGGTTCCGCGTGCTTCTGGCGCGCGCCGAAACCGAAGCGCGCACGCCGCTGTGGGCGCGCGACCGCTCCGAAGTGGATCGCGAACTCCAGGAGCTGCACTCTTCCCCGTTCCGCAGACTGAGGAGCTTCCCCGTCTCCGCATGCCTCCCATCGTGTTCCGACGCCTCCCTGACCTGCGAGTACTTCATGCAGGCGCGTGACGCCACGCTCGTCGCCATCGCCCTGGAACTCTACCGCCGCCGGACCGCCGCCTGGCCGGCCGCCCTTGAGGAACTGACGCCGCGGTTCCTGCCGCAGGTGCCGCTGGACCGCTACGACGGCAAGCCGATCAAGTATCGGCTGGTGGACGGACAGCCCTTAGTGTACTCGGTCGGCGTGAACCGCATCGACGACGGCGGGCGTCTGCCGGAGGCACGCGGGCCCGACGACGCGTGGGCCGGGCGAAACGCTCGCGCCCGCAGATGGCAGCCGCCAGTTGGCGGGTACCCATCGCCGGGCGGGGTGCCGGTCGAGTCGCTCCTGGACGGCGACTGGATTCTCTGGCCGCCGGTCGAGGAGTAGGGCGCCGAGCGTAAGCTGGCCGGCCGGCTGCTGGCGATCCGGGCTCGGGTTCCGCCGGCCCGGTCCCTGGCGCTTCAGGCTCGGATCGGGGGATCAAGTCCGCGCGTAGCCACGGCGCGTCGTCCGCAGTAGGATTCCTCGCCACAGAGGTCGCTTTTTTGAGGAGGAGCGCCATGCCGCAGAAAGAGAGTGTCTACAAGGTCATCGAACTCGTTGGGACGAGCACAAAGTCGTGGGAGGAGGCCGCGAAGAACGCGGTCGAGACGGCGGCCAAGTCGCTGCGTGACCTGCGGGTCGCCGAGATCACCAAGCTTGACCTGCGCGTCGAGAAGGGCAAAGTGATCGCCTATCGGGCCCGTGTGAGTCTCTCTTTCAAGTACCAGGCTGGCAAGTAGCCGCGGCCGCACCCGCCGCAGTCCGGTGACGCCATCGAGAGGCCTTGCGCAGGCCCGCGCGTTGCCGCACCATTCCGCGCGGCCCCGGACAGAGGCGCTGTCGCAGACGGGAGTCGGAGATCTGCGGGGCGCGGGTCCGTGCGCGGCAACGCGCGCTCCGCGTACGCGGCGTCATTGGTGCCGTGCAACAGGATGACTGCGAACTCAGCCGCTGGTCTGTCGTCCCCTCAGAGTCCTGGGCCTGAGGCCGCTCACAGAAGTCGGGGAGTGCAGAGTTCCACTTCGCGCGTCCGCGCTCGGGGTTCGTACGCCGCGCGACTTCGGCAGCTTCGACGTGACCCCGCCCAAGTCCCGCCGTATGCCCCGGCTTAGCTGATAACGGCCGCCGCGCACGTTACGTGAGTTTCGGCCGCCATATCGACTGCCTGACGATAGCTGAGCAGGCGCATTGGCCGTTCGGGGAGCGCGAGGAGCAGGGTCAGGAGGCACCCGGAACTGCAAATCCTTGTCTCGTTGCCATTTGCGCGGAGCTTTGCGATGGCACCCTCTTCGGCCCGAGACTCGAGCATTGACAGGAACTCGCGATCGGATCGGGCAACTTGCTCCAGGAATTCCGGCGTGGTCGGTAGCGGATCGCCGAAACGCTGACCAACATGGCTGAGGTCAGCGCTGGCGATTACGACCGTCCGGCGATTCGAGCGGGCAAGCGACTCGCGCAATGCGCCTGCGAAGGCGCGCACGTGAGGTCCGCCATCCTGGGCTGGGGAATCGTCCACAGAGCCGCAAACGTCGGGGCATAGCACGGGCACGATCTCGAACGGCTTTCCGTCCATAAATAATTGGAGAATATGGACTTGAAGCTCGACGGAGTGCTCGTGCCAGTGGTCGTGCTCGCTCCCGAGCAGCGACTGCCCGAGCCGTTCCTGTAATTCCTGGATGAACGCACGGTCGGTGGCGACGTCGCCCAGCGGCGTGCGGAAGTCCTTCGTGGTCGCGACGACCGACCGCGACTGACCCGCGTGGTTGGTTCCGAGAATCACAAATCGGTCGGCGGGCGGCACGGCGGCGAGCGTTGCATATGCGTCGGCGTAACACGCAGCGCCGCGCGCGTAGTCCAGGTGAGGCGCGACCAGGCCGCGCACGTCGCTGACCGGCGCGGCGACGCCCGCCGCCAGGATCTGCTGGATTTCCGCACGCAGGTCGGCCGCGTCCGGGTAGCGCTCGCGGTTGTCGCGTACCGGCGCGGCCTGATACGCGGCGCGCCGCGCCTCGAGAGCCTCGCGGACTCGCTGGCCCTGAACGAACAGACCTTCCTCCAGTGCGTGCACGAGCTGAAGCACCTCGCGCTCCGGAAGCTCCATCCCCGTGTGCCGGCGGAAGGCAGCCTGTACGTCCGCGGGGGAATGCCGGCCATCGAGGTGTGCCAGGACGAAGTAGCCCGCCGCCGATACCGCGATCGAC
This sequence comes from Phycisphaerales bacterium, assembly GCA_022839625.1. Taxonomy (GTDB): domain Bacteria; phylum Planctomycetota; class Phycisphaerae; order UBA1845; family Fen-1342; genus JALHJL01. Next base: position 52,914 of record JALHJL010000016.1, read on the forward strand.
TGCGGCGCAAGATGCGACGGGTCGCGCAGCGCGAAATACACCTCACCGTCGGGGCGGCGGAAGGGCGTGATCTCGATCGGCCGCAAGGCAGGCAGCACGTGATCTGCGGTCATGTTCGTTCAGCGCCTCACTTCGTACGCCCAGCGGGTCCTCGAAGCCCAGAATAAGTGTAGGCCGCGCTCGGTCGGCGGGCGCTGAAATTCGAAGCGCAGTGCGGCGACACCGTCGCTGTCGCGCTCGAGCACGCGAACGCGAAAGCCGAGGTCAGCGGTGCGGTCCACTTCGTCCGGGACATCACCGCCGGTCGCTTCACGCACGAGCAGGCCCAGCACGCCGCCGAAGTACCGGTCGCCCGCGACGCGAACGTCAATCGTGCGGTCGTCGACCCAGGTCAGCTCCGTCGGTGTCGCGGGGCCCAGCAGGCGCGGCGACCAGGTGAGTGGGATCAGTCGCAGGTTCCGCCGACCGGTACGCTGCTCCACCGCCAGCCGGGCGTAGTGGCCGAGCACCGGCATGTTGGCAGTGTACAGTATGTCGCCGTCGGCCAGACCGCTGGGGGCGGCCGCAATCTCGCCGACCAGGCAGTCTTCCACGCCGCGCCCGGTATCGAATGCGAGCCCGGAGTAGAAGGTGATTACCGCGAACACCGCGAGGGGTGCGACGACGGCGGTCCACGTGGCAGGGCCGCGCAGCCGTGCGATGAAGCCGGCCGACGGCGGACGCTCTCCGCGCAGTGCCCGCAGGGCCAGCATGACGGTTACCGCCCAGCCGATGCCCGGCAGATAGAGATGGTGCGGAGACGCGAACACGGGCAGCACCGGCAGCATGAAGGCCACCAGCCACGCAGGCCCGAAGATCGCCGCGAGACCCCGACCCCAGCGCCAAGAGACCAGTAGCAGCGGCACGATGATCAGGCCTGCCAAGCCGTAGAAAATCAGCGGGCGCGCCTGGAAGAAAGGGAGGCCGCCGATCGGCACACACGGCACGAGAAGATACTCGCCGAGCAGGTAGTACAGCCCCTTGTCGACGACGAAGCGCACGAAGTCCGGTTCGCTCGGCGAGATCACGTAGGGCCGCTCGGGCACGGCGGCCCCGCCGAGCAGCACGGTACGGGCAACTACGTAGACGATGAGGGGGACCGCGAGGGCTGCCGTCACCGTGAGTGTTGCTCGCAGCCGCCGCGCAATGGCCCCGCCGGCCAACACGATGACGGGGAGCATCACCGCGTTCTCGCGACAGCCGAGCGCCAGCAGGAAGAATGCGCCTGCCGCCAGCGCCCAGCCCAATGAGGACCTCACACCTGGCGGGCGATCCTGAGGCACGAACCCAGGCCAACGGCCGGAGCGGGCGGCACAGAAGGCCGCCGCGAGCAGGAACGTGGTGACCATCAGCTCTGTTTGACACGCGACCCACTGCACGGTGGCCACGTGTGCCGGGTGAATCGCAAACAACGCGGCAACGGCCGCCGCGAGCCAGCGCGAAGCGCCCAGGGAGCGCAGCAGGGCCATGAGGAGCAGGCACGCGAGGAGGTGCCACATGAGGGAAGCGGCGTGCATCGCGACCGGGTTCCAACCCGACAACGTGTACGTCAGCTTCATCAACCCGAAGGCCGCCGGCCGAAAGAAGCGCAGCGTGGTCTGCGGCAGCCACCACAGCTCCGCGACGCCGCCGACCAGCTCCAGGCGGCAGGCCGCCGTGAGGTCACGGAGAGACCAGTCGCACTCCTGGAGCTGACGGAAGTGTGCGTAGTCGTCCATGAACAGGCCGCCCCGCAAGGACGGCCCGTGCAACAGGGCGATGAGCCCCGCGACCAGGACCGCGGGTGCGACCGAGTTCCAGACGGGCCGTAGTCGGCTGCGGATGGTGCCGTCGCCGGTCATGCCGATCCCGTGCCCGCGTCCGCGCTGAGCGTCTGAAGCTCCTCTTTACGCGGCAGGTGGGCGCCCAGCAGGGGAACCAGGATCCCAGGTAGTGCCCAGATCAGTTGGATGATCCGCATGGCCAGGGCCAGGGCGACGGCCTGCGATGGGTCATTGCGAAGCCCCATCTGCGTGAAGAACTGCACGTAGAAGGCTTCCATGACCCCGAAGGCCTGCGGCGGCGCGATGGGGACGGCGGCGATCAGGAAGCCGATGGAGACGTAGATGAAGTAGTACGACGCGTCGCCGTCCATGCCGAGCGCGTCCTTCATGATGACCGCGGCGATCATCACGATCACCTGAAGCACGACCGTCATGGCCAGCGCCAGGAGCACCAGGAGCTTGTGGTGGCGCATGGCCACGGTGGCGCGGCCGACGCGGAGTATCTGTTCGCTCATGGGCAAGCGGGCGGCCAGGTCGCGCAGGCGTAACGCATCTCGCATGCGCCGGCTGAAGACGACCAGCGCGCCCAGGACCAGCACGCCGCAGATGATTGCCAGCACACGGATGAGCTGGCGGAACTGCTGCGGGTCGCGCGTGAGCAGGATGGCCGTGCCCGCCAGGAGCACCAGGCCGAAGAGCCCGATGGCACGGTCCAGGAAGACAGTGGTCACCGTCTCGGTCTTCAAGTGCGTGTAGCGCGTGAGGTAGTAAGCCTTGATGAGGTCGCCGCCGGTGGTTCCCGGGAGGGCGAAGTTGAAGAAGTTGCCGACGAAGGACAACTTGGTCGACGTCCAAAACGAGATTCGGACGCCTTGGACGGCCAGCATGACGACGAGGCGCCCGCACTGGAGCGCGACGACCGGCGCGAAAATCAGCACGGCCCATAGCGCGCGGAGCGCGTCGGTTTGCCGAACGACGGTCGCAATCCCCAGCTCAACGTCGGGCACATCCTGCTGGCCGACGTGGACGTGGTGGACCTCGGCGGCGGCTACCGTCTCTTGTCGGCCGTCGCGCTCGATCACGAAAGTGTCCCCCCGCTGCTCGATCAGCCGGACCTTGGGGCCGTCAGGGCCGGCGAGGCGCACGTGGTCACGCCAGGGTACGCAGCGCACCAGGTAAACGATCGCGACGACGCACAGGCCGTAGCGAAGCACTGGCAGCAGCCAACGCACCAGGGTCCGTTTCATGCCGCCCGTCCGCCCGGCGGGGGGCTGTTGGCCGCGCGCTCTTCAGCCTGTGAGAGGCTCACCGTGACAGCACCTCGTACACTGCGATCTCACCTCCGGGCGTGTCGTCGCCCGTGTCCAGCCGCGCGAGGCCGGCGGGCACCAGCGACTGGGCCCACTGCGGTGTCACCCAAGCCGGGAAGCCATAGGACCGCTTGAGACGTTCGATTTCAGGCCAGGAAAATACCACATGGGCGACGTTCTGGGTACGGAGCCAGGCGACGGATTCCGTGGGGGTGGCGGTGCCGGCGAACTCGAGCCACGGATCGCGACTGAATACTACCGTGTAGTGGGCCTGAGAGGGCAGATAGAACGCCCGCGCTTCGCCGATGAGCCATGCCCGGCCGGCAGGGGGGAGGACGTTGTTCAGCGGCTGGTACCGGGCGTAGCCTTCGGTGGCCCCGACCAGCGTCCGTAGCGGCACCCCGTAGCTTGCCCATGCACGGTTTTCCTGACGCAGCAGGCGAACCAGCGTCAGGCCGTTGGCCGTCGCGCCGGCGAAGGCGATGCAGCTCAGGAGCAGCGTCAGACCGCCCATCAGGACCCTTCCGCCTTTCCGCGCGAGGGAGGAGTGGGGGTCGCTGGGCCGGGGATTCGACCCTCCCCCTGCCCCCTCCCTAGGAGGGTGGGGGATAACGTCGGATGCAGCCCCCTCCCTGGGAGGGAGGGGGATGTTGTCAGGTGCTCCTGGCGACCGCGATGGCGCCCGACGATGAGTCGGGCCAAGCCCGTGGCCGGCGAGCAGTGCCAACGGGATCACGATCGGTACGACGAAACGGCCCGGCATGTGCGTTAGTCCGGCCCAGACGAGCAGGATCAGGATCGACCACAGCCCGAGCATGGCGACGGCGGCCCGCTGTCCTCGCAGTACCCCCAGCAATGCGAGAATGACGAGGGCGGGGCCGAACATCCCGGACCTGACGATCTCATTCCAGGCAACCCCGGCCCGGTCAACGAGCGAATCCCGATCGGGAGGCAGGCGGTGGCCGCGGGCCCACTGCTCGTCCTGCTCCATGCTCCAGGACTTGCCGCCGAACCACTCGTAGGCAAAGGGATAGATGGGGTTTCCCGTGAAGGCGACGTTGCGCACCAGCCAGGGACCGAAGGCCACGACCACGCCGGCGGCGAACAGGCCCAGGCGTTGCAGCCTGGCGCCCAGCGAACCGCGCGGCACGCAGGTCAGGAGCACTGCCAAATTGGCCGCAACCAGGGCCAGCGCGATGTACTTGCACCCGCCGGCCAGGCCGGCACAAACGCCGGCGGCCAGGCATATTCTCCAGTGCGCTGGCTTGCGGGTGCGATCGGCCTTCAGCTCAACCGTCGGCTCAGCACACTCGCGACTGCTATGGACCACGTCGAGCACCAGCCCGGCCGCGACGGCGCCGAAGAACAACATGCCCAGCTCGACGTACGCCAGGCAGCCGAGATACGCCAGCCACGGCGCCGAGGCGGCCGTGAGTACGACAATCCGGCGCGCCCAGCCGTCCGGCGACCAAGCGGCCAGCGCCGCTACCGCCAGGATTCCGAGCGTCAGATGAAGAAGCTGCGCCGGGATGGCCGCGGCGAGCGGCGTACCCGCCAGGTACATCAGCAGCAGGCAGAGCGTCTCGACCTGCTGGGGAAACGAGGCGTACACGTTGTGCGGCAGGAAGTGGATGCGCCCGGCATCGAAGTACTCGCGCGGCACCTGGAGGTGATACTCGAGCACGTCATAGCCGCGGGCCTCGGCATTCCAGAGGATTCCCGGCGGCAGGCAAGCCCCGAAAACGGCGATTGCGAGCGGCACCGCGAGCGGAAGCAGCAACACCAGCGCGGCGCGGCGCGCCGGTTCTCCTGCTCCCGGGGCGGACGGGGCCGCGCGGGGACAGCGCACGCTGCGTTGCGCCGCGTACACGCGGACCATTCCGAACGCGCAGCCGAGCGCTACGAGGAGCCAAGCCGCCGGGGGCGTGAGCACTCCGGCGGCGCCCAGCGCGAGCGCGATGAGAGCCAGTAACCCAAGTCCCACGGCGGCCGCAATGCAGACCTGTTGCAGGACGGAGCGCCGGGCGAATCCCAGCCAGACCGCGGGCCAGGCTCCCCATCCGCATGCGGCGGCCACTAATGCAAGCACGTACACGCCGTCCGTCAGCAGGACCACCCAGACCGTCGGGCTAAGCGCGGTCAGAATGACCGCTGCCGCGATGGCAACCCCGATGGCGGGCCAATGCGCGTGGCGCAGGAATGTCACGGGGGCGTTAGGTGCGGTCGGCTTGACCGTTGGCGGCATAGGGGTACACGTTCCCCTTCGGACCGCCGGGCGTCAAGCGACTTGTGGAGCCGCTGGTTTGCGCGACCGCTGCGCCGCGAGGCCTGATGGGCGCAGAGCATGCGAAAGCGGCGGTATGTCAAGGCGCCGGAAGCCGAAGCGCGTTCCAGGCGAACCAGAAGCTGTATGCGACTGCGACCTCCCCGGACTCGTCTGCCGCGCCCCACGCCGTCAGTGGGGTCCTGCGGCTATGGAAGGTCAAGTCCACACCGTCAACAGTGGTTCGCCAGAGGCCGTCCGCGTCGGCGCGGGCGGCGATGTCGAGCAACGCGAACACGTGCCACTTGCCCGTGGTGCGCACCAGGATCGTCGGCGTCTTGGGCGGCAGGCCGTCGGCCGGAGGTGGCGGATCGACCGGGAAGCGCAGGTCGTCCGAGCCGTAGTACGAGTCGTACGTGTTGGCGTACGCTTTCAGGCGCGCCGGGTCCGGCGCGAGGACGGTCGTGTCGGGGTGTTGCGCGCGCCAGTCGGCCCACGGCAACACTGCCGCGGGCAGAACCGCCAGCGTGTCGCCACGCAGCGCGGCGGGGCCGGCGATGGCCCGGAATTGCAGTTGGCTCCACAGACTCTCCAGGTTCCGGTCGAAACGCCGGTCGTACATCAGCAGGTTCGAGTTGAAGAGCAGGCCGCTGAAACCAAACTCGAGGATCTCGCCCGCGACGCGGCGATCGAAGACGACGGCACTGTCGCACAGCGGACTGTACGTCACCGCGATGGGCTGGTCGCCCAGCACGTCGTTGACGATCTCGTGCCAGTTCAGGATGCGCAGCGGATACGCGCGCGCCTCGCCGGCGACAACTACACCGATGACGCGATCGGAGTCGACCAGGAACTTGCCCTGGTGCCGGCCGCGAAGATCACGGTTCAGGATGTCGGCCTCCGCGACCGAAAGGACGGCGGAGTTGGAGAGCGCGGGCAGCGCATCCTTCGAGAGCCCGGACGCGACAAGCTGCTCGGGCGGCACGAGACAGTGCGACAGGTCAAAGCCGTAGCTGGCTACGTTGTGCCCGTCGCCGACCCGGGGCGCCGTCGAGGCCACGCGCTGCACCCAGAACAGCACCGTGATCGCACACAAGCCGCCGGCCACCAACAACAGCCCGCCGCCGCTGCGGAAATCGAGCAGTCGGCGCCGTGCGGCGTCCGGTGAATCCCCGGTGCGCAGAGCAGTCTCCGTCATGGCACCCGACCCAGGACCATGAGGCCAAGGAGTAGCGGCAGGTAGATAACGCTGGCGAGGAACAACCTTCGGGCCGCCGCGGCCGAGCGGCTGCGTTCCAACGCCGCTCCGGCCAGCACGAAGCCCGTTCCCAGCAGCAGCGCGCCGGCGGCATACGCCCAGCCAGTGACGCCGATCAGGGTGAGCAGCAGCGTCAACGGCACGAGGGCCAGCGTGTAAACGACGACCAGGCAGCCGGTCAGGTGGCCGTCCGGGTCGCTACGAGCCAACATGCGGAAGCCGCCGCGCCGGTAGTCTTCGCGGTACAGCCACGCCAGCGACAGGAAGTGCGGAATCTGCCAGACGAGCAGGATCGCGCCGAGCACCCAGGCCCCGCCGTCCAGCCGCCCGGTCGCACCTGCCCAGCCCACCATCGGACCGAGCGCACCCACTACAGCGCCGACGAGCGTGTTCAGCGGCGTATGGGCTTTGAGCGGCGTGTAGAGCAGCACGTAAATCAGAAGCGCGGCCGACGCACACGCGGCGGCGGCCAGGTTGACGCGCAATGCCAGCAGCAGGGGGCCGGCGGCAGCGGCCGTGAGTGCGAAGGCCAGGGCCGGAGTGCTCTGGAGTCGGCCGGACGGAAGAGGGCGGCCGACGGTGCGGCGCATGCGCGCGTCGCGCGGGGCCTCGAACCACTCGTTGAGGGCATTGGCGCCGCAGGCGGTGAGGAGCGTGCCGAGCACTGTCCACGTCAGTCCGGACAGCTCGAGGTTGTTGCCCGCGCCAAGCACGAATCCGGTCGCGGCCGTGGCCGCCACGAGGCTGCTGAGCCGGGCCTTCGCCAGTTGCAGGAAAAGGGGGATGGCCGTGATCCGCGCGCGCCACGTGGGTCGACGCGCAACCGAGGGCACGTTGAGAGGCATTGACCTGGTCAGCGTGAATCTCCGATTGACGGTCCGGTCTGATTCTAGCCGTGTTGTGGCGGGGTCGAAACCGACGCGGGGATCGAGGTGACCGTGAGGTGCTACGGCCGCGGCTTCAGGGCCGGGTGCCAAGCCGACGGCTGCTCGCGCCGGCATGCGCTCTCGCCTACGCCGGGGTGCCACTGGCAGCTTGCCTGCCAGTGTGCCGAATTAGCCGACAAGATGGGGACGGCCGCCTGACTTGGGCGCGAGATAGGTGGCTGTCCCTAATTAACCGGCGTCCTCGCGCGTCTCGCAACGCCGGCCGCCGGTGGCCACGGCGGGCCGAGACGGCCCGGTGCCGGATGATACAATACCGCCGTACCGAGGACGCCAGGGTGCGACCCAAACGCTCCCTGCGGGAGTCGAGGCAGGAGGTCTCGCGATGCGTCTGACGCTGCCAGCACGCAGCGTGCTGGCGGACGCGGCGTAGGAGTGAGCGTATGGGAATCTCACTTCGAGCGCGAGTGGTTCTGTGGGGGCGATCCGGCGGCAAGTGTGCGATCTGCAAGAAGGCGCTGGTTGCCCGCGGAGACCTTGCCGCGGACGACTCGTCGGCGATTGGCGATGAGGTTCCTCTCGTCGCGCGCGCCGCAGACGCCAAGCGGGGCAGTTGCGACGTGTTCGGGCCGGAGAAGCGTGACCAGCACACGAATCTGATACTGCTCTGTCAGGAGGATCACCGGCTCATCGACGCCCAGTCCGCGAAGCACACGGTGGAGCGCCTGCGACAGATCAAGGCGGCGCATGAAACGCAGGTGGCAGCCGGTTGGAGTCCGGAGGACAAGCGGCGGCAGCAGGATGACGAAGTTTACGCTTCGAGCATCGACGAATGGAGTTCCCATAGCGACCTGGACCACTGGGGCGACATCTCCGCGGCGCTCATCTCGGGCGATGCGCCGGTAGTGCGAAAGTCCTGGTACGACGCGGCCAGGGAGCTTGCGCCGTGGCTGCTCGTCCGGACGTGGCCCGGACGCTATCCAAGGTTGGAATACGCGCTCGGGAACTACGCGTGGGTCTTGAGCGACCTGTTGTCCGTCTTCGACCGGCACGCCGATCTGGAGCATGACTGGGACGGCTACCTTCATACGCGCAAGTTCTACAAGAGCCGTGAATGGGACGAGGCCCGGTACTCGGAACTGGTCAAGAAATACGATGCGCACGTGAGTCTGGTTTGCGATCTGTTCCTGGAGCTGACGCGGACGGCGAACTACGTTTGTGATCACGTGCGCGAGTACTTGTTCTCCGGTTTTCGTCAGGACCAGGGCGCCCTCGTCGTGCGCTGCAACATCGGCTTCGACCTGCGGACCAGTTTCCTGCGACCCGAATACCGCGGAGCCGAGCGCGTCGAGAAGCCGTATCGTGGGTTGGATGACTTCCGCACGCGACGCTACACGCGCGATTGCTTCATAGGTGGCCGGCAGCCGTAGCATCGCCCTGTTTCCGGGCGGGCGGCTTCCGCGTGCCTCATCAGGTGCAGACCACGGAGAGCCGGCCTCAGCGACAGCGTCCCCAATTGGCCGTTCCTGCGCTTGGCGGCGTTGCCTTCGGCCGGTCCGTTCCCAGGCCTCAGAGCCGCCGCTGCGCACAAGAAGAGCCCGGAATGTCCGGGCTCCTTTCGTCACCGCCCCCACGGGGACTCGAACCCCGGTCTCCAGGATGAGAACCTGATATCCTAGGCCACTAGACGATGGGGGCTAGTGTGGCGCTGCGTCGCGCCTCAGACCCATTACCCTAGCACCGACGCCGCTCCGCGTCAACGCGCCGCTCGCGCCGTCACCAGTGCGGGCTCCACGCCGCCGGCAGCCGCAGCGTCGCCGCGACCGGGAAGTGGTCCGACGGGTAGCGCCCGTCCCGCGCGCGGCGGTCGATCGCGCCCGCCGACGGCTCATACCGCCGGCTGACCAGAATCCAGTCGATGCGCCCCCCGCGCGGCTCGCCGGTGAAGGCGTGGTACGTGCCGCTGTCTTTGGGATCCAGGCCCGCCAGGGCGTCCCGCAGCCCCGCCAGATTGTCGCCGACCTCCGTGAGAATCCGGTAGGGCTCCGCGTCCGGCGGGCAGTTGAAGTCGCCGAGGACAATCACGGGCTGCCCGCCGAGCGACTCGACCAGCCGGCGGACCAGGCGGGCCGACTCGGTTCGGGCTCGCGTCCCGCGATGGTCCAGGTGCACGTTGATAACGTAGGTCTCGGACAGCGGTGCGTCCTTGAAGCGCAGCCGCGCCCAGGTGACGATCCGCGGGAGGGCCGCGTCCCACCCGACGCTCCCGACCTGCTCGGGCCGCTCGCTGAGCCAGAAGCAACCGGAGTCGACCAACGCAAAGCGCTGCCGACGGAAGAAGATCGGGACGAACTCCCCTTTTTCCGCACCGTCGTCCCGGCCGACGCCCACGAAGCCGTATTCGGGTAGTGCGGCGCGCAGCTCGGCGGCCTGGGACGAAAGCACTTCCTGGAGGCCGAGAACGTCGGCGTTCTGAGCGCGGATAGTCTCGACCACGAAGTCGCGCCGGAATTCCCAGGCATCGGGCCCGTCGTCGGCGGTCGCGTAACGGATGTTAAAGGACAGGACGCGAAACGGTGCCGGTACCGTGCAGCCGAAGAGCGTGAGAAGCACGCTCGCCGCACAGGCCCACAGGGCATTCGCTGCGCGCATTTTCGAAAGCATCCTCAACGCGGTCATCGACTCACCGGCCCGGTCGCGAACCGCCCGCCGGGACCTACCTTGCGCACACCGGGCGGCCAGTTGCGGCGCGGGTCGTACCAGGTGTCGAGGACGCCGAGCCACGCCTCCGCGTTCATCGCCGCAATGAAGGCGGCGCGCACCTGGCGTGCCATCGGATGCAGGTCGGCGTATTTGATGCCGAACTTGCGCAGGAGCTTGGCCGCCATTCGCGGGCCGTGGATCGCCGCCGTCAGCTCGAAATGCTCGCGGATCACGCGGCCCTGCTCGACTACCGTCGGCGGATCGGGCAGCGGTTGGCCGCTGAGCACGGCCCGGGCATCGCGGAAAATCCAGGGGTTGCCGATGCAGCCGCGTGCCACCGAGACGCCGTCCACGCCGGTCTGTGCGAGCATCTGCTGGATATCGTGGGCCGCGAACAAGTCGCCGCTGCCGAGAACCGTCTGGTCGCCGGCGTGGCGCTTCACGCGGGCCAGGAAGTCCCAGTCGCAGCGGCCGGTATAGCGCTGTCGCACGGTTCGCCCGTGGACCGTGACGGCCGCGATACCCATTTCGCAGGCCGCCTCGAGAATCCGGAAGAAGCTCCGCTCGCTCTCGGCCGAATCATCGAGCCCGCGTCGTAGTTTGATCGTCACCGGGACGTGGGGCGGCACTGCCGCACGCACCGTTCGCACGATCTCAATCGCGGTCTCGGGCTGTGACAGCAAGAACCCGCCCCGGCAGCGCCCCAGGACCTTCTTGACCGGGCAGCCGAAGTTGATGTCAATCACGTCGTAACCGTGCTCGACCAGGATCGCGGCGGCCTGCGCGAACTGGAGCGGCTCAGCCCCCATGAGCTGGCCGCCGACGGGGTGGTCCTCGGGGGACAGCGTGCCCAGGAGCTTCTCGCGGGCCTTGGCGGACTGCACGATGGACTTGTCGAGCACGACCTGGTGGAGGGCGTAGGGGGCGCCGAGCCGGCGGGCGATCAGCCGCATGGGGGCGTGGCTGTAGCCGGCCAGCGCGGCCTGGACCACGGGAAAGTCGAAGCGTAGCGGCCCGATCTGTAGCATGGCTTGAATTATAGTAACGGCCATGAGAACTGCGGACCGCATTCACCTGATCGCCCACGCGAATCCGCTCGCTCCGGACTTACCGCGTCTCGGGCTCGGCAGTGTCGCAGAGTACATCGCGTTCGCCCGGCGGCACCTGCCCCGGCCGTGGCGGCTCACGGCTAGTCAGAGGCTCTTGGGCGTCGTCGAGGAGCCGTGGCGCGGCGGACGGCGGGACGACGCAGCCCGCGTCCGCGACCTGCAAGATGCGCTGGATGACCCGCGGACGGCGGCGATCGTGGCGGCCAGCGGCGGGGCCTATTTCTCACGCATTCTTCCGCATCTTGATTTCCGCCGCCTGACGCAGCGACGACACCCGTTGTGGGCCCTGGGCTTCAGCGAGATGACCACGCTCGTGGGCTGCGTCGCCAGCTACCGTTGCGGGCGCGGGTTGTACTGGCTGTGCCCGAACTGGCTGGGCTCAAACCTCCGGCCGCCGGAGATTGCGCGGGAAGCGCTGGCCGAGTTCTGGCGCGTGCTGCCGGAGGTGCTGGCCGGCCGCGCGCCAACCGACGCGCGGTACCTGGAGTTCGGGCCGATACTGGGCCGACTGGTAGCAGGCCGAGCCCGGAGCGGACGTGTCCAACTGGCCGGCGGGTGCTTGGCCGTGCTGGCCGCGGTGACGGGGGGACCGCTCGGACGCCGGCTGCGACCTGATGGCAAGTGGCTGGTGCTGGAGGACATCAAGGAATCGCCGTACCGCATCGACCGGCACCTCGCGGCCCTGAAGCACGCGGGGTGGCTGGAGCGTGCCGCGGGGTTGTTGATCGGCGACTTCCATATGCTGCACGAGGACACACAACCGGCCGTGCTGGAGCTGTTGAAGTATCACCTCCCTTCCGGGTGCGACACGCCGGTCGTCGTCACGCGCTCGTTCGGCCACGTCTGGCCGATGGTGCCCGTGCTCCTGAATCGGCCCGTGCTCATGGGCGTGCGGGGCGAGGCGGTGACCGTCGCCGGCTTGAGATAACTCGCATTACGGCGTTGGGGCGGACTGCACGTCCGGCGTGTGGGCGTGGCTCGGCGAAAGTGCGCTCGGCGCGGGGTGCTTTTCGTCGGGCGGCGGAGTGCCTTTCAGTCCGGGGGACGCCCCATTACGGCCCGCGGCGGACTTCTCGGGCGACGCGGCCGGCGGCGGGTTGGCGGGCGTCACGTAGCGCCAAAGACCCGGGCTCACGGGGTAACTGCGAATCCAGGTTCGCAGCAGCAGCCCCAAGCGCGGGCAGACCGTCGGGCGGGCAAAAACCCAGGCGACAACCTCCTCTTCGTCGTCCAGGTCGTCCACCGACTTGCGCAGGGCAGCGAATTCGTCCGCGTAGCGCGGGCTCCTGGCCACGCGCTCGAGGATCAGGCGCAGCGGAACCGCCGCGGCGAGATCGTCCCGGGCGCGCGTCTCCTCAAGATTCTCGTCGTCCGTGCGCGGGGCGAGCAGTGCCTGCATCGTCCGCGCGGCCGCCCGCTCGAACTCGGCGGTGCTCAGCGTCCCGTCGCGGTCGGAGTCGCACTCGTTCCACTCCAGCAGGAGAATCATCGCGGCCGCCTGTTGTCCCGCTGCCAGTTCGCGGACGTCGATCCGCCCGTCGCCGTCGAGATCCAGGAACTGTAGCGTGCGGGCGTGCGCGGCTGGCGCATGGCCCGCGTCCGACGGCGGTTGCTGGGCCAGGGCAAACACTCCGTGCCACAAGAGCAGTCCCAGCACCAGCCCGCGCCAGTCGCCCGTTGATATTCTCAGCGACACCGGGAAGCCTCCTGCACGAGGACACCGCGCGGCGCGTGACGTCACCTTGCGGTCGCAGGCCTCGACCTGCGCGGCAAGAACGCCGCGGCGCAGCGCTTCGCTTCCCCCCGCGCGCCTACTGTTATTCTTCGTCCGGCGGGCTTCCCATCGTCAGGGCGGACACGTTGATGTCGGGCCGTGGAGTGTGCTCGCCTTCGTGGCGGCCGGCCGGGCCAAGAAAAGCAGGCCGGACGGTGCCGGACGGTTGGGCCGCGGTGCTTGTGGAGGAGGGAGTGTTATTGCCGGGCGAGGCCGGCGTCGGTCCCCGTGTGCGATAACCTGCGCAGGCGTAACGGGTGCTTCAGTCCAGTGCAGTGTTGTGTCCTCGTGTCATCGGAGCGATAACTTGCCGAACGGTCCGGCGCGCGACACCGGTGAGCGGCGACAAAGGAAGGCCCCGGCCGAAGCGGCCGGGGCCAGGTTTCAGCGCCCGCGACGGATTGCACGCCGCGACC
>JALHJL010000121.1 GCA_022839625.1 Phycisphaerales bacterium
GCCGTCGAGGATGCCGAGCAGGTCGACGTCGAGCAGGCCGCGCACACGCTTGATGGCATCGACGTTGATGGCGATGGTCCACGTGCGGCCGGCGTTGTCGGTGAAAGTCCTCATGGTCGTCAGCTCCCTTAGACCCAGCCGCGGAAGACCGCGAGCTTGGCCGTCACGCTGACGGTGATCGCCTCCTCCAGTTCCTCGCTGCGGCTGAACGAGGTGATCGAGAAGTCGCCGTCCGGCCCCTGGCCGCCCTGTTTGTCCAGCACTTTCAGGGCAATCAGGCCGGCCGTCAGATACGCGTTCTTGATCGCCGTGAATCCGGCATCCTCCGGGTCCCAGACCATCTCGAACTCGACCGAGCACTCGCGCAGCGTGGGCGCCGTCGCCCGCCAACCCTGGCTGGCCCGCGTGGTCACGTCCGCCTCGCCCGCTTCAAGGTTCAGCGTCACGTTGCGGACATTAGTCATCTCAGTGGACGCGGTGTTGCCCGCCGCGCCGTAGTACAACTTGGCATTCATCCCCAGAATGAACTCGGGCATGTCTCAGTCCTCCTTGACTGTTCGAGCGGGCCTAGGTCAGGCCGAGCTCGATGACTGTGCCGGCCGTGGCCCGCAGGTACACCGTCTGGCCGTAGGACGGGCCGAGCATCACCATCGAGTCGGCCGGGATCGTCAGCTTGGCGGTCTCGCCGGCCACGTCGCGGACCTCCACGTTTGCCGCCAGCGGTCGCACGATCAGCGTCGCGCCGCGCGGCACCTCGACGGCCTGGTCTAAGCCTGTGGCCGTCAGCGGTTCCATCGCCTTGAAGTTCATGGTCCACTCCTTCGGTTGCAGGGGCACGACCGGTGGCGTGTGCAGCAACACGTGCAGCCCCGCCTGCGTGGCGCGCAGCCCGGACCCGGCAATGACCTCGGCCCCCATGAGCGCGGCGTTGAGTTCCGCCCGGGTCCAGGGCTGGCCGGTCGCCGGCGAGGTACGGGCAAAGACGAACAGCGTGCTGTAGGAACTGCCGGGGGTGAGGCTGGCGTTGGCCTGTTCTGCAACACCCACACGCAGCAACACCCGGCCAACGCCATTGATTGTGTTCCGCCAACAGAGCGCGCCCGCCACGGCCGCAATCCGCTCGCCCGGCGCCAGGGCAACGTCGGCCACGCCGACATTGAATGCGGCGCCCGGGTACTGCCCGTCCAGGAACGTGTCATCGCCATCGTGCGGGACTTCTGCGACGTATTGCCAGTACTGCACAACCTCACCTCACGACGTCGCCCCTTACAGGGGATAAGGCACCCAGCCGTATTGCGTGCCGTCGGCGTTCGCGCTCAACCGAGCTACGCGGGCCGTCGGACCGAGCAACGTGGCATCGTCAGCGGTGTAGAGATCGTCCACATCGATCGTGTAGCCCTGCGACGCGATGTTGATGCGCTTGCCCAGATACGCCGTGTCCATCGCTCCGTTCGGCGAGCCGAAGGCCTGGATGACGACCTGTCCGTTCATCCGCCAGAGGTAGCGGTCGAAGAGCACGGCCAGTTCGCAGAAGTACCAGCGGTTCAGCGTGACCGGGCCGAAGGTCGCGACCGCCGGCGATATGCCCGAGCCGACGCGCAACTCGACGCTGCCGCTCTGCCGCAGCTGCAACGAGGCGCGATGCATCGTGCCGGCCGCGATCAGCAACAAGTACTCGC
>JALHJL010000122.1 GCA_022839625.1 Phycisphaerales bacterium
CGCCAGCCCCGGCCCGCTGGTGCTCTACGGCGCTAACCCCGACCTGCCGCCGATCCTGCTGCTGCACGTCGGCGAACGCTGGTACCAGCCCGGCGTCGGCCGGTTCGTGCAAAGGGATCCGATTGGGATTCGCGCGGGGCTGAACCACCATTTGTATTGCCTGGCGCGGCCGGTTATGGCTGTAGATCCTTCGGGCTTGGTGGCTTGGTACGACATCGTGATTTGGCTCACCGGCGGGGATGAAAGCTGGCTAGACGATGACAAAACTGTGAACACGGTGGAGGTAATCGCACTGGGAACGGCAGGCGCCGCCACGCTCGGTGCGGCCTGCGTGGCTGGCTTCGGGTTGGACGCGCTCATATTCGGCGGCATGAAGGTGGGCCAACTGACCAACCCCAGGCCGCTCCCGCTGCGCCCGCCCGCGCCTCCGCCGGGCTGGCCCCCTCATTGCCCGCCTGTGGTTCCGCCGCGCCCGCATCCCCTGCGCGGGTAGTGCGTTCTTGGCGCCAATACCCCCGCGCTTGCGTGGAGCGATTATGGCAGTCGTGTCAAAGGCAAGGCGATTGCTCTACTGGCTGGGCGCCCTAGTGCGCCGACCGATTGTCCTACGGCGTTCCTACACGGAGGTTTGGGCGATAGGGTGTACGTCGCAAGAGATCGCTGAGATCGACAGCGTTGACCGCCAGTTACTTGGGGCGATCGAGGTGCTCGCACGCCGCCTTACGGCCTCACGTCTGCCTATGAGTCGCGTTAAGGTATTGTGCTACGGGTCGCGGATCCCCGTTGAGCAACTCCAGGTGCCGTTCGCGTTGCCGGATGGGCAAGCCGCGGGACTTTGGTCCCACGAACAGAGGACAGCGGCCGTGCGCGTCAGTGCTGAAGTGCCGCTACGACGCGCGCTTGCGCACGAGTTGTGCCACGCCATGATCGAGACATTGACAGGCGGGTTCGCGTATCCACCGGCTATCGCAGAAGGATATGCCGAGTTCATGGCTGCCTTGCTATCGGGTAGCGAGGGCGTTCTTCCTCGGAGGGTCCCTCGGCGGGTGCCCAGCCCGGGGGGTACGCGCCCAACGGCGTTCGCTTGCACACGGTGTTACTCGATTGCAGAGCTCCTCGACCACGACGAGCGGGCCGGACCGTGGGTTGCGGATGCGGAGGCCTTCCTGGCGCATTCAGCGTACTTGATTGAATACCTCGGCCGGTTCGGGAAGGGGCCGGACACGGTGAGAGAGCGGATGCTCAGGGACTTACACACTCTTGATATCCGAGATGGGCACGCCGTGTACAATTGGCTGACGGGCGCCTGCCGGTGCGGTGCTGCGGAACTTGAGCAAGGCTACACGGCCTTTCATCGGCACCAGGTGGCATGCTGAACATGTTGTTTCTGAAACGAACTCGCGCACGGGGCCGCGTTCGCTCGGCCGTCCGACCGCCGCGCGGTTCAGGGAGGCGCTGACAGTGGGCGCGCTGCTGAGGGTAATCTCGGGCCTGTTCGGCCAAGGCGGGCGGCGATGCGCCGGCAAAGCGGAGGCCGCGGGCGGGATGCGGAGCGGGCCGGGCTTGCGGGCGCCACGCCCGGCCGATCGGCTCTTCCTGTCGCTGATCGAGAGGTGCTTCATCGAGGAGCCCTCATCCCAGCAGGTCGTCGTCGACCGGGCCA
>JALHJL010000123.1 GCA_022839625.1 Phycisphaerales bacterium
TCTGATTTCCGGTTCATCCCCACGCATGTGGGGAACACCAGTCCCAGGTGCCTGCCGCCATGGCCAGGATCGGTTCATCCCCACGCATGTGGGGAACACCCGGGTCGGGATGTGGCTGCCGAATTGCTGCGCGGTTCATCCCCACGCATGTGGGGAACACGCCGCAGCTGCGTCCATGCACATCGCCGCCCGCGGTTCATCCCCACGCATGTGGGGAACACTCCAGCTCGGTACTGCTGCGGATCTCCAGGCGCGGTTCATCCCCACGCATGTGGGGAACACCTTACTCGGTCGATTTCATCCAATGTGGAGATCGGTTCATCCCCACGCATGTGGGGAACACCCGAACTCAGATTTCAGCACTCGCGCACGGCGCGGTTCATCCCCACGCATGTGGGGAACACCTGCAGCACATCCAGGATCCACGATGGATCCACGGTTCATCCCCACGCATGTGGGGAACACTGCGCGACCAGCGCCTGAAAAGCGATACTGACCGGTTCATCCCCACGCATGTGGGGAACACTCTGGAACCTACAGAACCGGTCAATATAGATTCGGTTCATCCCCACGCATGTGGGGAACACGCCTTGATTTCGGCCATTCCCGCAGCCTCCACCGGTTCATCCCCACGCATGTGGGGAACACCAGTCCAGATCGCTCGACGGGGTTTGGGGCTTCGGTTCATCCCCACGCATGTGGGGAACACCGCAGTATCTCAATCTCGTTATCTCCATGGGACGGTTCATCCCCACGCATGTGGGGAACACGGTGCCTGTAAGCAGGCGGAGCCTCTACTCGGCGGTTCATCCCCACGCATGTGGGGAACACGACCTAAACTCGAACCGCTTCCAGTTCAGTGGCGGTTCATCCCCACGCATGTGGGGAACACATTATCCGGACCGACGGTGCCACGAGCGTGATCGGTTCATCCCCACGCATGTGGGGAACACTATAACCTTGAATTTTCGGCAACTTCACCCAACGGTTCATCCCCACGCATGTGGGGAACACCCCGGAGGAACTCTCCCGGGATATGACATGGGCGGTTCATCCCCACGCATGTGGGGAACACATGGCGGTGTAGTCCTCGGTTAACTGCGTGACCGGTTCATCCCCACGCATGTGGGGAACACTTGAGGCCGAGAGACCCGAAAACGGCCTGTTCCGGTTCATCCCCACGCATGTGGGGAACACGCGTATCCGTTCAGCCAGATGTTCGTCGTGTCCGGTTCATCCCCACGCATGTGGGGAACACCGGTCCTGGCCGTCCAGGAACTCCCCCTGGGCCGGTTCATCCCCACGCATGTGGGGAACACACTCGTCCGGCACTGGCGGGATATCAGTCGGGCGGTTCATCCCCACGCATGTGGGGAACACGCGCTAGACGCATTTTTCTATTGACATTCTATCGGTTCATCCCCACGCATGTGGGGAACACCAGGCGATAGCAAACTGACCCATTTATTGAACCGGTTCATCCCCACGCATGTGGGGAACACCTAAGCCTTAGATTCTTAGACGCTTCCGATATCGGTTCATCCCCACGCATGTGGGGAACACACCAATCCTATCCAATTGAAATTTCGTTTAAATTAGAGAGCTCAAAATTCCACCGCTTATTTGCATCG
>JALHJL010000084.1:0-11320 GCA_022839625.1 Phycisphaerales bacterium
GCATTCCTCGGCCAGCGAGGCGCCGGCCGCTACGCGCTGGCAAAGCAGAGCTTTGCCCTACTACGTATGCAGGCCGCCGCCGGCAAAGCAGAGCTTTGCGCTACTGCACATGGAGGCCACCGGCAGCGCGCTGGCAAAGCAGAGCTTTGCCCTACTACATATGCAAGCCGCCGTCCACGGAGAGCACTTGGCCGGTGACGTAGTCCGCGCCCGGGCCCGCCAGGAACGCGACCACCCGCGCGACCTCCTCCGGCTTGCCCATCCGTTGGAGCGGGATGATCTGCTTGGCCACTTCCTTGACCTTCTCGGGCAGCACCGCCGTCATCTCCGTTTCGATGAAACCCGGCGCCACCGCGTTGCACAAGACCCCCCGCTTGCTGACCTCCTTCGCGACCGACTTGGTCAGCCCGATCACCCCCGCCTTGCTGGCGGCGTAGTTGGCCTGGCCGGCGTTGCCCGCGAGCCCGGAGAAGCTGGCCATGTTGATGATCCGCCCGCTGCGCTGGCGGAGCATGACCTTGGCCGCCGCCCGCGTCCCGAGGAACACCGCCCGCAGATTCACGTTCAGGACCGCGTCCCACTGCTCCTCGCTCATCGACAGGACCAGTGTGTCGCGCGTGATGCCCGCGTTGTTCACCATGATGTCGAGCTTGCCGAACTTCTCGACCGCCAGGTTCACCAGGCGTTCGACTGCGGCCGGCTCGGTGATGTTGGCGACCTCGGTCTCGCAGCCGGAGCCCTTCTCGCGCACCAGCGCCGCCGTCTTGTTCAGCTCGTCGACGAGCATGTCGGTGGCGAGGATGTTCGCCCCGTGCGCCGCCAGCTCCAGGCAGATCGCCCGGCCGATGCCGCGCGCCGCGCCCGTCACAATCGCTGCTCGTCCCTGCAAGTCCTGCATCGCCTGCTCCTTGAACTCCCGCCGGGCAGAAGCTCAGCCTCGACGTACCCTGCCCACCACGCGGAAGCTCGGCCCTACCCAGCGGTCAGGTCGCCGACCGTGCTCACGTTCGTGGTCTTCGCACCGCGATCAATCTTACGCATCATACCCGTCAGGTGCCGGTTGGGGCCGATCTCCCAGAACTCGCCGCACCCGTCCGCGATCAGCCGCTGGACGCACGCCTGCCAGCGCACCGGGCTGGTCACCTGCCGATACAGCCACTCCCGGATCGTCTCGGGCGCGCCGTGGTACTCCGCGTTCACGTTCGCGATCACGCCCAGTTTCGGCCGTTCGAACGTGCACTGCTCCAATGCCTCGCGCAGCCCTTCGGCGGCCGGACGCATCAGCTCGCTGTGGAACGCGCCGGCGACCGGCAACGGCACGGCTCGCAAATCGAATTCCCCCGCCAGCCGCGCGGCCTCTTCGCACGCCGCCTTGTCGCCCGAGATCACGATCTGCCCCGGGCAGTTGTAATTCGCCGGCTGCACGCGCCCGAGCGGCGCGACGCGCTCGCACAGCCCCAGCACCGCGGCCTCGTCGCCCCCGATCAGCGACACCATCCCGCCCGCCGCCTGCTCCGCCGCCTGCTGCATGAGCTGCCCCCGGCGTTGCACGAGCCGCAGTGCGTCCGCAAACGCCACTGCTCCGGCCAGGTGCAGCGCCGTGTACTCGCCCAGGCTCAACCCCCCCATGGCCGCGAACGTCGTCAGCCGAAAACGGTGCGCATCCAGGCCGGCCCGGAAGAGCGCCACGCTGGCCGTGAAGATCGCGGGCTGCTGCACATCCGTCGCATTGAGCCGCTCCGCCGGACCCTCGAAGCACAGCGCGCTGAGCGGCGTGCCGAGGATTTCGTCCGCCTCGGCGAACGTGTCCGCCGCGACAGAGTGCTTCTCGGCCACGTCGCGGCCCATGCCGACCAGTTGCGCCCCCTGTCCCGGGAAGATCGCTGCCGCACTTGCCACGTCAGATCCTCAACAACACGGAGCCCCAGGTCAGGCCGGCCCCGAACGCCAGCAACATCACCAGGTCGCCGGACTTGATGCGGCGCTCCGCGCGCGCCTCGTGCAGCGCGACCGCCACCGAAGCCGCCGATGTGTTGCCGTAGCGATCGATATTGACCGCCACCTTGTCCATCGGCAGGCCCGCCCGCTGACACGCGGACTCGATGATGCGGAGATTGGATTGGTGCGGAACCACCAGCGCCAGGTCGCCCACCGTGATGCCCGCGTCCCGGCACGTCTCCTCGATGACCGCCTGCATCTGCGTGACCGCGAATTTGTAGACCTCCCGGCCCTGCATCCGCATGTAGTGCAAGCGTTCGTCCACCGTCCGCCGCGTGGCCGGCTCCTTCGACCCGCCGGCCGGAATGTAGATCAGTTTCCCCCGCGCCCCGTCCGCACCCATGCTCGTCGCCAGGATCGCGCGCTCGCCGCCGTTCGACCGCCGCAACACCGCGGCCCCGGCGCCGTCGCCGAAAAGGATGCACGTCTGCCGGTCGTGCATGTCCGTGATCGTGCTGAGGCTCTCCGCTCCGACCACCAGCACCGTGCGGGCCAGACCGTTCACCAGGTGCTGGGCCCCGATCGAGAAGGCCCAGACGAACCCGCTGCACGCCGCCTCCAGGTCGAAGGCCGGTATCCAGCGGCATCCGAGCGCGCTTTGCAGCAGACAGGCGGTCGCCGGCAGGAGGTGCTCCGGCGTCACCGTCGCCACCACGATGAGGTCCAGGTCCTGGGCCGACACGCCGGCGTCGGCCAGCGCCGCCTGGCTGGCCCGCGTCGCGAGGGCCAGGGTGGCTTCGTTGGGGGCGACCCAGCGCCGCTCGCGAATCCCCGTGCGCTGGACGATCCACTCGTTGGTCGTGTCCACGAGGTGGGCAAGGTCGTCGTTGGTCACCACCCGCTCGGGGATGTAGGCGCCGGTGCCGACGATCTCGACCGGCCAGGCCACCTTCATGAGACGTACTCAGGGCGCCGACTGAACTCCTCGGCCAAGGCGGCCACGAGGTTGTGTCGCATCTGTTCGCCCGCCACGCGGATCGCATTCGCGATCGCCCGCTGATCGCTGCGCCCATGGCAGATGATCACGACCTTGCGAATCCCCAGCAGCGGCGCCCCGCCATACTCGGCAAAGTCGTGGCGACTCCAGATCCGATCGACGATCGGCTGGAAACGCGGCACCAGGTCCAGGCTCTCTTCCTTGATCTCCTGGATGATCGTCTTGAACAGGCCTTCGGCCAGCCCTTCCGTCAGCTTCAGAATCACGTTGCCGACGAACCCGTCGCAGATCGCGATGTCACATTGCCCGCCGAAGATGTCGCGTCCCTCGACGTTGCCGACGAAGCGCAGGCTGCTGTCCCGCCGCACGATCGCCCCGGCCTCCTTCACCAGCGGGTTGCCCTTGGCGGCCTCCTCACCGATCGAGATCAGGCCGATGCGCGGCTCGGGCACGTGCAGGATCATCCGCGCATAGCAGACGCACATGCGGGCGTACTCGTACAGGTGATGCGGCTTGGGCGCCACATTCGCCCCCACGTCGCAGATCAGCACCGGCCCGGAAAAGGTCGGCATTACCACCGCGATGCCCGGCCGCGATACGCCCTCCAGCGCGCCGATCTTGAGCTGGCAGGCCGCGGCGAACGCACCCGTGTTGCCGGCTGAGATCAGCACGTCCAGGCAGTCCCGGGCGGCATCCACCGCCAGTTGCACGATGCTCGCGTTGCGCTTCTGCCGCAGGGCCTCGACCGGCAGGTCGTGCATCCCGATGACGTCGGGGCAATGGTGGATGCTGACGCGCGGGTCGGACAGACCGATCTCCTGGCACAGCGGCTCCACGGCCTCCTGTACCCCGTACAGGACGACCTCGTCCGTCTCGGTGAGGAAGCGCAGGCCCGCCTGCACGCCACGCACAATCTCGCGGGGCGCAAGATCGCCGCCCATCGCATCCATGCCAATCCGCATGGAAACGTCTCCTATGACTCCTTCGCGCGGATCTTCACCTTGGTGTGAGCGTTCACGTACCCGCAATTCTTGCAAGCTGCGTGGGGTAGCTTCGCCTGCCCGCACTGCGGACAGGCAATCAGATGCACGGGCTTGAGGGCGTGATGGGCCCGCCGCGTGCGCTTGCGCATCTTGCTCTTCTTGGTGACCGGTAGCATACCTTTTCCTTACTGCCGTGGGCTTCTCGGCCGGCACTCCGGCTCCCCGCCAGCCCGGGCCCCTCACCGGCCGGACGTCCACGGCTCCATTGTGCCCGTTTGAGGCTACGCAGAAGCCACTACCCTGTCAAGCTCCAACCACCCCCGACCCCACCGGCGAAACCGCCGATTCGCCGCCGCGCGACTCCTCGCCGCGTGGCCCGACGCTCGCTCAATCGCCGCGCCGGTCACCCACTTGGTCACTCGAGTGAACCCTCCCGGAACTCCCTTCGGCCGCCTCCCTGCCGTCCGCCAAGCGACCGCCACCCCCAGCCGCCGCTACTCCGTCGGCACTTCCCCGTGCCGCGGCGTCTGCCGGTTCTTGGTAAGCTGGAACTCGCCGATCGGGGCTACCTTGCGGTATCCGAGATACAGGACGATGTCGAGCAACTCGGTCAGGGTCGGAAACGGTCGGTCATTCACGCGCTTGTATTCGTCCACCGCCTTGAGGAAGTCCAACTGCTCCTCATTCATGTGGCCTTCTTCGGCCGCACGACGGTAGTCGGTACGCCGACGACCGGGGCCTCGCCGCCGGTCAAGCGAGGAGCGGCGGTCTGCTCCAGCCCGACGATCGGCAACCGACCGCCGCTCTGGCGCCAGCCGCTCCTCGATGCCGCTTGGCGGCTCCCCACCAACGGGACGAGACGGCGCGCTCGGACCCGCATTCTCGCTCATGCTCCACCTATCGTCGGCCTGAGCCCCATACCTGTAGGCGGAACACGGCCCCACCGCTCAGCGAGGGACTCGCTGGGCAACCCGCTACCGCCGACGCTATCCGCCGTCGATCCCCCGCACAGCACCGCACCCGCCGCTACAGGTCGTCCTCTTCAACTTCGTCGTCCAGGCCCTCGTCGAGGTCTTCATCCTCGTCGAAGTCCTCGTCGAAATCCTCTTCCAGGTCCTCTTCATCGTCGCCGAACTCCTCGTCTTCGTCGTCGAAGTCTTCGTCGAGGTCGTCGCCCTCGTCCGAGCGCCGACGCCCATCGGCCTGCAAGCCGAAGGCCCCGCGAAATCCGTCCGCTTCGCTGACGGCGTCAGGGACAGCGGCAGGCAGCAGCACCAGCTCGACGTCGAACTCCTCTACTACCCCGGTCCCCCTTCGCAACGGCCATTCCCACTCGCTCCATTCTGTGTTCCGGAACATCGCCACGCTCCTTCCAAAGCGGTTTCAGACGGATCGCGCGGGTTCATACTTGCCGGCAAACGATTCGTCAAGGCCCATCCATTTCTTTCCTGAACACGACTCAGCCCCGGCGTTTTTGCCGCTCCCCCGCGGCGAGCACCACCGTATATAATGGCAGATGTTTGAGGCAGAAGGAAAAGAAGATGCCCGGCTTTTTTGACCGTTTCACCAAGCGGTACGAACGCCAGCAGGAGCGCAAGAAGCGCGCCAGCCCGGTGGTCGATCCTGACGCCCCCCCGATCCCCGATGCCCCGGTCGAGCAGGCCCACGCGGAGCAGGGTCCCGGTCGAAACGACGCCTGCCCGTGCGGTTCGGGGAAGAAGTACAAGAAATGCTGCGGGAAATCCCCGTGAGCGCTCCCGAAACGACGAAGCCGTGGTTCTATGACGGCCTCCGCTTCAACTGTCAGCGCTGCGGGAGCTGCTGTAGCGGTGCGCCCGGCTACGTCTGGGTCAGCGACACCGAGTTGCCTTTGTTGGCCAAGCATCTCGGCCTCAGCCCCACGGAGTTCGCCCGCCGGCATCTTCGCCAGGTGGCCGGGCGTCTCAGCCTGCTGGAAAGGCCCGGCGGCGATTGCGAATTCCTCCAGCGGCTGCCGGACGGCACCACCGGCTGCCGTGTTCACCCCGTCCGGCCGGTCCAGTGCCGCACCTGGCCGTTCTGGAAGTCGAACCTGGCCTCGCCCGATGCGTGGGCCCGCACGGCCGAGCAGTGCCCCGGGATCGGCACCGGCGAGAATCATCCACGCAGCCTCATCGAGGAGCTGGTGAAGGCGAACGGCCGTTTGCCGCTTTGACGACGAGCAGCAGCCAGCCACCGACGGCCGCTCCGATCCCCGTCCACCACAAACACCAGGAAGCGATCTCTTGCTCGTGTACTGCGCCCGCCCAGCGCAACAGGACAAGGGACAGCACCAGGGCGGCACATCCTCCAATTCGGCGACGGCGGGAGGACCGCGGCTGCATCGCCGTGACGATCACTGCCGCGAGAATGACCAGTTCACGCTCCGGCGGGAAGACCGCGATACCAAATGCGGATGCGCGGGCCAGGTTTCGCGCCGTTGCCCAGCTCAGCTTCAGCCGCGTTCTTTCCGCGCCGCCGGTCAACGTCTTCTCGCCTTTGCCGGGGCTCATCAGCTCCACCGCTGGTTGCTCTGGAGCGGCGGGATCGCGCACCATGACCCAGGTGTGCATCAAATCCGTCACGAGCCAGGCTTCGTAGCCCAGCCGCCTGAGGAGCGACGCGGCCACGACGGCGCGCCCATCGCAATCCTCGCGGCCGAGCGCAAAGACCTCGGCAGTCGTCGGCAGGTAGTCGACGACGCCCCAGGTCTTCCAGTCGTAGGCGTACGGGACGCGCCGGTTCACAAGTTCTTCGATGGGCCCGCGCAGGGCCGGCAACTCCGGCTCACCCTCGACCTGCGCCAGGAACTGCTCCTCCAACTCGGCGAGTTGCGGGTGGTTGGCGTCGACGACCTGGTCCAGGTGCCGCAGTCGTCCAACCCAGACCGGCAACAGCCAGATCTTCGGGTAGAGCGTGACAAGCACCGCCACGAGCAGAATTCCGCCCTTCAGCGGCCAACGGCAGCGACGCGGCCACGAATGGACCCGGTACCAGAATGCCCGAACGTTCACGTAAGCCTCAAGCGACACGGGAAAGGGGTTCACCTCGCCGGTGCATTCTACTAACGGGCGCGGGAATTGCTGAACGCCGCGTTCACTGGCCGGGTGCCGCGGGCGGCCTGTCCACCCGTGCATTGACCGTGTGTCGCACTGGTAGCGAGCAGCCAGTAGCACGCCGCCGACGCCGACGGCACCCTACTCGCGCCAGTCGGACTCCACCGATGCCTGTCGCCCCCCAAGGGGTCTGACAGCCAGGGCCGGCTGCCCGACCCCGGGGTTAGCCCGCATATTTCATGAGTGTTGAACAACTCGGTGCGCGGGCACGGGGAGTGCTGCGCAGCGCGACGGGCCGGGTCATTTGCGGCGTCGGGCGCAAACCACCCCCTACCCCCAACGACCAGCGGGTTGTGATAGGGTCAACTGGGGGCCGGGGGCAGCAGGTACGCCGGGCGAAGCTGCGTCAGCCGGCGAAGGTGGGCCAGCACGCGGACAAACCAATCGGCCAGCGAGTACGCACTGGAGAGATGGAAGACCACCCGGCGTACGCTGGTCACGACGCGCGCCGCGACCTTGAACAGCTTGAGCCGGATCGTCCCGGCCCGGGCGGCGTGCAATTCTGTGTCGGCCAACCCGCTGCGCCCCAGCGTGTCGACCAGCACATAGGCCGCCGCCGAGAGCAGCACGCGGAACTGGTTGGCCAGGAAGGCCTGGCAACTGGTGCGGCCGGCAAACAGCGCCAAATGCTGTTCCATGATGCGGTTCTCCATGTCGCCGCGGGCGAAGCGCCGTTGACCTTCATGTTACTGACGGGGTCGCGCCCCGCGGGCGTAAGTCTCCTCGTCCCCCGACCCCTCCTTGCGTGTCTGTTGAAAAAGGGGACTGGCTCCGCGCCGGAGGGCTTTCGCGGCAGCGCTGTGTAGGACGCTCGCGGTGCCTGTCCTCTTTTCTTCAACGGACTGCCATTGGGCGGTGCGCGATTCGGGAGCGCTGTCCGAACGTGCCGCGCGAGCCAGCGCGTGGTCCAATACGCGCTCGCTTGCGCTTCGCGTTCCGACGCACGTAGCCGAATCGCGCGCCGTGATCTAAACTAAGGAGCGAAGGCTCGCCGAAGACCGCACCTGAAACGAGGAGCGCCGTCATGAACACCCCCACCATCGAATCGCGCGACTTGACAAGCGCCCGTGGCCGCAAACGCCGAGTGGCGTGGGTATCCCTGCTGGCTGTCGCGGGGATCGCACCCTGGGGCTGTATCTCCGCCGAGCGGGCCGCGCAGATGGAGGCGGCGGCGGCGGCGCGGTCGCAACTTACCGGCCGGCCGGCGATCGACTTCACGTTGCCGGACCAGGACGGCAAGCCGGTGAACTTGCAGGACCATCGCGGACAGTGGGTCGTGCTGTACTTCTACCCTGCGGACGGCACGCCGGGGTGTGTGTGCCAGGCCGAGGAGTTCACTCGGACGCACGCCCGGTTTCAGCAACTGGCGGCCACGGTTTTCGGCATCAGCCCGGACACCGTCGAGAGCCACCAGCAGATGACGCGCGACCTGAAGCTCAAGGTCACGCTGCTGGCAGATCCCGACCGCAAGGTCATGGAGGCGTACGGAGCGTGGGTCCGGACGCTTTTCGGCCCGCGCGTGATTCGCAGCACGGTCCTGATCGATCCGCAGGGTCGTATTGTCTACCACTGGCCGGAGGTCATCCCCGAGGGGCACGCGGACCGCGTGCGCGCGAAGCTCGAAGAAATCCGCAGCGCCGCGCCATAGAAGCGACGGAGCCGCGAACCGTTCACGGGCCCGGCGGCGCCGTCACCCTGTCCGCCTGCTCCACGGCGCCGTTCACGAATGCGTCGAGCGAGGAAATGACGGCCTTCTCGGCCAGGCGGATCACGTACTCGATGGAGAGCTTGTCGAACCGCCGCTCCATCAGCTCGGCCCGAATCTCGTCCTGCACGTCCACGAACGCACGCTGCTGGGCGGGTTTGATGCGCCCGCACTTGAAGATGTACCAGCCGTGCTCGGTCTCCACGGGCTCGCCGACCTGCCCTTCCTCGAATTCGAAGATCGGCCGGCTGACGGCGTCGTACGGCGGCTGCAACGGCCGCCCGATCAGCCCCCACGAGCCGCCGCCCTCGGCGTGCAGCCCGAGCGAATACTCGCGGGCCACCTCCTCGAACGGCCGCTCCGCCAACGCCTCGTGCGCTTCGCGGGCCTTGCGCATCGCCTTCAGTTTGGCCTGGGCCCGCTCCGCCGGCGAAGCCTGCTCCCACGTGCTCCCTGCGGCCAGGTAGCGCTCGAAAGGCAGCTCGATCAGCAGCAGCTCGCGCATTTCCGGGGTGAAATAGCGCGCCCCGCTGCGACGGTACTCCGCCAGCAGCTCGTCGCGTCGCACCTGGATTTGCGGCGCCAGCTTCTCGCGCATGTACTGGCGGACGACCAGGCCGCGCTTTACGTTCTCGCGCCACTGTTCCCAGGTGAGCCCGAAGTTCTTCAGATGGGCCTTCAGCCGCGCCTGGCTCCCCCTGTACTCCCGCGCGGTCAGGCTCTCCATCTCCTTGTCGACCGCGGCATCAAGCAGCTTTTTCTGCTCGTCGACGAGCTTTGCGGTGGCTTCGGCGAAGATCAACAGCGTGCCGATCTCCTCCTGCGTTCTGCGCCGGATGACGCGCCGCGCCTCTTCCAGGAAGCCCGCCCGGGTGCGCGTGCCGCGGAGTTGCTCGAGGTGGCCGCGCAGCGGGTACAGCACCTCCGGGACCGTCAGAGCGGTGTCGTTGACAATCAGGAGATTGGCCTGGATCGCGCCGGGGGTCGGCTGGATGGGCGTCACCGAACGGCGCGCCGGCGAGGCGACCCGCTCACTGCTCAAGATGACCGGCGAACTGGTCGGGATGACCGCCCCGCTGCGGATGCGCTCGTCGCGCTCCGCGGCAAGCTGCTCTTCCGATTTGATCTCGGGCCGGCGGACGTCGGGCGGCGGACGGTTGGACCGCACGCGCTGGCAACCGTGTCCCCCCAACACAACGGCTGCGCACAGCGCACCACAGATCCACGCCAGCCCTTTCATGCCGCTCACTATACGCCATGTGCGGCCCGGCCCCAAGCGCGGGGCCTCGGATCGCGGACCGCGGACCTGTGTGAGCGAGGCAACCCCGTCGTGGGCCGGGCACATCTTGCCCGGCCGCCCTGCGATTCCGTGGCGGGGTGTGACCAATTCTGTTGGACCTGCAGTTTCCAGTAGTTATCCCAAGCATTCGAGTCCTGAAGGGCAGTGAGGCTGAGGAGGGCCTCCGCCCCGGCCGGGCCCCAGCGCATGCCGGGACCTTTCAGGCGGCGTGCCAGGCTCTTGCACAGCGATTCGGTCGGTCCGCTGCCGATATCCCAGCCGCGGGTCCGACTCTCGGCGTAGCGGATCATGCTCGTCCGCTCACCGACGTAGTTCCGCAGACGCGACAAGGCCGCCCGCTTGGCCGGGTTCCGCAGGGCCGCGCGCTGCCCTTCCCCTTCCACGATCTGCCGCAAATGCTCGGAACTGATCGAAATCCCCGCCAGACGCTTCAAATCCTCCGCCGCCCGGCGAAAGCCGTGCGGATGGCAACCCACCCGGCAGCACCGCTCCCGCGCCCCGACGCTGATCCGTGCCGCCTGACCGTTCAACCAGCCATCGGCCGGCACGTCCAGTCCGCCGTCCGGGCGGCGCCATACCCGGCGCGCGACCACCACGTGCCCCACCGCCGTCAGGTGCGTCACCGTTCGCAGGCCCTTGTTCCGCCAGCCCCCGCCCGGCGGAGGGGGAAAAAGACCTCTGCCCCGCCTCCACCTGTGGTTGCAGCAGCTTCTCCAACGCCCGCGGCCGAAAAACCTCCCCGCCAGCCCGCACCACTTCCTCGGTGTCCTCGATCCAGTGCCCCTTGCGGGCCGCCTGCATCGCCGCCCAGGTTTGCCGCAGGAAAACGTCGTACTCTCCCCTCATCCTGGCCGCCCACGCCTCGAAGTCCCGCGCGCTCAATTCTGTGCTCATGCCTGGCCTCCTTGCCAAACGCACCCACTTGAAACCACAACCTCTTCCACAGGCCTATCTTACCCCAGGCCACAAAACGTGGTCACACCCCGGCTGGCCCGGTCCGCTTGCCCGCTTTGCCAATTCGAACGACACTTCTCATCGCACGGTTCCTTGTCTGATGGTCCTTTGAACAGCCATCATTCATGGAGCCGTTCGCCTGGAATTTCAACTAAGAGTAGCACTCGCCCCGCAAACCGAATAGCAGCCGAGTACGTCGGGTGGGTGCGAGAGGAGATTCTCGCACGAGGACGCGCCCGGGTGGGTGCGAGAAGGGATTCTCGCACCAGGACGCGAGGAGATTCTCGCACGAGGACGCGCCCGGGTGGG
>JALHJL010000084.1:11388-22602 GCA_022839625.1 Phycisphaerales bacterium
GTGCGAGAAGGGATTCTCGCACCAGGACGCGAGGGGATTCTCGCACGACGACGCGCCCGGGTGGGTGCGAGAAGGGATTCTCGCACCAGGACGCGAGGGCATTCTCGCACCAGGACGCGCGGCGCGTTTCGTCCCCTTCGCTGGCACTCGGGACCGGATACCTGCCGCCCGCGTGCAGACAAGCCCTTACCAGTCCGCCGCAGAACTCCTCGTGGACCGCTCACCCGTAGCGTCGGATCTCCGTGTCCGACGTTTTTCGAGCCGAATGGAATCCTCGCCGGACACGGAGGTCCGGCGCTACACTTTTGCGGCGGACTGTTACGGCGCGCCGGGCCGGCGGCCTGCCCGCTACTCCACCGGTCGGCCCGTCGGCGGCCTGACCGGGATCGGGGTGAAGTCCACGTCGCCGTCCGCCCGATCGACGCCGACGCTGAAGTTGCGGTCGGCCCAGTTCGGCGAGTCGGGCGGGTCCAGCCAATGCGAGTTGTTTTCGAGCTCGCCCCAGTACGTATCTTCGCCGCCCACGTCGAGGAACAGCGCCAGCGAGGTCGTGTCCGCAAAGTAGTTGGCGACGCCGCGCGCGCGAAAGCCGGGGTCGTTGATCGCGATGCCGGGGCGGGGTGGCAGTTTGGCCTCCTCGCGGCGCTTAAGGTCCGTGTTGTAAACGTCATCGCCGCCGACATCGATCAGCAGCGCGATGCTGCGATTGATGGAATACGCGAGCCCGCTGGCGTCCACGCTGTACAGGTCGTCGCCACCGACGTTGAGCAGAATGGCAATCGTGAAATCGTGCGCCGCAGCGAGGGCGAGATGCGAGTTCGCCTCGGACAAGTGCCGGTCGTCGCCGGCCTCGTCGACCAGTACGCCGATGCAGAAATGCGCGCCCGCGCCCTGCGTCCACGCGACGCCGTGGTACTCGTCGTTGCCGGCGCGGTCGTGCAGGACGCCGATCCCGAACCAGTAGCCGCTGCCCATGCTCCAGTTGCCGGCGGTGTAGACGTCGTCGCCGTCGCCGTCGAGCAGCGTGCCGAGTCCCCCGGCCCACGAGTGCCCGTCGGCGCCGTCGCCGCGGCGGCCCGTTCCGCAGCCCTGCGCGTTGGAGACGCCCACGTCGAGGTCCGGCGAGTGGTAGGAAGGACGGCTCGTGACCGAGTGTTCGCGGACGGCGGTGTAACGGTCGTTGCCGGTACGGTCCGCGAGCACCCCGACGCCGGCCACGCCGCCGAGGCCCTGGCCGTCCGCGTGGAGCGTGTACCGGTCGTCGCCCGCGGCATCGAAGAGCAGGCCGATGCCGAAGTACCCGCAGCCCTGCCCGCTGAACTTGACGAAGTACCGGTCGTCCCCGTCCAGATCGGCGAGCAGCCCGAGCCCGAACTGGCCGACGCCTTGCGCATAGCGTTCGGCTTCGTACTTGTCGTTTCCCGCGGCGTCGATCAGCACGCCCACGCCGCAAATCCCCGCGCCCTGCGCCGGCCGCTGCTCGGCCCGATAGATGTCGTCGCCGCCGAGGTCAAGCAACAGCCCGATGGGGCGCTCGGCCGTCGAAGCGGCCGCGCCGCCGGTGTACACATCGTTGCCGCGCAGGTCCACAATCAGCAGCGCGTCGCCGCCGTCCACGCGATCGTCGCCACCGCCGCGAACGCGAATCCAGCCCCAGGGCGTCTCCCAGTCAAACGCGAAGTCCGGCACGTCCTGCAACTCAAGCTTCTTGAGCGCGATGCGGGCCAGGTCGAGGGCGTCCACGCACTTCTGGCCGGTGTACCACATGGAGGCTTCGTCCCAGCTTCGGGCCACGTCGTCGATCTGCGGGCAGTAGTCCCAGGCGTCGACCATCTCCTCGCCGACGCCGTAACGGGTCGCGACGATCCTCCGGTCGTTGCCATCCACCTTGCGGAAGGCCAGCTCCGCCCAGTAGTGCGCGTCGATGATGTTCAGCACGAGCTGGCCGAGGACCGGGCTGACGCCTTCGGGGAGCACCTTTACGTGCTCGGCCAGTTGTTCCTCGATGCGCGGGTAGGGCAGCTCCATGCCGAACGTGTTGGCGCGCGTGGTGCGCCGCGCCGCGCGGTAGAGCGCGATGATCGCCTCGTCGAGCGGCGTCTCGGGCGCGAGCACGTTGGCGGTGTAGCCGCGGAACCCGCCGAACTTCGGATCGATTCCCAGCCGCTGAACGGCCTCGAACAGGGGCCGCGCCCCGCGGCCGGTCTCCTTATCGAGGCTGGCGGGGTCCAGCTTGTCCCAGGCGGTCTGTCCCAGGGCGCGGGCGTAGGCGATGTTGTCGAGCGGCTCGGCGAACAGGGCGTCGAAGGCGCGCAGCTGGTACGGCACGTCGGGCCAGCGCGGCCACCAGCCCTTCGCCTGCCAGCCCAGGTCGGCACGCCGCAGGCCGACGAGGGCCAGGGCATCATCGAGGGCGTCGGGCGACTGGGCCGCGGTGTACGGACAGATGCTCGCAAACAGGAGGATGAGGAATCTGAAGGCCATGGCACCGTGCTCCCGCGACGGCGGCTCGTGGGACAGAGTTACGATCACGTCAGGGGCGCCGTTTTCCCCCACGCGGAAGCGTCTGTCAACACCGCGAGCCGGACGCGTCGTTGTTACGCACCCGGCTCGCGGAAGTTCTCAGAAGGTCCTCGGCGGGCTACGCGCGAGAACCCGGACAGTGGTTACGCGGCACGCTTGCAGCCGCCGGCTTTGCCGGGGCAGCCCTTGTGCTTGTAGACCTGCTCGCCGCCCGAGCCACGGCACTTGCCCTCGCAGCCACACTTGCCCTGGCAGCGGCAATCGCCGTCGCACGTGCACTTGCCCTGGCACCCGCACTGGCAGTCTTCACCGCACGGGCCGTCGCACTTGCACTTCTCGCCGCAGCAGGCGCGGCCCTTGTCCTTACAGGCCTTCTGGCACTGGTCGCCGCACAGGCCCAGGCACTGGTCGCCGCACAGGACTTTACAGTCCTTGCCGCCGCGGCCGGGGCAATCCAGGCAGCCGCACGGGCACTTCTCGCCGCGACCTTCGCCGCACGTACACTTCTCGCAGCCGCCGCACGGGCACTTGCCCGCGTCGGCGCTGACCTTCGCGTTTTCCGTAAGCAGGCCGGGATCGATCCAGAGCGGCCCCAGTGCCAGGGCGCTGCCGGCACCGAACGCGGCCAGCGTGAGCAATATCAAACAGCGCTTCATCAGAACTCTCCTTGGATGTCCTGAACAGACAATAAGCAAACGAACTCCGTGAACACGCGGGAGAGCGCGCGTGTCATTTCAGCCAGACCGCAGTCCGGGCCAGGCGGTCGTTGATGGAGGCAACAGTTTCAGGCGGATCGTGGCCCAACCGAAACGGCGCCGGCAACTCCGCGCCGCAAGCGGCGGCGACGACGTCGACGGCGTCACCGACCGGCACCGGCCGCGCGCCAGCGGTACGAGGCTCAGGACGCGGCTCCGGCGGCCCGAAGGGGTTCTTCGGCGGGCAGCACTTGCACCACGCACTGCAAGGATGAGGGCGGTCACTCGAAGGCGCTTGTGTGCTAGTCGCGACATGACAACTGGTCGCGTGCGAGCAACAGCTACTCTCGACCTTGACCTTGGAAACCGGTGCGCTGCACGAGCGCGTCACGCACGCGGATCGTCCGATGCGTGTGCCGCACATCATCGAGCAGTACGGCAACGTGCCGTAACTGACGACGCACAGGATGGCAACCAGTCTCGGCAGCATCTTCCTTAGTATATCGTCCGCTTCATTCAATGCTACGTTGCGCGACGGAAACCCGCCCGCTACTCGGTGGTAGCGGGGGGGGCGCATACCGGCGTTATCGGTCTATCTCCGGGATTCCCATGCCGCTGCGGTCCGGGTAAGGCGGGCGCGTCGGCGGAACAAACGGTTTCCGCGCGACCTCGCCCAGAATGTGCTCAATCGCCGTATCGAGCTGCGGATCGCCGCCATCCACCATGAGCGCCGGGTCATCAATGACCTGAATGTCGGGATCGACGCCGTGACCCTCGATCCCCCAGGTTCCATCCACCTCGTAGAACGCGAACCGCGGCACGCTGACGAAGGTGCCGTCGATGAGCGTCGGGTTGCCGCTGATGCCCACCAGGCCGCCCCACGTGCGCGTTCCAATGAGCTTGCCGAGCTGGGCCTGGCGGAAATAGAAGGGGAACGCGTCGCCGCCCGACCCGGCGGCGCCGTTGATCAGCATGCACTTCGGTCCGTGGTGCGCGTCCTCGGGACTGAGGGAGTCGAGCCCGTCGCGCTGCGCCCAGAGGTTGGTCAGAGGCCGATTCAGCAGTTCGATGAAGCGGTGCGGGATTTGTCCGCCGCCGTTCCAGCGTTCGTCGATGATCAGGGCGTCCTTGTGCCGCTGGCCATAGAACTGTCGGAACAGCTCGTTCTGGCCGTCGATTCCGGTGTCGGGGACATGGATGTACCCGACCTTGCCCGCCGTCTTGTCTTCTACATACGCGCGGTTCCGCTCGACCCACGCCCGGTAGCGCAGCTCGATCTCGTCACCCCGGCTGATGAGCGTGACCAGCACGTCGCGCTGCCCGGCGAAACGGTCCGGCGGCTCTTCCTCGGTCCCTTCCTTGTCGTCGTCGGCCTTTTCGCCGCCTTTCTTCTTGCCGCCCTCCTTCGACTTCTTCTTGTCCTTCTTGTCGTCCTCGCCCGTGGGCGGCGGGCCGGGCGGCGTGTCCTGCGTCGGTTTGTCGCTCACGGTCAGCGTCACCGTGCGGCCGGGCGGCAAGCCCTGGAAAGCCGCCCAGGGGTCTTTCGTCGTATCGAGCGGCACGCCGTTGACCGCCAGCAGGTAGTCGCCCACTTTCACGTTGACGCCCGGCTGGCTCAGCGGCCCGCGGGCGTCGAAGTCCCAGCGCCCGCCTTCCACGATGTTCTTGATCCGGTACGCGCCGTCGGCCAGCTCGAAGTCGCAACCGAGCAGGCCGCAGGGCACGCTGCGTCCACCCTCCGCGTCGCCGCCGAAGTAGTACGCATGCCCGACGTTGAGCTCGGCGATGAGCTCCCGGATCACGTAGGCAACGTCGGCGCGCGACACGCAATCGTCGAGCATCTGAATGTAGTGGTCGCGCATCGCCGGCCAGTCCAATCCGTGCATGTTCGGGTCATAGAAGAAGTCCCGCTGGAGCCGCCAGGCCTCGATGAAGAGCTGCCGCCACTCCTCGCGCGGATCGATGACGGCGGTCAACCCTTCGAGCGCCAGCGGTTTGTCCATCTTCTGGTCGGCCTTGGCGTCGACGATGGCGAAGGTGTCGCCTTTGAACACGAGCAGCTTCTTGCCGTCCGCGGACATTCCGAAGGCACCCACGCCGTCCAGGACCGTCTTCTCGTCCTTCTTCTCGTCGGCCAGATCGAAGATCTTGATGGCCGGCGAGCCGCCCGCGGCGCGCCGCCCCTGCCGGACGTACAACAGCTTCCCATCGCTGTTGACCGCGAGGTGGGTGAATGCACCGGGTCTCACCGGCAGAGTGATGGCCCGCTGCTCGAAGCCCTCCAACTCGATCTCCAGCGGCTTCTTCTCCTCCTTCTTCTTCGCGTCGTCCTCCTTGTCCTTGGGCTCCTCGGGCTGGGTCGTAGCCTCAGCCGGCGGCTCCTCGTCGGACGGGGGCTCGCCCGGCGGGGCGTCGTGGGCTTCCTCGTCACCCGGCTCGCTCGGCTCCTCCTCGTCGGCCGGCGGCTCGGCCGGCGGCTCGCCGGACGGCTCGGCGGGTTGGCCCTGGTCGTCGGCCTCCTTGCCTTTATCCGCCTTCTTGCTCGTGTCCTTCTCGTCTTCCTTCCACGTTTCCTCATCGCTCTTCGGCGCCCAGGGCGAGCCCACCGCGGCGCGGAGCGGGACGACGACCAGCGTGTCCGTCTGGGTGTAGACAAACGTGCGGCCGACATCTTCGTAGATGGGCTGCTTGAAGTGTCGATTGCTGGCGAAGAAGAGGTAGTCGCCCGTGCGATCGAACGCCGGCCAGGAGTCGTTGAACATGCCGGCGGTGACGGCGTGCCTCTCGTCGGTGCTGAGGGAGTACAACCAGATGGCGGCCTGGCGGTTGTCGCCGTGGCGCGTGTAGGCAATCCAGTTCGAATCGTGGGACCAGGCGACTTGCGGCGTACGCGCCAGGGGGTCGGTGTCGATGAGCTTCAGCTCGCCTTCTTGGGGCGCTGCGGATTCCGCGTGCTCCTCCCCTGCCGGCGCGGGGGAGTCGATGGGTGAGACGCCCGCGTCTTCCGGGGCCAGCGTGTACATGTACAGGGCGCCGGTCTTGTCGGAGAACAGGACGTGCTCCGAGTCGGGCGACCACGTCAGGTTGGAGCGGAACCCCGGCGCGCCGGGGCCACCGTCGAACGTGAGCCGCCGCGGCTCAGTGCGGCCGTCGGAGCGCATCAGGTACAGCTCGTACTCGCCCGTCTGATCGGAGAAATAGGCGATCCACTTGCCGTCGGGGCTCCACGCCGGCTGACGCTCCGCCGCGCCACTGGTGCGCGTCAGGTTGCGCGGAGAGCCCTTTTCGGCCGGGACCGTCCAGATGTCGCCGCGGGCTTCAAAGACGGCCCGCTTGCCCGTGGGCGAGATGTCGCCACCCTGGATGTTCTCGCGCGCTGCCACTCGCTGCGGCCGGATGGTGGGCACGTCGCCGGGCACGGTCACGTTGACGATTCGGCTCCGGCGCGTCTTGAGCTCGAGCAGGTACAGCGCCGCGCCGTTCTGAAAGACGATCTCTCCGTCGCCGTTCGGGCCGGGGCCGATGGCGGGCCACTTCACGTCGAAGTCCTCGAACCGGGTGACCTGCTCGCGCTGGCCGGTCCTGGTGTCGTAGACCCAAATGTTCAGGCGGTGGCTGGGACCCTCATCCGAGAGGTAGTAGACGCTGTGGCCATGCCACATGGGTTGTGTGTCGGTTCCTTCCCAATCGGTGATCCTCTTCGAGGTGTAGTCACGCAGGTTGAATAGCCAGACGTCCGCCGCCATCCCCCCGCGGTAGCGCTTCCACGTCGCGAAGTCCCGCGTGTACGGCGTGTACGCCAGCCACGCCCCGTCCGGGCTGATCGCGCCCATCTGGCCGTAGGGAACTGGCAACCGTTCCGCCAGCCCACCGCCCGCGGCCACGGTCAGGAGTTGCTCCTGGCGGGCCAGGCCGGCGTAGCCGCTGACGAAGAACAGCAGACGTTCGCCGTCCGGCGTCCAGTCACAGAGCGCCTCGCCGCCGGGGTAATGCGTCACACGGAACGGCACCCCGCCGTCCGCCGGAATGGTGTACAAGTCCTGGTTGCCGTCGTAATCGCCGACGAATGCGACCGTCTTCCCGTCCGGGCTGAAGCGTGGGAAGCCGACGGTGCCCGGCGGGGCCGCGAGCGGGCTGGCCGTCCCGCCCTCGCGCGGTACCAGCCAGAGGTTGCCACGGTAGGCGAAGACGATGTGGGTCGCGTTCACGTCGGGATAGCGCATCATGCCGGCGTGCGGCCGCCGATCGGCGTGCGCAGCGGGCACGAAGGCTCCGAGGGTTGCGGCCGACACGGCCAGAGACACCACGGTCAGGTGGGCACGGATGGACATAACGTTCCTTTCCTCGATTCAGTAAGGCGGCGGCGTACGTTCCCAAGCGCAGCTCAGCCCGTTCCCGGGGGCAAGCTGTCCCCTTTCGCGGGCGATGTCAAGCCCGGTCAGTCACTCGCGACGGCTCGCGCAAGCGCGTGCGGCTTCGTCCGGTGCGCAGCCCGGCCGTCACAATGTCATGGCGCCGTCGCGGCGGTCCGCGCCTCAGGTCTTTCGGGGCAGAGGCGCGGGCCGCGGTCCTGGCGCATGACGGCACGTGCCGGCACCCTGTCACAGAGGGCGCCGGCGGACCCGGCGACCGCGGCCGATACGGTCCCCGACCGCTACTCCCGCGGGCCGCGCTCCGGTACATTCTGCGGGACGGAATGCGTGATCCAGGGAACGCGGCAGGTCCGCCGCGGTGATCGGGACCTCGGCGTACCGCCGTCTCGGGCACCAGTCGCTGGGCGAGCGGGTCCCGGGCTCTACGACGTCCTGGCGGGTGAGGCCCGCCCCATCGGAGGTACTTGTAATGCGGAAGCACTTGGTGATTCTGACCACCGTCGTCCTTGCTGCCGTCCTGGCTCCGCGGACCCTGTCCGGCCGACAAGACATCGGACACGAGGGCCCGACGGCACAGGCGCAGACCGGGCAGGGCTGGACCCAGCTCTCCCTCTCCACCTGCCGAGTGGATGCGTTCCGGGCCACCCACCCGCAGAGCGACGGACGCGGGGTGGTCATCGCCGTCATGGACACTGGCGTCGACCCGTCCATTCCCGGCCTCACCCACACGCCCGACGGCGGCGTCAAGGTCATTGACCTTCAGGACTTCACTGGCGACGGCGACGTGGAGCTGGAGTGGATCCGGCTCGATCCGGCCACCGGCAAGCTGACGCGGCCGGGCGAGGAAGGCGAGGTGATCGAGTACACGCCGCCGGTGCTGCCCGCGGCGCCGGAGGGCGAGGAGCGGCGCTGGTGGTTCGGCGAGTTCAGCGAGCACAAGTTCGTGAACTCCGATCAAGCGGACCTGAACGGCAACGGGGCCACCGACGACAAGTTCCCGGTGCTCGTGACCGCCCTGTCAGGCGATGGGGACGACCAGGCCGTGTGCTACGTGGACACGAACCTGGACCGCAGCCTGGCCGACGAGAAGCCGCTCCAGAACTACAAGCTGAAGTTCGATACCTTCACGTTCCACCGCGACCGGCCGGAGGCCCAGATTCCGCCGATGACGTTCGCCGTGAACATCTTCCTGCGGCAGGCCAAGGTCGTGTTCCAGTTCGACAACGGTGCGCACGGGACGCACGTCGCGGGCATCGCCGCCGGGTACCGCATCCACGGTCAGGACGATTTCCACGGCGTGGCCCCCGGCGCCAAAGTGATCGGCCTGAAGATCGGGATGGGCGCCCTCGGCAGCCCGAGCGTCACCGAGAGCATGAAGAAGGCGCTCGAGTATTGCGCCCGCTTCGCCCGCGAGCGCGGCGTCCCGGTGGTGTGCAACCTCTCCTTCGGGGTCGATTCGGAGATCGAGGGCCATTCCGACCTCGACGAGCTGTTCAACAAGGTGCTGCGGGAGAACCCCTACCTCGTGTTCTGCACATCCGCGGGCAACGCGGGGCCGGGGTTGTCCACCGTCGGCACGCCGGCGGCGGCCACCGAGGCGATTGCCGTCGGCGCCCTCATGGCCGCCGACACCGGGCGCGACGTAGCCGGGTTCGCCCTGGACGCCCCGGTCGTCACGCCGTTCAGCTCGCGCGGCGGCGAGGTGGACAAGCCCGAAGTGGCGGCCCCCGGCTGGTCTACGTCGACGGTGCCGCGCTACGTGAGCCGGGGCGATTTCTGGGCCGGCACGAGCATGGCGAGCCCCTACGTGGCCGGCTTGTGCGCCGTGCTCATCAGCGACGCGCTCCAGCAGGATCCGGGCGCGAAGGTGCGGGCGTGCGACGTTCGCCGGGCCCTCTGCCTGTCGGCCCAGCCGGCCCCGGGCGCAACGGTGCTGGATGCCGGGTTCGGCGTGCCGGACTTGCCGGAGGCGGCGGCGCTGCTGAAGAAACTCCTCAAGGCGGCGGAGGATGATCCGCTGCTCGGCTACGACAT
Source organism: Phycisphaerales bacterium (assembly GCA_022839625.1). Taxonomy (GTDB): domain Bacteria; phylum Planctomycetota; class Phycisphaerae; order UBA1845; family Fen-1342; genus JALHJL01. The sequence continues at coordinate 21,014 of JALHJL010000084.1, forward strand.
CTCCACGCCCTGCCCGCATGGGCACAAGGGTACAGCACGGGCGGCCTACTGGCGGGCCACGTACTTCCCGCAGGACGACCGGCAGACCTTCACGATCTCGCCGGTGTTCGCCCCGACGACGGATGCGTCGTTACGAACCGCGTTCACCCGCAAGTTCGAGCTGCACTCGCGTACGCCCTGGTGCCGCGTGCCCCAGGAGACGATCTATCTGCGCGCGGAGCAAAACGCCCGCGCGTTCGTCGAGTATGACCCGAGTCAGCTCACCGAGCCCGGCCTCCACGTCGGCGTCGTGGACGCGGTGGCGGACGGCCTGGTGGCGTTCCGGCTGATCAACACGATCGTGGTGCCGCATCGCTTCACCGCGGCCGAGGACTTCACGAAGACCTTCAAGGGGCAGACCGTCCGCGGCTGGACGCCGGATCGGTACTTCATCGCCGTGCCGCCGGGGGCGTCGGCCGTGCGTCTGACCCTGTCGGCACCGGAGGGGCAGGACTCGCGGGCCGGCGTGACCAAGGTGTTTGACCCGACCGGCACCGCCCAGCCCGGCGGCGGCCGGCTCGACGCCGCCAACGGACGCCGGGTCGCCGAATGGACGCTGGCCGAGGAACTGACTCCCGGCGTGTGGGAGATTCCGGTGGTGGCCGATCGGCCGGACAAGCAGTGGCCGTACGAGCTGAAGGTGCAGTTCTACGGGCTGCACGCCAATCCGCCGCAGATCACCACGGGCACGGCGAGCAAGCCCAGCGGCGACATCATCGTGACGAACCTGTTCGAGAAGCCGGTGGCGGCGACGGCCGACGGGCAGATCGAAGGGTTCCGCCTGCACAAGGACGACAAGTTTGAGGGGCTCAAGGACGACCTGACCTACTCGATCAAGATGGACGGGCGGTGCAATCGCCTCCGGCTGCGTCTGGAGATGACCCCCGAGGACTACGCGACGACGACCGACATCGCCGTGCTGGTCAACGACGCCGACGGCGAGGCCGTCTACAAGTCGGCGTTCGACGGCCGCATTCTCGAGGCGACGTTCAGCACCGAGGGCAAGGACTCGCTGGAGCTGGTGATTAACGGCGGCTTCGCGGTCGCGGACGACAAGCGCGAGACGCCGATCACGGTGAAGATCGACCAGCTCCTGCAAAGCCCGGTGTCCGTGAAGGTGACGCAGGACGGGGAAGCGAGCCTGCTGTTCGTGCCGGGCGTACCGCTCAAGTTGGGGTACTCGACGGGCGAGCGAATCAAGGACATCCCCAGCGGGCAGCGGCCGGTGGGCTTCCTGCGTTTCCGGGAGCGGTCGAGCAACGATACGCTGCTGCGCGTGCCGATCGACATCGGCGGCTAGCACCTTGTTTCGCGGAATCGCCCCATGATTCTCGTAGGGCAGACCTCTGGTTTGCCGGCGCAGTAGGGCAGACCTCTGGTTTGCCGGCGCAGTAGGGCAGACCTCTGGTTTGCCGGCGCAGTAGGGCAAACCTCCGGTTTGCCGGCGCAGTAGGGCAGACCTCTGGTTTGCCGGCGCAGTAGGGCAGACCTCCGGTTTGCCGGCGCAGTAGGGCAGACCTCCGGTTTGCCGGCGCAGTAGGGCAGACCTC
>JALHJL010000002.1 GCA_022839625.1 Phycisphaerales bacterium
GCAGTAGGGCGAAGCTCTGCTTTGCCTCGCTGGGGACCAACGGACAACCGGCCGCCGCCTCTTCCCGCAGTAGGGCGAAGCTCTGCTTTGCCTCGCTGGGGACGAACGGACAACCGGCCGCCGCCTCTTCCCGCAGTAGGGCGAAGCTCTGCTTTGCCTCGCTTCCACAACCCTGGCCGTCACCCGCCGGCCAGCGACTGGACGAACGGATTGATCTCGTCGAAGGCCCACGGCCCGCACGTCCCGTCGCCACTTCCCCACGATCACAGTTCAGGTCACGTTGCTCCGGTCCCGAGAGAGTCACCGCGCAACGGCGGATTCTCCCCGGGCTGATGGCTCCGCGTTCCCCCCCCGTACGACCCTCGAATGCTTTTGAAATCCCCCCGATCTGCGGGATAATGACGCGCGATGGCCGATACCTCCTTATCGTCATTCGAAGATCCCGCCCGGCATCGCCGTGCGTCGGACATCATTCGCCGGTACTCGACGAACCGGGCTGACGTGCGCGACGTCCTGCTGGCGGGGCTGGACGTCTCGTTTGCGAAGACGGTCCTTGACCTCGGTTGCGGCTTCGGGTTCATGACGGAGGCGCTCGCCCGGCGGGCCGCGCCGGACGCGACCTTCATCGGCGTCGATGCCTGCGAGGCCAACGGTCCGGCGTACGTGAGGCGCATCGCCGCCACCGGGCGCTCCGCGCGCTTCGCCTGCCAACACATCGCCAGCCGCCTCGACTGGCCGGACCATTCGTTCGACCTCGTGATCGCCAGCTATGCGATGTACTTTTTCCCGGACGTGCTGCCGGAGGCGGCCCGCGTGCTTTCGCCCGACGGCGTCTTCTTCGCCGTCACGCACACCGAGAACTCGTGCCGGGAGCTGCTGGGGGCCGCGGGCCTGCCCGCCGCGGACCCGCGCCTGCTGGGCAACATCCGCAGGTTCAGCGCCGACAACGGGCGCGCGCTTCTGACGCCGTGGTTCGCCGAGATCGAGCGCGTCGACTACCAGAACCAGCTTGTGTTCGGCCCCGCCGAGTACGACGACTTCTTGACGTACCTGCGCTTCAAGCTGCCGCTTCTCCTGCCGGAGACGGACCCCGATGGCGAGATACCGCGGCCGCTGGCGGACGCCATCCGGGCCGCCCTGTCGCACCAGCGCAGCATCAGTTTCGAGAAGAAGGACGCCGCCTTCCGCTGCCGAGGACCGCGATGCCGGTGAAGCCGACCCACTGCTCGCGCTGCGGCCAGCCGCTGGTCACACGGGACGTGCACGGCCGGCCACGAACGGTCTGCGGGGCGTGCCAGACCGTCTACTATCAGAACCCTCTGCCGGTCGCGGCGGCGGTCGTGCTCAACGCGCGGCGGGAGGCGCTGCTGGTGAAGCGCCGCCGGCCGCCCCAGCAGGGCATGTGGTGTCTGCCGATGGGGTTCGCTGAGCTGGACGAGACCATCGCCGACGCCGCGCTGCGCGAGCTGAAGGAGGAGGCCGGCATCGAGGGCCGCGTGCGCCGGCTGCTGGACGCGGACTCGCTGCCGACAGACCACTACGGCGACTTGCTGATCGTCACGTTCGAGATTGAGAAGGTGGGCGGCCAGGAGCAGCCCGGCGACGACGCGGAAGACGTGCGGTACTTTCCCATCGGCCAACACCCGCCGCTGGCGTTCAGCTCGAACGACAAGGCCTTGCAGGTCTGTGCCGCGGTGCACCAGGAAGGCTGGCAGATGCTGGACTCCTTCGAGCGGCTCCAGCGCGAGGAGGGCAAGGCCCTGCTGTCGGACGACCTGGTGGCGTTGGTGCAGGACCGGGCGCCCGATGTGGCACGCCGCTGGCTCGCCGACGTGCAATCCAATCCTACGACCCAATCCTACCACGGCGTCCGGGGCGAGCAGCTTCTCCAGCGGGCCAGCCAGGCGGTCTCGCAGTTCGGCCGCTGGCTCTCCGGCGACGAGGCCGCGGAGGAAGTAAAGACGTTCTACCGGACCCTGGCACGCGAGCGCCGGGGTCAGGGTTTCCGGCTGCACGAGGTCCTGAGCTCGCTCACGCTCCTGAAGAAACACGTCTGGGAGGCCGCCCGCGCGCAGATCGCCTCCGAGCGCGCGATCGACATGTACCGGCTGCTGGAGCTCAACCGCCGCACGGCCGTGTTCTTCGACAAGGCGATGTACTACACGGCGCGCGGGTTTGAAGCGGAGGGGTCATAGCGCCGCCGTGCACGCCGGCGGTGCGGTTCCGTTTACGGCAGCACTTCGCGTCGCCAGGTGCCCGGAACCGGCTTGACCTGTAGGCTCGTCGCTTCCGCCACGAGCACGTCGTCGATCCGAAAGGCCGTGGTGTTGTTCGTGTAGACGTACACGCGCGCGGTGTTCAGCGTCCCGGACCACGTGGGCGTCAGGTCTCCCGTGACCTTCGTCCAGGTCGTTCCGACCGAGGTCGAGCTGCCCGTGACATAGCAGTACCCGCTGGATGTTCCGACGGTCTCGATCTGCACCGCGGCGGTCGCCGAGCCGCTCTCCATCTTCATCCAGAATTCGCACGTGTACGTCACCCCCTTTTCGACCCACGCGCGGATGTCCTGGTACGCGCAGCTACCGTAGAAAAGGCGGTTCTTGACCAGGAGGCACGCGGCGCCCGAGCGCGGCGAATCCGTGCGCGACTCGAGCGTACAGAAGTACGACGTCCAGTCCGTCGTCCCGTTCTCCAGGTCGGCGTTCGTGACCAGGTTCGTGATCCTGCCCCGCGCCAGAAGCACGCTGTAGATTCGCACCGTCTCGCCGACCGTGGCCTGCCCATACAGCCGGACGGGTTGGTTGGGGTCGTTGGCAAGGTTGCCGTCGATCTCGTCGACGAGTTTGTAACGGAACGTGGCGTCGCCGACGATTTCGTTGGGCGTCCAGGTGTCGTGCGTGTGCGTCGCGCGCCAGTTCGAGTTGTTCGCCAGCCGGAAGACCGTCACGTCGGTCATTGTCTGCGCGGCAAAGTCCGCCTTCACGGCGTCTTCGGTCAGCCGCATGCCCTGGAACTGACTCCGCGCCAACACCAGCGCGGACAGGCCAATGATCGTTACAACCAGCCCGATGCTGAGCACGGCCACGTACACGCTGCCGCGCCGTGCCGGCTCACCCGCCCGGGGAACATGCCGACGCGGGAAGCCGTCGGCATGGCTCCCGGCATGTAGCGTCGGACCTCCGTGTCCGACGTTCTTCGGGCCGCGTGACATCCTCGCCGGACACCCGCCGCGGCGGGCAGGTCGCTGCAGCCGACTCGCTGCGGCGAGCTCAGGTGCGGCGCCACACGTCCGCGGTGGCCCGCTGACAATCCGTTGAAAAAGGGTACAGGCCCCGCGAGACAACCAGGCAGCGCTCCCGTGAAGGCCCGCCGGCGCGAAGCCAGTCCCCTCTTTCAACGGACACCTGAGCCGTTCCAAGCTGACCGGCGTTCCTCTCACGGCATAGATCCTCGCGCCGTGACCGGGTCGACCCACACCTGGGTGCGATACGCCACGAGGCTGGCCACCATCCGATTGTTGCGATTGATCGTGACCTCGATCCGCTTCACGCCCGTCTCGCTCCCGGAGGTCTGCGACAAGTCGGCGGGGTTCACCCACGCCACCGTGACAACCTCCTGGTAGCCCTGGGCCCAGGCGATCGGCGTGCCGTCCTTGCGCTGCGGCGGGCTGGCTTGCCAGCCGTGGTAATCGTCGACGTCCTCAAAGAGACTGCGGGTGCCGGTGGCTTCGTCCGCGCCCACGCCGAACGAGCCAAGGCCATAGTCCGGGTCGGTGTACTCCTGTTGCAGGATTTCCGCCATCAGGGCCTGAGCCAACAGCAGCCCGCGCGTCCGCTCGGCGACCTTGTGGTCGGTCGCGCGCGCGGCCCCGACGGTGTTCAGCGCGGCCACCAACATGCCGCTGGCGATCAGGAGGGACACCACCGCCTCGATGAGCGTAAAGGCTGACCGGCCGCGGACCCACCACCACCGGCTACTGCGATTCTGCATTAGCTCCCTCCTACACGGACACGGACATAGTCAAACTTGGCCCCGGTGTCGCCCCCTTGCGAATAGAGCTTGACGCTCCGGTCGCTGTCGCCGGCGGAGCGCACATAGGCATACGTCCCGCGATCCTGTCCGTTGACCCGCACGTTCATCGTGTCGAGCGCCGGGTCAATCAGCAGACGGAGTGTGACGTATGCATTCGGCAGGCCCGGCAAGATGAACAGGCGGCGCTCTGTGCTGCCATCGGGCTTGGTGTCGATGGTCAGCGTCTGCGTGTCGCCACTTTGCAGCGCCAACCGCACGATGATCGCACCATACGTGCTGCCGCTGCGGTCCACCGGAATCCGGATGGCCGCACCGCCTCCCGGCAGGGTCGTGTCCCGGAAGACGGCCTCCACCGTCGTCAGGCCCACGAAATCGTTGCCCGGGTTGGTGTTGAGGGTCGTATTGAGCACCCAGACGCCGCCCACGAGAGTGGCCGCCCCCAGCGGCCCACCGCCATCCGTTGCCCAGTCCGGCAGGCCGTCGCCGTTAAGATCCACCGTGGTCGGATCGACGGCGAAGTCGGCCTCCCACACTCCGCTCAGCACCTCGGGCGCGTTGAGCAGCCGGGCCGCCGTGCTCGTGTGCGTCGCGGCATCGCTGTCCCCCTGAAGCGTGAGACGCACGGCCGTGACGTAATGGCGCGTGGCGTACTGCAAGGGCCCCGGCGTGCAGACCCTGCCGTAGGCCGCGTAGATGAGCGCCTTGCCGCTGTTGTAGGACCAGCTCGACCCCCCGTTGCCGCTGACCAGGCGGCCCGCGCCGCCCCCGTCGTCGAACTGGACCTTGGAGATGGTGGCCCCTCCGCTGCCCCACGCCAGCACGAAGCAAAGACCGTCTGAGGGCCCCAGACCGGTCACTGCGTCCACGTCGAGATACTGCGTGGTGAGGTTGTCGGTAAGGCTGGATTCGTGGAGGATGTGTTCCTCTAGGATCGTCGCCGACGGCGTCATGTCAGCGTTGGGCGTGCGAATCTGCATCTTGACCTGCCCCTCGTTATTCCCGTCCTTCTTCGCCAGGAAAGCGACTCTTGTGAGCCGCCACCAGGACGCGCCGGCCGGGAAGGGCACCCCCGACGGCTGGAAATACTGCCCGATCCAGGCGGTCGAGGTGATGCTGTAGTCTCTTCGGCTGCTGGATCCGGTGTACCAGTTGATCGGTACCACGGAACCTTCGATCGGGAGGCCGGTATACGCCTCGCTAGCGCTGCGCAGCTCGTAGCTCAGGTCAAACGCGTTCACATGTTCGACGACGCTCACCGCCTCGCCGCCGTTGTACTCGCGTGTCAGCGGGTCCCCCGGCGTGCCGGACCAGGCGTAGCGAATCCGCTCCAGCGCGCCGTCGCCGTTCCGATCCGCGACGGTGAAGGCCAACGTGCGGGCGGACCGCTCCGTGATGGATTGGGCGTATTGCAGTTCGGCGACGATCTGGTCGGCGACCCGGCTGAGTGCCGCAAGCCGGTCGGTCGGCCGGTTCTCGTCGGGCAGGGCGCGCGTCGCCAACACCATGATCGAGGTCAGGCCGGTCAGGAGAATGGCCGTGATGGCCACACTGACCACCAGCTCAACCAGCGTGAAGGCCGGCGCCCGTCTCTCGCGCGATGCCCTTTCTGACTGCAAGCCCATACCGCACTACTTGACCTTCAGCTTCTCGCTGCCACCGCTCGTCCCCAAGGGTTCCACCGGCAGGGCGACCGTCTCCGTGACGCTCACCTGTCCCGAGCCCGCGGCCACCGTGATCGTCTTCAGGCAATCGCCGCCTTGCAGAACGACGGTACCGCCGCTGTCCGGCACGCCCCAGCCGTCGAACACGAGCAGCGCGTCGCCGCCGAAGTCCGCGCTGAGCAACTGCACTTCGTAAGGCGGATCGACAAGCCGGACGGTGTAGGCACTGGCCGGACGGTCGAGGCCGGCCATCCCGGTCAGGCTGTAACTCCCCGAGGCCACGTCGAACGAGACCGTCTGCGAGGCGCTGATCTGCCGGGCCCGCTGCTGGGCCAGCCGCAGATCGCTCGCGAGGCGCAAGGCCGCCGCGTCGATGCGGTGCCCGCTGACGCTGCGCGCGACGCGCGGCACGGCGACGGCGGCCATGATCGCCAGGATGACGACCACCATCACCAACTCGACCAGCGTGACGCCGCGCAAATTCCGCCGGGCCGGCTGCGACCGCCCCCGCGCACCTCCCGCCCACGTCCTGCATCGCAGCGCGTCGATCATAGTAGATCATCGGCGATCCTCGCGACCTGCTTTGCGGCAGCGCGGGCAGCGCGCGGTCCAGGTCCGGTAAGCTCCGCTGAACCCGGCACCGGCGGGGCTCCGATGTATAGGACCAGGCAAACGAACCTTGCGCTCTTGCGGCCGTACGCGCCGCGCAGTCGGGAGCCGCGTGAGATGACCTGCGACGGAAGAGTGGCAGCCGGGACGCGTGGACGGCTGCTGATTCTGATGGCATCGGGGCTGCTGACCTGCCTCGCCCTCGGCCAGAGCGACGAGCCGCCGCTCACCCCGGACGAGCGCCCCCCCACCGCCGCCCCCACGGCCGCCGACTCGATGGCGGACGCCGTCCGCCTGACGCAGGCCGGCCTGCTCGATCTGCACGTGCGCGACATGGAGATCGCGACGTTGCTGGAGATGCTCAGCTACCAGGCGCGCTCGAACATCGTCACCAGCACGCGCGTGACCGGCCGCGTCTCGGCCAACCTGTACTCCGTTTCGCTGGACCAGGCCCTGGACGCGATCCTGGTCCCCAACCATTTCGCGTACGTGGTGCTGGACAAGACGGTGTTCGTCGGGACCGCGGAGGAAATCCGCGCCCTGCGCCCCCCGCCGATGACGCGCGTGTTCAAGCTGCGGTACATCCAGCCGGACGAAGCCGCCCAGGCGATCAAAGCCCTGCTGGGGGAGAACGCCGTGATCGTCGAAAGCGGCGCATCGAGCGGCAGCGGTGCGCAGACCGGCGGGGGCGGAGCGAGCGGCGGCGGTCTGGCATCCGACATGAAACCAACGACCGGGGATTACCTCATCGTGACCGACTACCCCGACCGGCTCACCGCCGCCGCCAGGCTCCTGGCGGAGATCGACGAGCGTCCGAGGCAGGTCCTGATCGAGGCGACGGTGTTGCGCGCCACGCTGAGCGAGGCCAACCAGTTCGGCGTCGATTTCACGCTGCTCGGAGGAGTGGACCTCCAGAACGTCGGCTCGACGAGCAACGCCGGCGCCGACCTGCAAACCGGCGCCCTGCCCCCGCAGAAGTTCCAGAGCCAGGTTTTCAACATCAACACGGACTTCACGGCCAACGTGACCGGCGGCGGCTTCACGATCGGGTTGATCAACAACGGCGTCGCGGCGTTCATCCGCGCGCTGGAGGAGGTCACGGACGTAGTTGTCGTGGGGAACCCGAAGGTCATCGCCCTCAACAAGCAAGAGGCGAACGTCATTGTCGGGCGCCGCGACGGATACCTGACGACCACCGTCACCGAGACCGCCGCCGTGCAGACCGTGGACTTCCTCGAGACCGGCACGCAGATTCGGTTCCGCCCCGTCATCAACGACGACGGGAGCGTGCGGCTGGCCGTACACCCCAAGGATAGCAACGGCGGACTGACGGCCGCGAACCTGCCGTTCGAGGAAACGACGGAGGCCCAGGCCGACGTGCTGGTGGATGACGGCGACACGGTGCTCATCGGCGGGCTGTTCCGCGAGCGGACCGTCAGCTCGCGCAGCCAGATCCCGCTCGTGGGCAACGTGCCGCTGCTGGGGCTGGCCTTCGGCAGCCAGAACGACCAGACGATCCGCGAGGAAGTCATCATCCTCCTGACCGTGCACATCCTGAAAGAGACCGAGCGCGAGCAGGCGGAACAGCGCGGCTTGCTCGAGGACATCGAGCGCGTCCGGATCGGCAGCCGCAAGGGCCTGCTGGCCACGGGCCGCGAACGTCTCGCGCAGGCTTTCTTCCACGCCGCCCTGACCGACCTGGAGCACGGTCGGCGCGGCCTCGCGCTGCTCAACGCGCGCCTGGCCCTGCACAACCAGCCCAAGCACCTGGCCGCACTCAAGCTCAAGGAACGCCTGTTGCGCCAGCGCCTTTGGGAGGACGAGGGCACGCGCATGCGCACCTTCATTCGAGACCTGATCGGCACCGCGCAATCGGACGATGACGAGCCCCGTCCCCCGGCCTTCGGGCGGCCGCAGGCTGACGCCGACCTCCACGACACCGCGTGGGAAGACGACCGGGAACACGACGAGGAGCCGCTGCCATGAGACGTACGCTGCCCGGCGTCGCCCTCCTCGGGCTCGCGGCACTGTTCGCCGGCACCGTGTGCGGGTGTCAGTCTCCTCAAGCCTCCGCCCGCGAAGACGCCGCACGCCGGTGGAACGAGGCCCGCGCGCGAATCAAGGCCCAGCTTGCCGCCGACCGGCTACAGGCCGGGAACGTGGCCGCGGCGTCGGCCGAGCTCGCCACTGCCTGGCGGCTCGATCCTCAGAACCCGGAATTGGCGCTGCTGCGGGCCCGCGTTTGTCTGGCCGAAGGCAAGACGACGCAGGCCCTGGACCTGCTCGCGCACGTTCAGTTGCCCGGACGCGGCCAGGCCGAAGTGGAGTATCTCAAGGCCGTCGCGTGGCAGCAGCAGAACCGCTGGCAGGCGGCCCTCGCGGGGTATACGCGGGCCTATGAGCTGGATCATACGGAGGTCGCATACGTCGCCGCCGCAGCCCAGGCCTGGCTTCAGCTTGGCCAGCCCGAGCAGGCGCTGGCGCTGCTGACTCAACATTCGGACCGCTTCGCCTGGACGGATACGTACCAGGCCACCCTGGCCGAGTGCTACGAACAACTGGAGGATTGGCCGGCGGCCGCTTCGGCGTGGCAGCGCGTGACCGCAACGCCCCAGACCGCGACGGAGATTCACGAGCGGGCCGCGGAAGCGCTGTACCGCGCTGGGCGCTATGAAGACGCCATCCCGGCCTTGCTGGATCTCCTCCAGGCCGACCGGGACGACACGACGGCCTCAGTACCGCTGATGTTGGCCGAGTGCTACCTTGCCCTGGGACGCCCCGCGGCGGCACGAGAACAGTTGCAGTCGGTCCTGCGGCGGGACTCGGAACACGTCGCGGCCCTGCGCCTGATGGCCCGCTGCCTCGCCACCGCGGGTGATCTCGACGCGGCGCTGGGAGTGGCCCAGCAGGCGCTATCCATCGATGCGCAGGATGTGCGCACGCTGGAACTCACCGCTGCTCTGGCGTGGCGAACCGGCGATTGCGAGCAGGCCGCCGCCGCGGCAACCCGGCTGATTGCGCTGGACGCCGACAATCCGACGGGCGCACACATCCTCGGACGGTAGCGTTAGAACATCCAGCATGGGCGTGTAGCGGCCGCGCCTCTGCTCGGCCGCGCACGTCGGACACGGAGGTCCGACGCTACGGGGCGGCACCGGCGTCTCGCCGGTGTTCGGCCAACCGGAAGGTCGGCCGCCAGGAGAACCGGAAAACCGCTGTGGACAGCGCGCAGTAGCGGGCGACGCCGGCCTGCGCCTGGCCGGCCTCGCCCGTCAATGTTGCTGGCTGCACCGACAGCCGGCTCACGTCCTACTTCGGCTCAACCGAATCCGCCGGGGGCTCTGTTAGTACAGCTTGTAGGCTTTTCCCGTGTCGTCCTGGGCCACCGTATTGGCCAGGAACTCGCCGGTGTCCTTGTTGTACAACCAGCCCGTGCTGTCGTCCGGCTCTGGCGTCGCGCCGCTGACAACCTTGACGGTGTTCTCCCCGGCCTTGACCCCGACGGGGCAGGCGGGAATCGCGAGCAGATAGGGGCCGTACTTGCGCTGATTGGCCCCGATCGTCGTGCTGCCACTGAAGTTCGTGGCCTTCGTGAGCTGGTCGACGAAGCCCGCGGCATCCGGGCCCGGGAAGGTGCTGTTGTGCTCCGCGGCAAACATCGAGATCGCGTTGCGCACGGTCGTCAGGTTCATCGCCAGTGAGGACTGGCTCGCACCCTGCGAACCGCGGCTCAAACGCGGGATCGCAATGGCCGCCAGAATCCCGATGATCACAATGACGACCACCAACTCGACCAGCGAAAAGCCCGGCTTCCGACGTGAGCATCGTGTCATGTGCGCTACTCCTGTGTCCTCTGTCCATGCCCCCGAAGGGCCAGGCCGCGAGAACCACCAAGTGCCGCGCGGCGTGGCTCAACCGTCCAATTCCACTACCCAGAAGAATCGTCGCGCGCTGTAGGCTGCTTTAGTACTCAGAGCATCAAAAAGGCGCCTTCATGTTCGCAGCGCGGTCAACGCCGCGCGCGGGCCACTCAAGGTGTCCGTTGAAAATAGCGGACTGACGCCACGCCGACGGGCTTTCGCGGTGGCGCTGCATGGCTCTCTCGCGGTGCCTGCCCCCTGTTTTCAGCAGACTGCAAGACCTATCGGACCCCGCCAGCACCGCCGGGCCGTCCGCCGACCCCTGGAGCCCGGAACCGCGGGCCGCCCCCGCCCGCCATCCGGCGTTCAAGGCGTTTGAGAGTTCCGTTTCAGCTCAAGCGTGACGCGCTCGCCGGACGCCGCATCGGCAAACACCACGTAGTCCCTCTGCACATCTACCAGCATGTATCCGTCCAGGTCCGAATTCAGTGGCAGGACAAGACCGTCCACAACGGCCAACGGCTGCACTCCGACGACCACGCCGGTGAGCTTGTGCCGCGCGGCGAAGCCGGGCGTCGCAGCGACGTCTTCCGGCTCGGCCACGGCCGCAAGACCGGCGCCCTCCAACTCGTCCAACGTGGTGGTGAAGGTCAGCTCGGGGCCGGGCAGGAAGACGTCGTGTTCCAGCCGGTCGAGTTCATCGATGACGCTGGTGTAGTCGCCGCGCGTGAGCTGCTCAACGGTCTCGGCCACCGGTTCCCAGTCGAGGGTCACGACGGGCTGCGCGTCCCCCGTCGACTGCGCGGCCTGAAGCGTTTCGGGGCGGCTGCCGCCGGAGGAATGGTCGAAGACCCAGATCGCGCCGACGAGCAGCAGCGCACCGACCAGCGCGCCGTTCTTGGCTGAGATGCGCTTCATCCGCCCGCTCCTTTCGCCGGCGGCGCCTCCGCCGGCAGCAGGTACAGACGCAGCGACCAGGTCAGGTCGCAGCGCGCATCGGCGGACTGCGGCGAACGGGTGATGGAACAGGCCTCCAGGGACTGGTGCGGATTCTCGCGCGCCAGGCGATCCAGGAAGCGCACGAAATCGCGGCTGCTGCCGCGGCCGCCCAGGCGAACGTCGCTGACCAGGTAGGCACCGCTGGCGACAGTCGGTTGGGGCGAGACGCTGAGCAGCTCAAGCTGCGAGCTCAAGGCCGCGTCGGTAACGCCTTGCAGCAGTCGTGAAAGCGCGTCGACGCGCGGCGCCTTGGCCGCTTCGGAGGCTACGACTTCCTCAAGCTGTGCGAGACCCTGCTCAAAGCGCTCCACGTCCTGGACCTGGTCGCGCAGCTGAGACTCCGCGGCACTGCGCGCCGCGACCAGCCTCCGGTAGTCGTGCCACATCCGCTGCCACGGAGCGAGAACGACGAACCAGGCCGCCAACGCCAGCACGAGCAAGCCGGCGCCGCCGAGCAGATCGGCGTCGTACAGGGTGCAGGGTTTCTTGCAGACGATCACAGCGGTGGCTCCTGCGCCCAACAGCTCAACTCGAAAGCGACCATCAGATGACCCTGGTTGGGCTCCTGGGCGGCGCGAATCAGCTCGACCTGCTGCCAGTCCGGAGCGTTCTGCAACGCATGGAGGAAACGCAGCAAGGCATTGTGGTCGGCGGCGAAGCCCGCTACGCGAACGGCGCGCAGCTCCGTAGCCGCCGCGACCGGCTGCGCCGCAGACTGTGGTCCACTGTGGACCGTGAGACGGCTCGCGTCCATCGTTCCGGGCTCGACATGCAGGCCGGTCAGAAAGACGTCGGCGGGGGCCTCACGCATCAGGCTCAGGAAACGCTGCGGCCACGGCTGCGGACGCCGGCCCCCGGTGACCTGCCGCAATTGTTCGAGCAACTCCGTGCGCCGGGCATCGGCCAGCGCGAGCCGCCGCTGCGCCTCCGTTTGCTGCACCTCCAGGACCCCGACCGTTTCACCGAGCCGCCGGAGCGAAACCGCGGCCGTGCGCTCCGCCGCCCAGCCCGTCGCGAGCAGCAGGCCGATGGCGACGCAGGCGGCCAGCCACACTCGGGCGCGCCGCGCGCGCCTGCGGTAGTGGAGACGTATCGCCGGTACCAGATTGACCGAGCAACTCATGACGACTCCAGGTCCAACAGGGCGCCGCCCAGGGCCGTTGCGGCCTGCGGCGTCACCCGGATGCCCGCGATCCGGTTCTCCGGTGCGGAGGAACCAGACCGGTCGTCGGCCGCGAGCGCGCTGACGGGAATATCCAATTCGGCTTCCAGGACGGCGGGCAGACCGGCCAGGCGGGCGCCGCCGCCGGCGAGGAGCAGCCGCTTCACGCTGGTCTCGGGAAATCCGTGCATGACGTATGAGAAGCAACGGGCGACTTCCTGCGCCAAGGCGCGCAGCGAATCGCGCAGTACGCCGGAGAACGCCCCGCTCAAGTCCTCGGCCTGCAACGGATTGGCGCCCTCCGCCGCGGGCCGCACCCCGCGCTCGGTGGGCTGCACCGACTGCTCGTACTTCAGGCGTTCTGCGGTAGCGTAGGGAACCTCAAAGGCCTCGGACAGTTTCTGCGTCCAGTGGTGGGCGCAGACGGACAAGCTACGAATATAGGTGGGCACACGACCGACCACGACCGTCAGGGTCGAGTGGCGCAGGCCCAGATCGAGTACCCCCCACAAGTCGCCCTCGCCCGGCGGCCAGAGGCAACACGCGAGTCGCACCAGGGCGCACGGAGAGACGTCCATGCGCCTTGGCGTCAGCCCCTGCTGCTGTAGCAGGTCACACCAGCGCAGGACGAGCTCGCCGGCCGCGACCACCGCCATCACGTTGGCCTGCTGGCCTGCCCCGCTCGGCAGGATCCAATAGCGCAGCTCGATGTTCTCCGTGGAATGGCGGCTTTGTTGAGCGACCTCCCACTTGAGGGCCTGCTCGATGCGCTCCGGCGCTTGCGTCAGGGCCTGGGGCGGCAGGCGGATCGGCAGGAACTGCACGTCCGGCGGCGAGAGGAGCAGGGCCACCTCGCGGCCGGCAAAATGGGCTTGTCCCAACATGCGGCCAAGCTGGGCGAAATCGACCGCCGGCGCGGCGGGCTGCTCCGGGGCGCTGGTCAGGGTGCGCTCGAACTCGAGCGCATCCCGCAGCGCCAGCCGATGACCGTGCTGGCGCAACTGCATGGCCCGCACGCCCGCGGCTCCCAGGTCGAACGTGATGGCGGAGCGGCGCGCACAAAGCCAGGCGACCATCGCGGTCCGTCGGAAGCGGGAGTGGGCTCCGCCGCGCCCGGCCTGCACGGTCGCGCCGCACGGCCGCCCGGTGGTTTCGGCACCCTCGATCCGCGGTCTCACCACGCGTTCCTCCATCAGCCGGCCATGCCGGCCAGGTCGAAGAGCGGGACGAACAATGCCATCGCAACGAAGCCGACCACGACTCCCATCACGGCGAGCATGGCGGGTTCGGCCAGGCGGGTCACGTGCTGGACGGCGTTCGCGTTGTCCTCGTCCAGCCAAGTGGAAACGAAGTCGGTGGCCTCCGCCAGCCGGCCGTTGTCCTCGCCCGTCTTGATCGCCGAAACGATGACGGGATCGGCGATGCGCGCGGCGGCGAGCGCGTGCCCCATACGCCCGCCCGAGGAAACGGACTCCTCGACCTGGGCGATGAGCCGGAGGAAGGCGGCGTTGGTCACCGCTTCCCGGGACTGACGGATGGCTTCGAGCAACGGAACGTGGCAGCGGAGCATCGCCGCCCAGATGCGGACGACGCGCGCGAAGATCAGGCGCGACATCAGCCGGCCGATGAGAGGCACGCGGAGGAGTACCTCGTCGACCCAGCGCCGCGGCTGCGGCAGTCGGAAACACAGGACGACGCCGACGATCAGCGCGACGAGCGCGCCGGCCAGGTACGGCCAGTTCTCCGTCGCGAACTCCGACGCCCCGAACAGGAACTCGGTCAGCGCGGGCAGCGGCGAGTTCATGCTGACGAACAGCACCTTGAAACGCGGGACCACGAAGAACAGCAGGACGCACACCACGACCGCCAGCAACACGCTCAGGATGGCCGGATACAACAGCGCCCCGGTCACGAGCTTGCGCGTCTTCAATTGCAGTTGCGCCAGCTCGCACAGCCGGCCGAAAACCTGTGGGAGCGACGCCGTCGCCTCGCCGGCCGCAACCATGCCGCGGAAGACCGGGTCGAAGATCGGCCCCTCCGCCTCCAGGGCCTTGCACAGGCTGTCGCCTTCCTCCACGCGCTCGCGCAGCCGCCGTATGATCGCCCGCACGAAGGGCTTGGCGGTCTGCTCCTCCGTCGCTTCCAGCGCAGGCACCAGCGGCGCGCCGGCCTCCAGCAACATCTTCATCTGGCGCGTCAACAGGACCAGGTCGCGGGTCGTCAGCTTGTTGCCGAAGCGCTGCAACCAGGAACGCGCCAGCCCGGCCTGGCCGTCTGCCTCCGCCTCGCCGGCTGCCTCGAGCCGCAGGACGACCAATCCGCGCTCGCGGAGACTGCTCGCGGCCGCCGCGTGGTCGCCGGCCTCGAGGCGGTCGCACAGGGTGCGGCCGTCGGCCGACATGGCTTCATATACGAACTGCACGTCTCAACTCCTCACCGCGGCACCCGGAGCGCAGGCGCTTCCGACCCGCTGCAGGCCGGCCGTGCCGCGCTCCCGCTTCGTAGCCTGCAAAGCGGAACCTTGCAGTACCCAAGACCGGCGCCATCGTGGTTCCTCTAACGCGGTCAATTCGCCGCCGCAGCGAGCGTCGGTTGTCGTTCGGCCCGCGTACGGCTCTCGGTTTCCGCGTGGGTTACGCGCAGAACTTCCTCCAGGGTTGAGCGGCCTTCCTCGACGAGCCGCAGTCCTTCTTCGCGCAGCGTTCGCCAGCCGTGTTGCCGCGCGGAGACCTTGATCTCTTCTTCGTCCGTGGCGTGGTGCAGCCGCGCCCGCATCTCCTCCACGACCTCCAGCACCTCGTAGATGCCGACGCGCCCCCGGAAGCCGCTGTCATGGCACTGCTTGCAGCCCTCGCCCTTGGAGAAGACGCGCTTCGTGTCGCCCAGCCAGCCGGCGTCGGCCAGCGCGCTTTCCGGCGGGTAATAGGAGGTGCGGCAATACGGGCAGATCGTGCGGGCCAGGCGCTGGGCAATGACCCCGTTGAACGCCGACGCCAGCAGGTACTGCTCGACGCCCATGTCGGTCAGGCGAATGAACGCGCCGGGCGCGTTGTTGGTGTGCAGGGTCGAAAGCACGAGGTGCCCGGTCAGGGCGGCCTGGATGGCAACCCGGGCCGTTTCGGTGTCGCGAATCTCGCCGACCATGATGACGTCGGGGTCCTGCCGCAGGATGGAGCGCAGGGCACGGGCGAACGTCAGGTGCACGGCGTCGTTGACCTGAATCTGGTTGATCCCGTCCAACTGGTATTCCACCGGGTCCTCGATGGTGACAATGTTCTTCTCCGGCGAGGACAGCAGCTCCAGCACCGAGTAGAGCGTGGTCGTCTTGCCGCTGCCGGTGGGCCCGGTCACCAGCACGATCCCGTGCGGCTTGGAAAAGATGCGTTGGAAGCGGGTCAGTTGATCGGCCGCCAGCCCCAGCTTCTCCAGGACCACGTTGAGGTTCGACTTGTCCAGAATCCGCAGCACGATCTTCTCGCCCAGCAGGGTCGGCATCGAGGACACGCGCAGGTCGATGTCGCGGCCTTCCGCGACGACGTGCACGCGCCCCTCCTGCGGCAACCGCCGCTCGGCGATGTCCATCTTGCCGATGACCTTGATACGCGAGGCGATGGCGGCGTGCATCGTGTTCGGCGCTGACATCAGCTCGCGCAGATTGCCGTCGATGCGGTAACGGATGCGGGTCACGTTGCGCGTCGGTTCGACGTGGATGTCGCTCGCCCCGTCGCGGATGGCCGTCATGATCGCCAGGTTGACGAGGTTGATGATCGGGCTGCCCTCGACCATCCGGCTGATTTCGTGCGGGGCCTGCTCGTCGACCGTCTCGCGCTCGACGACCTTGACCTCGCTCTCGGTCAGGGTCACGAGGAAGGAGTCGATATCCACGTGCTCGCCCAGGTACTTCTCCTGGAACTCCGCGATATTGCTCTCCAGCGCCAGCACCGGGTTGATCCGGCAGCCCGTCAGCGCGCTCAGCCGGTCGATGGTTGGCAGCGACTGCGGCTCCGCCATGGCGACGGTGAGCGTGTCGCCCACCTTGAAGAGCGGCAGCGCCTTCAGCCGCCCGGCTTCCTCGCGGTCCAGCAGGCCCGCCACGGCGGGGTCGATCAGGCCGTGGCGCAGTTGGACGCCCTTCACGTTGAGCTGCTTGGAAAGCGCGCTCAGCATGGCCTTCGGCGAGAGGATGCCCATGTCGATCAGGGCCTCCCCGAGGCGCTTGTTGTCCTTGCTCTGGGCTTCGAGCGCGCGGCGCAGATCGGCCTCGGTGAGGAGACCCTCGTCGATGAGGAGCTGGCCGAGCTTGTTGGTACGTCGCAGCGACATCTTCGGCAGTCTCGCAGTCCTAGGCCGGCGGCCAACGCTCCCCGCCAGATCGCCGGCCGCAGCCGGATCGCCCGCGGGTGCGTCGAGACATCATCGTCGGCAGCTTCGCAGGGCGTTCTCCACGGTGTCGTACACCTCCATCCGCGGTAGCACGTCGGTGAGTTCGAGCGCCTCCAGACAGGTCTCGGTGAGGGCGGCCAGCTTCGGGCGCTGCTGCGCCAGCTCCTTGATGCCGCACAGCTCGAGCAGGAGCTCGATGCCGGCGCTGTCCAGGTAGGGCACGTCCTTCATGTCAACCACTACGTGGCGCTTGCCCACCGCGGCCGCGGTCTCCACGGCGCGACGCAAGTCGATGGAGTCCTCGGCGATCAGCGGCCCGTGCGCGATCACCACGCTGATGTTCCCGTGCGCCTGCGTGTTCACCTTCACGATCGAGCTTCCTCGTCCGACGCGCGCGGTGCGGGTCCGGCGGCTGTCGCCGGACTTCTCGAAGACGGATCGGCGACCGTGCCCGCCGTCGGTGCGTCCCCGCACTCATCGGGTCCCGCGAAGTTCGCCATTGCCGCCCTGGGGGCCTCGTCGGCGCGCACCGCGTCCGCCGCCAGGGCGACGTTCTCTTTTCGAGCCCGCTCCACCGCGTCGAAGGCCGCCGCCAGCAGGCTACTAAGCGGCGGCTGGGCGAACCCGCTGCCGGCCAGGCCCATTCGCAAGTTGATGCGACCTTCCAGCGCGCCCAACTGCGCGATACAAGTTCTGGCCGCCGCGAGCATTTTCTCCGCAATCAGCCGGCCCAGGCCGCTGTCGAGCCGGCGCAGGAGAACCACAAAACGATCATCCGCGAAACGGCCGACCACGTCGTCGCTCCGAACGCGGGCCGCGATGAGCTGTCCCAGGCGGACGATGAGCGCATCCCGTTCGCGCCAGCAGCGCGTATCGTCCAGCCGGCGCAAGCCCTCCAGGGCCAGCACGGCGACGACCACCGGCTCATTGCCGCCGTACGAGTTCGTCAAGCTGCGCTCCGCAACGGCGAAAAAGTCGTTGCGGGTCAGCACGCCGGAAGCCTGGTCCGTGCGCTGCACGACGTGCAGGCGTGCCAGGGCCGCCACGTGCAGCCACCACAGGGACAACAGCGGTCCGATCGTGCGGCGCGCCTCCGGCGACAAGGCCGCGGGGTCGCGCAACTCGCCGACCGCAATGAGCCCGATGGTGGACGCGCCGCGCGCGGTTCGCCGGCGAACGGGCCAGACCCAGGTCCACGGGTCAGCACTTTGGGAAGCGAGGTCGTCCAGCAGCGGGCCGTGGGTGGGATCGCCGGCCGCGTATTCCTTCCCGGTCGTGGCCACGTGTCCCAGCAGCCCCTCCCGGGCGCTCGGTCCGGCCGGCGGCGCGGGCTTGTCGGTCTGCCGGATCGGCTGAAGCGTGTCCTGCCCCGGCTGCACGTTGAAGCAGCGGACGCGGAGGGCACCCAGGTGCTCGGTGAGCGTCTCGCGCACAAGCTGGTCGAAGGACGCCCAGACCTCCGGTCCCTCGCCAGCGTCCGCCAGCCACGCGTGAAAGACGGTGCAGATTCGTTGCGGCACCCGCCAGCCGGGCCCGAGCTCGCTGCGCCCCACGCTCAGCGACGCCGGGACCGCCGGGGGCAATCCCTGGCCGGCCGACTGTCGCCGGTTGAACCGCAGTGCACCTAGGGCGACCGCCAGGATGCAGGCGAGCCCCAGCAGCAGGACGGTCTCAGGCGCAGGCATTCTCGCACTCCTTCTCCGATCCGATCGAGAAGCGCGCCGCGAAGTCCGCCGGATTCTCCCGGCGGTAGCGGGTCAGCGCGCGGAAGAAGGCCTCGGCGACCTCGGTGTCGATGCGCGAACCTTCTTCGGCCCGGATAATCTCGATGGCCCTCTCAATGCTGTAGGCGCGGCGGTACGCGCGCGTGGAGGTCAGGGCGTCGAAGGTATCGACGACGTGAACAATGCGCGCGACAAGCGGGATCTGGTCGCCGCGCAGTCCCTCGGGGTAGCCGCTGCCGTCGGGGTATTCATGATGGTACAGGACCCCGTCCAGAATGACCCCCAGGCTGGCGATGGGCTGGAGAATCTCGTAGCCCATCCGCGGGTGCTGCTTCACGACCTCCCACTCCTCGGGCGTCAGCTTCCCCGGCTTGCAGAGGATTTCCTCCGGGATGCCGATCTTGCCCACGTCGTGCAGCAGACCGGCCCACTCCATGGTCTGTTGCTGGGCCGGCGGCACGCCGAGCTCCTGCGCCGTCAACCGTGTCAGGAACCCGCCCCGTTCCGAATGGCCGCTGGTGTAATGGTCCTTCTTGTCGATCGCGGCGACCAGCGCGCGCGTCACTTCCAGCAGCATCCGGTGCATACGTTCGTGCAGTTCGGTGTTGCTGATGATCTGGCCGCCGAACGCGAGCACCGACTCGATCAACATCATGTCGCCGGCGCTGAACGCACCTCGCCCGGCGCTACGGTCCGCAAGCACAACTTCCACCTTGTCATCCAGGCGGACCAGCGGCGCGGCGATCACCTGTCGCCCGCCGACCACTGCGACCCGGACGTGCCGCGTACGGCGTACGAAGTCGGCGGCCTGGGCCAGCTCCGCCGGATTCAGGGCCGGCCCCCGGGACACCGCCCCGTCCGGCTGGGGCTGCGCGAAGTACGTGCGGCACGCCCCCTCGGCCGCGACCACGCACACCGCGTCGGAGGACAGCAGCCGCGCGACCCGCTCCAACAGCACCTTCTCGATTTCCCTGACATCGGTGACGTTCGCGATCTGCTGCGTTAAGTCGAAGATCAGGTTGAGTTGCTCGTAGTTCTGGAGGATCTCGTTCGCAAAGCCGGCGTTCTCCTCCAGCATCTGGCCGATGCGCTGCACGAGCCGCGCCGCATCGTCCAGTCGGCCGAGCAGGTCCACCGGACTGCACCGCCCGGGCCCGCCGGTGAGCGGCCCCTCCACCGTCACCACGGTCGCCGGACTGCCGGCGATGCTCGTGACTTGTGCCGCCGCACGGAACCCTTTGGAACACTTGCCATCGCAAAGCTGTGCGACGTCGGCCGCATTTCTCAGCGCGCCGCGCAGGAACTCGCACCCGCGCATCAGCGCGGCGCCCGGGTCGCCCTCCAGGCAAGCGTCCAAGCAGTGTCCCGGCGGCTGCGACGCGTACGCGGCACTGCCGACCACCCCCACGGACAGTGTCCGGCCGTCGCCTGACACGGACAGCCCCCCGACCAGATCACGGAGGAGCCCCTGATCCGTGGACGCGGACGTCTGGGTACTCATCAGCAAGCACCTCTTTCACTAACGGGCGGCGGTGCCATCCGCGCCGTGGTCGGTCGGCCGGCCGCCAGGGATTCGACGACTTCCGAAAGGCGGCTGGGACTGAACGGCTTCGGCAGCACCGTGACTCCCCAGTCGGCCAGGCGGTCGCGGATCTCCGCGTGGTCCCAGCGATTCGTCAGCACGATCACGCCACGCCGCACGCAGCCCTCCCCGATCACGGACTCGATCAGGGCCAGGCCGTCCATGCCCGGCATGTTGATGTCGGAGACCAGGATGTCGACCGGCTCGGCGCGCACGAGGTCGCGGGCGGCCAGCCCGTTCCGCGCCTCGAAGACGACGTGTCCTTCGCGTTGCAGCCACATGCTGATCAGCCGCAGAATGTGCGGATCGTCTTCGGCCACCAGGATTCGGCTCATCGCTCAGGGACCTCCGCGGCGGCCGCGGCCGAGTTCGGCAGCTCCACCGTGAACGTTGACCCTTTGCCCCGTTCACTTTCCAGCAGAATGTCGCCCCCGTGCAGCCGGGCCACCTCGCGCGCCAACGCCAGCCCCAGTCCGGTTCCGGGCAGCATCTGCACGGCGTCGTCGGCGGCCCGGTAGAACTTCTCGAACACGTGCGGCTGGGCTTCCGGCGCGATTCCGATGCCCGTGTCGCGCACACTAATCAGGATGCGCTGGCCCTCCAGTTCCACGCTGACGTGGACCTTGCCGTTCTCGGGCGTGTACTTGACCGCGTTGCCGATCAGGTTGTTCAGCAACACCGACAACCGCTGTTTATCGCCCTTGATCTTCGGCAGCTTCGGCGGGAGCGACAGCGTCAGGTCGATCTTCTTCTCGTCCGCGGTGCCCAGGCTGTCCTGAACCATCTGCCGCACGAGGCGGGCCAGCTCCACTTCCCCGACGTCCAGCCGCGCCGTCCCCACCTCGAGCTGCGAGATGCTCAGGATGTCTTCCACCAGGCGCGACAGCCGGCGCGTCTCGCTGATCAGCACGTTGTAGCACTCTTTCCGCGTCTGCTCGTCGTCGAACCCCGGCTGCGTGAGCGTCTCGGCGTACGCGTGGATGTTGGTCAGCGGCGTCCGCAGTTCGTGCGTGACGTGGTAGAGGAAGTTGTCGCGCGCCCGCTGGCTTTCGCGCAACTGGCTGATGTCCTCGACCGTGACGACGGCATCCCCGCCTGCCGGCGGCGCCGGCGCCGGCAAGACCCGGAAACGCAGCGTAGTCTCCTGATCTCCCTGCCCGGTGCTCTGGTCAACCGACATGCCGCTGCCCGAACCCGCCTGCACTCCCGCGATCCCCTGCTGCACCGCCGGGTTGTGGATGGCCATGCTCACCGGCCGGTGCACCATCTCATTCAAGCTCCGCCCCAGGAGCGTGGCCGCCGCACCATTGGCATAGCTCACCCGCTGCTCCGGCGTGATGCAAAGCACGCCGAACGGCAGCCGGTCGAGCACGCGGCGGAAAACGGCGTTCTCGAACCGCGCCAGCACGTTCCCCGTCGCATCGCCCGCACGGCCGGTCTCCTGCTCGCGCTGCATGGCGGCCAGTTGCTCGATCAACTGGTTCCACCCGCGCGCCGCCGCCCCCAGCGAATCGCTGAGCGTCAGCGTCAGCAGCTCCTTCTCAATGCCCGCGGCATAGCTGGTGAGGCTGTGCTCGATCGCCGCCGCGGGCCGCAGATGGCGCCGCAGCCGCTGGTGGAAAACGGCAAATGCGAACAGAACGAAGCCCGCTGCGGCACCCCACGTAATGAGGAGAAAGGTCCGTCCGTCGGCGGCGGGCATCTCGCGCTCCACCGTCAGCAGCCCGAGGTTCGCGCCGCCCGGCGCGGACACCGCCGCGGTTGCGACGAGCGGCGCAGGGCCGGTGGCCGACGTTCCGCTCGCCGGGCGTTCGGCGAGCCCCACGACGAGCGCCAGCGGGCGCGGCCACTCGAACGCGATGCTGCCGTCGGGGGCGGTCCATTGCACACGACGCAGGTAGGGGACGCCGCGCACGCACTCGCCGAGCAACTCACCCGGGGCCTGGTCGGCGTCGCCCCTGCTTGCCAGCAGCGCCGCCCAGGTGCGGGCGAGAGTCTCCGTCGCCGATTGCTCGACCGACCGCGCCTGCCCGCGCCAACCGCGGTCGCAGACCAGGTAGGCGGCAGCCAACCCCACGAACGCGAAGACGACGAAGCCCAGGCTGAGGGCTTCGGGCAGCAGTCCGTTGCGCCACATACTCCGGCGGTCCGGACCCGCTTTCGTGGGCGCAGGATTCGTCTGTTCCGCGGGCATCGCGACCATCGCCTTTCGGTGACTCGACGCTTCGTTGGGCGCATCGGTGGTCCGAGAAGGCCACTTGAAGAAGGAATCGTGGGAGCGCGCGCGCGGCTGCGCGGCCCGTGCGGCGCGGTCCCGACAGAGTTGCGCACCGGCCGATAACCTGCGGCGACGCGCCGCCAGGGCGCGCTCGGCGGCCAGCTCTGGCCCGGGAGACGACTCAGCAGCGCCATCGGAACCCCAGGCGCCGGCGGCAGCGGAAGGTTATCGAGCCCCGTCGCACAACGCGGAGAACCGCGGACACAGCTCTTCGCGCACGCGTGCGATCACATCGACGGCATGACCGGCCGCCGCGGCGGCCTGGAGCAGCCGCTGGACCGACTGCCCCAGCTCGTCCGAGTCGACGGCCTCATCGGCCAGAGTCTTGCGCAGTGCATCGAGCGCGTCGTCCACCTGCCCCTGCACGAGCAAGCAGAAGGCCAACTGCCGCCGGAACGGCGCCGCCATCTCGTCGTACTTGTGCGTTTGAATCACCGGCAGGCTTTCGATTGCCTGTCGGAGCAGCTCGACGGCCCGTCCGGCGTCGGCCGCTGATCCGCGCAGCACGTAATCCGCCTGTTCGGACAGCGCCACGGCCTCTAGCCTGGGGAAGCGGGGCCGCAGGGGGCGGTAGAGCAGCACCGCCCGCCCGGCCTGCTCGGCCGCCGCCGGAAACTCGCTCTGGAGCGCGTGCCAGGCCGCGATCAAGCGGCACGTCTCCGGCGCCATGGAGGCGATGATCGCGTCGACATCCGTCTCGGGCGTGATCGGCGCCATCACCCCCGCAAACCGGGCCAGCGTCGGCGCGAACCGCGGTTCCTGGCTGAGGTGAGACAAGACGGCCCCCCAGTAGCGTTGCGCGAGACGCTCGCTCTCGTCCTCGAACGGCAGCACCGAAAGCGACCGCAGGGCATCACGCAGCAGCCCGATGCGGGCCTCAACCCCCGGCGAATAACCGACCAGCCCCAGGAGCGTGTCCACGTCAAACGGCGTGCGCGCCCGTTGCCGGCGCCAAGCCTGCTCCGCGGCACTCGACCACACGCCGGCCCGTTCCGGTGCGACCCGACGGTAGATCTCGGCCAGCCACTCCGCCGAACGGGCCGCAACCTTGTCGGTACGCATGAGGGCCGGCGCGGAGGACCCGAGCTCCATCGCCTCGGTATACGCCTCGTGGGCCCGGTGAATGGCCTCAAGCCAGCTTCGCTCGTCGGCGGCTGCCTGTGTCTGCGTCAGACACGCCGTCGCCGCCTGCTGCGCGAGCGCGTACCGGCACTCGAGGGCCGTCTGCGCCGCGAGGAGCCGCCGCGTCGGATCGAGCAGATCCTGTCCGGCGACGAGGGCGCCGCGCAACGCCGCCTCGTAGCGCCGCTCACTGAAGGCCGTCTGGATCGCCTGCTCGGCGCGCACGCCGCGCCAGTTCTGGAACGTCAGCCAGCCGGCCGCGCCGCCGGCTGCCAGACACGCGACGCCGGCGAGCAACGCCACGCTCGGGCGCCCCGGCGTCGCGGTCGAGGGCGGGGTTCCGGCGTCGTCTTCAGGCAGCGTGCGGCAGGCTGCCCACGCGGCCCCCAACAGCGTATAGAAGATCGCCGGGACTCCGGGCAGGCGAAGCGAGACCCCGGTCAGCGACTCGGCGAGCAGGGCCGCCACGCCGCCCGCCAGGGCCGCGTACAGCCAGCGCTCGCGGGCCGTCTTGGTCCGGCGCAGGAGCGCGCCAAAGGCAAAGAAAGTGGCGACGAAACCCCCGACGTACGGGACGCCCCCGACGACACCGACTTCCGTCAGCACCTCGAAAAGCTCATTGTGGGCATGCTCGACGAGCACGCTCTCGCCCATGAAGGCCGCGGGATCGAGGGCTCGGTCCCGCACTCCCAGCGCGCCGGCCAACCGCGGGTACGCACCCGCCCCGTGACCGGCCAGCTGCGCCCAGGAGGACTGGCTCCACAGCTCGCTGGCATAACGCCAGGCGTACAGGCGGATGCGGATCGTGGCCCCCCGTGCCATCGCCACGTCCAGATGAGAGATGGAGAGCCACCAGGCCCCGGCGACGACGCCTGTCACCACCAGGACACTCGTCAACGCCCAGCGCAGCCGCCGCCCGACGCAATACAGCACCATTACGGCCAACCCTGCTCCCAGTCCGACCAGGGCCCCGCGCGAATTGGTCAAGAGGAGGCACCAGCCCAATGGAACCAACGCGACCACACCGCCAAGCGCCCACCACCACGACGCGCTCCCCCCTCTCCGCCATTCAGCAACCCTTCCCGCCAGCAACCCGAGAGCGACGAGCACGGTCGGCACGACGCTGGCGGCGAGCGCCGCGGGGTTGCCGATCGGGAAGCCCGGCCGGTGGTGTGGGTTACGCTCGTAGTAATACCAAACGCAGAGCGCCGCACCGACGACCCCCGCGCCCAACACACCCACGAGCACCGCGGCAACGTGCCGGCGCCGCAGTGTGGCCGCAACGCCGATCGCCCAGGCCAAACCGAGTAGATACAGGAGGCCCTGGCCGCGCGCGCCCGCGGCGTCCGCCGCCCAGAAGCTGCTCACCAGCGAGATCCCCCCCCACCCGACCAGCAGCGCCTGGGCCAGCCCCACCGGAGACACCCGCACACCCGTGTCCGCCCCGCGCGTCCGAAGCGTGCAGACGCCGGTCAACAGGAGCCCAGCCGCCGCCGCCAGGTGCAAAGCCAGGTCCTTGACCTCGACCCCACGGGCGCTGGCCATCACGCCGCCCAGCGACATCCAGTCGGTGACCTGTCGGAGCAACGACCCCGCGCGCCACGGGATCGCACCCGGGTACGTCCTTCCCGGCGGCGGGCTGATGAGCAGGAACGTGGCGGCCAGAAGCACGCAGGCGAGGGCGAGGGCGACCGGAGAACACAGTGCTCCCCGGTCGCTTACCGTGGGCGGGGTGGTCGGGAAGAGCGCCTCGCTTTTCATTTCGTTATCCGTGTTGACAGCAACCCATAACCGCTACAATGCGGCGCACAGTCGTGACCCCTCCGTGTGCCACGGACGGCGACCACGCGCGGGCAGTATACTCCTGGTGCGACGAGAGACGCACCACCAGTGGACCGAGCAAGGACGTGAAGTTTTCCAGCCCGTTGAGCAAGGGTGCCGGCATCGCGAGTGAGCCAGGCGGCACGGCCGCGAGAGCTCACCGGCGACCATGCCGTCAGCACCTTCTTGCTGCGGACAGTTAGGGCCGTGACTATGACCCCCGCAGTTTCCTCCCCCGTGGCCTCCGGTCATACCGCCCACGAGGTTCCCACGACGCTCGACGGGACGCACATTCACATGATCGGAGTCGGCGGTTGCGGAATGTCCGCACTGGCCCAACTCCTGCTGCGCCGCGGCACGCGCGTCAGCGGTTCCGACATGCGTTCCTCCGCCGAGCTCGATCGACTGACTCAGAGCGGCGCACGTGTCACGACGCATCAGCGTGCGGAAGCCGTCCCCGGCGACGCCGAGCTGGTCGTGGCGTCCGCCGCGATTCCGCCCGACCATCCCGAGCTGCTCGAAGCCCGCCGCCGGGGCCTCCCAATCCTCAAGTACGCGCAGCTACTCGGCGCCCTGATGTCCCAGTACGACGGCATCGCCGTCAGCGGCACGCACGGCAAGAGCACGACCACCGCGTGGCTGACCTTCCTCCTGCGACAGGCCGGCCTCGATCCGAGTTTCGTCGTCGGCGCCACCGTCGCCCAGCTCGGCGGCGGCAGCGGCGTCGGCGCCGGACCGCACTTCATCGCCGAGGCGTGCGAGTACGACCGCTCGTTCCTGAACTTGCGGCCGCGGCGGGCAGCCATCTTGAACATCGAGGAAGACCACCTCGATTGCTACCCGGACCTGGCGGCCATCCGCGCCGCGTTTGCCGCCTTTGCCGCCAACGTCCCCCCGGACGGCCTGGTCGTGCTGAACGGCGGCGACGCCGGGTGTGCGCGGCTTGCCGACAACATCGCCGCTCGGGTCGAGACATTCGGCACGAGCGGCGCGGATTGGCAGGCCGTCGACGTCGTGCTCGCCAACGGGCGCTACACGTTCGCCGTCGCCCACCGCGGGGAGAGCCTGGGATCGGTCCGGCCGTACCTCTGCGGACGTCACAACGTGGACAACGCGTTGGTGGTCGCCGCACTGGCCCATCACTGCGGCGTGGCCTGGGACCAGATTCGCGCTGGGCTGACAGAGTTCCGCGGGGTGCATCGCCGGCTGGAGCTGCGCGGCACGGCCCGCGGTGTTCAGGTGCTGGACGACTACGCGCATCATCCGACCGAGATTCGCGCGACGCTGCTGGCGGTCCGGGAGCGCTACAACCCGCAACGGCTGTGGTGCGTCTTCCAGCCGCACCAGCACTCCCGGACCCGCTTTCTCCTGAAGGATTTCGCACGGAGTTTCGCGCGCGCCGACCGCGTGCTTGTCCCGGACATCTACTTCGTGCGCGACAGCGAACGCGAGCGCGACCTCGTCTGCGCAGAGGACCTCGTGCGCGAGATCCACGAGCGCGGCGGCGCGGCGGCCTACGTACCGCAGTTCGCCGAGGTCGCCGCCCTGCTCGCCGCCGAGACCCAGCCCGGCGACGTCGTCCTGACCATGGGCGCTGGAAACATCTGGAGGGTTGCCGATGACCTGGTTCAACGGCTTGGAGGCCATCTGTCAGACTGACGCCCGGCTCGCCGAGCACACCTGGTACGGGCTGGGCGGCCCCGCCCGCTGGTTGTTCACTCCCCGCAACGAAGCCGAGCTGGCCGCGCTCGTGCAGCGCTGCGCAGCGGCCTCGATCCCGTGGCGGGTGCTCGGCCGCGGTGCGAACGTGCTGGTTCGCGACACGGGCTTTGACGGCGCCGTCATCAAGCTGTCCGCGCCGTTCTGGGACGAGCTGCGCTTCGAGGATACCCTCGCGTACGCCGCAGCCGGCGTCGATTTTCCGCGGGTCGTCCGGCAGTCCCTCGACCACGGGCTCGTCGGGCTCGAGAATCTCGCGGGCATTCCCGGTACCGTCGGCGGGGCCGTCCGGATGAATGCCGGGGGCCACTACGGCTGCATCGGCGAACTCGTTCGCGACGTGCGCCTGATGACCACCGCCGGCCAACTGCTCACCTGCCCGGCCGCGGAGATGGGCTTCGGCTACCGCACAAGCAACGTGAACGGCCGCATCGTCATAGGCGTCACGCTGCAATTGCAGCGCGGCGACCGGGAGGCCGCCATGGCGCGCTTCCGGCAGATTTGGAATGAGAAATACGCCCACCAGCCGCCGGTGTCGGCGCGCTCCGCCGGCTGTGTCTTCAAGAACCCGCCGGGGCACGCGGCCGGCCGGCTGATCGACGAGGCCGGCCTGAAGGGGACGCGCCGTGGCGGGGCCGAGATCAGCCCGCAACATGCCAACTTCATCATCGCGCACCCGGAGGCCACCGCGCAGGACGTGCTCGACTTGATCGCGTTGACGCGCGAGCGCGTACGGAGTACGAGCGGTATCGAACTCGAATGTGAGATCGAGACCTGGTGAACGGAGTCAGACTGTGCCGGGCGCCCAAGACGACGTGACCAAACCGCCGACCGACCACGCCGGACGAGTTCTGCGCGTTACGGTCCTCTGCGGCGGTCCGAGCGCCGAGCGGGCCGTCAGCCTCGACTCCGGGCAGGCGGTGGCGGAGGCCCTGCGCCGTCGCGGGCACCGCGTGTTCACCGCGGACGTCGGCCCGGACAACCTGGGCGCGCTGGACGAACCCGCCGACGTGGTTTTCCCCGCGTTGCACGGTCCGTTCGGCGAAGACGGCACGTTGCAGCGCATCATGGCCGCGCGCGGCATCCGTTTCGTCGGCGCCGACGCCGACGCCTCCGCGCTGGCTATGGACAAGGTGGCGGCCAAGACGGCGGTCAGCGCCGCCGGCATCGCCACACCGCCCTTCGAATTATGGGACCAGGCCACGCTCGCCCGCGGCGACTCGCCGGCCATCCTCCTGCCCGTCATCGTGAAGCCGGTGGACCAGGGCAGTAGCGTCGCGACGACCATCGTGCGCGAGCCTGCGGCGTTCCGCGGCGCCGTCGAGAAAAGTGTCCAGGCCTACGGCCGCGCACTCGTGGAGCGCTTTATCGTGGGTGACGAGCTCACGGTCGGAATCCTCGGGACCGAGGCGTTGCCGCCGATCGTCGTCCGGCCGAAGCGCCTGTTCTATGACTACGAGGCCAAATACCACGATGACGCCACCGAATACCTTTTTGACGCCGGGTACCCGGCGGACGTGCTCGAGCGCGCGCGGTCTCTCAGCCTCCGCGTTTTCGAGCTGCTGGGCTGTCGGCACTTGGCGCGCGTGGACTGGATGGTCGATCGCGAACAGTACTTGTGGTTCCTGGAGATCAACACGCTGCCGGGCTTCACCAATCACTCGCTCGTGCCGAAAGCGGCCCAGCACATTGGCGTGTCGTTTGATGAGTTGGTGGAGCGGCTAGTGCGGATGGCGATTGAGGAAACGCCGTGAGCGGTGCCAGGCTCAGACCGCAAGCCGGCCGACGCGCCGACCACGACGCGCGGCACGGGCGCACCGACCCGTCACGGTCTTCCACGTGGTGGCGCACCGCGTGCCTGCTCGGCTGGGCGGTCACTGCCGTGGGCGTCGCGTGGGGTTTGCAGCGGCTCGATCATCACGTGCGCAGCGTGCGCCCCGCAGTAGCGTGCACGGTGGAATGGGTGAATCTGCCTCCCTGGCTCACCTTGGCGGGCAGCGAGCCGATTCGACGCGACCTCGACGCGGCGACCCGCCTCACGCCGGACACGGATGTGTACGATCCCGGCCTGTGCCGGCGGGTCGGCGAGGGCCTGAGCTCCTCGCCGTGGGTCGCCCAGGTCCATCGGATCGCCAAGCAGGAGGATGGGCGCGTAAGGATCGCGGCGACGTTCCGAGAGCCGTTCGCCCTGGTCGAGGTGGACGGCATCGCCTACCTCATCGACCGCGAGGGCGTACGGTTGCCACAGGAAGGCCGGGTCGAGCTCGTGGAGGATCACTACTGGAACGACTGGTTCCGCGTGGTCGGAGCCTCCGGCGCGCTGCCGAGCACGGGCGAGGTCTGGCCCGGCGACGACCTCCAGGCCGGCCTGCGGCTGATCGCGTTTCTGCGTGAGGCCACGGTGCGCGGCGAAGTCCCCTTTCGATCCTCGCTGCGGGCGGTTGACGTGGGGAACTACGCGCGGCGCGAAGACCCGTACGACGGTCAGTTGCGCATTCGGACCATTCACCCGGCGAGCTATATCAACTGGGGCCTGCCGCCCCATGAGGAGTATGACGTGGAACCGCCGGCGACGCGCAAGCTGGCGATGCTGCGCGCCGTATACGCCGATCAGGGCCAGTTGCCTGACGACATCCTGGATGTACGCTCATTTGGCGCGATCAAGCGCGGCAAGCT
The DNA here is from genome assembly GCA_022839625.1 of Phycisphaerales bacterium. Classification (GTDB taxonomy): domain Bacteria; phylum Planctomycetota; class Phycisphaerae; order UBA1845; family Fen-1342; genus JALHJL01. The sequence continues at coordinate 29,629 of JALHJL010000002.1, forward strand.
CAGACGCGGCTAACCGGCCGCAGGCGCGTCGCGCCGGACCTCCATGTCTGGCGAGGCGCCCATCCGAATCGAAGCATGGCGGACAAGGAGGTCTGACGCTACAGAGGTATGGACCGCGGAGACCTCGGCGGCAGACTCTCAGGAACCCACCGAAGGAACTGCGTCCGCCCAAGGAGCAAGACCGATGCCCACTGAAAAGTTGCCCCAGTTGCTGCTCAGCACCTTGAAAGAGCACATCTCGCCGGGAGCGGAGTGGGTGCCGCTCGCCGCGGCGGGCGCTATCGCCCTGATCGGGCTGGTGTTCATGGTCAAGGGAGCGCGCCTGGCACCGCTCCTGGCCGCGCTGGCGCTCGGCGCCCTGGGAAGCGCGGCGGGCTCATTGGCGGCGCGCGGATTCGATCTGCCGTTCTGGCCGGCGCTCGGCGGCGGAACGGCGCTCGGGCTCATCCTGGGCGTCCTGCTCTTCCGCGTTTGGCTCGCCCTGCTGGTCGGTGCGTGCCTGGCCGCGGTATCGCTGGGTGTCTACGGTACGCAAGTGTTGCGCGGGCCGCTGGACAGCTATCTTTCGGCCGGCCTGGATCGTGAGCGGCAACTTGTGACGCTGCCGGATGCTTCAAGTCCGGCGGCGAACTGGCGGCACGAGCTGTCCGGGCTGTGGTCGCACCTGGGCAGTAACGTGCCGAACTTCCAGATGAGCGTCTGGGCAATCGTGGCATCGACGGGGCTGGCCGGGTTGGCCTTCGGGCTGCTGCTCCCGAAGCTTGCGCGCGCGTTCTGGGCGGCTTCAGTGGGCACCGGACTGCTCGTCCTCGCCGCCTGCGCCGCGGTCAAGCTGCGCTGGCCCGACCACGCCACCTGGTTGCAGCACGAGGGTCTCACGATCGCGGCCGGCCTTTGGCTCATCTCGCTGGCCTACAACTGGGTCGATGTGCGCGGCATACGTATGAAGAAGAACGCCGGCGGCAACGCGCAGAAAGCACCTGCCTGACCGGCGCCGCTTCCCCCCCTTCCGGCACGATAACGATAAGGAAGAGGGGTGCGCCGCGCGCGCATCCGGGAGCACGCCCATGCCGCAGTTTCAGCACGCCATTCTTCAATGGATGGCCAACCAGCCGTGGCCGACGGGCATCCTGATCTTCGCGGCCGGCGTGCTGGGCGCGTTCCACGGCGTCCGGCTGCTGCGGTTCTTGTTGCCTTTCGTGTGCGGCCAACTCGCGTGGGCCGCGGGCACAGCGCTCACGGCGTGGCTGCCACAAGTGCCGCCGGTGGCTGTCCCGGTGCTGGTCATGCTCGGCATGGTCGCCGCGCTCGCGCGCCCGCGCGCCGCGGTCGTCGTCGCGAGCGGCACCACGTGGGGCCTCGCGGCGGCCTGGCTGGCGGCGCAAACAGGCCTGCCGAACCTGGCGATCTGGGCGACCGTGCTTCTGGTAGGCGGGACGGGTATCACGCTCGCGGTGGTGTCGCGTGGCGCGATGACGAACCTGCTCATGAGCCTCCACGGAGCCGCCTGGATCATCCTGGGAGCGGTCGGGATGGCCGCCGTCGCCATGCCGGTGGTGTGCGACACTTTTCGATCCTGGGTGGAACAGCAATCCCTCGTGCTGCCGATCGTGCTGGCGATGCTGACGACCACGGGTTTCGCACACCAGGCCAACGAGATGCGCGGCGACCTCCGCGTCGGACCGCTGCGGAGCGCCCAAGGTCCGGCGGAGCCTGGCTAGGGCGACGGCCCGAGCGGGCCGCGGGACCGTCGGGGCGGGCGGAGGCGGCCCGATGGCTGCGCCCCGCACGCAGGCCGCCCACACCGGCGCGCAAGTCATGGCGAGACGGCACACTACGGGTGCTCGTGTAAGGCTCGGATTTCAGTTGACAATCGGGGGCCAGCCGATAGAGTGCTAGAGATGAGGGTCCGAAGTGCCTGAGGCTTTGGACGGCTATTACACCGACGATGGACCACGGGAATGAGACGTGACGGATAGACCGATCGGCTGGCGTGTGGGCCGCGCCCGCCCGCGTGACATGCTTATATCCGCCCGTTTCACCGACGAGCACGTCTGGCATCGCACCGGACCCGTGAGCAGGTCCATTGCACTCCCATGAGGACTTCCTCCACATGCTGAAAGTGCGCCTACCCGACGGCCAGGTCGTCGAGCACGCGGACGGTGTGTCCGCGTTGGAGGTCCTGCGCGCCGTTTCGGCCGCACTCGCACGGCGGGCCGTCGCCGTCAAGGTCAATGACCGGGTCGTCGACGTGCACACGCGGCTGACGGGGCCGCAGGTGGAACTGCGGGCACTCACCATCAACGACCCGGAAGGACTGGAAGTCGCGCGGCATAGTTGCGCACACGTGATGGCCGAGGCGCTGTGCACGCTCTGGCCGCAGACCAAGCTCGCCTACGGGCCGCCGGTGGACAACGGCTTCTACTACGACGTCGAGTTGGACCACAACTTGACGCCCGAGGACTTCGCGCGCATCGAGGCCAAGATGGCCGAGATCGTGCGCGAGGACCGGCCCTTCCGGCGCTACGAGCTGCCGCGCGCCGAGGCCATGAAGAAACTGCACGCCGAAGGCAATCCGTTCAAGATCGACAACGCCGAGCGGGCCGACGGCGACACGTTGAGCTTCTATGTCACCGGCGAGCCCGGCACGAGTCACTTCGAAGACCTGTGTCGCGGCCCGCACGTGCCAAGCACCAAGCAGGTGGGGGCCTTCAAGGTCATGCAGGTCGCGGGCGCCTATTGGCACGGCGACGCCGCGCAGCCGATGCTCCAGCGGGTCTACGGCACGACGTTCCCCGACAAGAAATCGCTGGATGCTTACCTCGCGCAGCTCGAGGAGGCGAAGCGGCGCGACCACCGGCGCATCGGGCAGGAACTCGGGCTGTTTACGATCAGCCCGCTGGTCGGCACGGGACTGGTGTTGTGGAAGCCCAAGGGTGCGATCATCCGCCACATTCTCGAGGAGCAATTGCGGACGGAGCTGGTCGCCCACGGCTACCAGGTCGTGTACACGCCGCACATCGGCCGGCTCGATCTCTACCGGACGAGCGGGCACTTCCCTTACTACAAAGAGAGCCAGTATCCGCCGCTCTACGAGTCCGACCGGGCACGGGAGCTGAACCGCCTGTGGGAGCTGGCCCGCGCCGCCCGTGACGACCAGGCCACGGCGGAGGAGCTCGACCTCTTCAACAGCCTCGCCCAGCGCTACGATGACGTGCGTCGCGGCGGCTACCCCCAGGACGCGCCGGCGGAGGAGCGATTGCGGCGCATCCGCACGTGGCTCGAGCAGGAAGACGGTTACCTGCTGAAGCCCATGAACTGCCCGCACCACATCCAGATCTTCTGCTCGGATGCACACAGCTACCGCGACCTGCCGGTGAAACTGGCGGAGTTCGGCCAGGTGTACCGCTACGAGCAGTCGGGCGAGGTCGGCGGCATGACGCGGGTGCGGGGCTTCTGCCAGGACGACGCGCACGTGTTCTGCACGCCCGAGCAGTTGCCCGGCGAGATTCTCGAGTGCGTCGACCTGTCCAAGTTCGTGCTGGAGTTGATCGGCCTCAACGACTACCGCGTGCGCGTGGCGCTGCGCGATCCCGACAGCGACAAGTACATCGGCTCGCCCGAAAACTGGCGGCTGGCCGAGGACGCGCTGCGGAGCACGGTGCACGGCTCCGGCTTGAAGTACACCGAGGAAGTCGGCGAGGCGGCGTTCTACGGCCCCAAGATCGACTTCGTGGCCCGCGACTGCATCGGCCGCGAATGGCAACTCGGCACCGTGCAGGTGGATTACAACCTGCCGGAGCGTTTTGCGCTGACCTACGTCGGCGCCGACAACGCGGAACACCGGCCCGTGATGGTGCACCGCACCCTGTTCGGCAGCATGGAGCGGTTCGTCGGGATTCTGATCGAGCATTTCGCCGGGGCCTTTCCGCTGTGGCTGGCGCCGGTCCAGGTGCGCGTCTGCTCCATCAGCGAGAAATCGAAGACCTACGCGCAGCGCGTGTACGATCTGTGCCGGGCGGCGACGCTGCGGTGCGAGCTGGACAACAGCGACGAGCGCATCGGCGCGAAGGTCCGTCTGGCGACGCTGGCGAAAGTCCCCTACATCCTGGTCGTGGGCGAAATGGAGGCCGCCAACAACACCGTCAACGTGCGCACGCGCGAGGGCAAGCAGTACGGAGACTTCACGCTGCCCGAGTTTCTGGCCGCGAGCGCCCGGGAAATCACAAGCCGGGGCCAGGAGGCCCTCGCCGGAGCCGGCCAGACTCCGGCGGTTTCGCGCGGCTGACGCAGCCGCGCCACGAAAGGATGGTGATCGCATCAACCTGAACCTTCGGTGTAACGAGCAGATTCGTGTGTCGCCGGTGCGCTTGATCGGCGAGAACAACGAGCAGCTCGGGATCGTGCCGAACTATGAGGCGCTGCGCATGGCGCGGGAGGCGGGGCTGGACCTGGTGGAGGTCGCGCCCAACGTGCGCCCGCCGGTCTGCCGGCTCATGGATTACGGCAAATGGAAATACAGCCAGAAGAAGAACGTCAAGAAGCACCACGAGCAGCAGACCAAAGAGGTCCGGCTGCGCCCCAAGACCGATACCCACGATCGCCAGATCAAGCTCAACCAGGCGATTCGTTTCTTCCGGCGCGGCGACAAGGTCCAGTTCACCATGGTCTTCCGGGGCCGGGAGCGGATGCGCCGCGAAGTCGCGCTCGATCTGTTCCGATCGATCCTCGATGAGCTGGGTGCCCGGGTGAAGGTGGAGCGTCCGCCCAGCATGGACGGCCGCCACATGATCATGATTCTGTCCGCCGCCAAGGACGCGTTCGGTGAGGCGGACGAAGCCGGCACCTCGAAGCCGCGCTCCGCAGCGCCGCCCCAGCCGGCTGCTCCCCCCGTGCCGCCCGCGGCCGCGCCGGAGCCGCCGGCGCTTGTCACGACGACGCCCGCGGGCGTCCCGCCGGCCGAGTCCGAGTAGCAGCCAGGCCGACGTCGTGGTCCCTGGACGCGCTGACACCCGGTCGGCGAGCGCCGCCGGTAGGATGCTCTTGCACGAAACTGGGGCGAAGCAGACCTGCGCAGACGGAGGTGCCACGATGCGCTGCGGCTACTTCGATTGCTTCAGCGGCGCCGCCGGGGACATGATCCTGGGCGCCCTGCTCCACGCCGGTGTCCCGCTCGACGTCCTGCGCGAAGCCGTGGCGCGCCTGCGGCTGCCCGACGTGACGCTGATCGCGGCCCAGGTTTCCCGCGGCGGCCTGGCAGCAACACACGTACGGATCGCGACGGGGGAGGACCCGCCCCACCGGCATCTCCCGGACATCCTGCGAATCGTGGAGCAGGCCGCGTTCCCACCGCTCGTTTCCCAGCGCATCCAGCGCGTCTTCACACGCCTGGCCGAAGCCGAGGCAGCCGTCCACGGCATCTCGCCGGACAAGGTCCACTTCCACGAGGTCGGTGCCGTCGATGCCATCGTCGATATCGTCGGTGCCTGCGTCGGCCTTGACGCGCTGGGGCTGGAGCGGCTGATCTGCTCCCCCCTTCCCACCGGGTCCGGGACCGTGCGGTGTGCACACGGCATTCTGCCGATCCCCGCGCCGGCCACTGCCGAGCTGCTCCGCGGCGTGCCGCTCGCGGACTGCGACGAGCCCGGCGAGCTGACGACTCCCACGGGCGCCGCGGTCCTTACCACGTTGGCGGACTCGTTCGGGCCCCCGCCGGCGATGCGCATCACGTCCATCGGCTATGGCGCCGGAACCCGCGACAACGGCGCCCGGCCCAACGTGATTCGGCTGCTGGTCGGCGACTCCGAGACGCGCCCGGCCGACGAGGAGGACCGTGTCGTCGTTCTGGAGACGCAGGTCGACGACACCACCGGACAGACGGTCGGGTTCGCGCTGGAGCGGTTGCTCCAGGCGGGTGCGCTGGATGTCTACACCGTGCCGATAATGATGAAGAAGGGCCGGCCGGGCCACCTGCTAACCGTGCTTTGCCGGCCCGCGGAAGCGGTTGCGCTGGAAGACATCCTCTTCGCCGAGACGACCACGCTCGGCGTTCGGCAGTACGAGTGTCTTCGCCACAAGCTCGCCCGCGCGGAGGAGACGGTATCGACGCGGTTCGGCCCCGTTCGCGTCAAGGTGGCCCGACGGGCGGACCATGTTCTCCGGGCGTGGCCGGAGTTTGAGGACTGCGCGGCGCTCGCGCGCGAGCACGGCGTACCACTGCGGACGGTGCAGGACGCGGCCTTGGCGGCGTGGACGGAGCAGCATGACGCTCGGGACAGGGAGTGCGACGGATAGCGGACTGCTGGTGCTCCTCGGGGGATTGTGTCTCGTCATCCTGACGGTCTCCGTGTATCGACGCGCACAGCAGCGCCGGGCCAGCGCGCGCGACCTGACGCGCGAGCAGCGTGCCCGCCTGCGCGACCAGCAGGAACTTCGCAAGTCGATGGAGGACCTGCTGGGTCAGCTTGAGGAAGCCGCCGTACGGATCAATGCACACATCGACGACCGCACCGCCAGGCTGGACGCCGCCCTGCGGGCGGCGGACGAGCGGATTGCCCGTCTCGGAATTGCCTCTCCGCAGCCCCCCGTGCCAGACGCGCACGAGCGCACGCCCCCCGCCGAGCCGCTTCCAGCGCGCTCGCGGCGGGTGTGCGAGCTGGCGGACCGGGGCACCCCTTCCATCGCCATCGCCGACGCACTCAAGATGCCCGTCGGGGAGGTCGAGCTGATTCTGAACCTTCGTAACTACCAGTCGCAGCTCGCGCAGCAGCGCCACGACTGACCCGCGTGCCCATCACTCGGGAGCCGCTTCCGCTGCGGCCTGCTCCCCTTCCTGTCTGGCCTGTACCAATCCCGCCAGACGCTCGAAATACTCCTGCAACACTTTGCGATACTGGCGCGGCACTTCTTCCCGCTCGATCGCGTCCAGGGCGTCGCGCACCTCGGCGGCGGCGGCGGACAGCGCCGCGGCCGAAGCCTCGCCGCGCACCTGCGGCCCATCGATCAGCATCTGACCGATGATCGCTCCGTCCTGATAGCGGGACTTGGCCTTCGTCGGATCGGTCTGATACCCCGCTTTCTCCTTGCCGATGAGAGAGCCGAGCCCGAGTCCGGCTCGCGAACCCTGCGGGCCGATGCGGCCATCTCGACGGCAGCCGGGGTAGTCACCCTGGCAGCGCCCCTGGCACACGTCGTCGCGCAGCGTCTCAAGGTCCGACAGGTGGGCCTGCAATTCGTTGGCAAGCTGCTCGGACATCTCCAGATCCGACAACTGGCTCATGGCATCCGACAGGGCGTTCGCCGCACTGGCCGATCCCGAGCTGGCACCGCCCGGGCTGTTGCATTGCTGACACGCCTGGGCCGCCTTCGAAAGCGAGTCAGACAACTGCCGGCAGGCCTTCTGAGCCTGCTGATTCTGCCGGATCTTCTGGGCCAGTTGCTCGATTTGCTGGGGCGTCAGCCCGCGCCCGCCGAGTTGCTTCTGAAGCTCCTTCTCGAGCTGCTTGGGATCCATCTGGCCGAGCGCCTCAAGGAGCTTCTGGGCCTGCTCGGGCGACAAGCCGCCCTTGTTCTCCAGCTCCTTCTGCAACTGGACGGTGTCGCTGAGCTTGCCGACCTGGTCCGCCAGCCGCGTGAGCTGCTCCTGCAACTCGGCCAGCCTGCGCTGCGACTCCGGATCATCGGCCTGGTCGGCGGCTTCCCGAATCTGCGCGCTCATCTTGTCCAGGACCTGCCGGGCACCCTGGAAATCCCCCGTCGCCAGCGCCCGCGACAATTCCGCCGCCGCCTGATCGCCCCCTTCCGCCTCCAGTTTGCCCAAGCGGCGCTTCATCTCTGTCACCGGATTTTCGCCGGCCGCCTGCAACTGCCGCTCCAACTTCTCGGCTACCGCGTCGATGCGCTTGACGGCGTTGCGGCGAACATCCTCGGGCGTGACCCCGGGCGTGTCCGGCATGTCGAGCGGCTGGAGGTCTTCGGTGAGGTCCCTGAGGTCCGGGTTTTCCTTCGCAAGCTCCTTGAGTTCGTTGAGCTTCTCGTCGAGCTCGATCTTGATGGTTTGGTGCTCCGCCGCCACAACGGCGCGCGGCACCGTCGGCCCGCTCTCCCGCTGCCCGGCCAGCAGGTCCACCGCCGGCATGAACCGCAGCAGGATCAGCGGCACAACCACCATCGCGGCCGACCACGGCCAGACGGCGGGGGCGCGATGCCGGATGTGTGCCGGCACGTGCACGCGGCCGGCCGTCTTCTCCGCATCGGCGACAGCCGCAACGACGAACGGATCGGGCGCGCCCCGCAGCGCCAGCGCGGTACTCAGCCGCTCCTTCAGCCCCGCCGCCGAGTCCAGCGCCATGGCGGCCCGCAACGGGCTCGGCCGCGACAGACCGGTGCCGACCAGCGCGAACAGCAGCGCTGCGCCCGCCGCCACCCCGGCCCCATACCCAAGCGCGACCGGCAGCGCAAAGAGCCGCACGACGATGATCGCCAGCGTCCAACCCGCACCCGCCAGGAGCACGCCCAAACTGAGCCGCTGCAAGAGAATGTTGCTCGTCAGCCTTCGCCGCGCATAGCCCACCTGCTTGTCGAGCATCGACATCGGCGTACCCTTCAAGCCACGTCCGATCTCCTACTTCCATCATAGGTTAGATCGGCAAGCGGCTCAATTTGTTCCCGAGTGTAACCCGCATCGGGGCGGCCGAGGGGGGCGGCAGTCGCCTCTTGAGCGTTCCCCCGATGAGGCCCACCGCCACACGCCGGCGCGCTGGTCAACGCGACAGCCACGGCATCGGTTGCAGGTCGGATTCCCCCGTCTCCGCCGGCCCGTCACGCCCCGGGACACACGCGCTTGCGGGCGCGGCCGGCTGGACGAGGTCAGCAGCGACGCGCAGTCCCGCGCGCACGATCAGCTCGACGGGGATCGCGTCGTAGCTCTGCCCGTCGACGACGGTGGTCCGGCAGGGCCTATCGCCACAGCAGCCCGCGCAGACCGACGCACCGCTCGTGGCGCCCAGGACCGTCTCGAGCGGCTCGTCCCCGATCCAGATTCGGTTCGATTCGGTGGGGTCCAGGTTGAACTGCTCGGCGGTGAGCTGGGTTTTGATCACGCGCACGCCTACGCCAACCGGCTTCAGAGCGGCCGTGAGAATGCGTTGTGCGTCCGCGATCGAACGCTCCGTCGCCCCACATCGTCCGCAAGTGTCGCCCGCATCGTCCACCAGGCGCTGCCAGCGGATGACGAGTGTCTCGTCTTGCGCCGCACCGCCCGGGTTGGCGCAGCCGGACAAAGAGAGAACGACGGCACCGCAGCACGCCAGCCCCGCCCACCGCCAGCCTGGATTACCGGTCACATCATAGTCCTGTTCGAGTCTCGTCGAGTCGCTGCGGGGACTCCGTTCGACGCCGAGGAAATGCGCCCCTCGTGCAACCGCAGCGTGCGCTTGGCGCGAGCCGCAGCACGGGGATCATGCGTCACCATGACGATCGTGCGGCCTTCTCGGTTGATGTCTTCGAGCAGGTCGAGAATCTGTTGGCCGGTCTCGGGGTCGAGGTTTCCCGTTGGCTCATCCGCCAGGATGATTTCGGGATCATTCGCCATGACGCGCGCCAGCGCAACGCGCTGCTGCTGGCCGATGCTCAATTCCGGTGGTTTGTGGTCGAGCCGGTCGCCAAGGCCGACGCGTTCCAGCAGCGCCGTGGCGCGCTCCTTCTGGGCCGGTTCGTCGACACCCGCCAGGTACAGCGGAATTTGGACATTCTCCAGCGCCGTCAAATAGGGCACGAGGTTGAATGTCTGAAAAACAAACCCGACCTTTTGCCGCCGCACCTCGGCGCGCTGGTTCGGGGAAAGCTCGTAGAGCGAGTGTCCGTTCAGATGCACCTTGCCCGTGGACGGGGAGAGCATTCCACCGAGCACCAGCAACAGCGTGCTCTTCCCGCTGCCACTGGGGCCAACCACCGCCACGAAGTCGCCCGCGGGAATCTCGAGTGATGCATTGTCCAGCGCGGCGACCGTGCGACCACGATGCTGATAGCTCTTGCTGACCGATTCCAGTCGCATACTGTGTCATACCTCCTGAAGCGTCGCACACGGGTCGAGCCGTGCGGCCCGCCGGGCGGGAAAGTAACTTGCTACCAGCGCGATCACGACCGAGATGCCGATGGCCCACACAACCAGCACGGGCATGGGTAGCACTGGAATGCCGGCCAAACGCGGCCCCAGGGCTACCGCCAGCACCGTGCCAAGAATATAGCCGCAGACGCCGCCGGCCAGACCCAGCAACAGCGCCTTCAGCAGGAACATCTTCAGGATCACGCCCGAGCCGGCGCCGAGGGCCATCAGGGTACCGATCTCACGTCGCCGCTCGTACACGTTTGCGTACATGTAGTTCGCGATACTCGCGCCGCCGACGAGCACGATGATCCCCAGGAAGATCAGCGACAGGCGGGCCATCATGCCGTTGGTCTTGACCTGCGTGTCCACCACCTGCGTGACGGTGACGACCTTCGCGTCGGGCAGGAGCTTGTTGATCTTCTGCACGAGCCCGCCGGAGATCTCCTTGCAGCAGCCGACGATCTCGATGGCGTTGATGACCGGGCCTTTGCCGGCCATGTCCTGCACGGCGTGGAGATGGGCGAAGATGCGCGAATCATCGACCGTGCCGGTCTGTGGCAGGACCGCGGTGACCGTGAAAGTACGGCCGAGTACGTCCAGGCTGTCACCCTCCTTGGTCCCGAGGAGCGTGGCCACGTCGGCGCCGATGAGCGCTTCAGTGTCGCTCAAATCCTCGATCACGCGCTGGCGGACCAATGTCTCCTTCGCCGTGGGCCGCAACGCGCCCGGCACGTCCGCGACCGTCCCGCAGCCCTCGGCGGGCCGCGCGAAAATCCCGGCGCCGGACCACATCGCCTTGGCCTGGAACTCGCTCTTGGGCAGGATGCCGGTCAGCGTGAAACTACGGTCTTTCAGCTTCACGGGCAACGACAACTTCGGCGATAGATTGTCGAGCCCCTGGATGTCGGACAGCGCCAGACGCTGCACGTATTCCTCAGGGAACTCGTCATTCTGCATGTCGGCGCTGTAGTAGTCCTGGAGCGACACCGACTTGGGCAGGATCAGGACATTGGCGCCGAGCGCATCGAGCTGCGCGGCGACCGCCTTCTCCGAGAAAAAGGTGATGTTCTTGATCGAGACGACGACGGCAATACCCAGCAGAATCGCCAGGAAGCTCGTGGCAAGCTGGTTCTTGCGCTCGAACATCTCGCGCCAGACTAGCTTTCGCAAATGCATGGAAATACCTCTGAATTACGGTTTCTTGGGGGCCGGGCCACAGGCTCCCGGAGCGCAGGTGCTGCCCGGAGCGCACCCCTGGGCGGCGGTCTTCACTGCCGCGACCAGTACGTCCTTCTTCGTTTCGCCCTTGTACGTGCCGACCATTGCGCCGGGCGGTGCCAGAAACACCGTGACGGCCTCGTCCGTCGCTGGATCCACCTGGAGTTGCTTCAGGAGGCTCCCTTCGGCCGGATCCGTGGGATCGACGGTGATAATCTCTGTGGACTTCGCGTACTGGGCGTCGGCGGCAAACTCCTTCACGCCTCGCAGGGCCTCGGCGTTGTGCTGGGTGGTGCCATTCTGGACGCAGAGGAACGTCATTTTGCGATCCTGTAGCGCTTTCAGGCACTTCTGCTGGCCCGGGCTGACGAAGGCCGACTCGAGCTCGGCCTCGGTGAACTGCCCGGGGAAGCCTCGCGTTACCGCTCCCGTGGGGGCCAGCGCCAGCACGAGCGGCATCGGCGCCCGGTCCAGCCCGTACTTCACTACCAGAGCCTGCTCCTGAGGGTCGGCGACGTTCACGACCGTGGACGTGGCGCGGTCGGCGAGCTTCGCCATCGCCGCAGCCAGGGTCTTACGCACCGCCAGCGTCGTTTCGTCCTCGCTCCGATAGAAGAGCAGGAAGGTGTACTTGTTGGCCTGGGCCGCCTCGTCGATGGCTATTGCGGCTGCGCTCTGCAACACCGCGACAGGGGTCGCGCCGGCCACGGGAGTCGGTTGGGCGGCCTGTCCGGCCATCGCAACGCCAACCGTAGGGGCCTGCCCGTGCATAATGACAAGGGGGATGGCAAACGCTGCTATCGCAAGCGGCGCGGCTACGAGCGCCACACGGGTCCAGCTCCCGAAAACGCGTGGTGTCGCAGCCAAGCTCCGGGCAGCAGGGCTTCCAATCGCTGCGTCGGTCCGACTATTCGATGTTCGTGACTTCGCAGCCTGTTTTCTTGCAACGTGCTTCCCACGTGCCGTATGTACTCGACTCATTCCGCGCTCTCCTGCGATAGCGGGTGCATCGACGTGCGCCGGCTTAGCAGTCTGTTCAAAAAGCGGACTGCCTCCGCGCCGGCGCGTCTTCGCGGCAGCGCTGCATGGTCTTCTCGCGGTGCCTGTACCCCTTTTCAACGGACACTTAGGGCTGCCTCTCGGTGCCGCCTGGCTGCGACGGCTGAGGCTGGCGCTGCGGCTGGGCCGGCAGATTGGCCGGCTTCCTCGGGGCACAGCACCCGCTCGAGGGATTACAGCCCTTGGCGGCGGTCTGCACCGCCGCGACCAGCACATCCTTCTTGATCTCGCCCGTGTACGTGCCGACCATCCGGCCGGGAGGTGCCAGGAACACGGTGACCGCCTCTGCGGTCTTCGGGTCCACCTTGAACTGCTTCAGGAGGCTCTCTTCAGCGGCGTCCGTAGGATCCACGGTGATGATCTCCGTGCTCCTCGCATACAGCGGGTCGGCCGCGAACTCGTTCACACCCTGCATGGCCTCGGCGTTGTGCTGCGTCGTGCCATTCTGTACGCAGAGGAACGCCATCTTGCGATCCTGAAGGGCCTTGAGACACCTCTGCATGCCCGGGCTGACGAACGCCGTCTCCAACTGCGCCTCCGTGAACCGCCCCGGGAAGCTCCGCGTCACAGCCCCGGTTGGTGCCATTGCCAATACGAGCGGCATCGGCGAGCGATTGAGCTGGTACTTCGCCACTAGCACGCGCTCCTGCGGGTCAGTGACGTTCACCGCGATGGACATCGCACGATCAGCCAGCTTCTCCATCGCCGCGTCGAATGTGGCGCGCGCCGCCTGCGTGGCTTCGTCCTGGGCCTGGTAGAAGAACATGAAAATGTACTTATCCGCGTTCGCGGCGGCGTCGATCGCTGTCGCGGCGGCGCTGGGAGCTGCTGGGGCGCGGACTGGCGTTGCCACCGGAGTCGCGCGGACTGCCGTGCTGGCAGGTGCCTGGTCCCCGGTGCCCGCCTGCTCCTGCGCCGGGACGCGCGTAGACAGCGCGATCGCTGCGAGCACCGTCACGACGGCCACATTCATCCAGTTCTTCAACATTCGTGTGCTCCTGTAACAATGAGTGCTTCTTTGTCTCCGCCGGGCATCGTCTTGCTGTGGAGCCCGGACTCCTGGGTCTAACTAACGCGATCGTCAACGGTTCGGATCGCGACACACTGATAAACGCCTGAAGCGGTTCCCCAGGCGGCGGAGCATTCGCTGCCGCGCCGCCCGGGAACCAGGAGGACAGGCCGTCCATCAGATGCGGTCATCGCTCTCCCTTCACGTCAGGCTGTCCGGTCGCGGGCTGGCTCACCGGCATCGCAGCGGGCCTGCTCGTGGCAGGACCCGGCTGCCCTAGGGGCGCCGCCGCGACGCGCATCTCGCTTACCGGCACCACGACGCTCGGCACCGTCGGGCAGTCCGTGCCAAAGGTGATCCTGTCGCCCGCCGAAACGTGGCTGCCGGCGGGTGCCTCCAGTGTGATCGAATAGACCATGCCGGGCTGCGTTTCCTGCAGCGTCACCTTCAGGGCCGGATTGCTGACGGTCAGGTCGCTGATCTTGAACGGTACTTTCGTGTTGTTGCGCACCGAGAGCTGACGGGTCGTGACCGCGGAGCGGTTCGCCGGCAACATGATGCTGCTGGGGGACACTTCGACATCGGGCACGACAAAAGCCAAGACGGGGATCGACAGCTTCGGCGCCTCGGCCACGCCGGTGGCAAGCTCGATGGCACCATTGTTGTTGCCGGACTTCAGCGCCGCCACAATGGTGACGACTAACTCGAACTTCTTGCCCGGTTCGAGGGTCTTCGTCTCCGCCTGGAACAACGGGCTCGTGCTCCGCACCTCGGCCAGTTCTGCCCGGGCCTCCACGTTGCTGGTAATCGTCACCTTCTGGGTCAGTCCCTCGGCCCGAGCGGCCTCCGCGGTTAGTCGACCAAAATTGACCGCCCGGGGTTCGAAGGCCACGGCCTCCCAGAGTTCACCCTGCATAGTCAGCGTAACCGTCGCCTGCGGCGCGGGAGCATTGGTGTACACTGTTACGGTCTTACTCATGCGACCACTTCGCCCTTTGGTGAACATCTTCAGGGGCACCTTGCCGGACTGGCCGGGCTGAACGATCCGGTCATACTGACCGGCGACCGTGCAGCCTCAGCCGGCCTTTACTTGCAGAATCTCCAACGGTCCGGTGCCCGTATTCGTGAACTCGAAATCGTGCGTGACATCCGTCCCGGACTGCACGCGTCCGAAGTCGTACGTCGGTTCCTTGAAAGCGATGCCGGGCGCCTCGCCGGGCTTCAGTACCACCGTTGGCTGCGGCACCTGAGGTTGCCCCGGCTTGACCGCTTGCGAGGCTGGGGGCTGCGGCTGCACCGCCGGGGCGGGTTGCGCGGGCGGGTCACTATCCTGGGCGATTGCGCGCGGCGGCTGCGCTAACAGGACCGCCACGAAGACCACCGCAAGTGGCAAATGTATCGGCAACCGCAGCCATGTCATCTGTATCTGCTCCTGCGAATCAGCAGGCCGCTTATCCTGCCTCGCCCGTCGTGCTGTGCCGGTTCAGTCCGATGCGCGGTCGGTCGAGCGGTCCTTTCGAAAGGGCTGCCCACCACGTAGCCGCCGTGCGACCATGTCGATCTTTTAGTCCCCAATCCCTCGCGGGGGGAGAATCCGCGCGACACTGCGGCCGGCGAAAGCTGCTCGTGCACGCGGTTCATTCTTCAGCTTCTCTCCGCTTCCGCCAACACGGGCTTGCGGCGGCCATTTCCATTGGCACACCGGCCGCAGCGGTGCGAGTGCTCATGCACAGCTTGCAGCGCCTTCAAGTCCGCCGCCGCCTGGGGCAATTCGCTCGCCGCCTCCGCGAGCCACTCCAGGATTCGCCCATGAGTCACGCCGCCTGGCTGGGCCAGCGAGTAGTACATCCACACGCCGTTACGGCGGTCGTTGACCAGCCCGACATGCCGCAAGTAGGCCAGGTGCCGCGAGGCCTTAGATTGCCCAATGTCGAGCACGGTCATGATGTCGCAAACGCATAACTCGCCCTGGACCAGCAGGTTCAGGATCCGGAGGCGGGTCTCGTCCGCGAGGGCTTTGAAGAGTTCGGCGCTGTTGCGCATGCAAGCGGCTCCGTGCCTCGTACCCGTATATTCGGATAAACGGATATTATGCCTGAACCGGCCCGCCCCGTCAAGCACAAATCTGCCCGGCCACACCCGCCGATCCCCTTCGCCGCCCGCGACCCGCGGCTTGACGCCGACCGACGCCCCCGGCAAGCTGCCCGGTATGCCGGCACTTACCCGTCCCGCACCGGCCAAGATCAACCTGACGCTCCGCGTCGCCGGGCGGCGCCAGGACGGCTTTCACGAGTTGGAATCGCTCGTGGCCCAGGTCAACCTGTGCGACACGGTGACGGCGACGGCGGTGGAGGACGGCTGCTACGCCTTGGACTGTGACGACCCGGCCCTGCCGCGCGACGGTTCCAATCTCGTGCTACAAGCCGCCAAGGCACTCAATCATGACGCCGGGACCAATCACGGCACGCACATCACGCTCCAGAAGCGCATCGCCGTCGGGGCGGGCCTGGGCGGCGGCAGCTCAGACGCAGCGACGACGCTTCTGCTCCTTAACGACTTGTGGAACACAGGCCGCAATCCGAACGCCCTCGCTGTGCTCGGCGCCACGCTCGGGTCGGATGTGCCGCTCTTCTTCAGCAGCCCGCTGTGCGTTCTGCGCGGCCGTGGCGAACACGTCGAGCCGCTGGGGGCACCGCCACCACTCTGGGCGGCCCTGATCCTGCCCGAGCTGCATTGCTCTACGGCGGCGGTGTACGCCGCCTGGGCCCCCACGGAAAGCACGACGATGCGTCCGAGTTTGACCGAAGTCCTCGATGCGCGCGGCTCCGCGGCCGACCTTATGCCCCTCCTGTTCAACGACCTGGAAACGGCCGCGTTTCGAGTCGTGCCGCAGCTCGGCGAGCTGGCGGCCCGCGTCGCGGCGGCGACGGGCGAGTCCGTGCGTCTCACGGGATCGGGAGCCGCGTTGTTCTGCTTGTTCGACGACGCACAACAGGCGGCGCGTTTCGCCCTGGTCATCGGCAGCGAGGTGGGCGTCCGGGTCGACGTGGTGGCTTTGCGCCGCTAGGGCAGTCTTCAGGTTCTCGTACCAGGCGACCTTCCGGTCGGCCGTCGGCCGAGCAGAAGCTCGGCCGGCACATGCGGATGCGAAGCGCTCGAACCGCCCGCCGGCGGGTCAGTGTCGCTCATTCCGGAAGAACACGCCGTCCACCTGGAGCAACTGCCCGCTGCGCGGGTCGGTAAAGCCCGGCTCCAGCGACATGAGCACCAACCCGCGGCTCGTCATCCACTCCAGCAACTCCCCGAACAGCGCTTGCCCTTCATACAACGGAACCAGCGACATCTCCAACTGCACGCCGGTGATGGCGCTCATTGCCTGTTCCGCTCCGGCCAGCACTTCCCGCTCCCCCCCCTGCACGTCGACTTTCAGGAACACCCTCGCCGCAGCCCGGCGGTATTCCGCGAAAACGGTGTCGAGCCGGCGCACCCTGACCTCTTCGACCCCAACGTACGCGGAATGCGGCGCCGCCTTCACATGCGCCGCCAACATGCCCCGCAGCGAGCTGCTATGCGCGTTCGCCGCAACGTTCAACGACGCCTGTCCATCGCGATCGCCCAACGCCATGTTCACGGCTTCCCACAGCGGATCGGCCGCGCAGTGGCGGCACAGCTCGGCATACGAGGAGGCCAGCGGCTCAAACGACACGACGTGCCCGGCGTACCCGTGGCGGCGCAGCCTCGTGACGTACTCCCCCGTATCGGCCCCGACGTCCAGAATCAGGTCGACGCCGTGGTGCCGCAGCAGCTTCAACCGCCGGCGCAGGGCGTCGGACGGGTACTCGACGAGGTCGTACCCGCGGTGCCGCGCGAGCCGCCGAGCCAGCAGCCGAACTGGTCTCCGCCAACTCAAGCCGGTGCCCCCACCCGTGCCGCAATAGCGTCGGATTCCTGCCGCAGGTACGTGAATACGCGGTCGATGATCGAGCCCCGCCGGAACCACTGCTCGCTCGCCCGCCGGGCTTCGTCGCTCAGCTTCCGTCGGGTGTCGCCATCGTTCGCCAGTTGCCGCATCGCCGCAGCCAGGGCCTCCGGCTGCGAACGGTCATACAGCAGGCCGCCGCCTTCGTTGGCCACGACCTCAGCAAAGCCGGCGTACACCTGCGGCGGCGCGTGTCGCGGCACGATGACGGGCCGGGCGCGGCACATGGCCTCCTGAAGAGTGTTCGGAAACGTGTCGTAGAAGCTGGTTGAGATCACGCAGTCGGCCGCCGCGTACCAGGGCTCCATGTCCGGCTGCGGCCCGACGAACTGCACGCGCGGCGCCACGCCCAACTCTTCGGCAAGCTGCGTCAGGGCGGGCTGCTGCGGGCCGTCCCCGACAACTACCAGGCGCGCGCCGTCGCCAACGACCGGCAGCGCGCGGACCGCCGCGTCGAACGCCTTGTTCAGATCGCAGCGCCCGGCAACCAGGAACACGACGGCGTCGTCCGGCACGCCGAGACGGCGACGCTGCATCGTGCGCAGCTCTGGCGAAGTCTCGCGCGGCTCGCAGCTCTCCGGACGGACCTCGACCCGCTCGCGCGCCGCCGGGTGAAACTCCAGGATTTCCCGCCGCGCCGCCTCGGTCGGCACAAAGGTCAAGTCGGCCAGGGCGAACGCCAGGTGCTCGGCACGTTCGACGCCGGCAAAGTCGAGCCGCCCCCACACGGAAGCCGGCCTTCGCCGCGGCCACGTGAACGGCAGGCAGTTATACAGAATGCACGGCAAGCGGTAGAAGACCGGCAAGCCAGGCCACGCCTGTCGGGCCGCGATGACCCAGAACGGGCTCAGGCCCAGGAACGCGGCACGCGGTCGCGGCAGCCGGCGCAGTCCGCCCGCGAGCTGCCGGCTCGTGCGCCAGCTTTGAACCCGCCAAAGCAGCGGCTCGCGCCCGACGCGCACGTTGAAGTGCGACACATCCGGCCTCATGCCCCCCGCCGCCTCGGCACGCGCGGTCGCCCCCAGCAGCAGCGTGCTTACGCCCCGCCGGCGGCCGGCGGCAATCACTCGGTGGGCCGACGTCAGCGCACCGCCCCAACCGCGCACGCTGGAGTAGCAGCCGAGGTACAAGTCGCGCGGCGTAAGCTCGATGACGTGTCGCACGAGGTCATACCATCCGTCGCGGACCGGCGGGCCGCTGCCAGTCATATCGGTTCGTTCGGCGAGGCAGCGCGTGGAGCGCTGCACGTCCGATAAACACGGTATGATCGCGGCCGGCAGCACCCGATTGAGCACGGACTGCACCGGGGGCGTACAATGCGGCTTCTCCGCCCGATCCGAGAACTGCATGGCCACACGAAGCCTGGTTCGGCCCCCTCCGCAGAACTCCGATGCCCCGGCCACCCCCACGCCCGCGGCGCCTCCACTCCCCCCTGCCATCATTCAGGCCAGCCTTCGTTACTCGATCAAGGATGCGGTCGCCTGGTCCGTGATGCAAGGGACCGGAACGTACTACATCACGCCGTTCATCATTTTCGGCGGCAAGGGGCTGCTCTACGTCGCCGCCATCACCGGAATCCCCGCCTTCGTGGGCGCGCTGGTGCAGTGGCTGGCGGCCAACGTCACGGACGCAGCCGGCCGCCGCACCGGCATTATCGCCGGCAGCGCGTTCTTCCAGGGCCTCGTCTGGATTCCGATGTGCGTGGCCATCTTTCTGCCCTTCGACCAACTGGGCTACTGGGTCATGCTGGCGGCCTACGGCCTGCACCTGGCGCTGGCCAACTTTGGCGGGCCCGCGTGGCAAAGCGTGATGGGCGACTTGGTACCGCCCGAGCGCCGCGGCCGGTACTTCGGTCTGCGCAACGCGCTTTCGGGCCTTGTCTTCGTGGCGACGTTCTTCGCGGCCGGCCACTGGCTCACGCTCTGTCACCGGCACGGCCCTCCGGACCTGCTGGGTCTTTCGGGACGCAACTTCGGCTTCCTTGTCCTGTTCGCGACCGCGGGTGCGGCGCGCCTGCTCTCCGCCTGGTATCTCACGCGCATCTACGAACCCCCCTACCGCGTCGCGCAGGCCGACCGTTTCACGCTCCTCGACTTCATCCGCCGCGCGCCCCGCGCTCACTTCGGCCGCTTCGTCTTCTACTGCATGCTCGTCAACGTCGGCGTCGGCGCCGTCACGCCCTTTCTGCCCTGGTTCTGGCTCGATCAGCGCGGTTACTCGGCGGCGGCTTTCGCCACCGTGATGGCGGCCAACCTGCTCGCCGGCGTGCTGAGCCAACCGGCCTGGGGCCGCCTGGTCGACCGTCTCGGCAGCAAACGCGTGCTGGGCATCGGCGGCCTTGGTCTGATCCTGTCCCCGCCGCTGCTGCTCATCTGCGACAGTTTCTGGGCGTTCGCGCTCATCATGGCCTACGACGGCATCGTGTACGCCGCGTTCACAAGCGCGATGGCAACCTACCTCTATGATGTCGTCACGCCGCCGAAACGAGTCCGGTGTGCGGCGTACAACAGCCTGTTCATCGGCGCAGGCACGCTCATCGGGAGTTTCGGCAGCGCCTTGCTGGGTCAATACGGACACCTTCCGCTGCACGTCGGCGGAGTCGTCGTCGCCGAGCCCTTTTCGCTGATGCTCTTGTGCTCGATGGCGGTTCGCCTGCTGGCCAACGCCGTGCTGCTCGGCTCGTTCTCAGAGTTTCGGCTGCGGACGCCGACGTTTCCGTGAGTGGGAAGCAACTCCGTGCGCGCTCCCGGACAGCGCGGTGCCGTTCGCAACAGGGAGGCCATGGTCGTTTAGGCTCGGCGCTTGCGGCCTTACTGCGAAACTCGCTATCGTTTGCGGCGTATACTTGCGCATTGACCAAGACCGTTCGGCCCTCAGACGACAGGCAAAGGAGAGACAATGTACGCAGCACGACTAGCGTTGGCGGGTTTGATGGCGGTGATACTCCTCGCAGTCCCCGGCGTCGCCGCCGACCTTGGTGACGCGGCCCCGCCGCTCAAGGTTGAGAAATGGATCAAGGGTGGTCCCGTCGATCTGGAGAGCGGGAAGGGCAAGAACATCTACGTGGTGGAATTCTGGGCGACGTGGTGCGGGCCCTGCCGCGCCAGCATCCCGCGCATGTCCGAGCTGCAGAAGAAGTACAAGGACCAGGGGGTGATCGTGATCGGGGTAAGCATCGACGAGGACGAGAAACGCCAGACGCGCGACCGAGTCGAATCGTTCGTCGCGGAGCTCAATGACGCGATGGGGTACGCAGTCGCGCTGGACGATACCGCGAAGACCACGGAAGACGCGTACATGGACGGGTTCATGTTCGACGGCATCCCCACGGCGTTCGTCATCGACAAGGCCGGCAAGGTCGTCTGGGGCGGGCAGGCCGGGGACGCCGAAGGCGGCGGCGTGAGTTGGGCGGCGCTCGACAAAGCGCTCGAGGAGATCATCGCGGACAAGTACGACCTCGCGGCGGCCCAGAAGGCCGACAAGCAGCGCCGGGTGACGGTCGAGAAACAGCGCAAGGGACGCGAGCTGGCGGCCAAGTACTTCGAGCTGGTGACCGAAAACGAGAAACCCGAAGGCAGCCAGAAGCTGGGCAAGGAGGTCGTCGAGTTCTTCGACAAAGACGCGGTGATGCTGAATGATTTCGCCTGGAAGATTCTGACCGAAGAGGGACTCAAGTTCCGCGACCTGAAGTTCGCGCTCGAAGTGGCCAAGGCTGCCTACGACGCGTGCGAAGGCAAGAATGCTTACATCGTTGACACGTATGCGCGGGCGCTGTTCGACAACGGCAAGAAGAAAGAGGCGCTGGAGTACCAGAAGAAGGCCGTCGAGCTCGTCGGCGACAACGAGGCACTGCGCGCAGAGCTCGAGCAGGCCCTCAAGCAATACGAGGAAGCGCAGGACAAGTAGAGCCCGCGCGGCGCGGCCCTATCGAATCGAGTCGAAAAGCCCCCGCTCGCGCTCCGGCCGGGCGATCCGCCGCAGACGCGGGTACGCCGCCATCAGCTCGGCCGGCGCCTCGACGGGCTGACCTTCGAGCATGGCCCGCAACTCGAGGGCGTTTACAGCGCCTTGGCCGCGATAGTGGTTGTTGGCGAACACGTACACGTTGTCGGCCTGGGCCGCCAGCGCATTCAGCCGCGCCACCCACTCGCGCAGCTCCTGCTCGTTGTAAAGGTAGTTGTAGCGCTCGTACGACGGCCGGTCGTCCGCGAACCAGTTCTTCGCGTTCCGCCCGTGCAGCCGCACGTACGCACCGCGGCCGAAGACGTGCTGCGTTGGTCCCAGGCAATCCCGCAATTGCGGCTGGTCAATGTTGCAGTAGCCGCCGCACGCATGCAGCGCCTCCAGCGCTTCCGGCTGCGCCCAGGAAGCGTGCCGCACCTCGATGAACCGGTCGAACGCGTGGAAGCTGTCCGCCAACCGCCGCAGCCACTCCACCGCCTCCGGCCCGTAGCGGAATGACCACGGGAACTGGATGAGCAACGGCCCCAATAGCCCCGCCGCGCGAACGGGCTCGACGCCCTCGACGAAGGCCTGCACTTCCGAGGGCGCGGGAAACTCAGTCCGCTGGTGCGTAAAGACCTGCGTTAACTTGAACGCAAACCGGAAATCCGCCGGCACCAGCTTCGGCCAGGCGCCGGTCATGCGCGCCGCCGGGATGCGGTAGAAGCTCGAGTTGACCTCGGTGGCGTTGAAGTACCGGGCCACCCACGCCAGCGGCTTGAAGCCCCGCGACCGCTGCTGCGGGTACACCATCCCATACCAGTCTTCATAGCTCCAGCCCGAAGGACCGATCCACAGCCTGCCGCGCCGCGACGTGCTCATACCGCCCATTTATTCCCAAAGCCGCTCGGCGGCAAGCTCTTTCAGCGACCCCGACCCCCGTGTTCGCCTGACCACGCGCGGTCCTGTAGGATGTTCAACCGCCGCACCGGCGTCGGTGGACTGACGCGGGTCGGCGTTCGAGGCTTGAGGAGACCTGAAGTGACGACATCAGTTCGACGCAACGGTTACCGATTTTCGCCGGTTCACCTCGCCAGCCTGGGCGTTCTCCTGTTGGGCATCGGAATGGTCCGCGCGCAGGAGAAGATCGCCGTCAAGAGCCTGGATGACCTGCCGCGGCATACCTACAAGATTCCGGGCAGCGTATCGGAGCTGCTCAAGTCGGACGAGCAGTTCGCGGCCCTCGCCAAACCGGTCCGCGCCGACCTCGAGGCAGACTTGGCCAAGTACGACATTCAAGACCCCGCGACGCTCCAGCGGCTGCGCAACGTGCTCGTGAACCTGGACTTGCTGGAGGGACACTACGACGCCGTCCTCAAGGGCGTGGCCGTCCTGCGCGACCTGGAGGCCAAGGAATCCAAGAAGCTCACCATCGGCCTGGTGGCGGAAGCGCTCGTCGCGGCCCGCGCGAAGGCCGGCGCGGACGAGGCGGCGTGGCGGCCCGAGCTGCGCGCCATCCTGTTGGACAAGGTCCGCGGCCTGCCGTGGGACGTCGTCGCGGACGAGATCAAGCAGCGCAAGGGCCAGCTTGAGATGCTCACCGAGCCCTTCCTGATGGGCATGGTGCAGAGCGCGATCGACCCGGCGGCGGCCGCGATGCAGGGCGAGGTGAGCGCCGACCTGGCCCAGCAGATCGTGAACCTGCGGTTCGCCCTGAAGATCGTGCTGCCCCTGCGCGATGAGCTGCTCGGGGCGTACGGCACCGTCGTCGACGAACACGTCGCGGTCAAGCCGGACATCTGGGCGGCCCGCGCCGTCGTGCTCAACCCGGAGCAGAAGCTCGCGCCGGTCGTGGTCGGCATCTGGGACTCGGGCGTCGATACCCAGGTCTTCGGCAAGCAGCTTTGGACGGCCCCTGAAGCCGCACCGGGGGATGCGGGCGGCGCGCACGGCATCGCGTTCGACGTGGACTTCCAACGCACGCCGGCGCTGCTCCACCCGCTGGACGGCATGCACCGCGACGTCGCGGACGTCGCCCGGCACATGAAGGGCTTCATGGACATGCAGACGGCGATCAGCAGCCCGGAAGCCACCGCCGTGAAGCAAGTGATCGGCGGGCTGGAGGGCGAGGCCGTCAAGGAGTTCATCGAGGACCTCATGCTGTACGGGAACTACGCGCACGGCACGCACGTCGCGGGGATCGCGCTCGACGGGAACCCCTTTGCGCGCCTCGTAGCGGCCCGCTTGACGTTCGATTACCACCTGATTCCGAAGCGCCCGACCCTCGACTACTACCGCGCCGCCGCCGCCGCTTACCGCGACACCGTCGACTACCTGAAGCAGGCCAACGCGCGCGTGGTCAACATGAGCTGGGGCGAGGACCGCGCAACGATCGAACGGGCCCTGGAGAAGAATGGCGTCGGCGCGACGGCCGAGGAGCGGGCCGAGATGGCGCGCGAGATGTTCAAGATCATGCGCGACGGCCTGTACGAAGCGCTGCGCAGCGCGCCCGACATCCTGTTCGTCGTGGCCGCCGGCAACGCGGACAACGAGGTGGCCTTCGCGGAGATGATCCCCTCCAGCTTCGACCTGCCCAATGTGCTGGTGGTCGGGGCTGTCGATCAAGCCGGACAACCAACCACTTTCACGAGCTACGGCCAGACCGTGCAGGTGTACGCCTGCGGCTTCGAGGTCGACAGTTACGTCCCCGGCGGGCAGCGCATGAAGATGTCGGGGACCTCGATGTCGGCCCCGAACGTGTCGAACCTGGCAGCCAAGCTGTTGGCGCTGGATTCCTCGCTCAAGCCGCCCCAGCTCATCGACCACATCAAGACCGGGGCGGACAAGGTCGAAGGCCAGCGGCCGATGCTGCTCATCAACCCCAAGCAGACGATGGCACTGTTGAAGCGGTGAAGTCCCGCGACTACGCCGACGTACGCTGGTCCCTCCAGCGCCGCGGCGGCCTCGGACTTCCCAAATTCCCCTCGACAGCGCCCGCCGCAAGCCATATCCTCGCATTTGCGGGGTCGGACGAGACGACCCCGGCGGCGGCGCCGCGAACCCGGATCGCTCCGGCCGAGCAAACGTGGCAAGGCTGCGTGCGACACGTGATCTGAGCAGTCACGGAGCGAACGAGGTACGCGTTATGCAAACCAAACAAGTTCGCTGCATTGCGCCAGTGGCTCTGCTGGCCCTGGCGGTCGCCGCGCCGCTGGCCGCGGACCACATGACCGACATCGGCTACCGCGAGGTGATCGAGCGGATCGTCGACGAACAGGACCTCAACCGGGACGGCTGGTCACACGGAATCGACTGGATCACGGAGAGCGGAGACGGCCTCAAGGTCTGTTTCTGGACGCTGGCTTCGAAGACCGGCCAGCCCAACCAGCGCCATTTCTGGATCTGCAACGCCGACGGCTCCGGTCTGCGCGACATCACGCCGGCCTGGAGCACCGACGAGAGCCCGCGCTGGCCGCGCCTCAATCACGACGGCTCGCGCATGTTCTACGTGGCCTTCACCCACAATGTGCTGCGCTACATCGACACGAACACCGGCCAGAAGGTCGATGCGGTCCCCGAAGCAAACGACCTCAATTATCGCAAGCCGTACGAGATCAACCGCACCGGTACGCGGGCGTTCTTCATCGACTGGGATTCCAGTGCGCAAGACTGCGCGCGCTACGGCGTGGCCTACGCCGATATTCCGGGTAACCCGAGCTTCATCTACACGATGGCCAACCTGCCCTTTGACGACTACTGCAACAAGAACCGCATCGCCCTGCTCGGCACTTCGGATACGGGCCGCGCGGCGATCTCGTGGAGCACCAAGGACTACGGCGTCGACAGCTCCAGCATGTTCATCGGCGGCCCGGAGGCTCCCCGGCGCGTGCCCAATGAGAAGATCCAGTACGTCTACTCGCTGCAAGACGTGCCCCACCGCCAGATGTCCCGCGACGGCCACCGCATGCTCTATCACTCCGGCGTCAAGCTCCCCGATGGCACGACCGACAACCGATTCGAGCTAATCGAGCCCGATACCGACCAACGCCATATGCTCGTCGAGTACGGCACCAATCTCAGCAAGGTTGACCGTTCGTGCCTCTCACCCTGCGGCAACTACGTCCGCTTCAACGACCCGCGCGGCGCCTATGCGACCCGCATGGTCCTGGACGCGAACGTCAACGTCGTCGCGATACAAGACACCCTTTCCTACCACCACACGCCCCTCGTCAGCCCACACACGCTCAGCGACATGTGCGACGGCGGACACCGTTGGTTCGGCTACAGCTCCCAGGATTGGGGCGCGAAGCAGAAGGTCTACCGCTTCGACCTCAACTATCACCAGACCGGCGGCAGTTCCGGCCAGTGCCCCATCATCCAGCGCGTCGGCTGGAGCCGCCCGATGCTGCTCAAGGACGACAGCATGAAGGTCGCCGTCTACGTGACGGTCAGCGATCCCCAAGGGCTCGGCGACATCGAGTGGGTGCGGGTTCTGAGCCTGATCGACTACGGTCGCGAGACCGCCGTCTGGGACACCAAGGGCCGCGACCCGCTCAGCAGCGGCGGCGACATGGGCTGGGCGCTCCTGACCGACGATGGTCCGGATGGGAACCAGGGCGATGAGGTCGCCGGAGACGGCGTCTACACCTTCCACGGTTTCTGGACGCGAAGCTACTCGGACTTCTGGGAACACTACGCCTCCGAAGGATTTCCCCTCCAGGTGCCGATCCGTGTCTTCGTCAAGGACAAGGGCGACAACTACGCAATCGCCGACACGCTCCTCTCTGTGACCAACGACCCGGCCCAGGCTGAACCCGGCAACGACACGGATGACGGCGATACGGACGATGACGGGACGTCCGACGACACCGACGGCGACACGGACGATGACGGCACGGACGGCGATGGTGACGACGACGGCACGAACGGCGACGATGACGACGACGGCAGCAACGGCGAACCCGATGGCGACGACGACGGCACCGCCGATCAAGGCACCGGCGGCGATGACACCGATGGCGATGGCACCGCGTCCCCGGGCGGCGCGATCGGCGGCCTCTGTCCGACGTCCGCTCTGGTTGCCCTCCTGCTGATCTTCACGGGCCTGTGCTGGCGTCAGGCCGGAGCGCGCCGGCGCTCCTGATGACGGCCGGTCTCGAAGGCGAGACGTGAAGTGTCCGGCGAAGCACGAAGTTGTGCTTGTCGGCACGCACGGCGCTGTGATTGGAACTCGGAGCCCGGCTCTTCCTGCCGAGGTAGGAGCATGTCTGCCTGGGTTCGTAGCGGCACGGCTGTGCTGCGAGTGCGCTCGCGAGGCGCGCCCCCGCATGTATCATCCCAAGTTGCCGTGTGCGCTGGGATCGTCGTGGCGGTCCTGGCTTGGAGCACGTCGGCCCACGCGCAGGCGCCCGGTTACGATGCCTACACAGACTGGCATGGCTGGGCGCGCCTGCAGTGCCGCGTCTGCGCCACGCTGGCATCGAGCTACGACCGCACCGGCGAGAACGAGGACTACAGCCAGTACGAGTACCCCCCGGGGCTGATTCTCGACCCCATTCCCTGCACCGTGAAGACTCTGGTCGGACCGGGGCTGGTCTGCCGCTTCTGGATGCCGCACGTTACCGCGAACCGCAGCTTCGTGGTGAAGCTCTTCTTCGACGGCGAGCCTGTGCCGCGGATAGACACGACGAGCGACGTCGTGTTCGGGGGCGCGTTTGCGTACTTCCAGCCGCCCCTGGTGAACACGTTTGCCGGCGGCCAGGTCTGCTACGAGCCGCTCCCGTTTGCGCAGTCGCTGCGCATCGAGACCGCCAACAAGCAGTTGCCGCCGCCCGACCAGTGGAGCCCCAACCGCCACTACTATCAGTACGATGCTCAGCTCTACCCGCCGGGCACCGAGCTGGAGTCCTACAACGGGTTTCTCTCTCCAGAACAGCAGGCGGCTCGCGATGCCGTGGTCCTCCTGTTTGCGAACACGGGACAGCACCCGGCCGGGAGCGACCCGGACGCGATTCGACTGATGACGCCCGCCCAAACCGTCGCACCCGGCCAGGGCGTCACACTGGCGAGCCTGGCCGGCCCCGGGCTGGTTCGACAACTGAACGTGCAAGTGGATGCGCCGTCGGACGCGGACCTGGCCGGCCTGTACCTGCGCGTTTGCTACGACGAGGATGCGCAGCCCGCTATTGACGTCGCCGTTGGGGACTTCTTCGGGGCTGGACGAGGCCGGCCGGCCTACCAGAGCTTGCCGCTCGGGACCGACTCGCCGGACGGCTACTATTGTTACTGGCCCATGCCCTTCCGGCGGTCCATTGTGATCGAGTTGCACAACGCGACCGAGGCACCCATCGATATTGACGGGAGCATGGTCGAGTATGCGCCTGGCGACATCGACCCGGATCTCTGCTATCTGCACGCCGCGGGCCAGAGCAGCGTGCAGAGTGCGGGCAAGACTCATCACGCCATGCTGGCCGTCGCTGGACGAGGCCACTACGTCGGCAACCTCCTGTACGTCGAGCAGGACGCCGACAGCTTCTACATGTTGGAGGGGGACGACCTCATCACCGTGGACGGCGTCAACCTCTGCGGCACGGGGCTCGAAGACGCCTACAACGGCGGTTACTACTACAACTGGGTGGTCGCCCAGCCCGACGAACCCGAGGGGCCGAACCCCGCTGCTGCGATCCGGCCGCTCCACGGCATCCTGTGCGTCCAGCGACAGGCGAGCCCGGCCTTCGCGCGGGCCGACCAGTATCGCTGGCGCATCGCCGACCGAGTGCCGTTCGCCCGCGCGATCGAGGTCAAGATGGAGAGCCGCTACAGCGTCCCCGGCGCGCGGTGGAGCTCGGTCGCGTTCTGGTACCAGCGGCCGGGATTGCCTGGTGACCTGGATTGCAGCGCATCCGTCGACTTCGGCGACATCAACCCCTTCGTGCTCGCCCTGAGTAGTGCAGCCGAGTATGCCCAGGCTTACCCCGACTGCGATATCCTCCATGGCGACCTGAACTGCGACGGGTCAGTCAACTTCGGCGACATCAATCGATTCGTCGCGTGCCTGGCCAGCGGGGATTGTGAGTGCCCGTCGATTGGCGAATAGCTGAAAGCTGCGAACGCGGCGCCGTGTCCTCGCGCCCCGGGAGCAGCACGGAAGCCCCACGCGCGCTGCTACTCAGACGGCTGCGGGTTCGGCAGCCTCGCCCGCCAGGCATCGGCCTCCTCGGCGCGACCCCAGGCTACGTAGAGCGCGATGACGCACTCCAGCGTCTTGCGCGTGTGCTGGTGCCTCGAACCCAGAATGCGCAGCAGCGCGTCATGGCTGGCGAGCAACAGCGCCTCCGCTTCCTCGTAGCGACCCAACGCCGTCAGACACACCCCATGATTCCGCGCGAAGACATGCTGCGTGTAGTGGTCCGCCGGGAGCGCGCGACCCGCGGCGGCGCGCAATTCCTCGTACAGTGGTTCGGCCTCGGCCGCTCGTCCGAGCGCCACGAGCAGTGACGCCAGATTGTTCTCGGCCACCAGGGTACTTTCCTCTTCGGGGCCGATCGCCGCGCGCATCCCTCCCAGGGCTTCCCGCGCCAGTGGTTCGGCCTCCGCCCCGCGACCCTGGTCCTCCAGGACGCGGGCCAGATTGCTGAGCGCCATATACAACGCCGGGTGTTCGCCGAGCGTGCGCCGGCGGACATCCACGATCCGCCGCAGCAGCGTTTCCGCCTCCGCGTCCCGCCGGAGAGACTTCAGCGTCATCGCCAGATTGCCCAGGGTCGCCAGCGTTTGCGGGTGTTCCTCACCATAGGCCGCCAGGTAGACCTCCAGGGCCTCACGCAGCAGAGGTTCCGCCTCCTGGGGCCGGCGCAGTTGCTTCAGCAACTGGCCGAGGTTGTTAAGCACGGTGGCCAACTGGGGATCGTCGGGCGAAAGAACGCGCCGCTGCCACGTCAGGGCCTCGCGCCACAGGGCTTCCGCCTCGGTCACGTTTCCGCGGCGCTGGAGCGCGTTGGCGAAGTTGCCCATGGCGTCGAGGCTCTGGGGATGCTCCGCACCCTGAATCCGCCTCCGGGCTTCCAGCACGCGTTGCAGCAGGTCCGCACCTTCGGCCAACTCGCCCGTCTCGAGCAGCACCATCCCCAGGTTCGTCATTGACCGGAGTGTGTCCGCGTGCTCAGGACCGAGCAGCTCCAGGCGAGTCGTCAAGGCCCGCCGCAGATGGGGCTCCGCATCGCGGGCCTGCCCCAGGCCCAGATACGTCATGCCGATCGTGTCGCGCAACGCAGCTTCAATCTCTGGCTGGGACGCAAGCGTCGTCTCCAGCTCTTGCGCCGCCCGTTTCAGCATATCGACGACGCGTACGTCGCGCCCTTCACGGCCGGGATCGGCCGACGCCAGCATGGCATTGATGAACTCGTTGATCGTCTGCACCTTCTGTGCCTCGGTCTCGGCCGCGGCACGGCGTTGCTCGGCGACCTGCTCGGCCGCCCGCGCGCGGTTTCGCTCCTCGATGGCCCGCACGGCCTGCGTGGTCGTGCCAATGACTCCGACCACGAGGGCAACGAACGCCACCAGTACGCCCGCGACGAGCGGCTTGTTGCGCTTGGCGAACTTGTGCAACTGGTAGAACGTCGTCGCCGGCCGGGCCAGAATCGGCTCATCCGCCAGAAAACGGCGGATGTCCTCCGCCAACTCCGACGCCGACTGGTAGCGCCGGTCTTTGTCCTTCTCCAACGCCTTGCCCACAATGGTCGCCAAGTCGCCGCGGAAGGCGCGGTCGAGCGTGCCCAGCGAGGGCGGCTCCTCTTCCGCGATCGTGCGTGCCGCCTGCGCAATCGTCTTGGTGGACATGTCCAGCGGAACGCGACCGGTGAGCAACTCGTAGCCGATGACACCCAGCGAGTACACATCCGAGCGCGTGTCGAGCCGGCCGGGATCACCCGAAATCTGCTCCGGGCTCATGTACGCCAGCGTCCCGATGATCTGCCCCGGCAGCGTCTCCGGGGTCGTCGCGCGCAGATCGGCATCGGTCGCCCGGGCCACGCCGAAGTCAAGGATCTTCGGCTGCCCTTGGTCGTCCACCAGAATATTCGCCGGCTTAAGGTCCCGGTGAATGACACCCTTCTGGTGCGCGTGCTGAACCGCGTCGCACACCTTTGCCAGCAGCTCCAGCCGCCGGCGCATGTCCAGGCGACCGGCCTCCGCGTATTCCGCAAGCGGCCGCCCACGGACCAGCTCCATCGCGAAAAACGGCTGCGGCCCGAAGCCCGTGTCTGCCGTGCCGGCCTCGAACACCTGCGCGATGCCGGGGTGTTGCAGCAGCCCGAGCACTTGCGCCTCATGTGCGAACCGCCGCAGCAAGTCGCCCGATTGGAGCCCCGGCCGAATGACCTTCAACGCCACGGTCCGACGCGGGTTTTCCTGTTCCGCCCGGTAGACCACGCCCATGCCGCCCTGCCCCATCAATTCGATGATCCGATACTGGCCAATCTGCGCCGGCAGCGGCACCGAGGGAAGTGGACCGCCGGTGCCGGCCCGGCGGGCATTCTCGACGCCGGGCATGGCCAGCGACTCCGGCCCCCGTACCGCGAACGATCGGCCCAGCGCGGGGGTTTGCAGAAACGTGTCGTCCCGTACGTCGTTGGCGAGCAGCGACTCCACCTCGCCGCGCAGTTCGTCGTCCCCCCCACACGCCTGCGCCAAAAACCCCGCGCGCTGCTCCGGCGGAGTCTCTCGGGCGGCGAGAAACAGCTCGCGGACACGCTCGTACTTCGAGGGGGTCATGCGGCTAGTGCTCGTGTCCTGCGCCTCCACGGCAACCTGCCGGCGGATACTGCGGCCCGCCGTGCGTCACGTTCTTCACGCCTGCGGATCTTCCCGCAGTTCGCGGCGCAGCCAGGCGCGGGCCACGCTCCAGTCGCCGTCCACGGTGCGCGGGGAGACCTTCAGCAGCTCCGCGATCTCCTTCAGCGCGAGGCCGCCAAAGAAGCGCAGCTCGACGATTTGCGCTTGACGCGGATAGACCCGGGCGAGCTTCTCCAACGCTTCGTCCACGGCCAGCAGGTCCAGATCGCGCTCGTCAGCGGTCGCAATGTCATCATCCAGCCGCACGCGCTGCCGGCCTCCGCCGCGCTTGGCCCGGTCATGACCACGGGCGTGATCGACGAGAATTCGGCGGATGGCCTGAGCGGCGATGGCGAAGAAGTGGGCGCGGTTCTGCCACTCCACGTCCTCCTGCTTGATGAGCCGGACGTACGCTTCGTGGACGAGGGCCGTGGCCTGGAGGGTGAGGTCAGGCCGTTCGCGCCGCAGGTAGCTTTCGGCCAGCGCGCGCAGCTCGTCGTAAACCAGCGGCAACAGACGATTGACGGCCGACTCGTCGCCGGCGCTGGCGCGCTTCAGAATGCTGGTCACGTCGGTGCGCTTCGACATCCGAGAATCCGAAACCGCAGGCTTCCATTGTGCCTTACTGCGGATATTGTCGCAATTCCGGGTCCCGCGAACAAGTCATAAGCCGGTCGCCGGACGCGAGTTAGCCGCTCAGTCCGGTCCTTGCCGGATGGCGAGCACAGAACACAAACGCTGCGGTTCTGTAGCGCCGGCGGGCCTTCCGGAAACCTCAGGGGTTCATGCCTGCGAGGTGCGTTGCGCTGGATGGGCTTCGTGACACAGCGCGATGAGCTCTTCCAGCATGCCGTGGAGGGTCACGAGGTCGCCGGTCTCGTCGGCCGCCCGGGCCAGTCGGTCGGCAAACCTCGCGACCAGCCCGAATCCGCTCGCGTCCGCCGCGCTTTGAAGCTGCCGGGCCAACGCGGCGAGTGCCGTGCGGTCGTTCTCCGCCAGGACACGGCGCAGAGCGGCGATCTTCTCCGAGACCGCGGGCAACTCAGCCACCAGCGCATGCATGGGGTGTTCGGGCGGCTCCGCGTCGCCGGGCCGCGCGGAGACTGTGCTGGGCAAGTGGGCGGCAACGACGGCCAACAGGCGAGTGCGGTTGATAGGTTTGGTCGCATAGTCGTCGCAACCGACCTCCAGACACTGCTCGCGGTCCGCGGTCATGGCGTGCGCCGTCAGAGCAATGATCCTCCCGGCGTACCCACGCTGGCGCAGCAGTCGCGTGGCGGCCCAGCCATCCAATACGGGCATCTGCATGTCCATGAGAATCACATCGAACGGCTGATTGGACGCTGCCGCCCGCAAGGCCGCCTCCGCCGCCTCCTGTCCGTTGGCGACTGCGGTCACATCCAGCCCAGCCTGCCGGAGCAGGTGCGCGATCAGGCGCTGATTGTCCAGGCCGTCCTCGGCCAGGAGCACGCGCCCGCTGAGCGTCCGCAGGTCGCGCGAGCGGTGTATCCACACATCGCGCGTCGCCGGGGCAACGGCGCGGTATTCGACGAGCTTCACTCCTTCCAGCGGTCCCGTGGCGATGGTCAACCGGAAGGTGCTCCCCTTTCCCGCCTCGCTTTCGACCGTGATCCGGCCGCCCAGCAACTCGGCGAGCCGCTGGCTGATGGACAATCCCAGGCCGGTGCCACCGAACTGGCGGTGGATCGTGGCGTCGCCCTGGGAGAACGGTTGGAAGAGGCGCGCGAGCTGTTCCGGCGTCATGCCGATGCCGGTATCGATGATGTCGAATTGCAGCTCGCCCCCGCCGCCCGCCCGCGCGACGAGGCGCACATCTCCCTCTTCAGTGAACTTGACGGCGTTGCCCACCAGGTTGATGAGAATCTGTCGGAGGCGCAAGGGGTCCGTGCGAATGGTCTCGGGGACCAGGCCCTCGGACGTCACCGTGAAGGCCAGGTTCTTGGCGGCGGCCCGCACGCGCATCAAGGACTCGACGTCGGCCAGCAGGTCCGGCACCGAGCAGGCCGTCGTCTCGGTCTGCAACTTGCCCGCCTCGATCTTGGACAGGTCCAGGATGTCGCTGATGAGGTTGAGCAGGTGCTTGGCGTTGCGCGTGACCGTGTCGGCGTGCCGCCCCAGCAGCTCGGACCCGAACTCGCAGCGCTTCGGACACCCGTCCGCGATCAACTCCACGTAGCCGAGAATCGCGGTCATCGGCGTGCGAATCTCGTGGCTCATGTTCGCCAGGAACTCGCTCTTCGCCAAGTTGGCGGCCTCAGCCGCCTGCTGGGCGCGCTTCAGCTCGGCCTCGATCCGCTTGCGCTCGGTGATGTCGCGCATGATGCTCACGGCGTGCCAGCCGTCGGGCAGCTCGATCGCGGACAAGGAAAGCTCCACGGAGATCTCGTGCCCCTCCTTGTGGCGACCCTGCAATTCCAGCGTCTTTCCCACCGCCGCGCCGCAGCCGGATTCGCGGAAATGAGCCAGCGCTCCGCTGCAAGGTCCGTGGTAGCGCTCCGGCGCCAGCAGAGTGTGCAGGTCTCGGCCAAAGACCTCTTCCGAACCATAACCGAAGACGCGCTCCGCGGCCGGGTTCCAGAACGAGATCGCTCCCTTGGGGTCCATCATCACGATCGCGTCCTGAGCCGACTCCGTGATCGCCCGCATCCGCGCTTCGCTGGCCCGCAGGGCATCCTCGACCTGTTTGCGCTCGGTGATGTCGCGCAGCACGGCGCATACCCCCGCCACGTCCCCATTGTGGTCGCGATACACGGAGGCATTGCACAACACCGGAGTGCTGCGCCCGTCCCAGTGGCGGACTTCCAGCACGTGGTCCCGCACGGCCCCCCGCTCGAAGACCGTGGCACTGGCTGCGCGGGCCGCGGCGGCGTCCGTCGCGTAATCCGCAAAGGCCGTGCCCACGAGTTCGTCCCGGGTTCGGCCGGTCAGCAACTGGGTGGCGGCGTTGGCGTCCGTGATCGTCCCCTGACGGTTCAGAATCACGATCGGGTCCGGGCTGGCTTCGATCAAACTGCGATTGTATTGGTTGGCCGCGCGCAGCGCTTCCTCCAACCGTCTGTTGTCGGTAATGTCAGCGATGAAGCCCTCCAAGGCCAAGAGCTCGCCAGTTGGCGCCAGTAGGCCGCGGCCCTGCTCCCAGACCCACTTCTCCTCATTGGCGATCGTGCGGATACGGTACGTCAGACGGAAGGGACGTTGCTCCCGCAGCGCGGTCTGGACGCCGTTCCACACATAGGCGGCGTCATCGGGGTGGATGAGCTGCCCGAAGGAAAGCGTGGCCGAGTCAATCAAGTCCGCGGGCTCGTACCCAGTGAGGCCGCGGCAGCCCTCGCTGACGAATTCCATCGTCCACTTGCTGTCGTTCCGACAGCGATACGCCATCCCCGGCAAGTTGCTCATCAGCGTCGTCACGGACCGCCGGCTTTCGCGCAGCTCATGCTCCGACCGCTGCACGGCCGCCAGGAGGCCGTCCACCGTGCCCGCCAGGCGCGCCAACTCATCAGCGCCCTTCAGCGCCACCCGGGCCGAAAAATCGCCGCCGGCCGCAATCGCCTGCACGCCGCGGCTCAGCCGCGCAACACGCACCAGAACCAGGCGCTCGACCAACAGCATGGCCAGCGCACCGAACACGAGCCCGGCGACGATGACTGCAATGAGGAGCGAACGCGCGCTGAGCTGACCCTGCTTGTAGATATCGCGCCCGGTTTCGACGCGCAGCAGGAGGGCCGGTGAGCCGTGGAGGTCCTCCAGGAGGGTGTAGCCCCGGATGGCGTCGCGGCTCGCCGGCTGCACCAGGGTCGCCGCGGACGTGGGCAAACTGCCCAGCGCGGTGCGGAAGTCCTCGGGCAACGCCGGATCATCGGCCCGCTGAAAGGCCAGAGACAGGTGCGTGACCAATGAAAGCTGTTCCGTCTTGGTTGCGTCCAGAGCGCGGGCCAGAATGAACACGCCGCGCGCCGGACCGCGGCCGTCGCTGGTCATGATCGGTCGTGCGGCGATCATCAAGGTGCAATCCGGCAGGAACAGGAGCCCTCGAAGACCTTCCTCCGTCCGGACGGGTTCGAGGAGCCGCTCATCGGGCGGCAAGTCCTGTTGCAGCAACGCAGGCAGCGCCGTCTCCGTTTCGGTCTCGAAGTCGAGTGCTTTGGCGTAGACAATCTGGCCGGACGGCCTCACGAACGCGAAGATGTTGACGCGCAGGTCAATGAAAGCCGTCGGGGCCAGGTTCGACTCGACGTACTCCCGATTACCGTCCTCGATGAACGTGTAGGTGTCATCCCAGTTGGCCCAGTCCCCGGCCTTCCCATACAGGTGGGCCACATCGTTCTCAAGCGTGTCCCGGGTCCGCTGGACCGCTTCGCGGACGCTGCGCTCCTCCAATCGTCCGAAGCTGTCCAACAGGATGCGCTGCGTGGTGGCTTCCAGCAGAGCGACCAAGCCGATGAGGGTCGCCCCGATGGCCACCAGCGTCTTCGTCCGCAGGGTCATCCGTTTGTCCTGGCCCGGTTCGTCGCGAGCGCGCCGGACTGCCGAAGCAGCTTGTGACCATTGCGCCGAACCCCTGCATGGGCGCACGCCGCCGCAGGTTCGCGCAACGACTTGGCTTAACTCGTACTGGATAGATCGGAGAGCACCCGCCCCGACATCAGGATCGCTGCAAAGTCGCGGTGCGCGCCCCCGGCGCGCCGGGGTCTCATATTCGCTGCTTGGGGGTTTGTCCTACCCCTTCACCCCCGTCACCACCACGCCGCGCAAGAACGCCTTCTGGGCCGCGAAAAAGACGAACAGCATCGGAACCATCATGAGCGTACTGGCGGCCATCATGTAGTGCGGGAACTTGTAGCCGAAGCTGGTCTTGAAGCTGAAGAGCCCATAGGCCAGGGTCTGATACTCGTCGGTGTTGAGGTACAGCAGCGGCCCCATAAAGTCGTTCCACGTACCCATAAACGTGAACACCGTGACCGTGACCACCGCCGGCCGCGCCATCGGCAGCATGATGTGCCAGAACGTGCCCAGCGGGCCGCAGCCGTCGATGCGGGCGGCGTCCTCCAGGTCCAGCGGAATCGTCATGAAGAACTGCCGGTAGAGGAACACGAAGAAGGCCGACGTCGCCAGGAAGCTGGGCACGATCAGCGGGTAGTACGTGTCCAGCCACCCGATCTTGACGTACAGGACGTACGTGGGCAGGAACGTGATGGTGGCGGGCAGCATCAGCGTAGCCAGCACGACGAGGAACAACGCATCTCGGCCGCGAAAACTCAGCCGCGCAAAGGCATAGCCGACTAGGCCGCAACTGAGCACGTTGCCCAGGATGCACAACGCGGTGATGAACAGCGTGTTGAGCACGTACTTGTGGAGCGGCTCGGCCCCGAAAACTCGGACGTAGTTCGCCCACTGGGGTGCCAGCGTCCGCGTGCAGGTCACACGATCGGACGCGACCACTGCGGTGTCCGCCGGCGAGACGGTCTGCAATGCGACCTGGCCCGCCGGCGCCGCGACATCGGTTCGCAGGGCCACCGTCAGCGCCTGCCCGAGCCACGTAATGCGGAATTCCTGTTTCGTGACGACGGTCACGTCGGCGGCAGGCACGAGCCACTCGCGCAGCTCGCCCAGCACGGCCACTTCGCGCGGACTGCCGTCAGTGTCGTCGTAACGGGTCGGTCTGACCTCCACCCCGCGCCCCTCGCGCTGGAGCCAGTAGCGCGTGCGCGTCCGCGGTTCGATGGGCAAGTCGCGGGCATCGGCCGGCACCGCCGCGCCCGAGATGAAACGCACTCGACAAACGCCGGCCGGAGCGTAACGCTCCAGAATCTCGATCGGCAGCTCGAGGCCATCCAGCGATGCAAGGGCCAGGCCCGGACCCGACATGCCGGAATACCCGCCGTAGCGGATTCGGGCCTCCGCCACATAGAAGGGCGCACCCGGCTCCTTGATGCGCAGGAGTCGGTCGCCTGGCACCTCGGGCGGGTCCGCCGGCGTCACGTCGATTGGCAGTTCCTGGTCAAGGACCAGCAACACCTGCTCGGAAACCGACTCCGCGCGCACCTCTCCCGGCCGCACGGCGACAGTGCACTCCGTGCCCAATTGGTAGACGCGCACGAGTCCCACCGCGTCGGAGTCAGCGGGCTCAGGAGCCGAGACGGCGCGCCGCACTCCGCCGATGGACGCTACATAACTGGTCCGCTCGGCCCTTTCCAACTCGTCCCCGGGCCAATAGAAGTGGGGCTCGTCCCCGTCGCCGACCGGCCTGACTCTCCGCCAACCCAGCCCGTCGCGGCCGGCTCCCGGCGCAGCAGTACTCCCGCGATCAAGAACCCGCACGCTCCACTTGCGCCCGGCGTCGGTGACATGGTGCGACTCGGCCCACGGCAGCCACTCGGGTCGCTCCGTCAAGACGCGATCGGCGGTCTTCAGGCTGGACAGGACAAGCCACACCAGCGGCAGCGCGATGGGGATTCCGCCCAGGATCAGGACCAGAGTCACGAGACTGCGCTGCAAGTGCTCCGTCGCTGGCTTGGAGAGCCGGCTCATCGCGCACCCCCTCCGCCGCCAGCGTCGTTCGGTTCGCCTGTAGCGCCCGACCTCCGTGTCCAGCGTGGACCGGCACGATGGCCTTCATTACGCCGGACACGGAGGTCAGGCGCTACAGAGACCGCGGGCGCGCAGAAGCGAAGGGCCCCGCCTCGGCCCCCCGGCGGCTCGACCCCTTGGCCCCTTGGCCTCTTGCCCCCTTGGCCCCTCGACCCCTCATAATACACCCACAC
The DNA here is from genome assembly GCA_022839625.1 of Phycisphaerales bacterium. GTDB lineage: Bacteria > Planctomycetota > Phycisphaerae > UBA1845 > Fen-1342 > JALHJL01. Next base: position 67,560 of record JALHJL010000002.1, read on the forward strand.
GGGCGAGCTCTTGAACACCAGCGCGGTCAGCACCAGGAGGATCGCGAACAGAATCCACGCCAGGGCCGCGGCGTAGCCGAAACGGTAGCGGTTTACGGCTTCGTTAAAGAGGTGCAGGACATAGAACAGAGTGCTGTTCCGCGGGCCGCCCTCGGACTCGAAGAGCACGTAGGCCGCCGTGAACACCTGGAACGAGCCGATGATGCCCATGATGAGCATGAAGAACAGCACCGGCGAGATCATGGGCAGCGTGACGTGCCGCAGTTGACGCAGTTTGCCGGCTCCGTCCACCTCCGCCGCTTCGTAGAGCTGCGTCGGAATCCCTTGCAGGCTGCCCAGGTAGATGATCATGCTGCCGCCGATCGCCCACACGCTCATCACGATGAACATCCACATCGCGGCGGGAATCCCCAGCACCGGCTCGGCCGATACCGGCCATAGCGGCGGGTGCTGCCACCCGAGCAGGCGGAGCACGTGATTCACCCAGCCCGCGTCCGGGTTGAACAAGTAGAAGTAGAGCACGACGACCGCGACGATCGGCAAGACGGACGGCACGAAGTAGAACGTCCGCCACAGGCTGATGCCGCGCAGCCTGGTGTTCATGAGCAGCGCCAGGCCCAGCCCCCCCAGTACGTGCAACGGCACGACGATGATCGTGTAGCGCAGCGTGGCCCCCAGGGCCGTGTAGAACAGCGGATCGTCGCCCGTGAGCGCCCGCCGGTAGTTCTCAAGCCCAACATACCTGGCATCGCTCAGCCGCGTCAGACTCTGCCAATCACACAAGCTAAGCCCCACCGAGAACAGAATGGGGCCCAGCGTGAGGCCCACAAACCCGACCAGCCACGGACTGATCAGGAGGTAGCCCCAGAACTGCTGGCGGCGCTCCAGCGGACCAAGGGGCGCCGCGTGACGAACAGCGCGCCAGGCCGCGAGCACCGCACCTGCCAGCGCCACGCCCGCGACCGGCAGCCACAGAGGCCAGGCCACCGCGTCGGCGTGCGCACGGCCCAGATGCTGACCCCACCGATACGCCCGGTTAGCGCGGGCGTGGATGTCCGCCACGGCGTGGTCCAGGGCCGCCCGGTGCAGCGCCGCAGTCTCCGCGTCGGACGGCGCGCGCCGGTGGGCACGAGTGAACGCCTTGAACTGATCGTCCGTGAAGCTGCGCAGGTAGAACAGCTCGCTCAAGCCGTCGTTGATGGCCTTGTACACGTCGTCGTGGCGAACCGTGGCGGCCTCGGGGAGGAAGACGTAGCCGGTCTGCTGAAGGCCGCTTTGCGTGTCCGTGACGGGGAAGCTGACGTCGTGCACCATGGCCCAGTCCGAATCGGGCTTCGCCGCCGGATCGAGGAAATGGTCTTCGCTCAGCGCGATGCTGCGCCGGGCCGGCACAAACAGCGGCCACTTGCTGAGGATCGCGGCACCGCGCCGGCCCGAGAACCACTTCACGAACTCGAAGGCAGCTTGCGGGTGCCGGCTCTGGCGGGACACGGCATAGCCGAACGGCTTGACCAGGCTGGCGCGGGTGCCGTCCGGTCCCTTCGGCAACGGCGCCACGTCCCAATCGAAGTCCCGGACCTGGTCGCGCACGTCGATCAGCGCGAAAACGCCGTACAGAAACATCGCCAGCCGGCCACTCCGGAACGATACGGCGCCACCCGCGCCCGGGGCGGTCGCGGCGCGCGGCTGACACTGGTTCGTGACGGCCACGTCATAGAGGAACTCGAGCGCGGCGTGGGTTCGGAGGGCGGTCAGATCCACGCGCTCGGTCGGGAGCCCGCGGTCAACCAGGTAGCGTCCGCCGCTCTGCCGGATGAAGATCTCGGGCCCGTACTGCCAGGTGGCGAACTGCGTGCCGTACTCGTAGGGCGTCCCGTCGGCCTGGGGGTTTCGCTGATACATCACCCAGCCGCGCTCGTCGCGCAGCAGTCGGCCGCGCTCGTCGCGCGCGGGGACACGCAGCGGGCATCCGTGCCGGTCGCGGGTCAGGGCGACGGCCCGCTCGCGGAAGCCGTGCCAGTCCCAGTCCTCGTCCGGATAGGGCACGTTGTACTTGTCGAAGAGCGTCTTGTTGTAGAAGACGAAGAAGTTGAGGTACCACGTCGGCAGGGCATACACCTCGCCGTGCGCGCCGCGAAACGCATCCAGCGCAAACTCGAAAAAGTCCGGCTGGCAGGCACGCCCGTCGTCGGCCGCCTGCACTTCGGCGGGCAGCGTCGGCCCTGCGCCGGTAATGTCGCTCAGCAGCTCCGGGTCGGCGGCGACAAACGGCTGGAGATCGAGCAGCGCATCCGCTTCGACGTAGTAGTACAGCTTGTCGAACTCAACCTGGATGACATCCGGCGCGACGCCGCCGGCGATCATCGTATCCACCTTCCGGTCCGTGCCCCCGCCGCGCAGCACCTTCAGGTCGATCGCCGGATGATCGCGCTCGAACCCCTCCTCGATGGCCTGCCACATCTGTCGGTCGCGTTCGACGAAGCCGCCAACCACCGTGATGACGGTTCTGGGACGGCCGGTGGTCGGGTCGGGACCCGAAACGGCAGGCTGCGGCAGAAGCCAGTAGAGGACGAAGACCAACAGCACCAGGCCGCCGAGCAGCCAACGGATTGGATCGGCGCTGCGTACCATCGGCGACGCATTGTACACGACCCCCGCGGGTCCCGGCGCGCCGGCCCCCCGGCGCACGTAGCGGTGCTTGGCAGATCGCGGTCACCGGCCGGTCCCGTCGCCTACGGCTTCGTTCCGACCTCGGCCGCCTCGAACGAGACGATCGCCCGATGCAGCTCGTCCGCCGACGTCGCCTGGGCCACCGCGTCCCGGAATTCCTCAATGTTCATCAGCCGGCTGATCTTGGCCAGGGCCTGAATGTGCGGGCCGGTCTGGTCCGGCGGGCTCAGCAGGAGCACCACGAACGTCACAGGCCGACCGTCCAGGCTCTGAAAATCGACCGGCGTGGCGGGCTTGCCGGCCGAAATGACCAGGCGATCGCACGCATCGGACTTACCGTGGGGGATCGCCAGACCGTACCCGATGCCGGTGGTCCGCTCGGCCTCGCGCTTCAGAACGGCTTGAAGCGCCCCCTGGCGATCACGGAGCGCCCCTCTCTCCGCGAGCACGTCCACCAGTTCCGTGATGACGCCGGTCTTGTCCGAGGCAGCCAGGGGTACGCGGATGCGATCGGGCGTCAGGATTCTGCTCAGTTCCATGCCTCGTTCCGGCTCAAGTCCAGTCGCGCCCGCCGCCAGACCGCGCTTCTCACAGAGCCGCGTTCGCCGAAGCCTGTGCTTCCGCGCTCCCAGCCGACCTCACAGGGCCGGCCCGGCTTCTCGGGCGGGCAAACAAACCGTGTAGTATAGCCCGTCCAGGCGACAGATTCCAGGTGGTCCCGGCGTTCGCCCGCGCATTCCTGCTCCCCTTGGCCTCGGTCGCCAGGGGGCACCCACGCCTTGCACGGCGGCGGCCCGGCGGAAAGCCTGATTCCCGGACCAGAAGGACCGGACCGGGCTCACCCGATCACGATATCTATGACGGGCGGCGACGGAAGCTCCACGAAGATGTCCACGAGCGGGACCGCGCTCACCTCCACCGTCACCTCGCCCAGAAGGCCGGCAAACATGAACAGCGGCGCGCACGCGGCGACCACGGCGACTTGCATGGCCTTGGTCACCGCGACAAAGACCTCCGCCATGATCTGCCCCACGATGACGACCATCAGTTGCGTCAGGACGATCATCGGGATCACAACCAGGGCGCGCAGCAGCGGCCCCAGCGCCCGCTGCTCCCATTTCGCAGTCGTGGCCGGAGGCGCAACCGGCACGTCCAACTTCTGACCGGTCAGCTCCTCGACGAGCTGGGCCACCTGCTCGGCGGTCTTCTGCAAATCGACCTCGACGTTCTCGGTCTGGGTCGTGCGAGTCCCGGCGTCGTAGATGGTGACCGCCGCCGCAAGCCGCTGGGCCGAGACCTCCGTGTACACGATCCTGATGTAGCTGCCGTCGGGACCCTCGAGGTACACCGGGCGCCCCAGCTCGAACACGATCAACGCTTCCCGGCCATCGGCCATCTTCAGCAGGATGCTGTTCACCTCGCCGACTGCGCCGTTGTTCTGCCGGGTCCCGAACACGTAGAAAGCATCGCCCGACGCGTTGCGCCCGGCCACGATCAGCGGGTCCGTCGTGTCTTCGTTGAGGAACAGGCCCGCGGACGAAGTGTTCAAGTTGTTCCCGCCGCCTGTCGGCCCGTTGATTAACCCGGATTGAAGCTCACATCCGAACGGGGCCACGAGCAGCGCATACGCGCTCAGGGCCACTAACCATTCCCGGGCTGCCTGCCGCATGTTCCATTGCATCTTCGCATCCTCCGGTCCCCGTTGGTTGTCAAGGCCGCAGTTGCACCGCCGTGAACCGTACGCCCGACGGCGTCGTTGCAATCGTGTAGACCGCTTGCGCGCTATACCTGCGGAGACGCTCGAGCCCGCTCGCGTCGGCGCCGATGCTCTGCATCATGCCCGCCAGAATGACGGTGCCCAGGTCCGGCGCGGCCGCCTCGGGTGGCTTGTTGGCAAGCTCCAACAGCTCATCGAGCAGCTTGCGATTGTCAACGTAGATCGTGAGCCAGGCGTGCTCGGGCACGCAGCGGGCCGCGCGCTTCCACGTATCGGTATCGCGCAGCGCGGGCCCCGCCGGCGGCGCCAACGCACTCTCGACGGCGGCCGTGTTCCCGACAATGAGGCGGTCCGGCGTCGCGGCCAACGAAAGGCCCGGCATCGGCAGGAAGGGCAGCGGCCCCACGTCAAACACCTGGGCGCCCTGCGCCTCGCGCGGCCGCAACCAGTCCGCAGCCAAGGGGCCGCTCAGACCGCGGGCAACCGCGGCCTGGTCCCGATGTCCGATGCCCAGCAGAAGCCGCACGCCCGGCACCGGTGACCGCACGATGCTCAGGCTGGCCGTCAACGGCCCGACCAGATGATCGAAGAACATCTCACGCAGGCTGACGGTCTCGCCGCTCGGCGATTGCCACTCCGTCCAACTCGCCGCCGTCTCGCCTTCTCCGGCCAGACGCGGCCCCAACTCGTCGAGCCACTGCGGCACATTCAGATTGCACGCCAGGTACATGGCCGTGTCGGCGGAGACGTTGGCAGCGGGCGCCACCGGGAGGTTCTCCGAGCTGAGCAACCTGGCCACGCCGGTGCGCTGTTCGGCCAGCAGCAGCAGGGCATCGATCTTCCACTCGTAGGAAGCCGCCCCGAGACGGCAGTGCCCGACCACGCTCCCCAGGCCGTCGAGCCCCCAGGCCTTGATCTTGCGGCGAAGCTCGCGGGCCTCGGCCGTGCCGGCGGCAGCGGGCGCCATGTCGATGATGCGCGGCAGGTTGACCACGAAACGGATGTCGCCCGTGGGTTTCAGGTTCTCCAGGAGCGTATGGAACTCGCTCGTCCCAGCGATGGTCTTGACGCTCGCATCATGCTCCAGGAGCGCCTGGACGTGCTCCGCCGAGCCGGCCACGATCAGCCGCTCCGCCGTCAGGCTCAGCGCGAGCCGGCGGGGCAATGAGTCGGCGGCAAACAGCCGGCCCAGGCTCTTCTTGAGCATCGCATCGGGGTCGGCCCACCGCATGGCGGGGTCGGCGTCGAGCTCGTCGAACTCGTCCTCCTCCCGCTGGATCGCATCGGCCTCCTTGGCGCGCTCCAGCGCGAAAACGTCAACGGTGTCCGTGCCGACGGTCAGGGCCTCATGCTTCCCCAGCGTCTTGAGCTTGGCGACCGCGGCATCGTAGTACTTCTTCATCAGGGCCGCGTCGCCCACGCCGGCAACGAGACCGGGCTCCAGCTCGTCCGGCTTCGCGCCCAGCGGCGCCGTGAGGAAGAACGCAGCCGGACCCGAAAACGGGTTGCTCAACTGGTCCGGGGCGACATCGAGCGCACCGGCAAGCCGCGTCTTGAACTCCTCGATCAGCGTCCCCGCAACGTTCGGCCCGGGCACGGCCCCAGCAACGCTGGGATCGCCGAGCACCGCGTACGCGCTCGTCTTCTGGAGCGCTGTCCAGGCCTCGCGGACGTCCGTCACGCCCAGGAAGAAGAGTGCGTCTGCCGGCGCCCACTCGGCGGGCTCCGGCAGCACCAGGCGCGGCACCGCCGCCTTAGCCTTCTTGGCTTCCTCGGCGGCGGGTTGTGTGGCCACAGGCACCGAAGTCGGACGCCCGCCCTTCTGAGCAAGAGCGCCCGGGACGGCAGCCAGCACCAGCGGGATCACGACGCCAACGGCGAATCGGTTCATAGCGATGCCCTCGCTTCGCGCACCGGCGGCGAACAGCACACGTGCGGCGAAGTCTATGAGTCTGAGGGCATGGTAGAAGCTACCAGCGCGGCCGACAAGGCCGCCGGCGCGCGGGACCGCTGGCCCCGGACCCGGCGCGACTTCTCGCCGCCGGGGATGTGACCGCGTCCGCACGCGGGATTACGATGTTGCCGCCTGGCGGATACGCCAGTGTTGCGGACTGCAGCCCGCGCGGAGCCAAGCCGTGCAAGACGCTGGTCAAACAAAACGATCGGGCGCTGGGAGCGAACTTCGGGATTCCTTCCGGGGCTCCGCCCTCAGTCTGCTCGTGGCCGGCGGCCTGTGCCTGTACTTCGGCTTCACACTGATTGCGGATGCCCCCGGCTCGGCCAGCCCCGCTGAGGCGCAGCGCTGGTTCGCCGTGGACAACGCCCTGTTCTGGTGCCTGCGTGGTATCGGCATTCTGTTCCTGCTGGCCGCGGCCCTGGCGGCTGCGGGGCACCGAGTCTCCATGTTGCTCGCGGCGATTGCCGAGGCCGCGTTCACGCTCCTGATGATCGTCATGACGGTCGAATGGACGCTCGAAGCACGGGCGGACGGCCTCGTCAACTACCAGGTCATCCTGCTCCTGCTCCTGGCGGTCGTCGCCGCGGGGAGCGCCAGAAGTGCGTGGAGCCGCTGGCGGGCAAGCGGCGCAGCGACACGCCCGTCATCCGGGTCGCACGAGGAGTTGCCGTGAGCGACGACCCGGTCAATTCGCCGGAACTGGCCCGTTACAGCCGGCAGATGCTTTTCGCGCCGCTCGGCGTCGAAGGGCAGCGGCGGCTCAAGCATGCCTCCGTCGTGCTGATCGGCTGCGGTGCCCTGGGCAGCGCGCTGTCCAATCTGCTGGTGCGTGCCGGCGTCGGCGCGCTGCGAATCATCGACCGCGATTTCGTCGAGCTCAGCGACCTCCAGCGGCAAACGCTCTTCGACGAGCACGACATCGCCCAGAACCTGCCCAAAGCGGTCGCCGCGGTGCGCAAGCTGCACAAGATCAACTCGGCGGTGGAGGTCGAGGGGCTCGTGGCAGATCTGCACCCGGAAAACGCGGCCGCGCTCTGTGCGGATGCCGACCTGCTGCTCGACGGCACCGACAACCTGGAGACGCGCTACCTCATAAACGACGTGGCGGTCCAGGGCGGCGTGCCGTGGGTCTTCGGGGCGTGCCTGGGAGCTACGGGGTTGGTCATGCCTATCGTGCCGCACCAGGGACCCTGCCTGCGTTGTCTCTGGGAAGAGCCGCCGCAGCCGGGAGCGGTCCCGACGTGCGATACTGCCGGTATTCTTGCCGCAACCGTAAATGTCGTCGCCAGCCTGCAAGCGACGGAGGCGATGAAGCTCCTCATAGGTCCCGACCCGCGGTCTTCAGGTATACCGGCACCGTCGAACGGCGCCCTCCCTGTCAACGTCGGAACGTCGGCCGCCCCAACCGCGCGCTTGACGGGCCGGCTGCTCAGCGTGGACGTCTGGGCCGGCCGCGTTCGCGCGCTCAACGTGTGGCCGGCGTTCGCGGAGGGCGACTGCCCCTGCTGCCGGAAGGGCCGTTTTGACTTTCTTGCCGGCGACCGTGTCGCATCGACCACGACCCTTTGCGGTCGCGACGCAGTCCAGGTCCGCCCGAGCAGCGATGCCGCTGGAGCGGAGCGCATTAACCTGCGCTCCCTCGCCGCCTGCCTGCCGCCCCAGGCCGACGCGAAGTTCAACGAGTTCCTGTTGCGTTTTCGCGTCGACTGCTACCACGTCGCCGTGTTCACGGACGGCCGGGCCATCGTCCGCGGTACGAGTGACCCGGTCCTGGCACGCAGCATCTATGCCAAGTACATCGGCACGTAGCCGGCCGCACCGTGGTTGACGCTGCCGAGTCCGCCACGCACAATCATCCACACTGGTCGCCGCGCGCCGCACTTCGGCGGTTGCCCGAAGGCTCGGTCACCCGGCAAGGGATCGCGATGGAGCGCAACAGGAAGTCGGGGTCGCCCACCCACGCCGGCGCCGCGCCGCCCGGGAAGCCTCCTTTGCCCCCCTTCCGGCGCGAAGCGGGACTGCTGCTGGGGATGTACGTACTCAGCGCGGTGGCGCTGTGCTGGGTGTTCCCGCCCGACGCGGTTTGGCCGCTGGCGTTCGTCGGCCTTGTCCCGTGGGCGATCGCCACCTGTCGCACGCAGCGCGCCTGGCTGGTCCACTGGGGCAGCTTCCTGGTCGGCTGGGGCTTCTTCCTCGTCAGCCTGCGCTGGCTGCTGCCGGTCACCGGATTGGGCTACGCCGCGCTCGCCCTGTACCTGGCCATCTACTGGACGCTGACCGCGTGGGCGATTCGCACGGCACGGCGTCACGGGGTCAGCCCGATCTGGAGCTTGCCGGTCGTGTGGGTCGCGTGCGAATGGCTGCGCGCCACCGTAATGACCGGCTTCCCGTGGTTGTTCCTCTCCCACGGGCTCTACCGCCAGCTCCCGCTGATCCAGGTGAGCGATCTCACCGGCGCGTACGGCGTGTCATTCCTCGCCGTGCTCGTCAACGCGGTGCTCGTCGAGTGGGCGTTGCAGCGGTGGCCGGCACCCGGGCCGCGGAGCAGCGCACGCCAGCTCCGTGCCGGCGCAGTCGTGGCGGTGGTGCTCCTGGCCGCGGCTTTGGGCTACGGCTACTTCCGCCTGCGGCAGTTCGACTTCGACGACGACGCGGCGCTGCGCGGCCCGCGTATCGCCGTCGTGCAACACGACTTCCCGCTCATCAGCAGGCCGCCCTATGGTGCCGACCCGTGGGTGGTGCTGACCTCCTACGTCGTGCTGGCCGCGGAAGCCGCGCGCGAGCAGCCGGACCTGCTCGTCTTCCCGGAGGCGACCTGGAGCGCGTACCAGAACATCGAGTTCATCGAGCAGAAGGAGGTCGTCTCCGAGACCCCGCGCGGCTCCTGGGCCTGGGGCTACGCCTGCCATCAGGCGATTTCGGCCCTGGCCCGCGGCGACTACCAGGAAGCTAACGCCGTCATCGCCAAGCTCGAGCAAGACGCGCGGACCGTTCTGCCGCGGCTGCCCGAAACAAGCGGCCCGCCCGTTGCCGTGCTGGTCGGCGCCTCCTCGATCGAGCAGTTCCCCGAGGCGATCTACCCCAAGACGCGGCAATACAATTCCGCCCTGGTATACGACCGCGACGGCACCCAGCGCCGGCAGCGCTACGACAAGAACCACCTCGTCCCCTTCGGCGAGTTCGTGCCCTTTTTCCAGGCCAGGTTCCTGGGCTTCGACCTGCACTGGTTGTACCGCTGGCTGAACAAGCTGAGCCCGTTCAGTTACGGCGGCACGAAGGACTACTCCCTGACGCCCGGCCACGAGCTGACCGCGTTCGAGCTGGCGGCTGAGGCGGGTACATTCCGCTTCGGCGTGCCGATCTGTTACGAGGACGCGACGCCCTACCTCATCCGCCGCTTCGTGTGGGACGGTCCGCGGCGGCGCGTCGATTTCCTCATCAACATCAGCAACGACGGCTGGTTCCTGCACAGCAACGAGCTGCCGCAGCATCTGGCGATCTGCGCGTTTCGGGCCGTCGAGAACCGCGTCAGTATCGCGCGGGCCGTGAACACCGGCATCAGCGGCTTCATCGACCCTAACGGCCGGATCTACTCCGTCGTGACCAAGGACGGCCGGTCCTTCGGCACCGGCATCATCGGCTACGACATCAAGCACGTGTACCTCGACCGGCGGAGCAGCTTCTACGGCCGCTTCGGAGAGTGGTTCGCCGGCCTGTGCCTCCTGCTCAGCGCCGTGATGTGGCTGGGCGCGGTCTTCGAGCGCTGGGTGCTGGCGGCGAAGAACCGAATCAGCGCTTTGCTGCGAAAGGCAGGTAGCTGAATGCCCGGCACGTTGTCGCGCTCCCCCGATGGCTCCCCGGAAGGCCGCCCAGTTCACGGTACCCCCGCTCGCCGCGACCTTGCTGCGCACGCGTCCCCTCGAACAGGCTGGGGCTCCGCCCTGGTCCCGGTCTCGATCGGCCTGCTGATATGCCTTGCAGGCTGCGGGGACACGTCGGCACCGGTCACGCTGACTCCGCAGCAGCGGCTGGAGATCGAGAGCCGCTCCCTGAACCTGCTTATGCTGGCCGCCGAGAGCGACCTCGATGATGTCTCCTGCAACGCCATCGAGGCGCTCGTCCGCGTGGCGCCGCGTGCCGGGCTGCCCGCCTTCCGCAAGGCCGCCGCCTCGTCTTCCCCCCTGGTGCGCTACGCCGGCCTCGTCGCCCTGGGAGAGCTCCGCGACACGGAATCGCTCGCGGCCATCTGCGCCGCAACGCAGGACGCGCACGCACACGTCCGGCTCGCGGCGGCGTTCGCAGCCTGCCGATGTGGCAAGACCGGCTACGCACGCCTGCTGTTTGGAACTCTCAAAGACGCCGCCGATGAGAACGTCCGCGCCGAGGCGGCCACGCTGATCGGACGCCTGCACGACCCGCGCGCCCTCAAGCGGCTGCGGGCCGCGCTCACCTGGCCGGACAGCGCGAAATCGAGGCGCGTCACGCTCGCCATTCACGGCGCGCTCGCCGCGCTCGGCGATTCGGGCTCGCTCGGCGAGCTCATCAACTACTCGCAGGGGGACCCTGCCAGCCGCGCCGACGCCCTGCTCATCCTCGCCGACCTCGGGCACGCCGACGCGCGCGACGCACTGCGCTACCGCCTGCTCGGCGGCAGCGAAGAGTACGATGAAGCCCGACTGATTGCCGCCCGCGGTCTCGGCAAGCTGGGCTACCGCGACGGATACGACCTCGCCACGAAGCTCCTGACCTTCCGCGACAAGAACCCCAATCCATCGCCCGAGAACCCGGATCGCACGTTCGCCGTGCGCTCGCTGGCAATTCACGCCCTGGCCGAGATCGGCGATCCGCGCTCCCTGCCCGCCCTTCGCGCGCTGGCCGCCGCGCAGGACGACGCGCGCCTCCAGGTCGCCGCCTGCTACGCCATTTGCCGCATCCTCAGTCAGTAGCGCGCGAGTGCTCTCCGCTCCCCGTCAACCCCTGCGTCGTCGTAGGCTGGCTGGCCGGCAGCGGGGCCGGCCCGACGGACTCCACCTCGCCCGCGATGCGCCTGCCCGCGGTCTCGTCGTGCACCGCGAGGAACGTCCCCATCATCAGGTACCGGCCCTGCCGGCTCCATCCGCCCAGGAGCTGCTGCACCTCGCGCGCCGCTTCCATGCGGAAGCTCCCCCGGAATTGCCCGCCGCCCTCGCGGTACAACGCCACCACGCCGCGCAGTGACTCAAAGCGGCTTTGGGACGGGCCGAATCTCGCCGTGCCGCGGAACTCCCGCGGACCGAGCCGATAATCGCGCGCCCGCCCGGCCGGCGGCTCATCCAGCGCGAGGGTCAACTGGAACCGGAAACGCCATTCGGGAACGAGCCACGACGGCCGCTCACACTCCATCGCGACTTGGACGTGTCCCGCTTCGTCAGCCCACCAGCCGCAGCGGTCCAGGTTGAGCTGCATGAAGCGCGGCGGCGGCCCCGCGGGCGGGTCAATGGCCTGGAAGTCGAGGGCCGCGACCGTCACGCGGCCCGTACCGGCGCATCCGGCGACCAGCCAGCATGCCGAAGCGAGCAGCAGCGCCGGCCCCCTTCGTCCGGCGTGACGGGCTTCGCGAGGGTGAGTCACAAGCCTCATGCGTGCGGCAATGGGAACTGCGCGCAAAGCGCCCGCACTTCCGCGCCCACCTTGACTCGGGCAGCTTCGTCGTCGCCGGCGACCAGCACCCGGTGGATCAGGTCCGCGACGGTCTTCATCTCGGCCTCTTTCATCCCGCGGGTCGTGAGGGCCGGCGTGCCCAGCCGCAGCCCGCTGGTCTGCGTCGGCTTGCGCTCGTCGAACGGGATCATGTTCTTGTTGCAGATGATGCCGGCCGATTCGAGCCACGCCTCCGCCTGCTTCCCGGTCAGATCGGGATGCACGTTTCGCAGATCGACCAGCATCAGGTGCGTGTCCGTGCCGCCGGAGACCAGCCGGTAACCGCGCGAGCGCAACGACTCCGCCAGCGACTGCGCGTTGGCCAGAATCTGCTGCTGATACTGCTTGAACTCCGGCCGTAGCGCTTCGCCGAACGCCACCGCCTTCGCCGTGATCGTGTGCATGAGCGGCCCGCCCTGCGTGCCGGGGAAGACCCACTTGTCGACCAGGGCGGCGTCCGCCGCCTTGCAGAGGATCAGCCCGCCGCGCGGCCCGCGCAACGTCTTGTGCGTCGTCGAGGTCGTGAAGTCGGCATAGGGAATCGACGTCGGGTGTAGGCCGACCGCCACCATCCCCGCAATGTGCGCGATGTCCGCCATCAGCCGCGCCCCGCACTCGCGGGCCACTTCCGCGAAGCCGGCGAAATCGATCGTCCGCGGGTAGGCCGACGCGCCGCAGATGATCAGCTTCGGCTTGTGTTCGAGCGCCAGCCTGCGCACGGTGGCCAGGCTGACCTGCTCCGTGTCGCGCTCGACGCCGTACGGCACGACGTTGTACATCGCCCCGCTGAAGTTGACTCTCAGCCCGTGCGACAGATGGCCGCCGTGCGCCAGGTCGAGGGACAGGAGCGTGTCGCCGGGCTTGAGCACCGCCATGTACACGGCGACGTTGGCCTGCGCGCCGGAGTGCGGCTGGACGTTGGCGTGCTCGGCCCCGAACAGCGTCTTGGCGCGCTCGCGGGCCAAGTGCTCGATCGCGTCCATGTTGACGCAGCCGCCGTAGTAACGCTTGCCCGGGTAGCCCTCCGCGTACTTGTTCGTGAACACGGACCCGGCGGCCGTGCGGACCGCGACCGAGACGTGATTCTCAGAGGCGATCAGCTCGAGCGTGTTCTGCTGGCGATCCTCCTCGTGTTGAATGATCTCGGCGACTTCCGCGTCGGTCTCGGTCAGGGGGCGGGACAGGGGGCTCACCATCTTGTTATTCCCTTTCGTGCTTCAGTCTGGATCACCCGCCGGCTCGCGGGGTTCTGCCGCAGGCGCGGGGGCCACGGCGTTTTCCGGCGGCAGCGTCAGGCGCGCGAACTGCTCGCGCAGCTCGTCCAACAGCGCCCGCTCCAGCGTACGGTCGCGGCGCACGCGCGTCCAGATGGTGTTCTGCTGCGCGGTGGTAGCGGCATCGACGTCGATCGGCGTCTCCTGGCCGGGATCGTCGCTCAGCCGGTAGGCGCGCGGCCGCATGACGGCCTGGCGTTCTGTGTCGCGCCGCTCGACGTCGACCCGCAGCCGAGCCACCGTCCGCCCCGCACTGCGCCCCACCTCGAGCTGGCCGACGCGGCGCATGGTCGAGCGCCCACGGTAGAGGTCGCGCATCGTGCCGCTGTCACGCTCCGTCGTGAACTCGACCGGGGCGGTCGTGATGCGCCGCGCCACGCGGTCCACCTTCACCCGCCCGAACTCGCGTTGCAGGATCGCCGTCGCGGCTGCCAGCACCTCGTCCGGCTCAGCATCCTGTATGACGCGCTCCTGCCGGGCGTCGGGACGGACCGTGTCCGTGCAGCCCATCAGCGCCACAAGCCCTGACAACACAACCAGACCCAGGATGCGTTTCATTCAGCCATCCTCCAACCGAGAACCGGTCCCCGTGGCACATCCCAGGGGCGGCACACTCGGCCACCGCCCGTCAGGCACGCGGTACGCGCCGGATAGTCTATTCGGTGCGCGGCGGGACAACCAGTTCCCCGGCAGGCTCGGTGGCCGGCTCTGCAGACGACCCGCCCTCCAGCGGTGTGCCAGGCGCACCGCCCTCACCGGGTAAGCGCCGCCGGTCGGACGGCGGCCCCGCGGGCCCGCTCTCCAAAAGGGCTGGATAGCGTCCGATCATCATGCCGGCACGGGGGTTGCGCGCCGCCCGCGTCAGGTTCTCGAGGCCGCGCTCGCGACTGCCGGAGTGGTATTCCAGATAGCCCAGCAGGAACCGCAGTTCCGCGCTCTCCTGCCGCTCGAGTTGCCGCATCATGTCGGCCCGCCGGATGTCGATGATCTCGCCGCCGCCCATCAGCGCTTCGAGGTCAATCCGTTCCACGAGCAGCAGTGCCATACCCGGATAGTGGTCAGCCAGTTCGATGCCGCGCAAGAGGGCCGCGGCGGCCGAGAGATAGTTGCCCTGCGCCAAAAGGGCATGCCCCTTGCCGATCAGCGGCAGCGGGTTCTCGGGATCAATCATATGCGCCGCGTCGTAGCGGTCGACCGCCTCGGAGTAGTGCCCGATGCCCATCAACGACTCGGCCTTGAGCAGTTGGTCGTTCAACGCCGACGAACCCGCCCCCGTCAGGCTCCGCAACGGCGTGTGCAGCATTCGATCGACAAACTCGGCGGCGTCCTCGGCCGCCTGTGCGCCCACCTCGCGGGCCAGTTCCGGGCGCTGCCGCAGCGCCCGGCGCATCTCCTCAAACCACGTTGTGTCCGGGCTCGACATCAGCGCCACCGCCAACCGCATGTCCGTGAACACGTCGAAGCCCGGGAGCAGCCGCGCGTCGACGGCCACCGGCGCCGCGGGCGGCATTGCGACGCTGGTCATGTCACGCGGGGAAAGCGGCGCGGCTGGCTCGTCCTCTGACGAAGTGTCCGTCGGCGGGAAAATCGGCCCCCAACGTGGATATTGCCCGCTCCCCAGCGCTCCTCCCAAGGGGGTCGCCAGTATCTCGCTGACGCCCGGCAGCCCTTCCTCCAGACCCGAGCCCTCAGCTCCGTCGCCCCAACGGCCGACACCGCGCACCAGCGCGTCGTCCGATGACCAGCGGCGCCACGGCAATTGCGTCTCCGTCGGCAACATCAGCCGCGGCGGCGCCTGCGCGCCGAAGATGCTGCTCGACGTTGCCGACGAAGGCAGAGCGAAGGGCGACGCCTGCCCCTCCAACGGACTTATCGACGCCGGCGTCGATAGACCGACTATCTGGGATGCCAAACCGCCCTGCGAATCCAGCCGCGTTTGCACGCGCAGATCCAAAGGCCCCGACGAACCTGAATCGGCCGCGCGAACACCCGCCAGACCGCTGAGCATGCCCACCGTCGGCACCGTCGTGGACGGATCGTAGAACGGCGCCGCGTACGTCCCGCTGCCCAGCGGAACACTGGCGATGCTGACCGAGTCCCGCCGAAACGCCGAAAGCGCCCCGCTGCCCAACGGGGCACGGAACGCACTCGGGTCGGCGATCGGCGAAACGTTCCGGAGCGACAAACCGCCGCTGGCCATGCCGGACGCAATCAAGTTCCCGCCCAGCAGAGGCGAGACCGGCCGAATGTAGTTGTACCCGCCGCCACCCACCTGCGGATTGCGATCCAGAATGTACGCCGTGTTCACCGGTGCCCCGGCGCGGAGTCCCGCCGCCGGGTCCACGGGCGCCTGGGCGAGTGCCGCCGGCCCCCTCGCGAGGCAGACCAATAGGAGCCCACCGACGAGGGCACCGCGCCCCAGGAAGCACCCCCGCGAGCGATCCACACAGGTGCTCCACATCGTCCCACCTCGACTCGCTGGAGCCGTTTGCTGGTCCACAGCACCCGGCCGACCTGAGGTCACCAGACGCTCACCACTCTTATCCATTATAGCCTGACCTCCTCGCCGCAGCTCATGCCAGGTGCCGCCCGCCGTCGACCGGCAGGATCGCCCCGGTGATGTAGTCTCCGTCCCGGAGCAGGAAGTGCACCGCGGCCGCAACGTCCTCGGGCGTCCCCGCCCGGCGCAGCGGAATGCGCCGCGTCAGCCTTTCGCGCGTCTGGGCGTCGTAATGCTCCGGCCAGGCGGCCACGCCGACCGCCACCCCCACGACGTTGACTTCCGGCGCAAACGCGCGTGCCAACACCCTCGTGAGCGTCTCCAAAGCCCCCTTCGACACCATGTACGCCACGTGATCGGCCCACGGCTGCTGGATCGCAGCATCGCAGATGTTCACGATCCGTCCGCCGGCCTCTCGCAACGCGACTCGGGCCGCATGGGCCAGCACCGCCGGCGCGGTTACGTTGATCCGCAACGTCCGTTCCCACGCCCCCGCATCGAACTCCTCCACCGTCATCGTCTCGAACACGGATGCGTTGTTGACGAGCACGTCCAGCCGCCCGAAGTACGCCACCACCCGCTCCACCAGTGCGGCGGCCGCCGCGGGATCGGCCAGGTCCGCCTCGAACGTGCGGGCCGGCGTGCCGGCGGCGCGACAGTCCGCGGCCGTGCGTTCGGCGTCCGCGGCCGAGCTACGATAGTGGACCGCCAGCCGACTGCCTGCACGCGCAAGGCGCAACGCGATCGCGCGGCCCACCCGCCGCCCCGCGCCCGTCACCAGCACCACGCGTTCACTCAGATCCATGCGCCGCGTCCACGGCCGGCGGATAGCGGACCCATTGGAGACACAAACCCTGCGCTGGAGCGGTCGGGCCGGCCAGTTGCCGATCGCCGGCAGCCAGAATCTCGGATACTCGCTCCGGCGGCCAGCGCCCGCGTCCGATTTCCACGAGCGTGCCGATCATGTTCCGTACCTGATTGTAGAGGAAACCGTCGCCTTCGACGTCGCACAGGATGTCCTGGCCATGCCGCCGCAGACCGACACGCCACACCGTGCGGACCGTCGCTTGCCGCGGGCTGCCCTGACTTTCGAAGCCGGCGAAGTCGTGCGTGCCGACGAAGCCGGCCGCGGCCGCCCGCATCCGGTCCAGGTCCAGGGGGTAGCGTACGTGCCACGCGAAGCGCGCCGCCAGGTCGGCCACCGGGCCGCACTTCGCGTTGCAGACGCGGTAGCGGTACAGCTTCCCGCGCGCGTCTCGCGCCGGGTGGAAGTCGCGCGCCGCTTCCGACGCGTGCAGCAGCGCCACGTCGGCCGCGAGGCGGTCCCCAATCGCCCGCGCCAAGTTCTCAACCGGGATGGACGCCCTCATCAGGGCCGCCGCCACCTGGCCCCGCGCGTGCACGCCGGCGTCCGTCCGGCTCGCCCCCCGCAACTCGACCGGCTCTCCCCACAGGCTACGGAGGACCTCTTCGAGCTCCCCTTGCACGGTCCGCACGCCGGCCTGGCGCTGCCAGCCATGGAAGCCAGTACCCTCGTAGGCGAGGACCAGTTTGACGTTACGTTCCATGCGCGACGACGCGCTCACAAGGCGGAGGCCCGGCGCACTTCGGCCCGTGCCCGCGGCGACCCCCGGGATTCCGCCGCCTACTCAGGCTTCCGCGGATCGGTGCCCTCGGACTCCGGACCGCCACGGAGCTCTGCGGCGCCGCCCGGCAACTCCTGCGGCATGACCTCCTCGGTCGTATACTCGTAGAACTCGCGGTACTGCTGGCGGTAGTAGCCGCCGGGCCGGGCCTGCACGCCGTTGAGGACCGCCCCGATAATGCGGGCGTTGATCCGCTGGAACTGCTCGCGCGCGCGGCGTAGCGCGCCCTTGGCGCTGCTGGCGGCCCGTGCCACCATGATCGTCGCGTCGACCTGCGTAGCCAGGACCATCGCGTCGCTGATCAGCAGGCACGGCGGCCCGTCCAGGATGACCCGCTCGTACCTCTGCTTGACGGCGGCCAGCAACTCGCGCATCGGACCGGAGCCCAGCAGCTCCGCGGGGTTGGGCGGCATCGGACCGCTCGTCATCACGTCCAGGTTGGGCAGATCGGTCTTCGTGATCACGTCCTCGAGCGTCTTGTGATCGACCAGCACGTTGCTCAGTCCCTCCGCGCGGGTGTCGGCGAACGTGGCCCGGATGGACGGCCGGCGGAAGTTGCAGTCAATCAGCAGGACGCGTTGATTCCCCTGGGCGAGGGTGACCGCCAGGTTGATCGCGGTCGCGGTCTTGCCGTCCTCCGGCCGCGGGCTGGTAATCAACAGCGTCTGCTGAGAAAGCAACGGTCCGCTGAACGTCAGGTGGGCACGAATCTGGCGAAACGCCTCGGCCACCAGCGAGTGCGGAGCCCGGCGCGTGGCCACCTCGATCCTGTCGACGTCCGCCTGCTCATCGTCCAGCAGCGGCACGCTGCCGAGCACGGAAAGGTGCCCGTGGCGAAGCACATCGAGCGGCGTACGGATGGCCTGATCGGTGAACTCGCGCAGGAACGCCAGCCCCACCGCGATCAGCAGCGACAGCACGAATCCACCACCCAGAAACAGCGGGAAGTTCGGCCGGCTGGGCAAGTAAGCCTCGCGCGCGGACAGCAGCGGCTGCAAACGCCCCTCGCGCCGCTGCACGTCGAGCATGTTCTCCGCCTCGCGCAGCGCGACGCTGACCTGCTCGAGCTCCTTCGACAGCCGCCCTTCATCGTTCGTCAGGTTCTGGAACGTCTGGATGGCACCGTCCAGATCGCGCTGTGTGTTCTCGCGCTCGATGAGCTGCTCGTGAACCTCACCGATCATGTTCCGGATGCGCGCCCGCTCCTGCTGGAGGCTCTCCACCTGCCGGCCCCGCAGATCCTCGATCAGCTCCTCGCGGCGTTGGGTCTCCTTCGAGAAGTACCCGGCCTGCTGCACCTTCAGCACCTGAATCTGCCGGTGCTCGCTGCCCAGCACCTGTGAAAGCGACGCGAGCTGGATATCGAGTTGCTCCACCTGCTGGCGGTAGTAGCGCAAGACCGGATCTGCTTCGACGATGACCTTCATTTCGTTCGAGAGCGGCAGGTTGCGCGGGTCGCCGCCGCGCAGCGTGGCGAACTGCGCTTCCACGTCGGCCGCCCGGGCCTTCAGTTCCGCCATCGTGTTCGTCAGCACCGCGATGGCGTCCACCATCACGTCGCGCTCCGATTCCAGCGCCGGCATGTCCCGCTGCTGGCGCAGGGCCCGCACGCGGTTGCGGACGTTCGTCAGTTCCGCCGTCACCAACGCCTGCGTGTTCTTCAACGACTCGAGCTTCTCCCGCCCCTCGTCGGTCAGGGCGGACTTGGAGCGCGCCACGTAGCGCTTCACTACTTCGTTGACGATCAGCCGGGCCTCCTTGGGGTCTTTGAGGGCGATCGTCACGGCCACCAGGTGCGTGTCGCGGACCGGGAACACGCCCAGCATCTTCTCGAAGTCATGCAGGCACTTGTCGAAGTTCCCCTCGTACCAGCGGTAGAAGTAGGTCTCCTTGATCTCCGGCAGCGCCAGCACCTCTTGCAGCACCGCCGGGTTGCGGATCCGCGCCGCCTCCGTCGCCAGCCGGCCCGTGATGTAGTCCTTCGGAACGATCGTCTCCTGCGGCTTGCCCCAGTCCGCGACCGGCAGCACAAGCTGGACGAAGGCCTCCGCCGGATAGGCCGGGAAGAACCGGTACGTAATCACGGTCGCCGCCACGACGAGCACGTAGGCGATGCAGAACGTCGCAATGATCAGCACCTTGCGCTGCTTGACGATCCGCCAGACGTCCTTGGCGCCGAGTCCGGCGGCCTCCTCCTCGGTCGAAGCGGCGAGCGGACCCTGGTAGGGTGCCGCTGGCGCCGCGGGAGCCTGCCCCGCCGGAATGATCTGCCGATACCCGTCCATGGTACTCATCACACACCTCGCCGGCCGCAGCGGGCGATCTTCCGCCCTGCGGCACACACCACCGCCTGCACCCCGCTATTTCAGGCTATCCAGTGCATCCTCGAACTGTCGAACACTCTCCGCGTTGCCGCTCAGGCGGGCCAGCTCAAGCCCCTGTGTCAGCACCGACCGGGCATCCGCGATGCGGTTGAGCTTGCGGTACACCTGGCCCAGGTGCAGACAGACGGCCGTGTCCGACCCGCTCGCGCTGAACGCCTCTTCCAACGCGGACACCGCCAAATCCAGCTCGTTGTTGTGGAAGTGCACCCAGCCGACCGTGTCCAACATCGTGCCCACGTTCTCGCTGACCACCAGCAGGCTCCGCAGGCGCTCGGCGTACTTGCGCGCCTCCGCCGGGGCATACAGCGGCGGCGGCGCTTCGACGAGCGTGTACGCCAGGTTGTTCAGGGCCGTCAGATTGTCCGGGTAGTCGGCCAGCACTTCCTTGTACGTCCGGATCGCCCCCTCCCGGTCGCCGGTCCAGTCCTGGGCCTGCGCGCGCGTCAGCAGGGCGCTCAATTGCTCCGGCGTGCCCTTCGTCGTGGTCGCGAGGGCTTCGCTCAGCACCGGCAGGGCCCCGGCGGCGTTGCCGGTGAGGCAGAGGTGGGTACCGAGCAGGATGCGCAGACAACGGCCCACTTGGTCATCGGCCGGCCGGCCCTCCAACGTCTGCCGCAGGAGTTGTTCCGCCGCCCCCGCGCGGTCGCCTAGCGTGTCCCGCAGCTCGGCCGCCACGTCGCCGGCCAACCCGATGTTCTGCGTGCAGGCATCGCACAGCGCCTGTTGCCAGCGCTCGGCCGCCGCCTCTGCGGCGCCGGCCGCGTGGTGCGCTTTGGCCGCCTCCACCCCCATCCGAGCCCGCGCTTCCACGCGGCCCGGTTCGGGCATCATGGCAAAGTCGGTCTTGCGGAACGTGTCCAGAACCTCCGCACCGCGCCCCGCACGATTCAGCGCCCCCAGCCGCGCGATCAAGGCACCGGTCCGTTCCAGCGGGTTCCGCTCCCCGGCCCGCTCCGCAGCCCGCTGGTAGTACGTCACCGCCGACGAGTAGCTTTGTCGGGCCGCATCCAGGCGCTCACGCTCTTTGGCGGAGTCGCCCCGCTGCCTGGCCTTCTGCGCCTCCTGCTCCGCGCTGGAACCCTGCACCTCGAAGAGACGCCCAAGCTCAAACGGCCAGAGCGCTTCCGTCGGGTGCTTCTCCATGTACTCGCTGATCAGCCGTTGCGCCCGCTCGAACTGATCGAGCCCGCTGTAGAGCAGCCGCGCCAACTGCCGCACGACCTGCTGCCGCTGCTCGCCCCGGCCGCCCTCGGCCTCCAACAGGTCGAGCAGGATCCGCAGCTCGCTCACCGCCAGGTCGAATTGCCGCGTGCGCATGTACAGCGACGCCAACTGGCGCCGCAGATCGGCCTCCAACCGCGGCTCGCGGCCGATCACCTCCTCGGCCTTCAACAGGTCGGCCCGCGCCCGGTCGTACTGGCCGCGCTCCAGCGCCAACCGGCCCCGGCTGTACAACGCCGGTACGTTCTCCGGGTCCCGCTCCAGCACGCGCGTCAGATCCTCAAGCGCCAAGTCCCGCTCTTTCTTCCGCAAGTGCAACTGGGCCCGGGCGCTCAGCCCCGCCAGGTCGCCCGGATACGCCTTCAGGTAGCCCTGAATCTCCGCCTCCGCGTCCCCCAACTGCCCTGCGCTGTACAGCGCCTCAATCAGCATCAATCGGACTTGTTGGGAAGTCGCAGCCTGGCTCGGCTCCGATCCCAGCCGATCCAGCAGCCAGCGGCAAGCCTCCGCCACCTTGTCTGCGCGGCGTTGCCGCTGGTGGAACCGGATCAACCCCGTCCCAACGTTGAGTTCCAGCCGGCGCCACGCCTCCACATCCTGCGTCGCCTCCCGGATGAGCCGTTGTGCATTCTGATATTCGCGCTCCGCCGCGTCGGGATTGCCCAGCGCCTCGAAGAACATCGCAATCAACATCTGGGCCTCGACCCGACTCTCGCCGGTGCGCTGCTCGAGCAGCCGCCGCAGCAGCCCGGCCCCCTGCTCCGCGCGCTGGGCCAGGGAGTAAAGCTCGGCCGCATCGCGCGCCAGTCTCATCTGTGCGTCGCCGCTGACCGCAAACAGCGTCTCCGGGAAGAGGCGATCCGCCGCGGCGAGGATCTCCTGCCGCAGCGCCTCGTCCGTACCTCCCGCCGCCTGCCGCCAGGCACGAACCAGCAGGTCGCTCAGCCGCACCAGGTTCTCCTCGTCGTTCGGGTCGGCGGCGCGCTTCCGCTCTCGCTCGGCGATCGCGGCCAAGGGATCGCGTTCCTCCGCGGCCTCCTGGGCCCATGCCCGCACCTCGGGATGGTCCGGATTGAGCTCGGCGGCCCTGGCCTGGGCCTTCTCTGCGAGCGCCTCGCTCTCGGCCTTCTCAGCGCCGAAGCTCTGGCCCGCCCGCTGCCGGTGAACCTCGCGCAGCAGCCAGTGGGCGTCGAAGTTGCGCGGATTCGTCGCCACCGCCCGATTCAACGCCTCCAGCCCTTCCGAAATGCGCCCCGCCACCAAGTAGGCCCGCGCGAGCTTGACCTCCAACTCGTCGGACTTGGCCGGCAACTGCTGCGCGGCCTGGCGGTATTCCGTAATCGCCAGGGTCGTGTCGCCCTTGGCGATCGCCAGGTCGCCGCGGTAAATCGCGCCGCCGGCGTAGTCGAACCCCTTCCCCCCGTCGTACTGCGACAACATCGCCAGCAGGTCAGTCACGCGCTCGAATTGCCGCAGGTACAGCCGAACCTGGAACTCCTCCGCCACCAGCCGCATCTCCGCCGGCAACTCCTTGCGCAGCTCTTCCAGGTACGGCAGGGCCTGCTCCCAGTCGCCGCGGCTGGCATGAAACTGGTAGTATTCCTGCGCGCGAAACAGGGCGTTCGGGGTCTGGGCAATCAGCTCCTTGCGCTTGGCGTCCAGCTCCTTCAACTCTTCCGCCGTCAGCCTCGTCGGATCGTCCACCGCCAACTCGAGTTCCAGCCGCTCCAGCATCCGCTGCAAGCCGCCGCGCGGCGGATCGCTCTTGAGCTCCTGGACCAGGGCGCGGGCCTCCGGCCGGCGGCGCGTACGGTCCAGCACGCCAATCAACCGCTGCAACGCTTCGCGGAAATGTTCATCGCTGGCGCCGTCGTCCTTCATGACCGCCCGCAGCGTGTCTTCCGCCGTGGCATAATCGCCCTGCTCGGCAGCCTTCTGCGCGCGCCACAGGTTCATGCTCGGCCCCGAGCCGGTGAGCTGTTCCAGCCCGGCCTTGGCCTCGTCGCTCCGATTCAGATCGGTCAGCAGCGCCACCCGCACCGCGGCGATCGCCTGATCGTCCGGGTAGCGCGCGCGAAACTCGTTCACGACGCCCAGGCCGTCTTCCGGCCGACCAACCTGGCGCAGGATCTCGCCATACCCCGCCACCAGCACCGCCGGCGGTACGACTCCCGCGTCGCGAAACTCGCGCATGGCGAGCTCCGCCCAGCGCGCCGCCTCCCCGTATTGACTGCGCTGGAGGTACAAGAGCGCCAGTTGTTCCGAGGGCAGCCGCGTGACGCGCGCCCGGGCAAACCAGAACTCCGCCTGCGCCCGCGCGCCGACGGCCTGCTCCGCTTTCTGGTAGGCCTGTTGCAGCGCGCCGATCGCCGCCACCGCGTCGCCGCGGACCACGTGCAGTTGCCCCTGCATGTAGAAGGTCAACGGGTACTCCGGGTAGCGGCTCCGGACCTCGTCCAGGAGCGCCTCCGCCCGGGCGTAGGTCGGGGTCTTGCCGCCCTCCCCCGCGGCCGCCTGAATCTCGTACAACATCGCAACATCGAAGGCCCCCCGCAGCATCAGCAGGCGATCAAACGGCCGGAGCAGAGCGCGCAGGCTACGGAGCGTGAGCGTCCGCTCCTTGGCCGACTCCAGCAGCGCCAGCGCCTTCTCCAGACGCTCCACCAGCGGCAGCTCCGCCCCGTCCGGACCGACGGCAAATCGCTGGACCAGGTCCGCCCGCAACGTGTACGCCTCGTACATCGCCGCGTCGAACTCGATCGCCCGTTGCGCATGCCCGTCGATCCGCTCGATCTCGGCCCGCAGCGGCCCCATGTCGGCCGCCGTTGTCCCCGGGTGCGCCCTTTCGAACGCCGCACGCTCGTGCTGCGCCAACGCCAGGTACAAGTCCGCGCTGGGCTGGTCCGCCCGGGCCTCGATCGCGCGCCGCAAGGCATCCCGCGCCCTGGCAAACAGCTCGGTGGCACCGGCGGCATCCTGGGCCTGGTCCAGCCGCCGGCCTTCGTACGCCAGGAAGTCGGCAAACATGCTCGCCAGCGCAACGTCACCGGGGTGCTCTTCCATCGCCGGTTCCATCACGGTCAGCACGTCCCGGGTGAACTCGCGGTTGACGCGGTCAATATCCGAGGGCCGGCCCCCAGCCTGCAGCGCAGCGTCTAACTTCTTCCGCGCCTCGCGCTGCAAGTGCACGACATAGGTCGCAGCCACGCGCGGATCGCGCGGCGCCAACTCGAAGGCCTGGGCGGCCAGGCGGTCGGCCCGCGCTTCGTTCTCCACACCTCTGAGTTCCCACAGGCCGCGCGCCACGCTGACCATCGCCAGCAAATTGCTCTCGTCGAGCTGCAACAGCTTCTCGCCGGCGTCCCGCCAGACATCCGGCCAGTGGACCACCCCGCTGATGTGCAGCGTCCGCCACAACCCTTCCAGCAGTGCCACCACCAGCGCCTGGTCATGCGGCAGTTTCGCGGAGATACGCTCAAGCAGGCCGCGCCAGTTGCCCAGCTCGCCCATCTCGTACGCGCACTCCGCCGCTTCCAGCACGTACTTCGTGTTCGGCTCCCCGCGCAGCTCGCTCGCGTCCCAGGCGCGCAGGAAACGGCGCCAGGCCTCCTCCAGGTCCCCCGCCTGCCGGCTGTCTCGGGCACTTTGCGCCAGGATCTCAGGATCACGGCGCGCCTGCTGCCGCGCCACCAGCGCAATCACCGACACAACCAGGACCATCGCCATGATCGTCAGGAATGCGACCAGGTTCTTGTTCAGACGTTTTTGTGTGGCCATCGGGGCCTGCCCTCGTTCTTCCTAAGTTCCCGCGCGCACCGCCGAACCGGCGGACCCGAGCTTCTCCAGGTCGATATGATCATTCAGCAGCACCGGCATCACTCGCTCCATCAGCGGCCCCACCGCGGCCACGGATTCTTCCTTCCCGGCCCGTGCCAACCCACCGCTCGAAAACGTGACCTCGACTTTCAGATAGTACGCCGCCCGCTGAAAGGGGTTCGACATGCTCTTCCGCACGTCATTCCGCGTCAGCGCATAGTGCCCGTTCGTGTGAAAGAAATAGATGACCGTCGCCACGTCGGCCCCCCTCGTGGAAAGCCGGTCCTGCTGGGCCGCCCGGAACTCCAGGACGCGGATCGGCAGCTCGTCGTCGGGCAGGCCCGCCCCGCGCACCTGCACCCGGTCTGACGCGGCCGATACGCGGTCGTAGCCCGCCGCGGCCCAGCACACATCCGGCTCGTGCGGCACCAGGTCCGGCTTGCCGGTGTAGTACGTGACGAACAGGAGGGCCACCTGGGTGCGGTCATCCTGCGGCTTGCGCGTGTCCGTCAGGTAGATCTGAAGATAGTCCTGCGTACCGAGCGTCTCGATCATGTCCTCGGACATCGGCTCTTGCCTGTCCGTCAGCCGCTTGTTCAGCTCGTAATCCGGGGCCAGCTTCCGCGCGTCAAAGAACTGCAACGGCTGCTTCAGCGGCACCGCCTCCTTGCGCAGGGCCATGCCCAGCCCCCGCGCGGTCGCCTTCAGCCCCACCGCCGCACAGACCAGCACCCCCAGGCACACCCAGTAGCGCGCCCCCGCCCACTGCCCCAGCCCAGCGCGCGAGGGGGCGCGGGCGGTCTGCGACGGCGGAGCCGCGCCGGCGGGCTCAGGTTTCTTTGGACAAGTCGTCATGTCCTGTGTCTTTCACTGCGTGCCGCGGCCTCCAGAAGCCGCGCCGAGCACGGAGAGCGAAGCGGCACCGTGCGCTCCACGCTAGCAGCCCGCCCTGCTCGCCTCCTCCGGCTCCTCCGTCACCAGTCGGCTCAGCACCCACCCCAGACCGCTGAAGATGCCGAACGCCAGGGCGATCACCGCCAGTCCGAGCATCATATGATATTGCCCGGCGGCGTATTTCGGATCCACGAACACGTGCAGCCAACAGGTCACGGTGACCCGGATGAAGTTGCAGAACGTCGCAATCGGGACGCACGAAAGCACCAGGACAATGCGCTGCCAGGTCGGACGCTCGGACATTACCGCCACGGCGACACCCACGGCGCACAAGGTCACCGTGCTTCGCATGCCGCTGCACGCGTCCGCCACGCCGATCACCCCCGTCGCTCCCTGGTAGCGGTACTCCAGGTTCGACCCTACTCGCTGCACCTCGAGCGCCACCCCCGGCAACGCGTCCAGCACCGTCGCCGCCACCGTGGCGGCCATCCGCCGCAGCGGGTCGGTGAGCGCGAAGTAGAGCCGCGAGGGCAGGGGGATGGCGAAGAACAAGTACAGCCACGGCATCCAGAGGTGCCGCATCATCGGCCACCCGCACAGCAGGATCAGGACTCCCAGCAGCGTGACCATCATGGCCACGGGCTTGGCGTAGGCAAACAGCAGGTGCCCCGAAAGTGCCCACAGATACAAGGCCAGCCCCACCACAATGATCCCCAACCCTGGCCACGCGTGCCGCACGGGGCAGCGCCGGATCTGCTCCCACTTCAAATACACCAGGTAGGCGCTGAACAGCGGGATCAGCGGACCGTGCGACCAGTCGGACTCGTACCGCCAGGAATACGCCAGCATCCCGTAATTCGGCGGGATGAAGTCCAGCAGTTCCCAGAACACCCCCACGAACGCGGCCACGATCAGCCCCGTCTTGATCTGCGCCGCACGACCGAACGTCATCGGCCAGGCCGGCGCCGTCAACACTGCTGGTCTGGCTGCCATGACTCTCGTCCCTTGCGGTCAGTAGGGCAGGCCGCGCGACGCCCGCTGCTGGATTCGCAGGGTCTCGGGGTTGATCTTCGAGCCGTACGCGTCCTTGTCCGCAAAATTCCGGTCGTAAACAAACCCGAACCCGTACGTGAAGCGGAACGAGTTGCGGACCACGAACAGGAACGGCGCAATCGTGTGCGTGCCGACGTTCAGGATATCTTCGTCGCGGAGGAAGAAGTCCTCCTCCAGGCCCGCGAAGATCGCATCCAGGTTCACCGTCCGTGTGAACTGCTTGTCCGTCCCCGGCTCGCGCCGGATCAGCTCGCACCGCTGCGGCCACGCCATCGGTGCAAAACCCCCGGAGATCGCGATCGCCTGCTTCACCGTGATTTCCCGGCCGCCAAACGCGTACACGCCCGGCCGATTGACCTCCCCCATCAGGTAGAACAGACCCGTGTCGATCGGCACGTGGATGACGTCGCGGTCGCGGATCACCACGTTGTACCGCGGGTTCCCGTTGCGCAACTCGACCAGGTTGATCGCAATCACCCGCTGCTCAAGCCCGACACCCTCGACCTCCTCCCAGTCGAACGGCTCCTCCAGCTCCTCCGGCCGCCGTGCGGGTTCCGCTTCCACAGCCTCACGCGGTCCAGGCTCCGCCGGCAGCAACGCCCCCGTCTGCGGATCGAAGATGATCAGCGGTTCAAACGGCCGCGGCGGCGGCTCCTCCGCCGGCCGCACGGCTGGGCTCGTCTGGGGCGGCGTGGGAGACAGTACCTCGGCCAGCTCGTCGCGCGTTGGCGGCTGAGTCGTCGCCACGGGTTCCTGTTGCCCCCGCCCAAATGCGGACACGAAGCTGCCCGGATAGACGCTCTCCTCTTCCATTGGCGGCGGGATCACCAACCCCTCTTCCACCGGAGGCGCCGGCGGCGCTGCGGCGGGCAACTCCCCGTGCGCGCCCGGTTCCCGGCGAATCACGTAGGCCCTGCGGGCGTTGGCGTCCGCGTCGCCCGCCATGCCCAGGGCTTCCAGCAAGCGCAGATCGGGATCGCCGATGGCATAGGGTCCTGCCTGACGAACGGCCCCGATCACGTGGTACAGACGTCCACGCTTGACCTGCAGCGAGGCGATCACCACCGGCCGGGGCAGAAGCCCGCTCTCCCGGAGGCGGGCCTTCAATTCCTGCTCGACTTCCGCTTCCGTCAGCCCCGTCACCTTGACCGTACCGAGATCGGGAATGCGGATCTCGCCCAGCGGGCTCACTTCGACAACTGTCTGGAACGGCCGCCCCGATTCCAGCAGGTCGTGAATCGCCAATCCCAACGCATCGCCCGGGGCGATCCGGTATTCCTCATATACCGCCACGAGGTCTTCCGGCGTCGGGTCCGTCGCGCTGGCGATCCCCGGGGGGGTCTCGCGCGGACTCAGAATCCGCCGGATGCCCGCCTCGCGGGCCTCAAGCGGGAATTGCCCGACCTTGGTCGGGTCGAGGAAACTGTTCGGCGGAAGCAGGGCACAACCGAAGAGCGCCACCACAAGGACGGACCCGGCCGACACTCTCCCAAGCCACGCCACTGCGAGCGTACGCCGGTAACGCATGCCAAACTCCTCTGCGCCAACGGAGCCACGCTCGGACAAGCCACTCTCCGCGTTTCAGAGGGCTCCAAGGATCGCACGTGGCGGCCCGGCGCCGCACCCTACGTGGCGCAGGATTCGCAGACCCGCGAATCTAAACCGCCGCGCGCCTCGTTGTCAAACGCCGTCCCGGAGCCGCCCCGGGGCGCAGAATCCGGTATCACAACTACGGCAGGGGACCACTGCGGTTCACCGTTGAACCGCCCCTGCTGGAACAGCCGCAAGGAGTTATCGGCGGATCTGCCTGCGCGGCTTGCGAACGCTTCCGAAGTCCGGCGCTCGCCGACCGCCTCTCGTGAGCGGCCACTGCGAACCCGATAAAGGAATTGGTCGCCCCCCGCATGCGCCCGAGGTGCCATGACGAATTTCCGACACCAACCCGGCCCGCCCAAACGCATCCTTATCCTGGGTGCCGGCGGGCACGGACGTGTCGTGCTCGACATCCTCCTTCAGTCCGCGCACCACCAGGTAGTTGGCTTTCTGGACAACAACCCCAACATCCACGGGCGCCGCGTCGACGGCATCCCCGTCCTGGGCGCCATTGACGACCTGGCCCACGTCGCCCACCAAGGCGACGTGACCGGTGTCATCGTCGCCATCGGCGACAACGGCGTCCGGCGCGGACTGGCGCGCGAGGTCGACGCCACCGGGATCGACCTCATCAATGCCATCCACCCCTCGGCTACCCTGGCACACAACGCCATGCTCGGCCGCAACGTCGTCGTGGCCGCCGGCGTGGTCGTCTGTGCCCACTGCCAGATCGGGGACTCCGTGATCCTGAACACCGGCTGCATCATCGACCACCAAACGATGATCGGCGAAGGGACGCACATCTGCCCGGGCGTACGGATCGCGGGCCGCGTCACGGTCGAACCCGGTACCTTCATCGGGATCGGAGCGACCATCATTCCCAAGATCACGCTCGGCTGCGAGTGCATCGTCGGTGCCGGGGCCGTCGTGATCGACGATGTCCCGCCGATGGCGACCGTCATCGGCGTGCCCGCCCACCAGATCAAGCTCGCGTCGGCCTCGGAGGACGAGGTCGCCATGCTCCTGCCGGCCCACGTCTGACCCCGAACTCCCGTCCTAAGTCTGACGTTGCCCACAGTTGTTGCCCGTGGAACACGAGGAGTGCGAAGTTCCGCTTTGCACCTCCCAGCCAGGGGTATGCGCGGCCCACTTCTTTGCCGAACCGGCGACTCAGGACACTACATGGCCGTGCGCGATTCGGGAGCGCTATCAGACGCGCCGCGCGAGCCAGCGCATGGTCCAATACGCGCTCGCTTGCGCTGCGCGTTTTGACGCCCGGAGCCGAATCGCGCATCGTGATTTAGCTCTCACCAACATGGGCCTTGTCAGCCGCGCCGGCGCGCGCGTCACCCTGCGAGAGTTGGGGTATCAGCCGCCCGAGCTCAGGCACTTCCTTCTCAGGCGACCGCCCCAGGACGGCAACCAGGTCGGCGATGATCCGGTCGCCCTCCGCGCGGCGGGCGGCGGCTGCGACCGCGCTGTCCCCGAGGGCACGCTCCAGCCCCGCACCGCAGTCGCCCAACGCCTGGGCAAGGCCCGCGCGAAGCGCACGCAGGATCGTCTGTTCAACCGAGGGTCGCAGCAGACGATCGACCGCAAATGGCACCGCCCAGGCAATCAGCACGACGAGCAGGCTGTGGATGGCCATGTCCGCGCCCCGAAACGGGGCCGTGCCCTGTGCCGCCCGCAAGTACCCTGCAACCACCGCCCACCCGACCCACAGCAACGCCACCAGCGGCAGAAACGCCATCAGGAAGCCGGTGCCCCGCCGGGCCGCCCGCACCAGCGGCGTGCCGGGACGCGACAGCCCTGCCCGCACCGAATCGCGCAACTGCTGCGCAACCCCGTCGCCGGCCGCCGCCGCCACCTCGTCCAGCTTCCGTCGCACCGGCCCGGCGTTCACGCCCGCGCGGCGGACCGCAAGCTCGACCGCGTCGAGATAGGCGCCCAGCTTCGACTGTGCCCAATCGTCCCACACACCGCCAAGCAACTGGTCGAGCTGGGCCTCCTGCGTGCTCACGCCGCGGGCGGCCGTCGTTCGCAGGGGCCAATCCGCCCCCGCGCGAATCGTCTCGAACGTCGTGCGCCACTGCCGGCGCGCGGCTTCCGCGATCCGCGCCCATGTTTCTTCGTGGCCGAGTTTGCGCTGTGCGGACTCCAACGCCGCGCGCAATTCCAGCAGCCGCGCCCGGTGGCCCAGGCGCGTCAGCTCCTCCACGGCGTGCGCTTCCACCAGGCCCGTCAACAGCGCCTGAATCCGGCCGAACTGGTCCGGGCTCGGCAGTTCCCGCCCGGGCACGCAACACGTGGGCAGCAGAATCGGATGGTCGAACCCCGCCGCGCGGAGCACCTGCGCGAAGTCCTCGCACTGTTGCGAATCCCCCTCATCCCACCGATTGAGGATGAACAGCCAGCCGTGCTTGTGCCCGCGCTGTCGCAGCACGCGCCACCCGACGTCGTCACGGTAGCGCTCCGGGCTGACCACGTAGCACACGAGGTCCACGTGCGGCAGCCACGCCAGGGCCGATCGGCGGTTCGCCTCCTCGGTGCTGTCGATGTCCGGCGCATCGATCCAGAGCACGCTACGGTAGACGTCCGAGCGGTGCCGATTGACGCGCACGGCCTCCACCGGAAGGTGCGCCGGCAAGTCCGCCAGCTTCACCGACTCGTGCACGTACAGCGTCACTTCCCGCGACGTCGGACGCTCGACGCCAACCCGCGCGATCTCCTGGCCCGCCAGCCGGTTCAGCAGACTGCTCTTGCCTGCGCCCGTACCCCCGAAGAGCGCAACAACGAGCGGTCGCGCCTTCTGCTCGGCGAAAAGCTCCCCGGGAGTGTGCTGTTCGACGGCCGCCAGCCGGGCGAGATCGGCCTCATCAAGCCAGCCCGCGGCGAGCGCCCCCTCAAACCATCCGCGGGCCCGCGCGCACAGGTCCTGAAAGGCATCGCTCATGAACCGGCCTCCCAGGCGGCGAGCGCCGCGCCTGCATCGCTGACCTCGGCCACCGTGATCCCGAACAAGCCGGGCGCATCCAGGCCAATCGTCAAGTTGCTCAACTGCGGGATCAGAACCTCTGCCACCAGCGTCTTCTCCACGGCAGCCCGCTGCCGGCCCTTGAGCTCGCGGGCCTCGCGTCCGAACTCAAGCCCGGCGATGCCCTCCGTCAACAACGAGGTCAGCGCGAAGGTGGCCGGCGCCCATACCGCATCCAGCGGCGAAAGCCCGCCGGTCTTCACAGCCAGCAGGATGCCGGCCACGTCCATCGTAGCGCGGGCCGTGCGCAGGGCCGCCAGTCGCGCCGGGCTCTTCTGCAACGCGGCGTACAGCCGGTTTGCAGCAGCCTGGACCTCGCCTGACACCTGCTCATGGTGGCGGTTGATGGCCTGCTCGCACGTGCCGCGGATGCTCGCCCGCGCCAGTTCCAGCCGCTGCTCCAGCGCCAGCCAGAAGTCGCAACAGGGTACCCCCGGCCGCGCACGCCGGCCCACCTGCCGCTGCAAACCGGACAGCAGCACATCCAGCGTGTCCAGCAGGATCGCGCCTTCCATGCCAAGCAGGTGTGGCGCACGGACCGGGCCGCGCCGCCCGGACCACCACTGCCGCGCGGCCGTGAGGGCCTGCCGCGCCGGCCAGGTCGTCCACTGCCGGACACGGCCCACCACGCCGCCGATGCGCGGCAACTCCAGCAGCCGGAGCAGTTCCACCGTTGCCCGCCGAAAGCAGTCATAGCGTTGCGGGTGCTCCAGGTAGTCGCGCGTGTAGGCCGCCACGAATTCCCCCGCGGCGGTCGCGACCATGCCCTGCCACGCGGCGCGCGCTTCCTGTTCCGCCTGCACGGGAGCAAGCCAGGTCATCCAATGGCGGCGAAGGAGCCGCTGCACCCCAGTCGGCCGCCGGGTGCCGGCGTCGGCGACCGCCTCAAGGCTGCTCCGTACGGCGTCGCGCAACGGCACCGCCCAGTCCGCTCCGGCCCGTGGTTTGCCCGCCGCCAGCGCCGTGTCATACGGCAAGACGCAAACCGGTACATCTCCCCACGCCTGGCCGCGCTCGACCAGGCGCGCCCGGAGCGAGGCGCGCAGCGTCTCCTCCGCGTCGGGCGTCACCTTGTTGAGGACAATTGTGAGCGGCCGGCCCAGCGGCTCGACCAGCTCCAGCAGCCGCCAGACGGAAAGGTCGGAGTACTTCTCCTTGCTCAACACCAGCAGGTACGCGTCGGCCAGGGCCGCGACCTCGAGGACGCCGCGCGCGTACTGCCGCGCTGCCAGCGAGTCGAAATCGGGTGTGTCCCAGAGAACGCCGGCACTCAGCCCGGGCGCGGCGGGCACCGCACGCAGCGCGTAGGTATCCAGCGCATCGCGCTCCAGCTTGCCCGCATCGCTGCGCCGCCAGCCGGGAAAGAGCCCCTTTGTCCAACCGTCGTCCTTCGCGGCCCCTGCGACCCAGAATCCGTGCGGATGCACCGTGAACCCTGCCAGCGGGCTCACCGCCGCCGCCGCCTCGCCCAACAGCAGGTTCACGACTGTGCTCTTGCCGGTCTGCGTGGGGCCAAGCACGGCGACCTGCGGCGGGCGCGTCGGCCCATCGCCGCGGCACGCCGCGTAACGCAGGGCAGCCTCCGCGAGCATCAGGGACTCGATCGCCGCGTCGGCTACCGCCGCATCAACCCCCTCGCCGGCATCACGACACCGCCGGTACCCCGCGCTCAAGCGCCCGACGAGCCGCAACAGCACGGCGGCAGTGTCGCCGTCCGCCGGGCACCGCACCTGCCGGGAGCTCGTTGTGTCCTGATCTTCCACGCTGGACGGTATTCTGCCCGAGCCGGCGACAATTCGACAGGCCGTCCGGCCGTTGCGAGCCGACGGCCAATTTCCTATACTTTCGCGACGAGCGCACGAAAGGAGTCTCCGCCTTGCCGATTTACGAGTTTACGTGTCCCTCGTGCAACACGACGTTCGAGGAGCTGGTCCGCTCCGCGGGCGCAGCCGGGGAGGTGACGTGCCCACGCTGCGGACACCGGCACGTGACGCGGCACATGAGCACCTTCGCGACGCGCGTCGCGCCGACCAAGCGGGCCTCCCCGCCGCCGGGCCCTTGCGGACAGTGCTGCGGCTCCGGCGGATCGTGTCCAATGGGCGAGTGACTCGCGGCCGGCGGCCGGTGGTCGCATCGCGGCCCAGTAACGAGAGGAGCAACGCCCACACGATGGGGACGCACGAATCCAGGTCAACCGCCAGGGCAGTCCAAGCCGGCCTGTTGAGCTGGCTTCTGCCGGGCGCCGGGCACTTCTTCCTCCGTCACCGTGGCCTCGGCGCCGTGTGCTTCGTCGCCATCACCTTTCCCTATTTCGCGGGCCTCGCGTTCGGCGGCATTAAGGACTCCGTCAACCCGCGGACCAACCGCTGGCTCTTCCTGGCGGAACTGCCGGCCGGCGGCTACACGTTGCCGAGTATGTTCGTCAGCCGAGCCGTCGAGCGGCACATCGCACAGCAGGCGGCCCAGGGCCGGCCCGTCAAGGAGACCGACTACACGGCGTTCTATCCGGAATCCGACGTTGCCCAGATCTACCTCGCGGCGGCCGGCCTTCTGAACCTCATGGTGATTCTCGATGCTGTCGCGCGGGCCCAGACCGGTGGGCTGCCGACGTTTCACCGCGAATCGCCGCCGGTTGCCGAACCGGGTAGCGCGCCATGACCGAGCTTCTCTCACTGGGCTGGCTGTTCGTGACCCCGCTGAAACTCCCGCCCGGCGGCCGGCTCTGGATGTTGCTGCCGCTGGTGGCCTGCGTGGCGATGGTGTACCGCGTCACCCGGGCCCGCCGCGTGGGAACCATGCTTCGCCCCACCGTCATGACGTTCATCAACATCGTGGTTGGGATGGCCCTGATCGCAGTGGGGTTCTACCTGGTGCACATGGGCGTGAGACGCTTCTTCTGAGGGCAGGCCACGGTCGGCGAAGGGCCCGTGACCCCTTGTTCTCTCTCCGGAAGGAATGCCAGTGTCCATTGAAAAAGTCGTCATCATCGGTTCCGGCCCCGCCGGTCTGACCGCCGCCATCTACGCGGCGCGCGCTAACCTCAACCCCCTCTGCTTTGAGGGCTACAGCGCCGGCGGTCTGATCCCCGGCGGTCAGTTGATGTTCACTACCGAGGTCGAGAACTACCCCGGCTTCCCGGAAGGCGTCATGGGCCCAGCGATGATGAAGGCTTTCCGGGACCAGGCCGAACGCTTCGGCACGCGTTTCATCCGCGACGACGTCTCCGCCGTCGACTTCGCCAGGCAGCCCTTCACGGTCAAAAGCCACGATGAGTCCGCCAGCGCCCACGCCGTCATCATCGCCACCGGTGCCCGGGCCAATTGGCTCAACCTGGAGAACGAGCAACGGCTGGCCAAGAGCGGCGGCGGCGTCTCCGCCTGCGCCGTTTGCGACGGCGCGCTCCCCATGTACCGCAACCAGGAGGTGGTCGTCGTGGGTGGCGGCGATTCCGCGATCGAGGAAGGCAGCTACCTCACCAAGTTCGCGAAGAAGGTCTTTCTCGTCCACCGCCGCGACGAGCTGCGGGCCAGCAAGGCCATGCAGGCCCGCTTCTTCCGCCTCGTTGAGGAAGGCAAGATGGCCCCCGTCTGGGACAGCGTCGTCGTGGACGTGCTGGGAGACCAGACCATCACCGGCGTCCGGCTGAAGAACCTCAAGACCGGCGCGGAGCGCGACCAGGCGTGCAAGGGGCTCTTCCTGGCCATCGGCCACACCCCGAATACCGACCTCTTCCGCGACATTTTGGCCCTGGATGACAAAGGCTACATCAAGCTGCCGCGGCCCGGCAGTACGTACACCAGCGTCGCGGGCGTCTTCGCCGCCGGCGACGTGGCTGACCACACCTACCGCCAGGCCGTAACCGCCGCTGGCACCGGCTGCATGGCCGCCCTCGATGCCGAGCGCTGGCTTGCGGCGCGAGGCATTGAATAGCGCCGGCAGCGTCCACGACCCGCCTGGAACCTGTTGAAATGCTGCCGCTCGCCGCCTTGCTCCTGCGGACGTGCGGGTTACGATCATGGCCGAGACCCCAGCGCACCAGCGGTGGAGGAACATTACATGTCAGCATCGTGTGAGGGGACGTTGCCCAGACTCAGGTCCAGCGCGGTTCTGATCGCCGGACTGGTAATCGGAGCAGGGGCACTGACCGTGCTCTGCGGGTGTCCCGGGCTCCTGGAGGCCGCCGCGTATCAGCAACGACTTGCCGACTGGCTGAAGGGCACCGACAACTGGCCGCGGGTATCGGTGCGGATTGTCAACAACACCGACGCGGTGGCCAGCGTGTATCTCGCGTCCGCCGGCCTGGGCCCCCCACTGCCGGCCATCCTCAGTTATCCCGGCGACACGGCATACGTCGTGGCCGAGACACGCAGCGTCCTGGTGGACGCAAGGGGAACGGCCACCGGCGACCTGAAGTGCGGCGAGGTGCTCGGCATGTCTGTCAAAGTACCGTTCGACGTGGACACCGCATCCCTGGGCTACCTGAGCTACACGGGCGACACCTATGGCCTCTACTTGGAGCCGGGCAACAGCGTGCTCAGCGGCGCTGGCGTCGGCCAGACCGGGTTCAGCGGCGACACGTTCGCCCTCGTGCGCTACGTGCGCCCCGCGGAAGACGGCCTGAATTGTGGCACGCAGACGCTTGTCATCACGATTGAGGCCGCCGGAACACCGAGCGTTGTCGATCCTCAGACCGGCCAGCTCGTCACCAGCGCACGCCCGGGCGCGGCCACCGTCAGCATCGAATGACGGCAACCCAGCGTCAGCCGTGGGGGACGGCCGCGGCAGTCTCGGCTGCCGCCATAATCTTGCTGGCCGCAGCCGTCCGACTGGCGGCCGGCGGCGGCGACTTCTGGCTCGACGAAATCTGGTCGTGGACATTTGCGCGCCAGGCCGCATCCGCCCTCGAAGTCTTCACTCGATTCCCACACGACAACAACCATCTCCTGAACACGCTGTTCCTGTACCTGCTCGGCGAACAGCGCTCCTGGGTCATCTACCGCATCCCCGCCGTGCTCGCCGGCGTCGGCAGCGTCATCCTGGCCGGCCTGATCGGTTGCCGCACCAGCCGCTTGGCGGGCTTGACCGCGATGGTACTGACCGGCGGGTCGTTCGTCCTCGTGCTCTACGGGTCGGAGGCACGCGGGTACGGACCGCTGGTGTTCTTTGCACTCGTCTCGTTCTACGTGGCCGACCGCTACGTGGCCCGCGCCGGGTGGGCGCTGGCCGCG
This sequence comes from Phycisphaerales bacterium, assembly GCA_022839625.1. Classification (GTDB taxonomy): domain Bacteria; phylum Planctomycetota; class Phycisphaerae; order UBA1845; family Fen-1342; genus JALHJL01. The sequence goes on from JALHJL010000002.1 coordinate 104,226, forward strand.
TGTTTCGCACTCAGCACAGCGCTGGGCATGCTGTCCCACCTGACATTCCTGCACGCCTACCTCGCGCTCCTGCTGTGGACTGCCTGGCGACTCGCCCTCCGCCGCCGAAGCTGGCCGAGCGCTCTCGCGAATGCGGCACGCCTCCACGTTGCGCCGCTGCTGGCCATCGCCGCCTTGTACCTCGGCTTCATCCGACGAATGGAGGTGGGAGGCGGTCCCCCCTACTCCGTGCTCGGCGTGCTCAACAGCGCTTTGTCGCTCTCGATCGGCGGCCCGGAGTCCGGGGCCGCGGCACTGCTGGCGGCGTGCGGCGCCGCGGCAGTCCTGCTCGCGTCACTGGTTGTCCTGGCGCGCCGGCACCCCGACGAGGCCATCTTCTTTGGCGTAGTGATCGTCCTGTCACCCGCCCTGCTGCTGCTCCTCCAGCGCCCTCCCACGCTCTTCGTGCGCTACTTCCTCGTGCCCATGGTCTTCTTTCTCCTGCTCGTCAGCAGTCTTCTGGCGCGGATGTATTCCTGGGGGGCGCCGTGCAAGGTCGTTTACGGCGCCGCGCTGCTCGGATTCCTCTATGGCAATAGCGTGCACATGACCCAGTTGTTCCGGTACGGACGCGGCGGATATCAGGCCGCCGTCCAGTACATGGCGGACCGCAGTCCGGGCTCCATTGTTTCCATCGGCGGCGACCACGATTTCCGCAGCGCGATGATGGTAGGCTTCTACGCCCGCGGCTTGCCGGCCCACAAGCAGGCCGTCTACTGCGACCGCGCGTCCTGGCCGCCGGGGGGCAGCGAGTGGTTCCTGATTCAGAGGCAGGTCCGAGGTCCTGCGCCGCTTCCTGCCATCGTCGTGCGCGGCAGTCATTACCGGCTGATGCAGGACTACCCCTCCAGCGCGCTGTCCGGCTGGCACTGGTACGTGTACCACAACACGGCGTATCCGTTGTGAGGAATCAGCCGTCCGCCCGGCGTGCGCCGGTCGCCCCGCATGCTACCCGCTCCACCAGCGGCCCTTCTTCCGTTTGTCGGCGCCTGCCGGCACGCTTCCGGCCGCCTCTGACTCCAGGCGAGCCAGCAGTTCCACGTCCGGTATCCGGCCGCCCGTGATGCGCCGCAGCACGTGCAGCTTCTGCCGCTGGTCCGGCGTGAGCTTCGACTCGTCGATGGTCCCGTCGGGGGCGTTCGCGTCGCGCCCGCCCGGAACTTCCGCCTCCTCGCCCACAACCTCCTCCGGCGACGAGCCGGCGGGTTCAGCCGGCTCGGGTTCCTCGGCGACCTCTTGAACCTCGGCCGGCGCCTCGGTCGTGCCGACGGTCGCAGGCTCGGCCGACTGAGAATCCCGTGTCTCTTCATCCCCCTGCCGGTCATCCGGCGGCGCCTCGGCGGCAGCAAGCTGCTCACGCCGGCTGCGCAACTCCGCCTCGCGGTTGAGAAGTTCGCGCTCCTCCTGCTCAAGCGCCGCGCGCCGGGCCTCCAATTGCGCCGCGCGCTGCTGCATTTCCTGCTCTTTCCCTGCAATCTCCTGTTCCTGCGAGTCCAGTTGCTGAGCCTGGGCCTCGATTGCGCTTTGTCGCTGCCGGAGCTGCTCTTCCGCTTTGTCGACCGCGGCCTGCTCGGCCGCCACCGCGGCAGGCTGCGCCTTTCGTGCATTCCGCGGGGGGCCTTCGCGGACCATCGTCTCACGCCGCTGCTCCAGCTCGCGGGCCCGCGCCGCGAGCGCGGCCTCACGTTGCGAGAGCTCCTCCTCCTCGTGCGCGACCGCAGCGCGGCGTTCCTCCAGACCCTGGGTGCGCGCGGCCAACTCGCCCTCGCGGCGCCGGAATTGTTCCTCCTCGTGCGCGAGCGCTTCCCGCCCCTGCTGAAGCTGACCGGCACGGGCCGCCGCCGCCGCCTCACGCCGCGGAAGTTCCTCATCCTCGGCGTCCAGTGCCTGCCGGAGCGACTCCTGCTCGGCCTGTCGTTGCTTCAGCTCCGCTTCCTGGGCGTCCAGGGCCGCCGCCTGCTTCTCCAGCTCGGCAGCGCGCTCCGCCGCCCGGGCCACCGCAGCCGCCAGCTCAACCTGCCGCTGGGCCAGCGCGGCGGCATCCCCCCGCAGCGTCTCCTGCATGCGATCGAACTCGGCGCACACGTTCCCGAACCGCTCAGAGAACGCGTCCAACTGGACGCGGAGCTCCGACGGCAGGTCGGCGCAGGGTGCCGACGCACCGGACGCCGGCTGGGACTGCGAGCCTGGTTCCGACTTCGACGACATCAGAATACTTCCCACGTCGCTTATCGTCCGCCCCTGGGGCCAACGCCACTTGCGCGACTGGGCGTGCGCACAGGTCCGATAGGCCGCGAGGGTCGGGTACCGCTGCGGCCGGACCCGCGCTGTGGACGGTCGGCCCCGCGTGACTAATAATCGCGGGGGTCGGGCTTCGGCGTCCGAACGTCGGCCCGGCACCTTGACCCCCGTGGAACGCTCATGACCGCGACGAATTCCGCCGACCCGCCGAACACGCAGCGCTCCCTTGAGACGCAAGCCGCACCGGGACGCTTCCCGGCACACCCCGGCGACATCCCCGCTTCCGAGTTCCGCCGCGCGATGCATCGCGCCGCGGACCTGATGGCCGACTACCTCGAACGCGTGCAGGACTACCCGGTTCTGCCGCGAATCGCGCCGGGTGACGTTCGCCGCCGGCTGCCCTCTGCGCCCCCCCAGGAACCCGAGCCGCTCGATCAGATCCTCGACGATTACCGGCAACTGATCGAACCCAACACGACTCACTGGAACCATCCCGGGTTCATGGCCTACTTCGCGGTGACCGGCTCCGGCCCCGGCATCATCGGCGAGGCGCTGGCCGGCGCACTGAACGTCAACGCGATGCTGTGGCGAACCGGCCCCGCCCCCACCGAGCTCGAAGAGCACGCCTGCGACTGGCTGCGCCAGATGCTCGGCCTGCCCCCCGAGTTCCGCGGGCACATCAACGACACCGCCTCGGTCAGTTCGCTCGTGTCCCTCGCGGCGGCCCGCGAATACGCGACCGACCTGGACATCCGCCGGCGCGGCATGGCGGGCCGCCCCGACCTGCCGCGGCTCACCCTCTATTGCAGCGATCAGGCGCACTCGTCCATCGAGAAGGCCGCCATCACCCTCGGCTTTGGGCTGGACAATCTGCGGCGGATCGAAACCGACCAGGCCTTCCGGATGCGGATTGACCTGCTCGAAGCGTCGCTGGCCGCCGACAAGGCCGCCGGCTGCCGGCCGGTCGCCGTGGTCGCCACCGTCGGTACGACTTCAACGACCTCCGTCGATCCCCTGCGCGAGATCGCTGCCATTGCCCGCCGCGAGAACCTGTGGCTGCACGTGGACGCCGCCTACGCCGGTGCGGCGGGCATCTGTCCGGAGTTCCGGCCGCTGATGGACGGGCTGGCCGAAGCGCACTCCATCGTGACCAACCCGCACAAGTGGCTGTTCGTCCCGGTCGACTGCTCGCTCCTGCTCGTGCGCGACCCAGACCTGCTGCGGCGCGCCTTCTCCATCGTCCCCGACTATCTGACCACCACCGAGAGCGGCGTGACGAACCTGATGGACTACGGCGTCCAGTTGGGGCGCCGGTTCCGGGCCCTCAAGCTGTGGATGGTCCTGCGGGCCTTCGGCGTACGCGGCCTCCAGGAGCGCATCCGGTACCACTGCACGCTGGCGCGGGAGTTCGCGGCGTGGGTCGAGTCGCAGCCGGGGCTGGAGCGGTTTGCGCCCGTGCCGTTCAGTACGGTGTGTTTCCGCGCGATACCGCCCGGGACACCCGAGCAGCAGGACCGGTTCAACGAGCGTTTGCTGGCGGCGGTGAACGCCGTCGGCCCCGTACTGCTGTCGCACACGAAGCTGCGCGGACGATACGTGCTGCGCCTGACCGTCGGCAACCTGCGCACGACCCGCGCGCACCTGGAGCAGGTCCAGCGCCTGATCGCACAAGCTCATCGACAACAGCTTGAGGCGCTGTGAGTCCGCCATGCGCGTGCTGTGGCTGGTCCGCCGGAATCTCACCCAGCACCCCGGCGGGGATACGACGCAGATTCTTCAGACGGCCGCCGCCTTGCGCCGCCGCGGTATCACCGTCGATCTGGCCGCCGATGCCCCCGAAGACCTCGCCGCTTACGACGCCGTGCATCTGTTCCATCTCGATCGGCTGTGGGAGAACATCCCGCATTGCCGGCGGGCGCGGACGGCGCACCGGCCCATCGTCCTCAGCACGATCTACTGGCCCAGCGACGAATTCGACCGCGGCGGGCGGACGGGGCTCCAAGGCACGCTGGCCCGCTGCTTCGGAAGTGCGACTTATCAGAATCTCCGCTTGCTGCAACGCCGCTTGCTGCACTGCGGCCGGCAGCGAATCTGCCCGATCGGCATCCTCCGCGACTCGACCTTCCGGGACCGCGCCGTCGAGCTCCTTCAATCCGCGGCCGTGCTGCTGCCCAACAGCCTCGCCGAGCAGGCGGAGATCGAGTCGCGCTTCGGCGTGCGTCGCCCGACCGTCATCGTTCCGAACGCGGCCGACACCAGCACCTTTGGCCCACCGACACACCCCGCGCCGCCGCGCGCCGGCGTGCTGTGCGTCGGCCGGCTCGAGCCGCGCAAGAACCAGCTTGCCCTGATCGAAGCCCTGCGCGCCACCGGCATTCCGCTGACGCTTGTCGGCCAAACCGGCCGTTTCAGCGGCGCGTATGGCCGTCGCTGCCGGCGCGCCGCCGGCGCAAACGTGCGTTTCGTCGGGCCGCAGCCGCCGGCCGAGCTGGCCCGCTTCTACCACGCCGCGCGTGTTCATGCCTGTGTGAGTTGGTATGAGACGCCCGGCCTGGCGAGTCTTGAGGCGGCCCTGTGCGGCTGCGCACTCGTGGTCACGCCCGGCGGCTCCACGCGCGAGTACTTCGGGGATGAAGCCGTGTATGCGGAGCCGGACGACCCGGCGTCGATCCGCGCCGCGGTCGAGAACGCGTTGACGCGCGCGCCGTCGCCGGGGCTCGCCGAGCGCGTCGCGCGGCAGTACACCTGGGACACCGCCGCCGCCGCCACGGCGGAAGCATATCGACTGGCCCCAACGACCGGCGTGTAGTGTCCAGGCTCCGCACCGGACGTCTGGCACCGGCGTGTAGCGTCCGGGCTCCGCACCGGACGTCTTCGTCGCAGACACGTAGGGCAGGTGGAATCCGCCATGGCGGATGAAACCTGCCAGAAATATGCCTCGGACGGAGCCGAATCCGCCGCTGCGGATGCAATCTGCCACGGACAGGCGGCACCCCGGCGGATCTTGCGGGACCGGGTCCGAAACGGCCAGTCCCGCAGGTCGGGTCATCATGCTGGCGCGAGAATCCCTTCGTGTCCTGGTGCGAGAATCCCTTCTCGCACTCACCCGTAGGTCGGGTCAGCAAACCCACCCGCGGTCAGCAGCCCCGACGTTGCCTTGCACGAGCGCAGCTCGGCACGATCGGAGCGGTCGGGTGAGCAGACCCGACCTGCCCGGCACGAACGGAGTCGTCGGGTCTGCGGACCCGACCTACTCGCCTACTCGCCGGAGCCGCTCCGCGGCGCTGACCGCCCCTGGCAACGGCGTGGTACAATGGCTACGCAGCGCCCGTAGCTCAGCAGGATAGAGCGGCGGTTTCCTAAACCGCAGGTCGGAGGTTCGAATCCTCTCGGGCGCGGTTCGCCGGATTCACGCGCCCTGGTATCCACCTTGCCTCCTGTCTCACCGATACGCACCAATGACAGGCGACGGTGCGCGCCGCTCTGGACGACGCCCCTGTGGAGGTTCGCCGTGGGCACCATAACTAGTGGCATCGGGCTCATTTCCGGCCTGGATTATCAGAGCATGATCGATCAGCTCATGGAGATCGAGGCCCGCCCGCGCGATCAGCTCCTCGTGCGCATCGGCAGCATCGGGGCGCAAAAGACGGCCTACCTGGACATTTCTGCGCGAATCACCGCCTTGCTCTCGCGTGTGACCCAGCTCTCGCGGACGGGGACCTTTCGCGCCGCGACGGCCACCTCGTCGAACGCGGACGTGCTCTCGGCCACGGCCGGCAGCGGCGCGACGCCCGGCACATACAGCTTCGTCGTGCGGGCCCTGTCGTCCACGCACCAGTTCGTGAGCCGCGGCTTCCAGAGCCGCACCGCGCCCCTGCAAACCGGCACGCTCACGATCGAGTCCGCCCGCGCCCGCGTGAACAACAGCACGAGCCTGGAGGAACTGAACGGCCATACCGGCGTGCACCGCGGCTCGTTCAAGATCACCAACGGCACCCAGGAGGCCGTCATCAACATCGGCGACGCCCTCACCGTCGGCGACGTGCTCGAACGCATCAACTCCGCCGGCATTCAGGTCCGGGCCAGCGTCCGGGGCGACGGACTGGTCCTGGAGGACACGTCCGGCACGAGCTCCCTGCTGCGCGTGCAGGAGGTCGGCAACGGCCGCGCCGCCGCGGACCTCGGCTTCGGCACCGGCTACACGTACAGCACGACGGGCGAGCTGTGCGGCACGAACATCATCTACGCGGCGACCTCGACGCCCATTTCCGCCTTGAACGACGGCCTGGGCATTCGGTCCGCCCTCGCCGGCACCGATTTCACCATTGACGCCGCCGGCCAGTCCATCAACGTCAGTCTGAGCGACATCCTGGCGACGACGACGCGGCTTGGACGGCTGAACCACGGCCAGGGCGTGCGCCTGGGCCAGGTCCGCATCACGTCCCGGGACAAGACGACGGCCACCGTCGATCTGTCCAGTGCGAAGAACATCGGCGACATCCGGACTGCCTTGCAGGAGGCCTTCGGCGACGCGCGGCTCAGCGTGGTCGTCAGCGGTAGCCGCCTGATTATCAACGACAACACGGACGTGAGTAAGCTGGAGGCCGGTCAGAAGGGCGACCTCATCATCGAGGACGTAACGGGCTACGCGGCCCGCGACCTGGGCATCGACGGAAACTCGGCCACCGGCAAGATCGACGGCCGCAACATCCTGCACATGAACACGCTGGGCGACGTCATCAGCGCGATCGACTACGCCGTCAACAACGACGACGGAGCCGGGTCGCCGCTCGTCACCGCGTCGATCTCCGCCAGCGGACACGGGCTTCAGCTCCAGTCCGCTGCCGGACCGCTGGTCATCACCGGACCCGGTGAAGGCTCCCGGTCGCGGGCGCTGTACGATCTCGGTTTCCAGGAGGGAACATACGAGGACACCGGGGCCGGCGCGCTGGCGGTGGGCCGCCGCATCGTGGGCGGCATGAACACGGTCTTGCTCAAGACGCTCAACGGCGGGGCGGGCCTGAACGGCAGCACACTCCAGATCGCCGCCAACGGCAAGAACGCCGTCATCGACCTGGCCGGCTGCCAGACGCTCGCCGACATCGTCGCGCAGATCAACGCGGCGGTCGACGCCGGCGGCGGCGGGAGTCTGGGCGTGGAGGCCGCATACGACGCCACCGGCACGCGCCTCGTGGTCAGCAATCTGGTCGACGGCTCGGCCATCACGATCAGCGGCGACGCGGCGGAGGAGCTGGGCCTGGCGCAGACCGGCACGTCGATCCGCGGCGCCAATCTGCAGCGGCAGTACATTTCCGAATCCACCCGGCTGGAGGATTTGAACTGTGGGCGGGGTGTCGCGCGGGGCCGGCTGAAGATCACGAACTCGAACGGCGTGTACGCCACCGTCGACCTGTCGTCCTCGTCGATTCGGACCCTCCAGGACGTGATCGACGCGATCAACGCGCGCGGGATCGGCGTCCAGGCGAGCATCAACGAGACCGGCGACGGGCTCCTACTGACCGACACCACCGGCGGGGCGGGTGCGATGAAAGTCGAAGAGGACGGCGGCACGATCGCCCGCGACCTGAACATCCTGGGCACCGCGCAGGACGGCCGGATCGACGGATCATTCGAGTTCCAGATCGAGATCGGCGGCGGCGATACGCTGGAGACCCTGGTCAGCCGCATCGGCCGCGAGACCACCCTCGCCACCGCCACGGTACTGAACGACGGCACGCCGCTGGCACCCTACCGGCTGAACATCGCGGCCCGCATCAGCGGCGCGGCCGGCGAGCTCATCATCGACGACTCCCAGACGGGCTTGGGTGTCACCATGCTCGCGCCGGCCCAGGATGCGCGGGTGTTCTACGGCAGCAGCTCCGAGACCGGGATTCTCCTCACGAGCGCCACGAACACCTTCGACAACGTGATCGAGGGGCTGACGTTCACCGCCGGCAACGTGGCCGACCAGCCGGTGACCGTCAGCGTGGCCCGCGACCTCAACAGTCTCGTGACCGCACTCAAGGGGTTGGTGGAAGGCTTCAACGCGGCGCTGGACCGCGTCAAGGAAGCCGGGGCGTACAACGCGGACACCGAAACCCGCGGCGTCCTGCAAGGCGAAGGCACCCTGCGCACGATTCAGGGCCGCCTGACGCGCATGTTCGCTAACACCCTCTACGCGGGCGGTCAGTTCACGCGGCTGGCGGACGTGGGGATCAAGACGGAGACCGGCGGGCAGCTTTCCTTTGACGAGGAACAGTTCCGCGCCGCCTACGCCGCCGAGCCCGAGGCGTTGGAGACCTTCTTCACCGACGCCGACTACGGCATCGCGACGCAGATCGAGCAGCGGATCAAACAGCTTACCGACACGGACGGGCTGATCTCGCGGGCCACGGCGACGCTGGATGACCGGACGGAGCTGCTTCAGGCGCGCGTCACGCAGCTTAACGAACAGTTGGACCGCAAGCGTGCCCGGCTGCTGCGGCAGTTTCAGGCGATGGAAGCGGCCCTGGCACAATTGCAGGCCCAACAGGCAACGCTGTCGAGTCTGGCGGCCCTGGCGGACAGCTACAGCACCTACCTGTTGAGCACAAACTGATCAACCGGTGGGCAGGCGGTACCGGCATGAGCTACAACGCAAACTCTTCTTCCGAGTACTTGAAGAACGCGGTCATGACCGCAACCCCCGAGCAGTTGCAGTTGATGCTCTACGATGGCGCAATCCGGTTCGCAGTCCGCGGCCTGGAGGCAATCCGGGCCAAAGACCGCGAAGCTGCGCTCCTGGCCCTCGAACGCGCGCAACTCATCGTGCTTGAGATGGGCAACGGCATACGCCGGGAGGTCAACCCCGAACTCGCCGACCGCATGGGGGCTATCTACAGCTTCGTCTATCGCCGCCTGATCGATGCCAACGTCAAGCAGGACGAGCAGGCCCTCCAGGACGCGCTGCGCATCCTGCGCTACGAGCGCGAGAGCTGGCAACTGCTGGTCGAGAAGCTTCAGAAGGAGACGCCGGGCTCGGCCACCGCCGGGCCGACGGAATCGTCCGGCTCGACCGATGAGCCCGCCCCGTTCAACGCCGAAGCCTGACGCCCGTTCCTGTCCGCGACGCAGCCTGCAGAACAACGCGGCGATCGATCGCCGCGTCCCCTGGTCGGGTGTCACGGGCACTGGGTGTCACGGGCACTGGGTGCCACAGGCTGCTGGTGCGAGAATCCCTTCTCGCACCCACATGGACGGGAATTCGGCTGCTGCTGCTGGTGCGAGAATCCCTTCTCGCACCCACTTGGACGGGAATTCGCTGCTGGTGCGAGAATCCCTTCTCGCACCCACTTGGACGGGAATTCGGCTGCTGGTGCGAGAACCCCTTCTCGCACCCACTTGGACGGGAATTCGGCTGCTGGTGCGAGAATCCCTTCTCGCACCCACATGGACGGGAATTCGCTGCTGGTGCGAGAATCCCTTCTCGCACCCACTCGGACGGGAATTCGGCTGCTGGTGCGAGAACCCCTTCTCGCACCCACATGGACGGGAATTCGCTGCTGGTGCGAGAATCCCTTCTCGCACCCACATGGACGGAAATTCGCTGCTGGTGCGAGAATCCCTTCTCGCACCCACTCGGACGGGAATCCCTTCCCGCGTTCACAGTCTCCCGCTGGCGGACCTGGAGGCCCGGTCGCGTCCGGCCGAGATTACCGTCACGGCCCCACAGCGCCTAACCATAGGTCCGACAAGCGCGTACGAACATTCCGGCCCGAGTCCGTGACATTTCACGTTCCTCGCCGCAACGCGGACACCTGTCGCGCGCATTTACTATCCAGCGGGAGCCGAGTATGCCTGTACCGCTCGTCCAGAAATGCTCTAATGAGGTGCCGGCGGCCATCAAAGTCAACGCAGACGATTGCACGGCCTGGGTCTACCGGATCGTCACGAACGAACTCCGGCGATGCTTCCGGTCGAAGCGAGCCCGCAACCGGCTTCATGAGCGCTTTCGGGACTGGGGGCAGGACCGCCTCACCCGGCAGGCGCCCCCACCGGGTGAGGCGCTGGACTTCGAGTCCGTGAGGTCCGCCATGTCCTGTCTCGACGACAAATACTCCACCGTGCTGAGCCTGCGCTACTTCGAGCGTCTGGAGGCCGCCGAGATTGCCAAGATCGTGAAGGTCCGCGAGTCGACAGTGCGCACACGACTTCGTCGGGGACTGATACAGCTACGGGCGCAACTCAGCGTCCACCAGGTGGTGCGGGCGTCTCGCCCGCAAGCGTAGCGTCGGCCCCCCGGCCTGCCCCGCGGCGGCGGGCGGCCGACGCAATATGGAGAAACGACATGGACCCCGAGCAATTCGATCAGGACCTGCTGGCTATACGTGTGCCGTCGGTCACACCAGGTCCGCATATGCAAGCACTGTCAGAGCGGCTGTCGCCCCGATGGGGAGTTCTTTCTCGCGAACGGATGTCCCACCGCAGACGTACGGCGTTGGTGGCGGGTATCGCGGCCGCAAGCCTCTTGGCAGCCGCCGCCGGCACCTACACCTACCACCGGTACGTATTCACCACAAGTTAGGGTGGATTAGCCGAGTGGGAAGTCCCCGCCGAACAGGTCTTCTCCGGCGTCGACCCGGCCCATCGTGATGAGCTGGTCGCTCTTTGGAAGAGTGGAAAGGTCACCCTTCTGGAAAAGATGCCGGATACTCCGGACGTCGCCAGCCGGTACCTGATTCGATTCGATTTTCAGGACGGCACATCGTACACCACGAAGATAAATGAACACCCGGATCCTGCGGCTCGCGAAGAATGGCGACACCTTTGCGACGCCGGCGGCGGAGAGCTCGTTTCGCTCCGCCGCTTTCCGAACGGCATGCTGAGGTACGTGATCCGGTACGTGCTGTCCACTGGAGAGACTCTCCAGCACTACGACGCCCTTCCGCCCATGTCCAAGTTGCACCGCGCCGCGGCCTATGAATACGCCACCCAGCAGCTCGAGTCGGGCGCCGGGACGATCGTCGGATCGACCACGGATATGGCGACCATCGAGGGTACATTGCCAGACGGCAAGCCCTTCACGCAGTTTGTCCGGCAGCCGTACCCGCCGGCGAAGCTCACGCCCGAGCGGCAGGATGAGATTTCCGAGATGATCGCCCTCGGCAAGGGGGATTTCAAAGAGCAGCTCTTCTCGCAGCAGGGGGCGTGTTACGTGGTTGAGTTCACGCTGTCCGACGGCAGTTTCTTCCGTATGGGACATTGTCGCCCGGCGATGACGGATTCCGAGTGGGACGCAGCCCGCGCGGAGGCCGCGGCCCTCTACGCCGCGGGCCAGTACACGCGCGAATCCGTAACGGCCGTGGATGGAGAGCCGGTTGAGGTCCTCGTGATGACGCTTTCGACCGGGTACATCGCGAAGATCCGCGACACACCCGAAACCCGAGCGAGCTGGGGAATTGAGTGATACGCGGCGGCCCCCTGAGCCCTGTGAGGCACAGGATGAGACAGCGCCCTGCGGGAGGTTGCCCGGCGAGTGCGTAACGGGGGTAGCAGTCCGCTCACAAGTTGATGATCTTCTCGGCCTCGTCGAGCGTGCGGATGATCTCGTCCATGTTCGAGATGTGACCGACGGCGGGCTCAAGCTGGTAGTGCGCCAGGCACGTCCCACACGGCCGCAGCTCGACGCCCGCCTCGTGGAGCTGCGTCAGCTCCGCGAGCACCGGCGACCCGCGGACGACCAGCTTCACGCCGCTGTTGTACAGCACGATCGCGGTCAGATCGCGGATCGCCGGCGACTTGCGCAGAAACGTAGCAAGGATCTTGTGTCCCAGGGCCTGGTCCCCCTGCCCCATTTGGTCGTTGCTCATCACAAGGACGGTCTTCATGGTCATCCTGCGGTTCGAGCCTGGCCGCGGCGGACCGGCTACACGCCGGCGCGCGACGGGGGAGTGTACTCGCGGGGAGGCGGGGGCGGCGAGGGGGTCAGCGGCGGTTGGCGTCCCGCAGCACCTGCTCGCGCGTGGCTAGCGGGTCCGGCCCGGGCGCGAGTTCGCAGATTGAGCGCCACGTCGCGGCGGCCCGATCGACCATGCCGATGTTCTGGAGCGCCAGCGCCACGTTGGCACGGAAGGAGGCATTCTGGCCGGCGCCGGCCATCGCCTGCTCGAACTCCTCCAGCGCCAGGTCGAACTGGCTGCGTTGCGCGAAGAGCAACCCAAGCTGGTAGTGTACGTCCACGAAGCGGTCATTCAGGCGCAGCGCCCGCTGGAACATCGTGATCGCTTCGTCGGTCTCGCCGGCCTCCTTCAATCCGATGGCCAGCTTCACCAGCGCCTTGCAGTAGTCCGGGTTGATCGCGATGGCGTTGCGGAAGGCCCGCAGGGCGTCCTCGTGACGCCCGATCTGCCGCAGCAGGAGCCCGTAGCGGTAGTGCAGGTCGGCGTGGTTCGGCGCGTTCTGGAGCGCCTGCTCGTGGCGGCGTACCGCGTCGGCGATTAGTGCGTCGCCGCCGGACAGGTCGTCGCCCTCGTCGGACTCGCCGTCTTCCGCGCGCTGTTGCTCTGATTTCAGGTGCAGGCGGGTCGTCTCGGAGAACAGGAGCGTGCTGCTTGGCTCGAGGCTGGCGGCCAGGTCGAACGTGGCCAGCGACTCGTGCAGGCGTCCGCATTGGTGCTGTGCCACGCCCAGCCCGACGAACGCCGTGATCAGCCGGTCGTTCAGCTCGATCGCGCGGTTGAAAGTCACGGCGGCATCGACGTAGCGCCCCTGCCGCATGTGCTGCGTTCCGAGCTTGACGGTTGCTTCGAGGAAGCTGGGCTGCGTCGCGAGGGCCACCTGGTATTCCTCGATGGCGCGCGCGTCCTCCCCCGCCTTGACGTACAGGTCACCCAGGCGCACGTGAAACGGCGCCATGCCCGGGTACTTGCGGATCAGCTTCTCGAGCGTCTCGATCGCTTCTTCGACCCGCCCCTCCTGCGCCAAGTCCTCGGCTTGCGCCAGGGTGCGCTCGTGCCCGTCCGGCTCGATCAACAGGGCTTGCTGGTACTGCTCGATGGCCTCCGCCGGGCGGTGCGCCTGCAAGTAAAGGTTGCCCAACGTGAGCAGCACGTCCAGATCGTCCGGCTCCATCTCGGCCAGCCGCTCATAGGACTGGATGGCCGCGTCCCACGCACGGTCGCGCAAGGCGATGGCCGCGAGTCGCTCGTAGGCGTTGCGAAGTTGGGGACACAGCTCGAGCGCGCGGCGGTATTCCTCCTGTGCCTCGTGCGCGCGGCCCAGACGCTCATAGCAGTACGCCACGCCGAACACGATCGCCGGATCGCGCGGATCCAGCCGCCCGGCCTCGCGCAGGTGTTCCAGCGACTGGTCGAGCCGCCCGAGTTCGTCGCAGACACAGGCCAGCGCCAGCCGCGGTTGAACGGAATCCGGCGCGAGCGATTTCGCCCGCTCAAAGACCTCGCGGGCTTCATTCGACCGGCCCTCGCGCAGCCACGCCATGCCCAGCCGCATGGCCAGGTCCACCGAGCGGGGGGACGCCTCCCACCGCGCCCGCAGGCCCTCCAGGTCGTCCTCGGGCACGTCGGGCAGTTGCTTCTCGAAAGCGGAGCGCAAGTCCGCCAGCAGCCCGCGCCCCAGTGCTTCCAGCAGGTAGCTCATGGGTCTACCCGCTCCCCGGCGCCGGCGGCAGCTCAGCCAGCGCCGCGCGGGCCGCGTTCAAGCCCGCGTTCAATTCCAGCGCGCGCTCGTAGGCCTGCCGCGCCCGGGGCGCATCTCCGTCCGCACGGCAAACGTCGCCCAGCAGCGCGTGCACGTCCGGGTAGTCCGCGCCGAGGGCCAGTGCGGTCTCCAGGTGTTTCCTGGCCGTCGCCGCGCGGCCCCGCCGCAGCTCGACCCTGCCCGCCAGCACCAGCGCATCGTGGTACGTCGGATTCACGCGCAGCGCCAGCTCGAGCAGCCGCGCCGCCGTGTCAAATTCGCCTGCCGCCACCGCGGCCTTGCTCGCGTGGTAGCTGAGGTCCGCGTAGCGCGGCTCCTGGGCCACGGCCAGCACCGCGGCCCGCAGTACCCAACCGGCCCGCGCCGCGCGGTTCGGCCCGCCGCCCTCCAGACAGGCGGAGATCAGTTCCGGTTCCTCCGCGAACATCCCCGCCAGTTGCCTTGTCGCCGGAGAAGCGTCAGCGCTCGTTGCGGCGCAGCGGCGCCGCTCCGGACCGCTTGCCGCGTTGGAGGGGCGTGGTTCCATTCGCTCGTGCAAGAAAGGCCGTGTGCGGCGCGTCCGGGATCATCGTCGCCCGCGGCGCTTCGTATCTTCCGGCTGGGCCGGCGGCGGCTCCGCCGGCGCACCCTCGCCGGTGCTCCGTGCATCGCGGGGCACCAGGAACAGGATCTGGCAGTGCGCGCAGCGCACGACCTTTCCGCGCGCCGCCTCCGCCGCGACGACCGTGCGGCCGCACTTCAGATTGGGACAAATCATGGTTACTGCCATCGTGGACGGCCTCATGCGCAGGGCGCAACCGACTTCCGCTGTGGTATCGGCTCGATTGACTGGGGGAATTACGACGTGCGCGGGGCCGGCTGGGGCCGACGGTTTATGGGGCGTCGTGTGGCCGGCACGGCGATCGCCGCGCGGCCCGCGAGATACGCGCCGGTGATGGAATCCGGCGCGCCGGCCACCGCTTCCAGCGAGCCCTGTGCGACGACCCGCCCCCCCCGCGCCCCAGGACCCGGGCCGAAATCGACCAGATGGTCGGCTGCCGCCATCGTGTCACGATCGTGCTCGACAACGACCACCGTGTTGCCCATGTCCCGCAGCCGCTGCAACGCGGCCAGCAGCCGGCGGTTGTCCCGCGGGTGCAGTCCGATGCTCGGCTCATCCAGAACGTACAGCACGCCGACCAGTCCGCAGCCGATCTGGCTGGCCAGACGGATCCGCTGCGACTCGCCGCCCGAGAGCGTCGGCGCCGACCGTCCGAGCGTCAGGTAGTCCAGGCCGACGTCGAGCAGGAATTGCAGCCGGGCCCGAATGTCCTTCAGCGGCTCTTCCGCAATCAGGCGCCGCACGCGGTCGAGCTCGAGCTGACTGAAGAAGGAGAGCGCTTTCTGAACCGGCAGCCGGCTGGCCTCGTCGATGTTGAGTTCGACGAGCTGCCCGTCCGGACCATCCGGTCGCCCCGCCAGTCGTACTGCCAGCGCCTGCCGGTTGAGCCGCCCGCCGTGACACTGCGGACACAAGGCCCGCCGCATGAACTGCTCGTAGTAGCGCCGCACCATCGTCGAGCTGGATTTGCGGTGCCGCGCGTGGAGTTCCGCGACGACCCCTTCGAACGTGCCGCCGTGCCGCCAGGTCCCGAATCGCCCGCGCCATTCGAACGTAATGTGGGCCTGGCCGGTACCATACAGCAGGGCCTGGCGGGCGCGGGCCGGCAGGTCGCGCCAGGGCGTGCGCAGGTCGATCCCCAGGTGCCGGGCCACACCCTCGTAGATGTGCCGACGCCAGCGCCCCGGCGGTCGGCGCATCGCGACGATGCACGGCGAAAGGAAGCTCAGCGCCGGGTCGGGCACGAGGAGGTCCGGGTCAAAATCGTAGCGCGCGCCCAGCCCGTCGCAGTGCAGGCACATGCCCTGCGGGCTGTTGAAGCTGAAAAGCTGCGGGGCCGGCGGCTCCAGGCTCAGCGCGCACTCCGTGCACGAGAAGCCCGTTGACAACAGAATGTCATGCTCCGCACCGCCGCGTGCCGCGCGGGCCGATCGCCGCCGGCCCTCGCGCGCGCCCGCTGCCCGGTCCATGACGGACACGACCGCACTCCCCTCGCCGATGGACAGCGCGAGATCGAGCGCCTCGGCTACTCGGCTGCGCAGGCTGGGTCGCACGGCAAAGCGGTCGACGACCACCTCGATGTCGTGCCGCCGATAGCGGTCGAGCGGCGGCGGACTGGACAACTCGATCACCTCGCCGTCCACGCGCGCCCGCACGAAGCCCTGTCGGGCCAGCTCCGGGAACAGGTCGCGATATTCGCCCTTCTGCGCGCGGACCTTTGGGGCCAGGATCATGACCCAGCTCTCGCCCGGCAGGGACAGCACGCGCGCTACCATCTGCTCGCGCGTCTGGGCGCTGATCGGCCGACCGCACTCCGGACAATGCTGCGTCCCGGCCCGCGCGAACAGCACGCGCGCGTAGTCGTGAATCTGCGTGATCGTCCCCACCGTGCTCCGCGGGTTCCAGCCGCTGGTCTTCTGCTGAATCGAGATCGACGGTGCCAGGCCGGAAATCTGGTCGAACTCCGGCCTGGGCAATTGGCCCAGAAACTGCCGCGCGTAGGCGCTCAGCGACTCGACGTAGCGGCGCTGGCCTTCGGCGTACAGCGTATCGAACGCGAGACTGCTCTTCCCGCTCCCCGACACGCCCGTGAAACACACCAGGCGGTTCTTCGGCACCTCGACGCTGATGCTGCGGAGATTGTGCTCCCTCGCGCCAACCACGCGGATCGTGTCTGGACGGCCGTCAGTCATGAAAACCAACCGGCCACGCGCGGCGGCCATCAGCGGCACCGCGCGTGGCCGCGCCGTGGTTCGTGAGGCGGGCTAGCTCGGCAGCTCGATAATCGACTGCGTTTTGACCAGCGTCCTTTCCTGCGGGTACGCGTGAAACGCGTGCACGTGAAACTCGCGGTCCCGCGCCTCGTGATCGATGTACGTGAACGGGCTCAAGTCGCCGTCACCCCAGGCGTCGTACGACTGGAACCAGCCGCGCTTCTCCGTGTGCCGCAGCAGGTCGTGGTGAACCGACTTGTAGAGGGCCTCGTCCATCGTCTCGACCTGAGTGCTGACCATATAGCCCCAGCCGTCCGCCGTACGCTTCTCGTGATCGCGCTCGCCCTTCAGCCGGAAACGCGACAGGATACCCCGCGTTGGCAGCAGCTCGCTCTCGCGAGACAGCAACTCCGTGAGCGAGCGTGCCCCCGTCGTCACGGTTACGGCGTGACTAAGCCCGATAATCCAGATCTCCGCCGCGTAGCAACCCTGCTCAACGCGGTAGTCCGCGAAGTGCTGGAACAGCTCGGGGTGCAACGCGCGATCAAACACAAACAGGTGCAGGTCCGCAGCTTGCAACGCCGGAACGACCAGCGTCGCGTTAGTCATTGTTCGTTCTGCCAAGGGGGTTGCCTCACTCTAACATCTCGGTCAAAAGCACTATTATAACACTCTCAGCGCTGCCGGCCCAGAGAATTCCATGACCGCCCGGCAGACATTATACGAATCCGCACGTAAATGGTTCACCCATCCTGGATTACCTCACGAATCAGCGCTTGCCAGCCAGCCCTCGTGAGCGCTTCCGCAAGTCAGCGAACAATTCTCTGCCCGCGACACGATCGTGACCGGACCACCGCGCGCTGCATGCCGCTTTCCACACCCCAACCCCGCAACCGTGCTCCGTTCGTGAGCGCTCCTAATCACGCCCCGCGGCGAACCCGCCCATCCGCGCCCGGGTGCAACGCCGCTCTCACACCCGCAGCGCACGCAAACCGATCAACGTTCCTCCGCAGCCGGCGCCGTCCGCGCGCGGCCCCTGCGCCGCGCGGGCTTACCGTCCAAGGGCTTGGGCTGCGTGAACGCAGAGCCCAACTTGCGAATCCTCTCGTACCGGCGTCGTAGTAGCGTCTCGGTCTTCAAACGGCGTAGATCGCGCAACGTCGCCCCGATCCACTCGGAAACGCTCTTCGCCGCCACCTCAGGGTCGCGATGCGCAGCACCAAGCGGTTCGGGGATGATCGCGTCGATAAGGTCCAGCCGCTTAAGCTCTTGGGGAGTCAGGCGCAACGCCTCGGCCGCCTGGGCTGCGTACTCTCCCGACTTCCACAAGATCGCCGCGCACCCCTCCGGGCTGATCACGGAGTAATACGCGTGCTCCATTACGGCCACCTGGTCGGCTACCGCGATGCCCAGCGCGCCGCCGCTGCCGCCCTCGCCGATCACCACGGCGACGATCGGCGTCGGCAGCCGGGACATCTCCATCAGGTTGACTGCGATGGCCCGGGCAATGCCTCGCTCCTCGGCCTCGACGCCCGGGTAGGCCCCCGGCGTGTCCACCAGGCAAACGACCGGAACCTTGAACTTCGCTGCGATCTGCATCTTGTGAAGGGCCTTGCGATACCCGTCGGGGTGCGCGCATCCGAAGTTCACCTCGATCTTCTCGCGCGTCTCGCGTCCCTTCTGATGTCCGATAAGCATCACGCGGTGGCCGGCCAAGCGGGCGAAGCCGCAGACGACCGCCTGGTCGTCCGAATAGGACTTGTCGCCGTGCAGCTCACAGAAGTCCTGCGTGATCATGCGGATGTAGTCGCGCGTCAACGGCCGCCGCGGGTGCCGCGCGACCAGGACCTTCTCCCAGGCCGTCAGCTTGGCATACGACTGGCGCAGGGCATTGTGCAACTGCCCGCGGATACCGGCGATGACCTCGCTGTAGTCGCGCCCGGACTCGGCTTGAAGAGCATCAAGCCGATGAATCTCGTGCTCCATCTTGGCGATGGGCTTCTCGAACTCGAGCACGTGCGTCACGCTCGCTGTCGGCGGCACATTCGTGCCGTTTGGGTATGTGCTCATAGACCCGTGTTGTCCACTGAGTAGGCAGGCCGCGCCACGGCCTATTGTCCTCGGTCTCCCAACCGCCTGCTCAGGGGCATAATCCTACGACTTTCCAGGGTACAAATGCAAGCGGATTCCGTGGCGTCTTCTCCACTGACGCGCTCCGCCCGCTGCCAGCTTCGCCAGGAGTTTCCGTAACATATTTATTTGTAAACACTTGCGCCTATCAACCGCTCTGCGCGGCCCGCGCCCGCCGACCCACAAATCGCCGACGATCCTCTATTATTGTTCTCTCGCCGAAAGCCGCGGCATCGGCCAAACCGGAGGCCGCCGGCTTACTTTCTCACCGCCCGGCAGACCGCCATAGCCAACCTGTGGTATGATGCCGCCGCTCGACCACAATCCGTACCCGGTCGGACGTCTTCTCCTATGTTGGGCAGCATGAGCATGTGCGTTTACCGAGTCGAGATTACACCGCGTGGCTTGGGTACCGGCATCCGCCACGACGATCCCCTCGCCACCCTGCTTCGCGAAGCCGGACTGGCGAGCGTCGCAGCGGCGCGGGCCTCCAGGCTCTTCTTCCTCGAGGGCACCCTGGACCGCGCGGACGTCGAGCGAATCGCGGTCGAACTGCTCGCCGATCCGGTGACCGAGACGACCTCCGTCGCTGGCGCCACGGACGCCCTACCCACCACGGAACCTGGTGCCTTCGCCTTCGAGATCCACCTGCGGCCCGGCGTGATGGACCCGGTGGCCGAGAGTACCCTGGCCGAGCTGGCAGCGGCGGGCCATCGCGTAGAGCGGGTTCGGACTGCGCGGCGTTACGTGGTCTGGGGCGCGGTGGGCGAACAGGAACTGCTGGCCACCGTGCGTCGGGTGCTGGCTAACGACTGCATCGAGCAGGTTGTCGGAGGGTCAGCCGGCGTGCAATTGTCGCCGAGGCCGCCGGTCTTCTCGTTCAACCTCCGTCACATAGCGCTCCGGGGGGCGGACGGGCTGGCGCTCGAGCGTCTGTCGCGCGAGGCGCACCTCTTTCTGTCGCGTCAGGAATTGCAGGCCATCGCGGAGCACTTCGCCGCGGCCGGCCGCGAACCGACCGATCTTGAGTTGGAGACGTTGGCTCAGACGTGGTCCGAGCACTGCGTGCACAAGACGTTGAAGGCCGCAGTGGTGTACCGGGGAGCACCGCTGCCGGTCTCCGGCAGCGCGCAAGTCTCGCCTGCACAAACGCTTGAGCCGCGGCGCTACGGGAACCTCTTGCGCGACACCATCGTCCGCGCGACGGAAACGCTCGTCGCGGCCGGCCGCGGTCCCCAGTGTCTCTCGGTCTTCGAGGACAACGCCGGCGTCGTCGCCTTCGACGACGACTTCGGCATCGCGTTCAAGGTGGAGACCCACAACCACCCGTCGGCGATCGAGCCATATGGCGGCGCGACGACCGGGATCGGGGGTGTGATCCGCGATGTAATCGGTTGCGGGCTGGGGGCCAGGCCAATCGCGAGCACTGACGTATTCTGCGTCGCCCCGCCGGATTGGCCGGCCGACCGCCTGCCGAAGGGCGTCCTGCATCCCCGGCGGGTACTCCGGGGCGTCGTACACGGCGTCGCGGACTATGGCAACCGGATGGGGATTCCGACGGTCAACGGCGCCGTCTACTTCGACCCGCGCTACCTGGGCAATCCGCTGGTGTTCTGCGGGTCCGTGGGCTTGATCCCCCGCGACAGGATCGCCAAGGCGGCCCAGGCCGGGGATCACATCGTGCTCATCGGGGGGCGCACGGGCCGGGATGGCATTCACGGAGCGACCTTCTCTTCCGCGGAGCTCACGGATACCCACGCCGACGAATTCTCGCACGCGGTCCAGATCGGCAACGCGATTACGGAGAAGCGCTTCCTCGATGCGATCGTGCAAGCGCGTGACGCGGACGGCGGCTGCCTGTACACGGCGATTACGGACTGCGGGGCGGGGGGATTGAGCAGCGCGGTGGGCGAGATGGGGGAGCGGGTCGGCGCGGTCGTCGATCTGGAGCGCGTGCCGCTGAAGTATGCGGGCCTGCGGTATGACGAAATCTGGATCAGCGAAGCCCAGGAGCGGATGGTCGTTGCCGTACCGCCCACAAGACTGCCGCGTTTTCTGGAGATCATGCAGGCGGAGGAAGTGGAGGCGACGGTCATCGGCGTGTTCGGCAGCGGGGAGCCGTCCGGCCGCAATGCCCCGCCGCGACTCGTCGTCCGTTACGACGGGCACGTCGTGGGCGACCTCGACATGCAGTTCCTGCACCACGGATGGCCGCGCTCGGAACGCACCGCCGAATGGCAACCCGACGCGGTGAGCAGCGCTCCCATCGCAGGCGACGGCCCGGTTCCGGCTTCGCCCGGCGGGTCTCTGGAGCGCCTCGTCCACGAGCTGTCCCGTCCGAACGTGGCGTCCAAGGAGTGGATCATCCGGCAATACGACCACGAGGTGCAGGGCGGCAGCGTCGTGAAGCCGCTCCCGGGGCCGGGCCGGGGGCCGGGCGATGCGGCCGTGCTCCGTCCACGGCTGACTTCGCGCCGCGGGATCGCCGTGGGCTGCGGCTTGGCGCCGCATCTGGCGGACCTCGACCCCTACTGGATGGCGGCGGCGGCGATCGACGAGGCGGTGCGAAACGTCGTCTGCGTCGGCGGGAACGCGGACAGGACCGCGATTCTGGACAACTTCTGTTGGGGACGGACGGACGAGCCGCGGCAGCTTGGCGAGCTGGTCCGGACCTGCCAGGCGTGCCACGACGTGGCGGTGGCCTACGGCACCCCCTTCATTTCCGGCAAGGACTCGCTGAACAACGAGTTTGCCCTCGACGCTGCCGACATCGGACCGTTGCTGGAAACGCTGCGCAGGCAAGCTGTGGGCCCCAGCGTGGATGCGGCGCGTCTGCGCGCGATTCTGCCGGCGCTGGTACAGCGCGTGAACGAACGTCAACGCCTGGCCATTCCACCGACCTTGCTGATCAGCGCGCTAAGCATCATCCACGACGTACAGGGGTGCACGACGCCCGATCTCAAGCACGACTCCAGCCGCATCGTGCTGGTGGGCGGCTTCTCCCCCGTGGGGTTCGCGTTCGCGGAGGCGGCACGTGTGCACCGGGCGCTGTCCGAGCTTATCCGGCGCGGGCTCGTGGCCGCATGTCACGACGTCGCCGACGGAGGTTGGCTCGTGGC
The DNA here is from genome assembly GCA_022839625.1 of Phycisphaerales bacterium. Taxonomy (GTDB): domain Bacteria; phylum Planctomycetota; class Phycisphaerae; order UBA1845; family Fen-1342; genus JALHJL01. Next base: position 126,266 of record JALHJL010000002.1, read on the forward strand.
CCTGGCGGAGATGGCGTTGGCGGGGTGTCGCGGCGTCGTCGTTGGTGCGGGGGCAGCGGCAGCTCCCGCGCCGTTCGAGGAACTCTGTGCGGCCTATCTGGTCGAGGCACCCGAGCCTGACGAGGCTGGCGAAGTCCTCACGCGCGCGGGCGTGTGTTTCACCGTGATCGCGGAGACGGCCGCCGATGCTGTTCTGCGATGGAACGATGCCTCGATTGGCGTGGCCGAGCTGCACGCGGCCTGGTCCACGCGGCCCTGACCGCGGACCAGGTGGGGCGTCGCGCGGCTCAGCCGGCCGGCGCAGCAGAATCCGGAACGTCCGGGGAGTCGCTCGGCGGTGGCGGCTTGGGACGGATCGGCGGCTCGGAGTGCGCCGGGCGGGTGCGGATCTCCTGCACAATCCAGTAAGTGAGCCCCGCGAACAGCAGCGCGGTCGCGCCGCCCCCGCCTGCCAGCCACAGCCAATCGAGCGGTTCCATTCAAGAGTCCCGAAAGTCGCCGCGCGTTGGAGCGCTTCTGGCGCGGCGCGCTTGACTATAGAATGTCCGCGACTGCAACGGAAGGCCACCGCGCGCATCTGACAACGAGCGAGATAGAGCGCATGACGACCGAACCGCACGTGCCGGAATCTTCCACCGCCACCAGCGGCGCCATCGCCAGCCGCGTGATGATGCAGCGCCGGCGGCGCGTCGTGCGCAGTGCGCTTACGGTGCTCGGCGTCACGGTGGTGATGCTCGTCCTGACGATCATGAACCGGGACCAGCAGGCGGTCGAGAGCTGCCGCCAGCGAATGGAAACGGCGCTGGAGACCCTCCAGCAACAGCACCAGGAGTGGCTGCGCGATCCGCAGAAGTTCCCCTTGCGCGCCGTAGCCGCTCAGTTGGGAGACGTCTGGCGGGAGCACGTGCTCGACAACTGGCGCTTCTCGGAGCAGGCGGCCTTCGCACGGCGAGTCGGCGTGTGTTGCTGCGAGCGCCCGCACAGCCGGCTCTTTCGCCCGGCCGGCCGGCACGTCATCATCTTCCACGGCGGCGAGCACAGGTACGAGCTGACCTGGATGAACGAAGGCGAATTCGCGGAGCAGGCCGAGCAACTCGGCTTGCAGGTCACCGCACGACGCTGAAACCGGCGAATCGACAGCCTGTCCGGTCATCGGTATTCTCGCAGTATGGAGCTGTGTGTCGGGTTCAAACGCTTTCGGCCGCCGCCCGGCGGGACCGTCCTCACCATCGGGAACTTCGACGGCGTGCACCGCGGACACGCCCGGCTGATCGCGACCGCCCGGGCAGTCGCGGAGCGGCACGGGGCAACCGTCACCGCGCTGACGTTTCACCCGCACCCTCTCACCGTGCTGGCGCCTGAGCGGGCGCCGGCGCTGCTGACCACGTTGCGCGAGAAGCTGTTGCTGCTCGGCCGCCTGGGGGTCGTCGGCTGCATTGTCCTGCGGACGGACCGGGACCTGCTGGAACAACAGGCGGCGGACTTCCTGGCCAGCCTGGTGGCTCACTGTCGGCCGCGGGCGTTCGTGGAAGGGCCGGACTTCCGATTCGGGCGCGGTCGCGCGGGCTCCGCCGAGACGCTCCAGGAACACGCCGCCCGTTGGGGCTACGAGGTACACGCGGTCCCAGGTCTGCGTTGCGCGGAACTTCCGACGAACCCCATGATCAGCAGCTCGTCGATCCGGCAGGCCCTCCGCGACGGCCGCGTCCACGAAGCCAACGCGATGTTGGGCCGCCCTTATCGGATCACGGGTACGGTTGGCAAGGGAGCGGGGCGCGGGGCCGGGCTCGGTTTCCCCACGGCCAATCTTGGTGTGATCGTCCACATGCTGCCCCAAGAGGCCGTCTATGCCGCGGCGGCCCAGCTCGCAGACGGGGCGCTCCACCTGGCAGCCGTCAACATCGGCCCCCAGCCGACATTCGAGCAGTCGCAGCCGCGCGTCGAGGCCCACTTGCTGGACTATCACGGCGACCTGCGCGGGCGGCGGATCGCGCTGCACTTCCTCGCCCGACTGCGCGAACAGCAGCGCTTCGCCGCACCGGCCGACCTGGTCGCACAGCTTGGGCGGGATGTCGCGGCGGCCCGGGCTCTGGCGGGTCAGATGGACGAGCTTCGACGTGCCGGCCTGATACCGCGGTAGCCGGGCGGGCTCAGGTCCGGCGCTACACTTCGGCGGCCGGCTGTTAGACTACGGGCGGCGGCGCGTGGCCGCCTGCTCCAGCGGGCATGAGATGGCCTCGCCGGCACACGACGAACGCGCGCAACAGCGTGTAAAGCGGTCAAGCCGCAGGCGGCGCTTGCGGTGGGCAGTGCGCATCGGCGTCGTTCTGTTCGTTATTGGATACCTGAAGTTCATGGGACTCGACGGCAAGTTCTACTATCCAAACCAGAAGAGCTATGACCAGCCCGCGGACTTCAGCCTGGTCCACGAGGACGTGCTGTTCCCGACGGGGGATGGGCTGAAGCTGCACGGCTGGTTCTTGCCGGCCGACTTGCCCGCGCGCGGCGTGGTTCTCCATTTCCACGGCAACGCCGCCAATGTCAGCGCGCACGTGGGGCTGATCGACTGGCTGCCCGAGGCCGGCTATCACGTGCTGATGTTCGACTATCGCGGCTACGGGCGCTCGGAGGGGCGCGTCACGCGCCGCGGCACGATCCGCGACGGACACGCGGCACTCGACTACGTGCTGACACGGCCCGAAGCGCAGGGGCTGCCGGTGTTTGCGTACGGTCAATCGCTGGGCGGCGCCGTGGCCATCGTCGTGGCCGCCGAGCGGACAGAGATGCGGGCGGTGGTCGCCGAATCGCCCTTCAGCGGGTATCGGCGCATCGCGGCCCGGCACGCCAGCCGTCTGGTCGGCTCGCGCTGGGCTGGCAACGTGTTGGCCGCGGTGACGGTCTCGTCCGGCCACGACCCGATCGACGTGGTTGGGCGCCTGTCCCCGCGGCCGCTGTTGGTGATTGCGGCGGAGCGCGACGAGATCTGTTTCCCGGAGTTGGCGCAGGAACTCTATGACGCGGCGGGCGAACCGAAGTCTTTCTGGCTGGTGCCCGGGGCCGAGCATCTGAGCGTGTCGCTTGATGCGCGGCGCGAGTTGGTCGAGCGCGTTTCAGCGCTTTTCGCCGGCAAGGTTGGGGGCTCCGCGGGCGAGTAACTCTGACCGGCGGCCGGAACGGGACGTATCGAGCAAGCCGGCGCGCACTTCAGTCAGCCGCAGTCGAACAGGGCTGCTGGCGGCGCGCACGTCTCGTAAAGACAGATACTTACGTTCGGCGGTGGCGGGCTGAAGAGCTCCTCTGGATAAAATGCTCCGCATACCCCTTGCATTCTGCCAGAGAGTTTATTCTACTAGGGGTCGAGTTATCGCTCTAGTTCACGGAGCGGCCTCGCAGCGGAGTGCACCCGCGCAGCCGAATCGTGCCGGGTACCCCGTCTGTCTGGCGAGCCAAGCACTTTAGTCCTCGGGACCAGCGCTGTTCTCGCTGGGCCCGATGTCGGTGATTCGCGGATGGCAGGGTCGGGACGACTTTGGCCCGGACGCGGCTGGACATGGGGGCGGTGTGTTCCTCGTTTGTGGCGGCGACCGCGTCCACGGCGAAGGCCGATGTGCCCACCCGTCGTTGGCCCGGACTCCTTCGGTCTTGCAGGCTCGTCGGCGGACGGGAGGCAGCCGGCTTTCCCCGGCACTCCGACGCCACAGGCGTGTAGCCCGCGGGGCGTGCTGCGGCGGGCTCCCAAAGGGTGGCGTGTTTGGCGCGATCAGCAGGCTCTCGTGAGGTGCTGAGTCATGTCGGTGGCAACTTCGTACGAGTTCCTGGACAAGGTCATCAGTGCGACGCCGGACGGGGAGAAGATCCGCAAGTGCCTGCAGTGCGGCACGTGCGGCGGCATCTGTCCGTACGGGTTCGCGATGGACTTCTCGCCGCGGGCGTTGATCGCGGCGCTGCGGGCGGACGACTGGCACGGCGTGCTGGAGAGCGACACGATCTGGCTGTGTGCGTCCTGCTTCGCGTGCGCGCACGTGTGTCCGACGAAGATCCCGCTGACGCGCGGGCTGCTGGCCACGCTGAAGACGGAGATGCTGATCGGCGGCAGCATTCCGCAGGAGTTGCAGACGGCGCTGGGCAACTCGCGGCGATACGGCAACGCGCTGGGGGAGTCGCCGAAGAAGCGCGCGGACTGGACCCGGGACTTCACGATTCCGGTGCCGACGCTGGCGAACCACAAGGACCCGGTGGACGTGCTGTGGTTCGTGGGAGATTACGGTTCGTATCATCCGCGCGTGCAGCAAGTGAGCCGGGCGCTGGCCAAGCTGCTGTACGTGCTGGACGTGAAATTCGGGATTCTGGGGGCGGAGGAATGCAGCGACGGGGACACGCAGGCGTTCACCGGCGAGTGGGGGTTGTTCGAGCTGCTGGCCCGCAAGAACACCAAGGCGATGGGCCGGTATCAGTTCAAGGAGATCGTGACGGCGGACCCGCACGCGTTCAACGCGCTGAAGCACGAGTATCCGCGGCTCGGGTTCAACCGCACGGTCAAGCACCATACGCAGTACCTGCTGGAGCACGCGGATCGCCTGGCGCCGCTGCTGCAGAACCGGGGTCCGCAGCGGGTCACTTACCATGATCCGTGTTATCTGGGCCGGGCCAACGACAACAACATCTACGACGAGCCGCGGCGGCTGTTGCGGGCCATCCCCGGACTCGAGCTGGTGGAGATGCCGCACAATCGGGAAATGAGCGTCTGCTGCGGCGGCGGCGGCGGCGGGATGTGGCTGGACGGCTTCGTGTGGGAGAAGGCCCACGTACGTACGGCCGAGTGGCGGATCAAGGAGGCGATCGGCGTGGGGGCGCAAGTCCTCGCGGTGGCCTGTCCCTATGAGGCGCCGCGTTTTGAGGATGCGGTCAAAGCCACCGGCAACGAGGGCAAGCTCGCGGTCAAGGACGTGGCGGAGTTGCTCGCCGAAGCGGCGTTTGGATAAGAGGGTGCGCCGATGAACATCGTCGTCTTGATCAAGTTCGTGCCCGATCTGGTAGAGGACCTGGAGATCGACGCGAGCACCAGCTTGCTCGACCGCAGCTTTCTGCGGCTGATCCCGAACGAGCTCGACGAGCACGCGCTCGAGGAGGCCATCCTGCTCAAGGAGCGTCTGGGCGGGACGGTCACCGCGATAACGGTCGATTTCGGCGACGTGGACGAGACGCTGTTTACCGCCGTCGCGAAGGGAACGGACCGCGTCGTCAAGATCACCGGCGAGGACTTCAGCCAGGGCGTCAGCAACGAGAAGCTGGCGGCGATCTTCCAGGGCGTGCTCGCCGACCTGCCGTGCGACCTCATCCTCACCGGCACCCAGGCGGTTGATGATCTGGACGGCTTCGTGGGTGCACTGCTGGCCGAGCGCCTGGGCCTGCCATACGTCGGCTACGTCACCAAGATCGACGTGCAAGACGGCAAGCTGGTGGCGCGGAAGGAATACCCGGGCGGCCTGAACGCGGACATCGAGATCAGTGGTCCGGCGGTGCTCGGGATTCAGGCCGCCGAGAAGCCGCCGCGGTATGTCGTCACGAGCAAAGTCATGGAGGCGATGAAGAAGGCCAGCATCGACGAGCAGGAGGCGGGCGAGGCAAGCGTCGAGGCGGAGCTGCCCGTTCAGCGCATGTCGCTCCCGGAGACGGGGGCGCGGGCGGAGATGATCGAGGGCAGCGCGGCGGATGTCGCCGCCGCCCTGCTGAAGCTGTTCCGCGAGCGCGGCGTGCTGGCGTAGCGGCCGACCTTCCGGTCGGCTGTACGGAGTCTGCTGTAGCGGTCCGCGGTGCGGGCCACGGAGACACGCGCATGAGCGACATCTGGGTAGTGATCGAGATCCTGCGGGGCGAAGTGAAGGAGATCTCCTACACGATGCTCGCCGCCGGCCGGCAACTTGCCGACGGGCTGAAGGGCAAGCTGTCCGCGCTGCTGATCGGGCACAACGCCCAGGCCCTGGCGAGCACGCTGGGCGCGGCGGACCGGGTCCTGTGCGTGGACCACGCCGACCTGGCCGAATTCAACCCGGAAGCGTACCTGCGCGTCACCACGGCCGCGCTCCAGGAGCATTCGCCGCGCCTCGTGCTCTTCGGCCACACTGCGATCGGCACCGACCTGGCGTGCGGGGCAGCGTGCCGGCTGAAGTGGCCGGTGGCGACCTCCTGCCGGACGTTCGCGGCCGCGGGCGGCGAGTTGCGATACTCGAGCCTGACGTGCGGCGGGAAGATCATCGCGGAGGGGCCGATCCCCGAGCCGAACTGCCTGGCGACCGTCATGCCGGGCGGCTACAAGGCCGAGGCGGGCAAGGTGAACAAGACACCCGCCGTGGAGACCCTGTCGCCGCCGGCGCTCGATGGGGTGCGGACGCGTTTCAAGCAATACATCGAGCCGCCCGCGGGCGACGTGGACATCGCGAAGCAGCCGATTCTGGTCTCCGTGGGGCGCGGCATCCAGAACAAGGACAATGTCGCGCTGGTGGAGGGTCTGGCGAAGGCGCTCGGCGGAGTCGTGTCGGGTTCGCGGCCGGTCATCGACCAGGAATGGCTGCCGACGACGCGGCTGGTGGGCAAGTCCGGCAAGCAGGTGAAGCCGAAGCTCTATCTCGCCGTGGGGATCAGTGGGGCCCCGGAACACCTGGAGGGCGTGCCCGAGGCCGAGCTGATGGTGGCGATCAACACGGACGCCAAGGCGCCGATCTTCGACGTGGCCCATTTCGGCACGACCTGCGACGCGCTGAAGCTGGTGCCCGCGCTTACGGCGCAGATCCAGTAGGCGAGACAAGCGCGGCGTGGTGCCCGCCGTTTCGAGGACATGGCGACGATGACAGCGAAGACGATCATCGTTCTGTTGGGCTTTCTGGCGGCGTTCAGCCTGTTCGCGTACCGAGTGTACATCCGTTTCCGGCACATGCGGTTGGGGCAGCCGGCCGGTCCGTTCGATCGCTGGGGCGCACGGCTGGGGAGCGTGCTGGAGTTCGTGGCGGCGCAGGCACGCCTGTTCCGCTATCCCGGCACGGGCCTGGCCCACTTCTTCATATTCTGGGGCTTCGTGCTCCTGTTCCCTACCATCCTGCAAGCCATTCTCGAGGGATTGGTGCCCGGTCTGGTGCTGCCGGTGGTGGCGACGTTCGGGCCGGTTGTGCTGTTGCAGGACCTGATCGCGCTCACCGTCATTCTCGGCGTGCTGTACGGCCTGTATTACCGCCTGATCGTCAGGCCGGAGCGCTACAAAGGCAGCCACCAGTTCGAGGGCAACCTCGTGCTGGTGTTTATCTTCACCATCATGGTGACGCTCCTGTGCAGCAACGGCATCCGGCAGAACCTCGGCGCGGCGCGCGTGGCCGCCGGCTGGCAACCGGTCTCGGCTCTGCTCGGTAAGCCGTTCGCGGGTCTTTCGCCGCACGCCCAGGAAATCGTCGAGCAGGTCTGCTGGTGGGTCCATCTCGGCGTCGTGCTGGTGTTCCTGACGCTGCTGCCGCTGGGCAAGCACTTCCACGTCGTCACGTCCATATTCAACGTCCTGCTGCGAAACCTTGAGCCGCCGGGGCGCCTGGCTCCGCCGGTGCGCGTGGACGGCAGCGAGGGCGCCGGCCGGGTCGAGCATTTCACGTGGCGGCAGATGTTGGACTGGTACTCGTGCAGCGAGTGCGGCCGGTGCCAGGACGTGTGCCCGGCGTACAACAGCGGTGCGCCGCTGTCTCCCAAGCTGCTGATCATGGGGTTGCGGGCACATCTGCTGGAGCGCGGCAACGCGCTGCTGGCGCAGAACGGTCAGGCGGCGACACAAAAGGCGGTGCTGGACAAGCGGCTGACGGGCGACGTGCTGCCGGACGACGTCCTGTGGGCCTGCACGACGTGCTATGCCTGCGATCAGGAATGCCCGCTCTTCGTCGAGCACGTCCAGCCGATCGTGGACATGCGGCGGTACCTGCTGACGCAGCAGCGCGGCGATCAGCAATTGACGGCCGCGCTGGAGAGCCTGCGGCGTTACGGCAACTCCTTCGGCAAGTCGGACAAGCAGCGGGCGAAATGGACGACGGGGCTGGACTTCAACGTGAAGGACGTCCGCAAGCAGCCCGCGAAGACCTTGTGGTTCGTCGGCGACTACGCCTCGTACAGCCCGGCCCTGACGGAGGTCACGCAGGCCACGGCGCGCGTCTTTCAGCGCGCCGGCCTGGACTTCGGGGTGCTCTATGACGCGGAGCGCAACGCGGGCAACGACGTACGGCGGGCCGGCGAAGAAGGGCTGTTCGAGTTGCTGGCACAGAAGAACGCCGCGGCGCTGGCGAAGTGCCAGTTCGAGGAGATCGTCACCACCGATCCGCACAGCTACAACACGCTCAAGAACGAGTATCCTGCCGGATTGGGTGCGGCGGGCGTCTCGCCCGCCATCTATCACTACTCCGAGGTGCTCGACCGGGCGATTCAGAGCGGGCAACTGACTCTCCGGCGCAAGCTGGACTACACCGTGACCTATCACGACCCGTGTTACCTGGGCCGGTACAACGGCGTGTACGAGGCGCCGCGGCGGGTGCTGGCGGCGCTGGGGTGCCGCATAATCGAGATGCCGCGCAACCGGGACCGGGCCTTGTGTTGCGGGGCCGGCGGCGGCCGCATCTGGATGGACGAGGGCAAGGTCAAGGAGCGGCCCAGCGAGAACCGCGTGCGTGAGGCAGCCGGGCTGCCCGGCGTGGACTGCTTCGTCGTGGCGTGTCCGAAAGACCTGACGATGTACCGAGACGCGGTCAAGACCGCCGGGCTCGAGGAACGCTTGATCGTGAAAGACCTCGCGGAGCTGGTCGAAGAGGCGTGCGCCGGCGGCCCGCAGCCTTGTGGCGCCAACGCCTTGCCCGTGGACACACAGGCTGGAAGCCCGTGCCACACATAGGAGACCCAGCCAATGGCTGAGAGGATTGGCGTTTACGTTTGCCACTGCGGCAGCAACATCGCCGGAACCGTGGACGTGGAAGAGGCGACGCGCTGGGCGGGCGAGAACCTGCCCGGCGTCGCCATCGCGCGCGACTACAAGTTCCTGTGCTCATCGCTCGGCCAGGCGTTGATTCGCGACGACATCCAGGAGCACGGCCTGACGCGCGTGGTGGTGGCCGCGTGCTCGCCGCACCTGCACGAGAAGACTTTCCGCCGGGCGTGCGCAAACGCCGGGCTGAATTCCTTCCTGCTGCAAATGGCGAACATCCGCGAGCACGTCTCGTGGGTGACCCGCAGCAAGGAGGCCGCGACGGAGAAGGTGAAGAGCCTGATCGCCGGTGCGGTGGCCCGCGTTCAGCATCACCGCCCGCTCGAGCCGACGCCCGTGCCGGTGAACCCGCACACGTTGGTGATCGGGGGCGGCATCGCCGGCATCCAGGCCGCCCTGGAGCTCGCGGACGCGGGCTACCCCGTGTACCTCGTGGAGCGGGAGCCGAGCATCGGCGGGCACATGGCCCAGTTCGACAAGACGTTCCCGACGTTGGACTGCGCGGCGTGCATCCTCACGCCGAAGATGTCCGAGGTGGGCCAGCACGAGCACATCAAGCTGCTCACGTGGTCGGAGCTGGAGGAGGTGTCGGGTTCGATCGGGAACTTCAAGGCGCGGATTCGGCGGAAGGCGCGGTACGTCAAGGAGGAAACGTGTACGGGCTGCGGCCTGTGCATCGAGAAGTGCCCGCGCAAAGTGGTGGACGAGGTCTTCGAGGCGGGCATGGGGTATCGCAAGGCGATCTACACGCCGTTTCCGCAGGCCGTGCCGAAGATCCCCGTGATCGACCCGAAATCGTGCATCTGGTTCGAGCGGCAGCGCTGCCGCGCCTGCGAGAAGCTGTGCCCCACGAACGCGATCGATTTCGACCAGCAGGACGAGATTCTCGAGGTCGACGTGGGCAACATCATCCTCGCGACCGGCTGGGACCTGTTCGACTGCCGCCGGATACCGCAGTACGGGTACGGCCGGCTGGCGAACGTGTTCACCAGCCTGGAGTTCGAGCGGATGTGCAACGCGTCGGGGCCGACCGGCGGGCGGGTGGTGTTGCGCGACGGCGTCACGGAGCCGGAGTCGGTGTGCATCGTGCACTGCGTCGGCAGCCGCGACAGCCACTACAACCCGTATTGTTCCGGCATCTGCTGCATGCTCTCGCTCAAGATGGGGCACCTGATCCTCGAGAAGACCGGGGCCAAGGTGTACGCCTGCTACATCGACATGCGGCCGAACAAGAAGGACTACGAAGAGTTTTACCAGCGTCTGCTTGAAGAGGGCATGTTGTTCGTGCGCGGCAAGGTGGCCGAGGTCACCGACGTCGCCCGCACTCCGCCCGAAGAGGGCAAGCTGATCGTGCAGGTCGAGGACACGCTGCTCGGCAAGCAGCGGCGCATCCCGGTCGACATGGTCGTGCTCATGGGGGCCATCGAGCAGCGGCGCGACGCGCGCGAGACCGGCCTGAAGGTCGGCATCTCGTGCAGCATGGCCGGCTGGTTCATCGAGCGGCACCCCAAGCTCGATCCGATCGCCACCATGACCGAAGGCATCTTCATCGCCGGCGCCTGCCAGGGCCCGAAGGACATCCCCGACGCCGTGGCCCAGGGTGCCGCGGCGGCGGCCCGCGTGGCCGGGATGATCAGCAAGGGCACGGTGATGATCGAGCCCGTGGTCGCGACGATCGACGAGGAGAAATGCTCCGGCTGCCGCATCTGCAACAACCTGTGCCCGTTCAATGCCATCGATTTCCTCGACGACGAGAAGGTCAGCCGCGTCAACGCCGTGCTCTGCAAGGGCTGCGGCACCTGTGTGGCGGCTTGTCCGGCGGCGGCAATCACGGGCGCCCACTTCAGCACCGAGCAGGTGGAGGCTGAGATCGACGGTCTGCTTTGGGACGCCGGCGGCGACGGCGAGCCGGCGCCGACTGACCAGCCTGAGCTGGCGCCGGCCGCTACGGAATAACGCCCCCTGACACGACGGAGTGTGAGTATGGAACGCGAACGGTTTGAGCCCCGCATCATCGGCTTCTTCTGCAACTGGTGCTCGTACCGTGCGGCGGACGGGGCCGGTACCGCACGGGTCAAGTACGCGCCCAACGTGCGGGTGATTCGCCTGATGTGCAGCGGGCGGGTCGATCCGTCGTTCGTGCTGAAGGCGCTCGCGAGCGGGGCCGACGGCGTGCTGATCGCCGGCTGCCACCCGGGCGAGTGCCACTACATCGAGCAGAACTACAAGACCATGCGGCGTTACGCCATGCTCACGCAGACCCTGCGCGCGCTGGGGATCAGCGAGCGACGCGTGCGGCTGGTGTGGGCGTCGGCCGCGGAGGGCACGCAGCTCGCGGCCGCGGTGGACGAGATGGTGGAGGACCTCCGCCTGCTCGGGCCGCTGCACTGGTCGGCGAACCTGCGCGAAGAGGACCACGAGGCCGCGTTCGAACACATCCTCCACGAGCACGAGCAGGCCATGGAGGTAACCCGGTGAGCGGCGAGGCAGGAATAGCGAATGGCGAATAGCGAATTGCGCGCTGCCAGGCGGGCGAGAAAGCACAGCTCGTCATGCGCCACTCGCCATTCGTAATTCACGGAGAAGCTCCGATGGCGGACAAAGGTAAGCTCGCGATCTACTGGGCCGCGTCCTGCGGCGGGTGCGAAATCTCGATCCTGGCGATCAACGAGAAGATTCTCGACGTGGCCGCCGCGTTCGACATCGTGTTCTGCCCGTGCATCATGGACACCAAGGCGCGGGACGTGGAGAAGATGCCGGACGGCACGATCGACGTGTGCCTGTTCAACGGCGGCATCCGCACCAGCGAGCAGGAGTACATGGCCCGCCTGCTGCGGCAGAAGTCGAAGGTGCTGGTCGCGTTCGGCTCGTGTGCGCAGGAGGGCTGTATTCCTGGGCTGGCGAACGTCACCGACCGCGCGGAAATCTTCGACGCGGTGTACTGCACCAGCGCCTCGGTGGACAACCCCGGGCGCGCGGTGCCGCAGACCGAGACGCGCGTCAACGGCTTCCTGCTTTCGCTGCCGGTCTTCTACGACACGGTGCGCACGCTGGGGCAGACCGTCCCCGTGGACTACTACCTGCCGGGCTGTCCGCCCGAGGCGCCGCGCATCTGGGACGCGATCGTCGCGATTCTCGAAGGCAAGCTGCCCGCACCGGGGTCGGTGATCGGGGCCCAGACCACGGTTTGCGACGAATGTCCCCGCCAGCGCAACGAGAAGAAGGTGAAGGCGTTCAAGCGCACCTGGCAGATCATCCCGGACGAAGACACGTGCCTGCTCGAACAGGGCCTGTTGTGCTGCGGCCCCGCGACCCGCGCGGGATGTGACGCCCGCTGTCCGCGGGTGAACTCGCCCTGCATCGGGTGCTACGGCCCCAACGCCGGCGTGCAGGACCAGGGCGCCCGGCTCATGACCGCGCTGGCCTCGGTCATCGACTCCCAGGACCCCGCCGAGATCGACCGGATCATCAGCGAGGGCATCCCCGATCCGGTCGGGACGTTCTATCGCTTCAGCCTGGCCAACAGCCTGCTGCGACGGGCCGCCAAGGTGCCCGACGAGCAACGGCACGAGCTGCCCCTCCCGAAGGCCGCCGGGGCACAGGAGTAACAGAGCATGGCGACGCAGACGATCAGCATCGACCCGATCACCCGGCTCGAGGGCCACGGCAAGATCGACATCTTCCTGGACGCGAAAGGCAACGTCGCCGAGGCGTTCCTGCAAATCCCCGAGCTGCGCGGCTTCGAGCAGTTCTGTGTCGGGCGGCCGGCGGAGGACATGCCGAACCTGACCTCGCGCATCTGCGGCGTGTGCCCGGAGGCGCACCACATGGCCGGCACCAAGGCCCTGGATGCGCTTTTCCACGTCGACCCGCCGCCGACCGCGAAGAAGCTGCGCGAGCTGTTCTACAGCATCTTCTACGCGACGGACCATACGACGCACTTCTACGCGCTCGGCGGGCCGGATTTCGTCATGGGGCCGGACGCCCCGCCGGCCCAGCGGAACATCCTGGGGATCATTCAGAAGGTCGGGATGGAGATCGCCGGTCGCGTGCTCAAGATGCGCCGCGACGGACATCACCTGATCGAGATGATCGGCGGGCGCAAGGTCCACCCGAACTGGGGGCTGCCCGGCGGCGTCAGCCGCGGGATCAACGAGGAGCAGCGCGCCGAGATCGAGCGCCTGGGCCGCGACGCGGTGGACTTCGCCCAGTTCTCGCTCCAGCTCTTCCGTGACATCGTGCTCGCCAACCGCGACTATGTGAACCTGATCACCAGCGCGGGGTACACGCACCAGACCTACAACATGGGCACGGTGGATGCGAACAACTGCGTCAACTTCTATGACGGCCTGATTCGGGTGGTCGGCCCGGACGGCCAGGAACATGCCAAGTACAAGGCCAGCCACTACCGCGACTACGTCGCCGAACACGTCGAGCCCTGGTCGTACCTGAAGTTCCCGTACCTGAAGAAGGTCGGCTGGAAGGGCTTCGTCGACGGCGTGGATTCCGGCCTGTACAAGGCGACCCCGCTCTCGCGCCTCAACGCCGCCGACGGCATGGCGACGCCGCTGGCCCAGAAAGAGTACGAGCGCCTGTACGACGCGCTGGGCGGCCGGCCGGTCCATCACACGCTGGCCACTCACTGGGCCCGGCTGGTCGAGTTGCTTTATGCCGCCGAACGCTGGGTCGAGCTGGCCACCGATCCGGAAATCACCGGCCGCGAATATCGCGTGCTGCCCACCGCGACGCCCGACGAAGGCGTCGGCTCGGTCGAGGCACCGCGCGGCACGCTCACGCACCACTACTGGACGGACGAGCGCGGCATCCTCACGCAGGTCAACCTGATCGTCGGCACGACCAACAACAACGCCCCGATCAACCTGTCCATCAAGGACGCCGCCCGGGCGCTCATCCGGGCCGGGACGGCGGTCACCGAGGGGCTGCTGAACCGCGTGGAGATGGCGTTTCGCGCATACGATCCCTGCTTCGGTTGCGCCACGCACTACCTGCCGGGGCAGATGCCGCTGACCGTGGTGCTGCGCGATGGCGCGGGGAACGTTCTTCAAACGCTCAGCCGCGACGGCGGCCGCAGCGGCGCCGTCTAGACCAGGCCTCGACGATGGGCCCCAACATGTGTCCCAAGGCGTCCCGCGAAACCCTGCTTCCCCCGGACGTGGCCAGCGGGCTTCAGACGGCACGGCGTTTGGGCGGGGCGTGCTCGAGGCCGAGGCGCCGCAGCCCGCGGACCATCGTGTTGGGCGTTGGCAACCCCCTGCTGCGCGACGACGGCGTCGGCCCGCGGGTCGCCCAGCAGCTTCGCGCGACGGTCCGCAGCCCGTCCGCACTCGTGATCGACGAGTGCAGTTGCGGCGGACTGGCGCTGATGGAGCGGCTGGTCGGCTTTGAGCGCGCGGTCGTCGTGGACGCGTTGTGTACCGGCGGCGAGCCTGGGACGGTGCGGACTCTGACGCTGCGCGACGTGCCCACGTGGCATCGGCGGTCCACGCATGACGTCGATTTGCCGCTGGCGCTGGCCGTCGGCCGGCAGGCCGGTGCGCTGCTGCCCGCGGACGATGACGTGCGTTTGGTCGGTATCGAGGCGGCCGACGTGTTCACGTTTGGTACGGTCTGCACGCCGCGCGTCGAGGCGGCGCTGCGCCGCGCCACGGCCGAGGTTCTACGGCTCCTGCGCTTCTGGAGGTAAGTCGCCATGATCAGCGTGGAAACCCTGCGGACACTGCCCTACTTTGGCGGGGTGAGCAGCGAGAGCCTGCGTGCGGTCGCCGAGATCGCCGACGAGCGCGAGTTCCAGGCCGGCCAGATCGTCTTTCAGGACGGCGCTGCCTCGCAGACGCTGTACTTCATCCAACACGGGGAGATCGACATCATCTACACGTTGCAGGGCGGGCGACAATGCGTCGTCGATACGGTCGTTGGCGGCGACCTCGTCGGCTGGTCGTCGCTGGTGCCGCCGTACCAGACGACGGCGACCGCCGCGGCGCGGACCGCGGTCCGCGCGGTCTGCATTCAGGCCCCCCGTCTCCGCCAGCTCTGCGACCGCGACCCGGCCCTCGGGTATTGCCTGATGGGGCACGTGGCGGCTACGCTGAGTGACCGGCTGCGCGGCGCGCTGGTGCAGCTCGCCGCGAGCGGCTAGACGTCCGGCCGCGTTCGTCGGCTTGGTCGCGTCCCGGCGACGCCAGCGGTGAGGTCGGCCAGAGAGCGCCATGAATCCAGACCGGCCGCACATCCTTCTGATCGACGACGACCAGGACCTCCAGCATGCCATCACGATGATCCTGGGCCCCGATCGTTACGACATCACCTGCTGCACCACGGGGGCGGGCGGTCTGGAGGCCATGCGGCACCGCCGGCCGGACCTCGTGCTGCTGGACATCATGCTGGCATCGCCGCGCGAGGGCTTGCAGGTCGCCTGCCAGATGCGGCAGGATGCGAACCTGCGGGACATCCCGATCATCTTCATGTCGGCGATCAACGAGCAGATCGGCTCCGAGTATGCCAAGGAGGTATGTCCGATCGCGCTGCAAGCGGACATGTTCCTGGAGAAGCCGCTCGATGCCGCGACGCTGCGCGAGGCCGTCACCTGGGTGCTGGAGCAGCGGGCGCGCGGCGGCACGCCATGACGAAGCCGCACGGAACGCCCACAGCCGTTTCGTGGCCGCATCGTTCAGGCCGGGCAAGTGCCTCCGGCGATCCGCCCCACGGGACCGGGCGAGCGAAGGCAACCTTGCCGGCCGACACACTTGACGCATAATCGCCCACGTGCCGAACACGTCACCAGCCGTGCCGCTGAAGTCCGCCGCGCGCTTGGCCGGCGCCACGCGAGTCGCCTGGCTGATCGTCGCCTTCGTGCTCGCCACGGGCGTGATCGGCGGATTGCACCGCGCCCGCGCTAACAAACCCGATTGGGACGACCTGCAATTCGAGACGCGCTACGTCTGGGAGCACCGCCACACCGCCCCTGGCACCGCCATGTTCGGCTATCTGCCGACGACTACGTACCTTCTCTGGCCGTTCACGACCTGGCTGCCCCGACCGTTTGGGTCGGTCGCGTTCGTGACTCTCAACCTGCTGGCGCTACTCGCCAGCATCTGGATCGTCCACCGCTGGTGGCGGCCGGCCGGCAGCGCCGACCTTCCGCCCCCCTACTCCGCACCGGCAGGACGCCCAATCTCCCTCGTCTGGCCGGTCTTGCTGGCGTGCGCCAACTTCCAGCACGCCCTCCAATCCAACCAGCTCACGGCCTGGACGCTGCTGCTGTGCGTCGCGGGCCTCACGCTCGTCGGCCGCCACCGCCAGTTTCTCGGCGGCCTGGTCATCGGCCTGGCCGCGCTGGTCAAGGTCATGCCCGGCCTGCTGGTTGTGTATCTTCTGCTGCGCGGTCGCTGGCGCGCGCTGCTCGGCGTTGCGGTCGCCGCCGTCGTCTTCGACGCCTTGCCGAGCGTTGCCTTCTTCGGGTGGCAGGGCACCATCGACGAGCACCTGGCCTGGCGGCGTCGAGCGGCCTGGCACTCGAACCGTCACCTCATCGAACAACCGCTGCTGCGTGTCCACCGCCACGGTACAAACGCCTCGCTCTCCGCCGTCCTGACTCGCTGGCTGCGCGCTCTCCCTGACGCGCACGAGCAGGTCATTCTGTATGGCGATCCGCCGCCCGACGTGGTCGCCCGCCGCCGGGCGGAGCTGGCACCCGGTGAGGTCCTTACGCTTGATCCGATGCCGCCGCGCGACGCCCCGTGGACCGAGAAGCGCGTCGACATCTCCTGGGTCTCTCGCTTCCACGTCGCCGACCAGCCCGCGAGCGTCGTGTGGTGGCTGT
Organism: Phycisphaerales bacterium; assembly: GCA_022839625.1. Lineage (GTDB taxonomy): Bacteria > Planctomycetota > Phycisphaerae > UBA1845 > Fen-1342 > JALHJL01. Next base: position 143,107 of record JALHJL010000002.1, read on the forward strand.
GGGCCACGCCGCTCGCGTTGGGCTTTGCCGCGTTGGCCTGGTTCACGTTCCGGGCCGGCCGTGCCCAGGGTGCGGACTGGCCTGCGCTTAGCGCCCTCTGGCTGCTGGCCATGTTCTGGCCCGCGCCGATGACGCGCCACTACTACCTCGCGTGGGCGTTTCCCGCGCTCGTCGTTGTGTGCGACATGCTTCGTTACCGCTGGAATCAGTCGCCGCGCTGGACCGCCGGTACCGTGCTCGCCACGTCCGCACTCGCCGCCTGGCTGGTCGGCGTGGCGGGCCTCGGCTCGAAGGTCCTGCGCTGGTACGGGCTCCACCTGGCCGTGCTGGCGCTGCTTACGGCCGCGACGGCCTGGGCCTGGCAATACTCCCGGCACCTGCGCAGCGGCGATGCCAGCCGGGAGGTTTCGGCGCCCCCCGGCACGACATAGACTGACGGTATGGACACGCCTCGAGCGGCTATCGTGCTTCTCTCCGGCGGATTGGACAGCGCGACCACGCTGGCCGTCGCGAAGGCCGAGGGGTTCGCGCCGATCGCCCTGACTTTCCGCTATGGCCAACGACACGCGGCCGAAGTGGACGCGGCCCGGCAGGTCGCCGCCGCAGCCAGTGTGCGGGAGCACCTGTTCGTGGACATCGACTTGCGCGTCCTCGGCGGCTCGGCACTGACCGCCGACATCCCGGTGCCCAAGGATCGCGACCTGAGTGGTTTCGAGATACCGAGCACCTACGTCCCCGCTCGCAACACGATCTTCCTGGCCTACGCCCTCGCGCTCGCCGAGGTGCGCGGCGCACAGGACATCTACATCGGCGTTAACGCCCTCGACTACAGCGGATACCCGGACTGCCGACCGGACTACATCGCGGCCTTCGAGAACCTGGCGGCCTTGGCCACGCGGGCCGGCGTCGAAGGTCGCCCAACGAGACTGCGCGCCCCGCTCCTCCACCTCACCAAGCCCGAGATCATCCGGCGTGGCCTGGTGTTGGGCGTCGACTATGGGCTGACGCGCAGTTGCTACGACCCGGACGAACGCGGCCGCGCGTGCGGGCATTGCGACAGTTGCCGGCTGCGGCTGGCGGCCTTTGCGCAGCTCGGTCTGACCGATCCCGCCCCCTATCGGACTCCGGTGGATGATGTCCGCGCCGCGATGCGGCCACCCGCTCCCGGAGCGCCGGAAGACCGTAGTTAGCGGACCGCACGCTCCAGTCCCCGTTGTCTATTGCAACGGTCGAGGTTCCTGGCCGATTTCCCAGACGTGGACCGCTCGCAGTTAATGTCCGACCCGGCGCTGGCGATCGTCGGCCCTCCACGGCCCCCGAAGCCGCGCCCTGCGACGCCGGACCTGCTGGAAGTCCACGCCCGCCTGGACCAGGCCCGCGCCACACTGGAGGCCCTGCGGCGGCCGCTGCAACCCGACGCCGCCGACCAGCCAACGACGCTCTCAGGCGCGCAACACCTGGCCACCCCCGTTTCACCAGGCAAACCACGATTCGGCGCCTGGTTCAACCGTCCGCGCCGCGTGCTGTTGACCCTGATGGCGGTCTGGGTGGTCGCTGTCTTCGACCTGGGCTACACGCTGGCCGAATTCGGGACCGAAGACTTCTTCGAGATGAATCCGCTGGCAGCCAAGCTGCTCGGCGGTTCGCCACACGCCGTCATGGCGTTCAAGTTCGGTTTGCTCGGATTTGGTACGCTCATCCTGCTCGGACTCCGGCGGCACGCCATCGCCGAATTGGCCTGCTGGTTCCTGTTCGTGTCGAAACTGTACGTCGCCGTACGCTGGTACGGCTACTTCGACTGCGTGCTGCACGACTACGTCAATCCCCTCCTCAGCCCCGCCGGCTAGCAGTCGGTCGAAAACAGGTAGCGGCCCGCCGGCCGATCCGAGCCCGGAGCGCGAGCGACGAGCCCACGAAGCCCAGGCGGCCGAGGAACGCAGAGATCGAGCTTTGCACTACTTGTGGCGTCGAGTCGCCTGTATCACGCAAAGCGGAGCTTTGCACTACTTGTGGCGTCGAGTCGCCTGCATCACGCAAAGCAGAGCTTTGCACTACTTGTGGCATCGAGTCGCCTGCATCACGCAAAGCGGAGCTTTGCACTACTTGTGGCATCGAGTCACTCGCATCACGCAAAGCGGAGCTTTGCACTACTTGTGGCATCGAGTCGCCTGCATCACGCAAAGCGGAGCTTTGCACTACTTGTGGCATCGAGTCGCTCGCATCACCGCAAAGCGGAGCTTTGCACTACTGCGACACGAACGGGCCGGGACACCTGGCGCGGTAGCACCGGCGAGACGCCGGTGCCACCCGTATGCTGGCCGACCTCCTGGTCGGCCGAGGGATGCAAAGCTGGCGCTTTGTACTCCCCAGGCGGCCGGCAAGTTCGCGGCGTCACCGCTGACACAGCAGTGGCGCCGCTCGGCCTATGGGCGATGTTGGCGGGCGGGACGCCCACCCCACCCAGTAGCGGTCGGCGGCCCGCCGGCCGCAGACACTGCTCCAGAGCAGTGACACACGCCGGCCGACAGCACTGCTGATCGAGCCCCGATCAGGCCCGACCGCGGCGGGCACTCGCCGCACGCCCGTCGCTGAACGCACTCCACAACCTGCTTGCTCCCACCCCGCCCCCCCTCCCCGCCACGTTATAATCCATGCACCGGCGGTCCTTACCCCGAACAGCGAGCAAGCAGCAATCCGTGACTCCTGCGTCCCCCAGCTCCAACCCCTCCACTGCGGCGGCCGAATATGAGCTGCCCGTCGCGGGCTTCCAGGGCTCGCCGCGGGAGATCGAGCGCCAGTGGTTCGAACGGTGCTACAAGGGCCGCGGCGACACGATGCTCCAGCTCACCTGGCGGGCAGTCCTCATGGGCTCGGCGCTGGGCGGCATCCTGTCGCTGACGAACCTCTACATCGGCCTCAAGACGGGCTGGGGATTCGGCGTCGCCATCACCGCCTGCATCCTCTCGTACGCGATCTGGCGGACGTTGCGGCTGCTCTCCGGCAATCGGCTCTCGCCCATGACCGTGCTGGAAAACAACTGCATGCAGTCCACGGCCAGCTCGGCCGGGTACTCCACGGGCGGCACGCTGGTTTCCGCCATCGCCGCGTTCATCCTGATCAACGGACAGACCATCCCGACCGGGACGCTGATGGCCTGGGTGTTCTTCCTCGCGGTGCTCGGCGTGACGATGGCGATCCCGATGAAGCGGCAGATGATCAACACCGAGCAGCTCCGTTTTCCCAGCGGCATCGCGGCGGCGGAGACGCTCCGGGCACTGCACACGAGCGGCGGGAAAGGCATCCAGTCCGCCATCGCCCTGGGGCTCGCGGGGCTGTTTGGCGCCGCCAGCCGCTTCTGGGCCGCGGGCCTGGAGCTGATTAGCCCGAAGCTGGCCGGCTACCAGATCGCGAATTGGGTCGATACGTTCAGCGTCTGGCTACTGGGCCAGAGGTGGGTGGACCGCACCGTCACGTTCTCGTGGGAGCCGATGTTCATTGCGGCGGGCGCCATCACCGGTATCCGCGCCTGTGCGAGCATGTTGCTGGGCGGCATCACCTGCTGGATGATCTTCGTGCCCGTCATGCAAGCCAACGGCACGATCACGGGCACGGGGTATCGCGATATCGTGCAGTGGACGCTCTGGGGCGGCGCGGCCTGCATGGTCACTTCGGGGCTCCTTTCCTTCGGTCTGCAATGGCGCAGCGCGCTCCGCGCTTTCCGCGACCTGGGCAAGATGTTTGCCCGAAGCAGCGGAAAGGCCCGCGACGAGCTGGACGCGATCGAGACGCCCGCGTCGTGGTTTCTCGCCGGCCAGGTGGTGGGCACCATCGGCCTCGCATACCTCGCGCATGTCACGTTCGGGATGCCGTACTGGCTCACGGTCGTCGCCGTCCTGCTGTCGTTCGCCCTGGCGCTGGTCGCGTGCCGCGTGTGTGGCGAGACCGACACCACGCCGGTCGGCGCGATGGGCAAGGTGACGCAGCTCACGTTCGGGGCGATCCGTCCCGGCGACATGAACGTGAACCTGATGAGCGCGTGTATCACGGCCGGGGCGGCAGACTCGTCGAGCGATCTGCTGACCGACCTCAAGAGCGGCTACCTGCTCGGGGCGCATCCCCGCAAGCAGTTCATCGCACAATTCGCGGGGATCTTCATCGGCACACTGGTCTCGGTGCTCTCGTTCAACCTCATCGTCAGCAGCGCGAACATCCTGGGCTCGGACCAGTTTCCCGCGCCGGCAGCGCAGACCTGGGCCGCCGTGGCACGGGCATTGGGCGAGGGCCTGGGAGCGCTTCACAAGGTCAAGGTGTGGGCCATCGTGATCGGCGGCCTGGTGGGGATCATCCTTCCGCTGCTATCCAGGCTGTTTCCCAGGCAGCAGAAGTACATCCCGTCGGCGGCCGGCATCGGCCTGGCCTGGACGTTCCACTGGTATTACAGCCTGCTCTTCTTCGTCGGCGCGGTCATCGGCCTCATCCTGGAGAAGAGACGCCCGCGCCTCTCCGAGCAATACACCTTCCCCGTCGCCTCCGGCGTGATCGCCGGCGAGAGCCTGATGGGCGTGACGCTCATCTTCTGGGAGAACGGCCCGGCGATGCTGCGGCAGCTCTTCGGCGGATGAGCGCGCCAGTGAGCATCTCGGGGCTGCGGCGGCGCGTCGTCGCGGTTGGTGTTGCACAGGACGTCAGGTGACCCGGTTCGGTGAACCGTGCGTGGCGTCCGCCCGATGCCGGCGAGTCGGGTAGCTTCCTTTGAAGATTCCTGGGCGAGGTCCCGGATTGCCAGTTGACTCCGGCTGGGGTGTTGTTACACTCCTAGAAGAGTGTCAGTCACGCGCCGCGATGGTGTCGAGGGAGTGTTATGGCACCCGAGCCGGATGACAGGCGGCGAACGGTCACGCTTAAGATTCCCGGAGAGCTGTACGACAAGTTATCGGAGCTTATTAAGAACACGGGGTTCAGGAGCGTGACCGAGTTCGCGACCTGGGTTCTCCGTGATGTTGCGGCGGGCGGCAAGCTCGACCGCTCGCCGCCCGGGCTGACCGAGAAGGAAGTCGAAGCCGTGCGGCAGAGGCTCCGGGCGCTCGGGTACATCGAGTAACAAGCGGCGTCTCACGTCGGCACCGCCGATCGTGTCGCGCAGGAGGCAACTGATGTCCGCAGCAAGGTGGTTGTCCATCGCGGGGGTGGCATGTTCCCTGGCGTTTGGGGCCGGCGCGGCCGCGGCCCAGCCGAAGGGTGAGTTGACGCTGCTGAACGTGTCCTACGACCCGACGCGCGAGTTCTACCAGGAGTTCAACGCGGCGTTCGGGAAATACTGGAAGGAGAAGACCGGCGTAACGGTCACGATCCGTCAGTCGCACGGCGGCTCGGGCAAGCAGGCCCGTGCGGTGATCGACGGGTTGGAGGCGGACGTCGTCACGTTGGCACTGGCGTACGACGTGGACGCGATTCGGGTGCGCGCCGGCCTTCTGGCGACGGACTGGCAGAAGCGCTTGCCCGACAACAGCGCGCCTTACACCTCCACGATCGTGTTTCTCGTGCGGAAGGGCAACCCGAAGGGCATCAAGGACTGGGAGGACCTGGCTAAGCCCGGCATCGCCGTCATCACGCCGAACCCGAAGACCTCGGGCGGTGCCCGCTGGAACTACCTGGCGGCGTGGGCCTTCGCGCGGCACAAGTACGGAGATGACGACCAGGCCAAGGACTTCGTCACGCGACTGTTCAAGAACGTGCCCGTGCTGGATTCGGGTGCGCGGGGGTCGTTGACCACGTTCATGCAACGAGAGATCGGCGATGCGCTCTTGGCGTGGGAGAACGAGGCGCTGCTGGCACTGAACGAGCTTGGGAAAGACAAGGTCGAGATTGTGACACCGTCGGAGAGCATCCTGGCGGAGCCGTCGGTTGCCGTCGTGGACAAGGTCGTGGACAAGCGCGGCACGCGCGAGGTGGCCACGGCCTACCTCGAGTACCTGTACTCCCCGACCGGCCAGGAGATCGCCGCGAAGCACTACTATCGGCCGCGGTTGAAGGAGGTCGCCGACAAGCACGCCGACCGCTTTCAGAAAGTCCGGCTCTTCACGATCGACGAGGAGTTCGGTGGATGGGAGAAGGTCCAGAAGGAGCATTTTGACGACGGCGGCATCTTCGACAAGATCTATCAACCCGGACCGTAGCTGCGAGCGGACCTTTCATGTCGCAAGCTGCCCGGCCTGACCGCCGCAAGCGCCGCATCCTGCCCGGCTTCGGGCTGTCACTGGGCTTCGCGCTGCTGTACTTCTCGTTGATCGTGCTCATTCCGCTGGGTGGCCTGGTCGTCAAGAGCGCCGGCATGACCTGGGCGCAGTTCTGGAGCACGGTGACGGCCCCGCGCGTGCTCGCTTCTTACCGGCTCAGCTTCGGGGCGTCGCTGATTGGCGCCGCGATCAACGTCGTGTTCGGCTTCGTGGTGGCCTGGGTCCTGGTGCGCTACCGGTTTCCGCTGCGGAGGTTCATCGACGCCCTGGTCGATCTGCCGTTCGCGCTGCCGACCGCGGTCGCCGGAATCTCACTCACGAGCATGTACGCCGGCAACGGTTGGATCGGGCGGTTTCTGGAGCCGCTGGGAATCCAGGTCGCGTTCACGCCGCTGGGCGTCATCGTCGCCTTGACGTTCATCGGCCTGCCGTTCGTCGTGCGGACGGTACAACCGGTGCTGGAAGACCTGGACGCCGAGATCGAGGAGTCGGCCGCGAGCCTGGGCGCCAATCGGCGGCAAGCGTTCGTCCGCGTCATCCTGCCCGAGGTGTGGCCGGCCTTGGCGACCGGCTTCGCCCTGGCCTTCGCGCGGTCGCTCGGCGAGTACGGCTCGATCGTCTTCATTGCGGGCAACATGCCAATGCGGACGGAGATCACGCCGCTGCTGATCGTGATCAAGTTGGAGCAGTATGACTACGCGGGAGCCACCGCGCTGGCCGTGGTGATGCTGGCCGCGTCCTTCATCCTCCTGCTTCTGATTAACGGGCTCCAGCGCTGGGCCAGCCGGCGCCGGCCCGTCTGCGGTGACTGACAGCCATGACCAGTGCGAGCATCAGCACCCTGCCGCGACCGCCCGCGCAGCGCGCCACCGCCGAGCCGGCCCTCGTGCGCTGGCTGTTGACGGCGGTGGCGATCGGTTTCCTCGCGCTGTTCCTGTTCCTGCCATTGGCTGCCGTGTTTGGGCAGGCCCTGGAACGCGGTCTCGGCGCCTACGTCGCGGCGCTGCGCGACCACGACGCGTGGGCGGCGATCCGCCTGACGCTCATCACGGCCGCCATCGTCGTGCCGCTGAACCTGGTCTTCGGCCTCGCGATGGCCTGGGCGGTCGCCAAGTTCGAGTTTCGCGGGAAGAGCGTGCTGATCACGCTGATTGACCTGCCGTTCGCCGTCTCGCCGGTGGTTTCCGGCCTGATCTACGTCCTGCTGTTCGGTTTGCAGGGCTGGTTCGGGCCGTGGCTGAAGGCGCACGACATTCAGATCATCTTCGCGGTGCCGGGGATCGTCCTGGCGACGCTGTTTGTCACCTGTCCACTGGTGGCGCGCGAGTTGATCCCGCTCATGCAGGCCCAGGGTACCGAGGAGGAGGAAGCGGCGGTCGTGCTTGGCGCCCGCGGCTGGCAGACCTTCTTCCGCGTCACGCTGCCGAACATCAAGTGGGGCCTGCTGTACGGCGTGATCCTGTGCAACGCCCGCGCCATGGGCGAGTTCGGCGCCGTGTCGGTGGTGTCCGGCCACATCCGCGGGCTGACCAACACGATGACGCTGCACGTCGAGATTCTCTACAACGAGTATAATTTCGTCGGCGCGTTTGCGGTGGCGTCCTTGTTGACTCTGCTGGCCCTGCTCACGCTTGGGGCCAAGAGCCTGGTCGAGTGGCAGACCCGCCGCCGGCCGGCCGAGTCGGGCAGTGCTGCGCCGGACGCCGCGGCGATGGGGCCGCTGACGCCGGTGCCCCTCCAGCCGGTGAGTGAGAAGACACGGAATGAGCATTGAAGCCCGCAACGTGACCAAGGCCTTCGGGGCATTCACCGCGCTGCGCGATGTGAGCCTCGAAGTGCGCACCGGCGAGTTGGTCGCACTGCTCGGCCCCTCCGGCTCGGGCAAGACGACGCTGCTCCGCATCATCGCCGGCCTCGAGGTTCCCGACCGCGGCTCGATCCTCTTCCACGGCGAGGACGCCACCGACCGCCGCGTCCAGGACCGCCGGGTCGGGTTCGTCTTTCAGCATTACGCCCTCTTCCGGCACATGAGCGTGTTCGAGAACGTGGCCTTCGGTTTGCGCGTCATGCCGCGCCGGGCGCGGCCGACGCGCGGCGAGATTCGCGCGCGGGTGCGGCGGCTGCTGTCGCTCGTGCAGCTTGACTGGCTGGCCGACCGCTACCCTTCGCAACTTTCGGGCGGTCAACGGCAGCGGGTCGCGCTGGCGCGGGCGCTGGCGGTGGAGCCGAAGGTTCTGCTGCTCGACGAGCCGTTCGGTGCGCTGGACGCGAAGGTCCGCCAGGAGCTGCGCCGCTGGCTGCGCCGCCTGCACGGCGAGATCAACGTCACCGGCGTGCTCGTCACGCACGACCAGGAGGAGGCCCTGGAGGTGGCCGACCGGGTCGTCGTCATGAACGCGGGCCGCATCGAGCAGGTCGGCACGCCGGAGGAGGTTTTCCACCATCCGGCGACCGAGTTCGTGATGAATTTCCTGGGGCACGTGAACGTCTTTCACGGCCGGGTCGAGGGCGACAAGGCGTTCTTCGGGGCGCTCGAGCTGGAGTACCCGAACGGCGCCTCGACCGGGTCGTTGGCGGTGCGCGGGTTCGTCCGGCCCCACGACCTGGAGATCGACTTGCAGCCCGGCGAGACGACGCTGGTCGAGGGCCAGATCGCTCACGTCAACGCCGCGGGGCCGCAAGTGAAGGTCGAGTTGGCGACCGTCATGGGCGAGACCATCCACGTCGAGATCACGCAGGAGCGCTACCGGGCGCTGGGGCTGACGTGCGGCCAACGTGCGTTCGTCCGCCCGCGGGAGATCAAGGTCTTCCTCGGCGGTCCGCCCGCGTGAGCGGACGCGAGGGCCCGGAGCATATGTGACACCGCTCCAGTGGAGGCGCGCCGCCCCCGCTCGTCTCCGGCCGCCTCCCCTGCCGCCACGCCGCGACCATGCTTGCCACAAGGCGGGCTGACCTTGCCCGTGCGATACAATTCTTGCGGATGGCTCGCCGGCGCTAGATGCAAGCGGGTGACGCGCCTTATACTATCGCCGCGCCGTGCGGACCGGGCGCCGTGACCGCCGGCTGGCACAACTGGAGGACCCGACTGGATGGCTGAAGCTCCGTTGGAAACGCCGTTAGAGGAAGAGCAAGGGACCGCACTCGAGTCCCCCCAGCCGCTGCGCGCGCCGGTTGAGGCGCCGGCTGATACCGGGTTGGAGGACGACGGACGGGAGGGCAAGAAGAAAGGCCCGGCCTTGAACAAGTACTTCAAGGCCGTCATCAAGCTGAAGGTCTCGGACCTGCACCTGAAGGTCGGCCTGCCGGCCATGATTCGCATGAAGGGCGACCTCCGGCCGCTGTCGGGCGGTCCGCTGACGGCCGAGCAGATCCGGGACGGGATCTTCGAGGTTCTGACCGAGAAACAGCGCAACCTCTACGAGGAGCGCGGCGCGGTGGACTTTGCCTACGACGTCGGGCCGCAGGGCGATGCCGACCGTTTCCGCGTCAACGCCTTCCAGCAGCGCGGCAAGATGTCGGTCGCCGCGCGGCGGGTGTCGCGGGACATCCGCGATTTCAACGAGCTGTACCTGCCGGAATCCCTGGAGAAGGTGACGCATTTTCACCAGGGCATGGTGCTGCTGGCGGGCATCACCGGCTCGGGCAAGAGCACGACGATCGCGGCGATGATCGACCACATCAACAAGCGCGATCCGGTGCACATCGTGACGATCGAGGACCCGATCGAGTACCTGTTCACGGACAAGAAGGCCGTCATCAACCAGCGCGAGATCGGCATCGACGTGATCGACTTCCACGACGCGCTGAAATACCTGATGCGCGAAGACCCGGACATCGTGCTGATCGGCGAAATGCGGGACGTGGAGACCTTCAGCGCCGCCGTCCACGCCGCCGAGACCGGCCACCTGGTCTTCGGAACGATCCACGCGTCCAGCTCGGCCCAGACCATCTCGCGGCTGCTGGACCTGTTCCCGCCCGAGGAGCGGCGGCTGGTGCGCCAGGCGCTGGAGTTCAATCTCAAGGCGGTGATCTGCCAGAAGCTCGTGCCGAGCGTCAAGGAAGGGGTGCCGCTGGTGCCGGCGGTCGAGATCATGTTCACGAACGCGTCCATCCGCAAGCTGATCCGCGAGGAGCGCGACAACGAGATCGTCGACGTCATTCGCGCCTCGTACGCGGACGGCATGGTGGATTTCACGGAGCACATTCGCCGGCTGGTGGTGGAGGGTTTCATCGATCATCCGACCGCGTACGAAGCGGCCCCGAACCCCGATGAGCTGCGCATGGCGCTCAAGGGCATCAAGGGACGCCCGGCGGGCATTCTGGGCTAGTGCGCCGCCGGCGCGGACGGCCCGACCTCAGGAGACGCAATGGTGAGCAACGGCTTGGAAACGTTGGCCCAGCTTCCGTCAAGCTACCTGTACGTCGATCCGATCAAGCTGGCCGCGGTCGTGCTCGTATTCGCGATCTGGGTGCTCTTCGCCCAGTGGGTCGACAAAGACACCCAGGCGGTGAACACCTTCCGAGTGCTGTGGAACCTGATCTTCCTGGCGGCGGGCGTAGTCGGGGCGGCGGTGGGGCTGTTTGTTCCGCTGTTTGCGGTGGGCTTCCCCGTCATGCTCGGCATCCACCTGACGGTCATCGTGATGTATGTGGTCCATCGAAACGGTTTGGTCAATGAGGACGACCGGGTCTTCACGCCGGGCCACTTCCAGCGCCTGCGCGAACAGGGTTTCGGCGGAAAGAAGAAGCGGGTGGAGGTCACCGAGCGCGTGCGGCTGACAGCCTCCACGCGCAAAGTGGTCGAGATCCCGACCGAAGACGAAGAACGCGAGAAGTACCGCCTGATCCAGGACCTGATGTTCAACGCCTTCTGCCGGCGCGCCGACATCGTCGAGCTGGCGCCCGCCGGCCCCCAGGCCGTCCGCATCCTCTACACGGTGGACGGCGTGCCCGTCGAGGGCGAGAGCCTCACCCGCATGGACGGCGAGGCCCTGCTCCAATACGTCAAGCAGATGGCCGGTCTCAGCCTCGAGGAACGCCGCAAGCCCCAGAAGGGCATGATCATGGCCGCCATCGCCGACCACAAGCACAAGGTCGTCGTGCGGACGGACGGCTCGACCGCGGGCGAGAAGCTGACCCTGCGCATCATCGGGCGCGAGGCCGAGTATAAGGTCCCCGACCTCGGTCTGGCTCCCAAGCAACTGGAGGCGGCCCAGGCCACCAAGGACATCAGCAAGGGCTTGATCCTGATCTCGGCCCCGCCGGACAACGGGTTGACCACCACGATCTACAGCTTCACGCGCAACCATGACCGGTTCCTGCAGAACGTGCAGACGATCGAGTATGAGAAGGAGCTGGACCTCGACAACGTCACACAGAACCTGATCAACCCGACCGAAGCGACGACGTTCGCAGAACGCCTCTTGAAGCTCGTCCGCTCGGACCCGGACATCATCGTGCTGCCCGACCTGCGCGAGCGCGAGGCGGCCGTCATCGCCTCGAAGGCCGCCGCCGAGAAGCAGAAGGTCTACGTCGCCCTGCAAGCCGCCGACATCATCGAAGCCCTGCGCAAGTGGATCGGCGTGGTCGGTGATCGCGCGCTGGTCGCCAAGAGCCTGCTGGCGGTCAGCAATCAGCGCCTGGTCCGCCTGCTCTGCCCCACCTGCAAGCAGGCCTACAAGCCGGACCCGCAGATGATGCGCAAGCTCAACCTGCCTGACGACAAGATTCTCTACCGGCCTCCGGAGCCGCAATTCGACAAACGCGGCGAGCCCATCATGTGCCAGGCCTGCCAGGGCACCGGGTATGTCGGCCGCACCGGCGTCTTCGACTGGCTGCCCGTGGATGCGCCGCTACGGGAAGTGTTTCGAAAGAGCAGCTCCATGAGCGAGATACAGACCTACCTGGTCAAGAAGGGCAGCATCGGCCTCCAAGCCCACGCGCTCCAGAAGGTGCTGGACGGCGTCACGAGCATCCAGGAAGTGGCGCGCGTCATGCGCGGCGAGGGTGTGTCCCCGCCCGCCGGGCCGCGCGCCGCCGGGCCGCGCCCCGCGGCCCGCCCACGGTCCAGCAACCCGCGGAGTCGGCCCGCGACCGGGAGTTAGAACATGGTGCTCAACATCGTCGCGTTGCTGCTGGTTCTCGGCATCACCTTCCTGCACTCGACCTTCGGGTTCTTTAGCGGCATTATCAATCTGCTGTGTTGCGTCACGGCGCTGGCGGTGGCCTTCGGCTTCTATGAGCCCCTCAACGGCCTCCTCACCGGCCAGGTCCACTTGCATTCGGGCTTCACCGAGCCCGCCGCCCTGGTCCTGCTGTTCGCGCTGTCGTATTTCGTCCTCCGCTACCTCGCCGACACTTTCATCCGCGGGAACGTGCGCGTCCCCATGTATCTCGACTGGGCCGGCGGTGCCGTGTGCGGGTTCCTCGCGGCTCAGCTCTGCGTCGGCGTGCTCGCCATCGGCTTCCTCATGCTGCCCTGGGGCGACCGCGTTATGATGTTCTCGCGCTTCGAGCGCGACCCGGAGAACCAGACCTATCGTCAGGCCGACGACATTCCCGCCGAGTATCGCCTCCAGGACGAACGCATCGCGTTTCGCCGCAACCACCTCTGGCTTCGCTCCGACGAATTCGCAACCGGCCTCTTCAGCCTGCTCAGCCGCGGCAGCTTGAAGGGCCAGACGACTTTCGCAAGCGTCTATCCCAGCTTCGCGGACTGGGTATTCTGGAGCGGAAACACGATTCAGCCGGAGTCGCTGACCGCTCCCCTCCGCGACGCAAAGGACGACGGCTTCGCCGACGGCCTCAAGGTTGACGCCTGGTGGGAGCAGACCGAGCGGCTCACCCAGGACGAGCTGCGCTACAGAAAGGGTGTTCCCCGCCGAGGCGCCGATCGGCCGCCCTACGAGCCGTTCGACTATCAGGTGCAACCGGGCCGCAAGCTCCTCGGCGTCCGGCTTTCCCTCCTGCGCGCGGCCGCGGATCGCGACAATAAGAGCGCCTACCACCGCTTCCGCCCGTCGATGATCCGCCTCGTCGGCGATGTCAGGCGGCCCGATGGCTCAACGGAGCCACGTCACTACATCCCGCAGATCATCGGCGGCGTCGATCCCAACCTCGGGAGCTACCTCCGCGTCGTCGAGCTGGACAACAACTTCGGCGTGGACGCCTCGGGTAACCCGCGCCTGGACGCCTATTTCGAGGTCGACGACGGCTTCGAGCCCCGTTTCGTCGAGTACCGCCGTCATGCTCGCGCCGCCATGACCACCGCCCAACTGGCCAAAAGCCCGCCCGGCGATCGGCTCGCCGCCGCCGGCGCCACTCCGGGGCCCCCCGGCCGCGACCGCGCCACCGGCGCCGCGCGTTTCATCGACACCGCCAACCGGCAGTTCACCGGCGAGCGCGATCGCCTGCCGTTCGTCATGCGCCTCGACCGGCTCCGCCCCATGCTCGATGTGCAGCTCGATGGCTTGGCGATTGCCGCCGGCCGGCTCACCGGCGACCGAAGCTCGCTCGAAGCGCCCGAGCGGGAAGCCGACCAGAACGTTACGCGCTTCAAGGTCCCCGAGGGGCGGCGCATCTTCCAGTTGCAGACCCGGCCGCGGCGGGCAAGCTCGCTCCTGGGTCAGGCGATGGACTTCGCCGGCGGCGTGACCAACCAGTACCAGGCCTTCGACGAAACCGGCAACGGCTATCCGCTCGTCGGCTACTACGCGATCACCAAAAAGGGCGACCAGGACTACGTCGAGCTCGTCTATCTCCCGGACGACCCCAGCTTCCGCGGGATGCTCGACTTCCGGGACGCCGCCGTCCGCAGGGCCCTTCAGGACCAGGACGATGCCGTGCTTGGACTACTCTTCCTCGTTCCGCCGGGCAAGGGCATCGTAGCCGTCGGCAGCCAGGGCGGCCGCATCGACTTCGGCGAGACCCTCAAGGTCAGCCCGTAGCACACTTGGAGCACCTGACGCCCCCTGGGCGGTGAGGCGGTGAGGCGGTGAGGCGGTCAGGCCGCCAGGCGGTGAGGCGGTCAGGCGGTCAGGCGGTCAGGCCGCCAGGCGGTGAGGCGGTGAGGCGATAAGGCGGTGGCGCGGTGAGGCTCGGTCGCATCGCCGGGCTTGACGCGGGCGGCGCGTTCGCCATACTGTTGTGCGTGTGCCACGCCGCTTCGGCGTGCCCGGTCCCCGCTAGCTCAATCGGTAGAGCACCCGGCTGTTAACCGGGTTGTTGTAGGTTCGAGTCCTACGCGGGGAGTTGCATAACCCGTTGACGGCAAAGGCTTACGAGCGCACCCCCGCACCACGCCGTTTTCTCCGGTTCTAGTTCGAGAGTCTGGGGCGCGAAGCCAACCATCATGGTTGCTTTCGCACCCCAAAAACACTCGCCAAAACTCTCGGATTCTCTGGTTCACAGCCCTCTCTGGGTTAACGACCTCGTTCGAACCGCAGCCCCGGTCCGTCATCTCGAACTTCCGCCGGGTATGTATCCAGTAGAGAGAACCCCGCCGGACAACGCGCCGGCCGCACAGCGGAGGTCGTTGTGGGCGCTTCCTTGAAGGAGCGTGCCCATGCATACGACCGACGTTCCGCTGTCCGCCGATGAGCGCCTCCGCGAAGTTGCCGCCATCCTCGCCGCCGGCCTCCTGCGGCTTCGCACCCGCCCGCAACTTGCGGCCACATCGGACATGCCCGGCGAACATGTCCCGCCCCAGGAATCCGCAGATTCTGCCCAGAAAGCCCTTGGCTTGCCCGCGACCGCACGGCCTGATCCCCACGCTGGTTAACGCACGCGAGAACCGGAGAAAGGACGGCCGCATGTTGAACGTGGGCAAAGAAATCGCGGTGCTGAAGCACATGACCGTGACCGAGCTGCGGGCCCGGTACGCCGAGGTCTTCGGCGAGGAGACGCGGTCGCACCACAAGGACTTCCTGGTCAAGCGCATTGCCTGGCGGCTCCAGTCCCAGGCCGAGGGCGACTTATCGGAGCGGGCACGAGCGCGGGCAGCGGAACTCGCTAACGACGCGGACATCCGCATGAGCCGACCCCGGCGGGAGGCCAAGCCGGACGGCCAGCCGGTGGCGGTCGGGACGCTCCGTATCTCGGCCGACAAGCGGCTTCCCATGGCAGGCACGGTGCTCAGCCGCCAGTACAAGGGCCGCATGGTCATCGTGACCATCCTGCCCAACGGCTTCGAATACGAGGGCAAGGTTTACCGGTCGCTCTCGGCCGTGGCCAAGGCCGTCACCGGCACCCACTGGAACGGCTACCACTTCTTCAACCTGCTCCAAAGGCGGTGACGAGCATGCCTGAGAAACAAACCATCCGCTGTGCCATCTACACCCGCAAGAGCACCGAGGAGGGGCTCGACCAGGAGTTCAACTCTCTCGACGCCCAGCGCGAGTCTGCTGAGCTCTACATCGGCAGCCAGAGGGAAGCGGGCTGGGTGGCCCTTCCCGACCGCTACGACGACGGCGGGTACACCGGCGGGAACATGGAGCGCCCGGCCGTGAAGCGCCTCATGGCCGACATCGAGGCCGGGCGGGTGGACTGCGTGGTGGTCTACAAGGTGGACCGCCTGAGCCGCTCGCTCCTGGACTTCGCCCGAATGATGGAGACGTTCGAGAAACGCCGCGTCTCTTTCGTCTCGGTCACCCAGCACTTCAACACCACCAACTCGATGGGCCGCCTGACGCTGAACATCCTGCTGTCGTTCGCCCAGTTCGAGCGGGAGATCATCTCGGAGCGGACGCGGGACAAGATTGCCGCGGCCCGCCGCAAGGGCAAGTGGTCCGGCGGCATGCCCATCCTCGGCTACGACGTGGCCCCCGGCGGCGGGAGGTTGCTCGTCAACGAGGACGAGGCGGTGCGGGTCCGGGGCATCTTCGAACTCTACCTGGAGCACCAGTCGCTCATCGAGACGATCAAGGCCCTGGACCAACGCGGCTGGGCGACCAAGCGCTGGACCACGAAGAACGGCCGCCAGCGCGGCGGCAAGCCCTTCAACAAGAACTCGTTGTTTCACCTGCTGACGAACCTCCTCTACCTCGGCAAGATCACCTTGAAGGAGGAGGTCTTCGAGGGCGAGCACCCGGCCATCGTGGACGCCGAGGTGTTCCGGCGCGTCCAGGCGCTCCTGCGCCGCAACGGCCAGTCCGGCGGCAAGCACGTGCGGAACCGCTTCGGGGCGCTCCTGAAGGGCCTGCTCCACTGCGTGCCCTGCGGCTGCGCGATGCTCCACACCCACACGCTCAAGAACGGCAACCGGCGATACCGGTACTACGTGTGCCTCAACGCCCAGAAGCGCGGCTGGCACGCCTGCCCGTCGAAGTCCATCCCCGCGGCAGAGATTGAGAATTTCGTGGTGGACCAGGTGCGGGCCGTCGGCCGCGACCCGGCCGTGGTGGCTGAGACCATTCGCCAGACGCGGGCACAGGCAGAAAGGCGCGTCGAGGAACTCCAGGCCGAGCAAGCGGCCCTGGAGAAAGACCTCCGGCGGCACAACGACGACCTCCGCAACCTGGTAGGCCGTCTCGGTCACAACGGGACGGCAACCGACCGGATGGCGGACGTCCAGGACCGCATCCGGTCCACAGAGCAGCGGGCCACGCAGGTCCGCGAGGAACTCATCGCCCTTGGGCGAGAACTGGTGGACGAGAAGGAGGCCGCCAAGGCGCTGGCGCTCTTCGACCCGGTCTGGGATAGCCTGTCGCCCCGCGAGCAGGTTCGGGTGATGCAACTTCTCGTCGAGCGGGTGGACTACGACGGCGAGAAGGGAACGGTCTCGGTGACGTTCCACCCGACGGGGATTGGCGCGTTGGCCGAGGAGGCCAGGCGGAAGGAGGTGGCTGTATGACACGGGGAATCACCATCACCAGTGCGGTGCACTTCCGCCACGGGCGCGGACGGCGAAAGGTCCTGGAGCGCGGGGAGTCGCCAGCCACGACGGTGGAGCCGGGAAGCGTCCCGCATGTCTCGCGGCTCATGGCCCTGGCCCTGCGCCTGGAACGGCTCGTGAAGGACGGCGAAGTGGCCGACTACGCCGACCTGGCCCGCCTCGGCCACGTCACCCGTGCCCGCGTGACACAGATCATGAACCTGCTGAATCTCGCCCCGGACATCCAGGAAGAAATCCTGTTCCTGCCCCGCACGGGGAAAGGCCGCGACCCCATCCGCGAGCGGCACCTCCGCCCCATCGCCGCCGTCCTCGACTGGCGCAAGCAGCGCAGGATGTGGAAGGCCCTTCTGGCAGACCAGCAGGTCACTGCAGGTTCCGCCGACTGATTCGTCAGGCCGACGCCTGTCGAGCCTGCTTTCTCACTTCTTCAAGCATCCCATCCAGCGCATTCCAGTCGGGCATCGTGCCGTCGGCCTGGTAAGTCTTACGGGCCTGGCGGATGGCGGCGTGCAGGTCGGGCCACTCCTGGGACTCGTCCTCGGCTTCGAAGAGGTGGCCGACGGCGCGGAGGCGGTAGGCGTAGCCCTCGCGGGCCTCGGTCAGTAGGACGTAGGCCGCGCCGAGGTGCTTCTCGACGCACTCGATGCAGCTCGGTCGGCTCGGCGTGTACGAGCGGCGCGGGATGACCAGCGGCGGGCAGTCGCCGCACTTCTTTTGCTGCGGAACGAGCGTCTCAGCCATTGTCAGCACCTCCATGCTCGCCTTCGGGCCGGCGGTTCACGGCGCGGGGGCGAAGGACAGGTCGAACCGATACCACGCCCCGAAGTGGTACAGCGGGTCGTTCGTCGTGGCGTCGATGAACAGCGTGTGCGGCCCCGGTTCGAGCAGCACCTGCTGGGGCGGCGGCGGGTTGGAGACGACCGGGGCCATGCCGCCCGCGCAGCCCAGCTTGCCGCCGGGGGCGTGGGCCGAACCGACCAGGCCGCCGTCCACGTACAGGCTCATCAGCTCGTAGTTGGGGTCCTGCGTCTCGCCCATGCCGGACCAGTTGACCGTCATGATCATCGCCTGCGGCACGGTGATCTCGCAGGTGGCCGTGGCGTACTGCGTGTAAGGGTTGTGGCCCATGCAGTTCTGGTCGTCCTCCCAGTCCAGCCGCAGGCCAAGGCCCTCGTTGAGGATGGTCCATGGGCTGGCGGGCACGTCGTCCGGGTCGTCGTAGGCGCGGTAGGCCCCGTTCTGGCCGCCGTCGATGAACCCCGCGTCGGTGAACGACCAGCGCTGCGTGAACTCGATGCAGCAGGCGGCACACTTGCCCTCGGCGTCGAAGACGGCCGCCTTGCCGCCGACGAGCAGGCCGCGCTTGCCGCTGGAGGTCGCCACCGCCTTGCCGCTCGTGCTCATTCCAGCCTCCTACGTTCCCGACTCGGAGGTCTCGCAGGCCTCCTGGTCGGCGACCTCGTTAATCCAGCCAAGCACCAGCTCCCCGTCGGCGTTCCAGTGGGCGTAACCGAACGTAGCGGGGATGATGTAGCCCACGGACGGGCGCTGCCACTTGTGCGGCGCGGCGGTGGGGTCCACGCCACTGGCCAGCGTCTCGCTTGTGAACGGGTCAGTCACGTCGTAGGTCCACGTCGCTGGGTTCTGGTCGTCGCCCTGAGTGCCGCCGTACTGCGCGAGGTACACGGGGAACACGCTCGATTGCGGGAGGTTGCCCAGGCGCACCAGCGCCCACTGGACGCCCGTGCCGCCCTCGCGCCACAGGATGGCGGCCGAGCCGAGCTTGACGGCGGTGAGGTTCGCGGCCGAGCCGTCGGTCACGTCGGCCAGGCGGTACGAGTAGTCCTCGTCGGGCACATCCACGCGCGCGGGCACGACGCCGGCGGCGACGGCGCGGACGAGTTTCCCGGCCAGGACAGGTTCGAGCAGGATGACGAACTTGCCCTGGTGGTCGTCCTCGGCGGGCGTGACGCCCGTCATGGCCGGGTAGTTCTTGAAGGCCTCGGCGTCGGAGGCAGGGTCGAAGACCGGGCCGCTGATGCCCAGCACGTCGAACCGCTCGCGGTCCGCGCCGCTGTCGTTGCGCACGAGGACGATACAGTTGTGCCGCCCGGAGGGCGTGCCGGCCTGTGTCTGCTGGTGCTGGCGGGCAAGGAAGTCCCGCGCGGCGTCCACGAACGTGTTGAACGTGGCCGCCGGGATGACCAGCGGGTCGCCGGGCTTGACCTTCTTCATCGCGTCGCCCATGGGTCAGGTTCCTATCCCGAGCGCCGCGAAGTTGCCCTCCTCGTAGACGCGTTCGATGTAGACGGCGACGGGCTTCTTGACGATGGCCTTGGCGGCGGCGTCCTCCGAGTCGGCGTAGCGGACCCACATGTACTCCCAGCCCTTCTTCGAGATGCCGGAGATGGGTCCGACGACGAGGCCGGTGCGGTTGGGCGAGCCGGCGAAGCGGTAGGTGATCTCCCAGTCGTCCGCCCCGCGCTTCGAGCCGGACGCGCCTAGGAATAGGCACTCGCCCGCGGCTAGGCCCTTGAACGAGGCGTTGTTGACCTTGCCGGTGAGGCTGAAGAGCGTCCCCTTGTAGGCGGGAGTGACGACTGCGGCATCCAGGTAGTGCGTCTCGGAGAAGCTGTAGACCGGGATGGTGATGTCCACGCCCTCGACGTTGTCGTGGGTGACGCCGACCGCGCCGCCGAAGTCGGGCGCGGTGGTTCCGGGCGCGCCGTAGCGATGCACCGTGGCCAGCGACTGGGTGATGTGCTGGGTGCCGCCGGACGTATCGAAGGAGAACGATGACTCGCCGACCTCGGTGGGCGGGCGCACGCCATACCGCACAGTGGCAATCCACTGGCCGTCGGCCCGGGTCGTGTCCACCCACTCGGGTTCTATCTGGATGGACTGGCGGACCAGGCCGTTGTAGGTGCTGGCCGTGGAACTGGCGATGAGGTTCTTGGCGGTGACGTCGTCGCTGGTGCCCGTGAGGATGTAGACCATCTCCACCGTGGCATTGTCGCCCGTGGTCCACTTGCGGCTGTCGAGTTTTTCCGTCAGCGTCAGCGGCATGGATCACCTCAAGCAAACGCCGCGCGGTTATTCCGCACGTCCTGGCGCAGGCCCTCCACGCCCTTGGCGGTGCGCTCGGTGGCGTTGGCGATGCGGTCGTCGGCCCCGCCGGCCTGCAGGCCCAGCAGCGCCGCCGCGTTGAACGTACCGGCCACACCGATGGTGCGGTCCCGGGCCGCCTGGAGCAGGTCGCCCAGGCCCGACAGGCTCCCGCGGACCTTGGCCAGCAGGTCTTCGGGGCCCTCCATCGGGCCGGGCCCCTCGGCCTCTTTCGCCTCGCGTTTCCGGCGGGCTTCGCCGAGGGCGTCCTGCCATTCCTTGCGGGCCTTCGCCAGGTCGGCCTCGTTCTCGGCCATCCGCTCTTGGTACTCGGTGTCGAGTTCCTGGTGCTTTTGGAGGTTCTCGCGGCCGATCTCGGCCATCGTGGCCTCGTGGACGCGCGTGGCCTGCTCGCGTTCCTGCTGGCGGCGCTCCTCGCGTTCGGCGAGTTTCTGGCCGGTCTCCCGCTCGATGTCGGCCTTCCGCGCCTCGTAGTACTCGTCCGCCGCGCGGTTGGCCGCCTCAGCGTCGAAGCTGGAGTCGAACTGCTTCCTGATCCAGTTCCACGCCTTGGAGAGCTGCTTGCCGCACCAGTGCCAGCCTTTGGTCACCCAGCCGGTGAACTGCGTCCAGGTCTTCGAGAGGAAGGCCGTGGTCTCGATCCAGCCGACCTCAAGTGCGTGCCAGACGATTTCGACGACGGCCAGGAGTCCGTGCCATGCGTCGTAGCCGATCTTGATGAAAAAGTTGCGGAAGTTGAGCCAGGCCTTCTCGAGGAAGTTGATGCCCCGCGTCCACTCCATCTTGAGCGTCAGCCACAGGATCTTCGCCGCCAGCGTGATGTCCCCGGCCGCCAGGGCGTCGGCGATGCCTTGGTAAGAGGCGACCGCATCGTCGCGCAGGGTCTCGAACCGCTCGGCGAGCCAGCCCAGGGCTTTCGCCCCCGCGCCGGTGGCGTAGAGGATGTAGGCCCCCAGCGCCACGACGGCCGTGATGACCGCTCCCGTGGGCGAGACCAGGAATGCCAGCACCGCGCCCAGGAGTTTCAAGGCCGTGCCCACGGCGGTGACGGCCACGGCCAGCACGCCCATCACCTTGGCCAGGCCGGTGATGGCGTAGCTCAGGACCACGAGCGCCGCGCCGGCCGCAGAGACGCCGACGGCTACCTGGAAGACGGTGACGATCAGTTCCTTGTTCCGCTTGATCCAGTCGGCGGCGACGACGGCGACGCGCGTCACCCACTGCGCCGCCTGCGAGAGCACGGGCACAAGGGCCGAGCCGATGACGAAGACGCCCTGCTTGAGCACCTTCCACATGATGCTCATGGTGTCCGTGAAGCGCTCGGCGGCCTTGGCGTCCTCGGTGGAGATGGTGAGGCCCAACTTGCGGGCCTGCTCCTGAAGCTGCTCGATTCCCGCTGCGCCCCCAGCGAGCATGGGCAGAAGCTGCGTGCCGCTGCGGCCGAAGAGTTCCATCGCCGCGGCTGCCTTGATGGTCGGGTCTTCGATCCGCGCGAGCCGGTCGGCGATCAGCTTGAATTGCTGCTCGGGCGAGAGCTTCGCAAGGTCGGCGACGGTCAGCCCCAGCGTTGCCAGGGCGTCCTGCGCCGACTTGGAACCCTGCGCCGCGTCCACCAGCGTCCGCTGCATCTTGCGGATGGCGGTCTCCAGCACTTCCATGCTCGCGCCGGACAGGTCGGCGGCGAAGCCGAGTTCCGACAGCGTCTCGACGGAGAAGCCAGTCCGGGCCGACATCTTCGCCAGCGCGTCGCCCAGACGAGCGAAGACCTTGCTGGAGGCCGCCAGCGGTGCGACGACGGCCGAGCCGAGGCCGACGAGCTTCAGGCCCATGTTGCGGACCGACTCGCCGAAGGCCTTGAGCTTGGCCGACGCCCGCTTGAGGCCGCGCACGAGCTTCGAGTCGTCGGCGAATAGCTCGACGAAGGCGCGACCCGCCCGGATTGCCCCTGCCTGCGGCATTCAATCGACTCCTATGAGCAACCGGCCGCCGTCTCGAAGAGCCGCGGCCGGGTCGTTGCTGGAGCGGGCTGACGGAACCGCCCCGTCCTCTCGATCCTGGGAGGATCGCGGGTCTCTCTTGACCCCTCGCCCGCGTCAATCGCCCACGCCAGGTCCCGCGTCTTGGGATACAACCGGGTCCACTCGACCGGGCTTTCCCGGAGCAGCCGCTTGCGGCATGCATGGCCGCAGAGGAACTTGACGTAGCGGAACTGGCGTCCCCAGACCTTGCGAAGCCCCAGGACCATCCAGACCTCACGGCGGCGCGTGCCGTATCGCGTAATCATGAAGCGCGGGTGCACAGGTTCGCCTTCGGCCGTGAGGTAAATCTCCGTGGTGATGAATCCGCCGTAGAGCCAGCCCGCCGCCTGGTAGACGTAGCCGGGCTTGCCTCGAATCCCATCCGCCCAGGTGAAGAGCAGCACCTTCTCCGGCTGATGCTCGCGGAACCACCGGGTGCATGCCGCCAGGAGCTGACTCTCGGTGTTCCGGGGCAGGTCGTCGCGGCAGCACAGGCGGCACAGTTCCCAGTAGTCCCGCGTGTCGAGCGACGGGAACAGCCGCCGGATGGTGTGCCGGGGCCTCGTCCCCCAGCCCCAGATGGCCACGCCCGCCAGGCCGCGGTCGTCGTGGAACCCCAGGTGCACCATGCAGTGCGGCGGGAAGATGTTGCTGTAGTGCCACCGCAGGCACAGAGCACGGGCATCCTTGGGGCTGACGAGGTCCACGTCGAGCATGGCGCACCTACTCGTCCGCCTGCGCCTTGTCAACCTCGTTGGCGATGCCGGCCCGAATGAAGACGGCTTGCGCCGCGGCCCACACGGCGGCCAAGAAGGCCACCGTGTCAATCTGCCCGTCGGCCCAGGCGATCACCGCGCCGGCAAGGCCGATGGCGGCGGTGATGTATGCCTTCTTGCCCTTGAGGAATTCACGCACCTTGTTCATGCCGACCTCCTTGTCGCGCTTGTCAAAGGCCCACCAGGGCCGCGAGGATCGAGCCGACGACCGGCGCGATCCGAAGCAGCAGTTCGTTCTTCAGGTCCTCGCGAACCTTGTTGTAGCGGGCGACCGCTTCCCAGCGGGCCGTGTTGGCCTTGACCTTGGCCACGAACTCATCGTTCGAGAGCTTGGAGTCGAGTTCCGCCACCGCCTCGATGTCGCCCGCCATCAGCCGCCGCAGGTATTGCCAGGCGTCCTCCTGGGCGAGGTCGAAGAGCCTCGGCCCGTACTCGGCCAGCAAGGCCGTTGCGGCCTGGCGCTGGTCTTCGGGGATGCGGGCGAGAAGTTGCTGAACACGCTCGTTGAGGTCGCTCATGGCTGCTCACCCTCCAGCTTCGGCCCCCAGGCCTCGTCCTTGCGGGCGCTCCGCACGAAGAACCGCCACTGCTTGAAGTTCTCCTCCAGGTACGCCCGCAGCCACGCCGGGCAGTCCGGCTCGCGCTGGGGTTCAGCGCGCTCGACGGCCTGGTAGGCGTCCATCGTGCTGGTCTCGGCGGCCGTCAGCGCCTCGCCCCGCAGGTACACGTTTCCGCAGCCGGCCAGGCACAGCACGGCCAGCACCGCAATGCACATCGCAACCTTCTTCATCGCGTCACCTTCCTTCCTTGGGTCTGGTGAAGGCGTCCTTCAGGACCGCCATGTCCGTCACCTCGATAGCCTCGTCGCGCTTGTCCCTGGCCGAGTACGGGTCGAAGTCGCTGGGCTTATAGGCCCGCGTCTTCTTCGGGTCGCGGTTCACGTTGGCCACCAGCGCCAGGACCGCCGACGTGTGCGCCCAGTTGTCCCGGCCCCGCGCCTCGGCCATCCACAACAGTTCCCGCAGCGTCAGGGGGCCGGGGTCGATTCCGACGACGGCGGCGAGTTCGTAGACGGTTCGCCAAGGGTCGTCTCGATGGCCGCCTCCAGGTCCAGCCGGTCGATCCGCGTCTCGATCCGCGCAACCGCCAGGTCGATCATCCGCCGCTGGGCGCAGGCGGCCTTGGCCAGGTCGCCCCGGCCCAGCTTGCGGAAAAAATCGACGAGTTCCTCGTAAAAGGCCGTCTGCGCCGCCAGGACCACATCGCCGCCGAGGGCCGCCGCGAACTCCTGGTCGCTCATGCCTGCCGCGTCGGCCTGCGGCTTGACCAGCGCGAAGATCACGTCGCACAGGAGAATGACGTCCGTCCCGAGGCGCGTCAGCAGCGGCGGGTCGCCCGCCTCCAGTTCCAAGAGGTTCACGTCGAGCACGCTCTTCACCCGCTTGGCCGCGTCGATGGTGAGCGCCAGCGTCCAGGTCCGCCCGGCAGTGTCGGTGAATGTCCTCATGTCAGACTCCCTCGATCCAACTTCGGAAGACGGCCAGCTTGGCCGTC
Organism: Phycisphaerales bacterium; assembly: GCA_022839625.1. GTDB lineage: Bacteria > Planctomycetota > Phycisphaerae > UBA1845 > Fen-1342 > JALHJL01. The sequence goes on from JALHJL010000002.1 coordinate 167,708, forward strand.
ACGCTGACGGTGATGGCCTCCTCCAGCGCCTCGTTGCGGCTGAATGACGTGATCGCAAAGTCGCCGTCGGGCCCCTGGCCGCCGGCCTTGTCCAGAATCTTCAGGGCGATGAGCCCCGACGCGAGGAAGGCATTCTTGATGGCGGTGAACCCGGCGTCGTCCGGGTCCCACACCATCTCGAACTCGCAGGTGCACTCGCGGAGCGTCGGCGCGGTCGCACGCCAGCCCTGGTTGGCGCGGGTGGTGACATCCGCTTCGCCCGCCTCGAGGGTCAGCGTCACGTCCCGCACGTTGGACATCTCGGTCGAGGGCGTGCTGCCGGCCGCGCCGTGGTAGAGTTTCGCGTCCTTGCCAAGAATGAACGTCGCCATGTTCGTCGCCTCCTATGCTTTCACGCTGTTCGCCCACATCGCCGGGAGCTTCGGCTTCTCTCGCTCGAAGGCCGGCCCCATGAACGGGCGAGCCTTGTACGTCGCCATCACGGGCCTGCCCTTGCGCCCGCGCCTCCGAGCCTTGCCCCCGTACTCCAGGAGCGGCGGGGCCTCGGCCGTGCCGTGCAGGGGCGTCGGGCCGATGACCACGCTCTTTCGCCCCGGGTCGTAGCCGAAGTAGATGAGCTTCCGCAGCAGGCCCACGTGGCTGCTGGGCGGGCTGCCTGGCTCCGACACCGCCTTGCGCTTGCGGATGGAGTGCTTCGCGCCGGTCCGCACGAACGCCCCGAACTTCGAGAGCACCTTCCGCGCGGCCTTGTCCACCCGGCTCGTGACCGCCTTGCGGTCGAAGAACATCTGCTTGGTCACCATCCCGATCATGCCGTCATCACCCTCAAGGTCAGCGTCAGGACGCTGGTGAACTGCCGCAGCTCGCCCAGGTGCTCCTGGGAGTAGATGGGCGTGTTCTCCGTCTTGACCCATGCCGCATCGCCGAACCGCCCCGTGGCGCGGATGAACTCCGCGATCTCCTGCACCAGGCCCATCAGGGCGTCGATTTCCGCGTTGTCGCTTGCGGCGAGCTTCTTCTGGACGCCGATGTCCACTTGCACGTCGCTCTGCGCCAGGCCGCGCCCCGCGGTGGTCAGTTCCACGCCTTTGGGCACAACCGTCACGTGAAGGTCCGTCATGTCCTTCAGGTCGAAGGCGGGCCTGTACGCCCGCGCCGCCGTAAACGGCTGACTGAACGTGTGACCGTTCAGTGCCGCAACGATGGCTTCCGCGATGTCCGCGATCAGCGCCATGGGTTAGGTCACCTTCTTCACTTCCCCGACCAGCCAGTCCACGTCGGCCTGGTTTGCCGGCTCGACGGCTGCCAGTGCTTCGGCCAGACCCACGCCCTTGGCGGCATCCCGGCGCATCGCCCGGGCGATTCCCGCCAGGCGCTGACCCGCCAGGTACGCCCAACGCTCGGCGGCGGTCATGGTCTCGACCCGCGCGGCCCGCGCTTCCTCGGCCTGCCGCTGTTCGGGCGTCAACGTCGCCAGCCGCTCCTGGCGGCGGGCCTCGACCTCCGCCTGACGCTCCTCCGGCGTCATCCGCATCCGCTCGATGACCGCCTGCTCAGCGGCCGAGAGTTCCATCTGTCGTCTCGTCTCTGCCATGCGATGCTCTCCTACGCGACCAGGGTCTGCCCGTGGCCGTAAGCCTGGTCGAACACGAAAAGGGAATCCCCGTCGGCGTCGTTGATCCGTCCCTCCCGGCGGAGCATGACCATCTTCCCGCCGCCGCTGTCCATCTGGCCGGAGATGTCCATCCCGCGGTAGACGCGGACAATGGCGTCCCAGCCCAGGTACAGGTAGGCGTCGTAGTACAGCCGGAAGTAGCCGAACAGGTCGGACCGGCTCTGGTAGTCGAAGTAGATCGAGCCGTAGTAGTAAGCTTCCAGGCTGCCCCAGCGCCCCACGTTCACCCTGCCGCCGTAATAGGCGACCAGGTTGGAGTAGTACTCCACGGTCATGTAGCCGTTGATGGTGAGCGTGCCTGCGTACTCAACGTAGACCTGCGAACCGCCGTAGGCGTACAGGTAGCCGTCCAACGTCACGTCGCCGTGGACGTAGAGGTAACCCGAATCAACCACATTCAGGTAGTTGCGGACCGTCAGGCCGCCGCCCGACTCGACGTACAGTTCGCCCCCGTAGCGAACATCGACGTAACTGCCGTAGTAGAAGTCGGCGTTGCCGTAGATGCGCAGTGTGCTGTAGTCCTCGACGTTCAGGTAGCCGTCGAAGTACGCCGATCCGCCGGACTCCACGGAGACATACGCACCCTGGTAGAGGTAGGAGTAGGCGTTCCAGTCCTGGTAGAACCAGCCGTAGACGTACAGGCTGGAGCCGTACACCACGTCGAAGTACGAGTAGGGCCCAACGTAGATCGAGCCGCCGGCATCCACCGTTCCCCCATAGAGGACCGCGACCCCACCGTAATCGTCCACCCAGCCGTAGGTGTCCACTTCGAGGTAGCCCTGTACCTCGACGTAGGCGTAGACGTGCAGGCCGCCCTGGACGTAGACCGACGCGCCGCTCTCGACCGTCATCTGCGTCCCGAGTTCGAGCACCCCGTAGCCGTCGATGGTGATGGTCCGGCCGCTGGCAAGCGTAAGATAGGACCCGTCCGCAGTGACGGTGTGGTAATCGGCGACGACCACGTCATCGACCGACAGGTCGGGCACGACGCCACCGACCCAGGTCGTCGGGTCGTCCCAGTAGCCTGATTGTGCACTCGTAATCGTCGCCACAATCGCCTCACGCGAAGATGCGGTAAACCACGCCCTGGTTGCTCACGACGACGCGGACGTAGACCTTGCTAGCGTCGTCGATGCGGATGACCAGGCCCTCGTAGTTGCTGGGCATGACGGGGATGTTCTGCCCAGCCGAGTCGCCGATGAAGCACGGGTAGCTGTTGAGCGGGTTGCCGTAGTTGTCCACCCGAGCGCCGACCCAGACGAACCGGCACGGCGTCGGGGTCGCTACGAGCGGCTGGGGCGTCCCGGCCGACGGAACGGTCTTGGTGCCACCCGCAAACGACGTGCACCCGGCGATGTCGAACTGCGGCGCGCCGCTTGGGCTGACCTCCACGTCCATCGAGTTGATCCAGCGCTTGGCCACGTCGTCAGCCTCCGATCACCAGCTTCCACACCGCCGCGATGGCCAAGGACACGACCGACCCGGCGATGATCCACAGCAGTTTCGACCGCACGGCCTCGGCCGCCTCCAGCCGGTCCAGGCGAAGCTGGATGCCGGGCTTGGAGTTGCCTCGAATCGCCTCGTCCAGCCGGTCGAGCTTCGCGTGGATGGCCGAGAACTCGCCCTTGCACACCCGCTCGTACTGTCCTGCGCACTCGCTCATGCCGTGTCCACTTCCTTCGTGTGAATCCGCATCGTCGTGCGGTATGGGTCGCTCCACCGCCAGTGTCCCTGGTTGCCGAGGCTCATCACCTCGTGAACCACGCCGTCGGCAACCACTTGATCGCCCGCTTGCGGCTCGCCGAAAACGGGGGCAAAGTCCGCCGCGGCCACCAGGAAGTCCGTCACGTGCGCCGCGACCACCAGACCGAAGTCATCCTGGACCTCGTACTGCGTCCGCCCGAACGTCGCGCTGAGCGACTGCTCCTGGGCACCCCGGCGATAGGTGACCTGGCTGGAGCAGTGCGCCGAACGCTGCTGCTCCAGCCATTGGCTTCCTTGCCTCAACAGGTCACCCACGCTTCAAGCGCCTCCGTTACTGGCTCATCCGAACCCGGACGGTCGTGTCGACGTCGGCCGCGGCCTTGACGCACTTGCCGATGAGCTTGTTGCCCGTGGCCGTGGTCGTCGCCCGCTGATTGGTCGCGTCCCAGTAGCACAAGGCCCCGGCCGTGATCCCAGAGCCGGTGGCCTTGGGGAAGTCGAAGACGCCCGCGACCGCCAGCGCCCCCAGCTTGTTCGCCGAGATGGGCTGCTTGGTCACGCCGACCAGTTCGCCCTGGACCACGACCGCCCCGGCCGCGACGTCCGCCGTCGGGGTGTAGTCGATTGCTTCGCCGTCATGCACAAAGGTCGCCATTGATTGGTCCTCCGCTTACGCTTCGCCCTTGCTCTTGAGCCCGCCGCGCGGGTCTTGAAGCGCGACACCGAAGTCGTGGTAGCCGCGCATCCGCACGCCGAGCACGTTGAAGTCCGCCTCCGCCGTCTCGATGACCGGCGACTCCTGGCCGTTGAGGAACGCCACCTCGATGACCGGCAGGTCCGCCGGGTCGGCCAGCAAGTACCACGCCTTCGCGCTCGACCCGGTGTAAGCCGCGTTGGCCAGATACCGGCCGACCTCGATTCGGAACTTGCCGACGTGCGGGTTGGCGATGGGGTACTTGGTGCTGGAGGTCGTGTCCCGAATCTCCAGGCTCTTGTAGAGCTGCGTGCCCATGGCCGACAGGGCCGTCGGCACCAGGAGAATGGCGGGCATCACGCCGATGGGCTTGCCGTCGGAGTCCACCTGGTCCATGAAGGCCACCTCGGCCTTCGTCAGGCCGTCGATGGAGAGGACCGTGTCTGCCCCGCTCAGGTAGTTCTTGTTGCCGGCGGTGAAGAAGGCGGCGTTGTTCAGGAACGCCGTCCAGAACACGTCGTTGATCTTCAGGCCGCTGCCGCGCCCGAGCTTGCGGGGCACCAGCGTGATCGCGCCCAGGTCGTCGTTGATGATGTCCCGCCGGTCGATGGAGAGCATCAGGCCGTAGGTGTCGGCCTTGTTGGTGTAGGACTCGTTGCCGAGCGTCCCGTGCTTCAGCTCCCCGCCGGGGGCCACGATCTCGTACTGGTCCTTGCCGATAAGGCGGTAGGACGTGACCGTCTTGAAGTCCGGCACGTTCCGCACCGCGCAGATGTTCCGCCATGTCCGCTCGACGCTGAAGAAGCCCTCCAGCAGGAACTTGTTGGCGACGTTCGAGAGGATGCCGCCGATGTCCACGGTCGAGAAGCCGGCGGCCTGGACCTGCCGCCCGAAGGCGTAGCGCAGGGCCTCGCGGCTGTCGCGGAAGGACCGCTCCGGGTAGCCGTTGGCCCAGGCGGCTTCGAGGAAGAGCTCCTGGAGGCCGATTCCGCCGCGGAAGCGCCGCTCGGCCTGCTCCAGCACCTCCTCGTGGTAGTGCTTCTCCGGTTCGGCGAGCTTGGCCGTCAGGACGCACGCCGCCTCCAGCGTCGCCGCATCGCACGACCGGCCGCGGTCCCGCTGGGCCGCGATATGCACGTCCGCCTGCGGGCGGCTCTCCCGCATGGCCTTGAGAACCTTCTGCGAGGTGTCTTCCACGCTCCAGCCGAGCTTGATCGCGTCGCGCTCGATGCGCGGGAACTCGCCCGCGCAGACCTCCTGGATGGCGGCCACGCGCTCGCGCTCGACGCGGACGGCGCTGGCCGCTTCCTCGCGGGCGCTCGCCGCGGCCTGCACCGCAGCATCCTGGGACGCGGTCGCCTTCACTGCAGGCTGTGGGTTCGCCGCAGGCTTCTTGTCCTTGTCATCGTGATCGAGGTCGGGCGGTTCCTCACCCTTCTCGAACGCCGCCTTGAGCTTGGCGGTCTGCTCCTCGTCCAGCACGGCGGCGTCAATGCCGTGCTCCTCAAGCCACTTTTCGAAGTCCATGACGTTGCCTCCGTACAGGTTGAACCGTGCCGCGAGCTTCATCCTTGTCGAGGCGTCCGCGCCCACGGCGACGACCGACACCTCCCGCAAGACCGATTTCTTCACGTGGTAGAACGGCCCCTCGTGCTCCTGGCCGTTGACGCTCCGGCGCGAGCGGACCAGGTCCCACTCCAACACCTCCGCGCCGATGGATAGTTGCCACTCCGCACCGGCCCGGGCCTGCTCGACGATGCCCCTGGCCTGGCCGCTGGAGGAAAGAATCTCCCCCTCGACCACGAGCGTGTCGCCGTCGACGCGGGCCTTCACCATGCCGACGCGAGCGCCCGTGCGGTTCTCGTGGTTGGTCAGCAGCGGCACCGAGTCGGGAACCTCCAGCCCCGCCAGGTCCACCACCACCGGGTGCCGCCAGCCCGGCAGGCGCATCTTGCCCCCCGAGTAGGCCACGCCCATCACGCGGATGCGTCCGGGCGGCCCGTCGCCGGAGGCGGCCTCGATGACGAGGAACTCGCCCGCGTGGTCGGCAGACAGGTCCGCCGAGCCCTCGGCCTCGTCGCTGGCGGGCTCGAAGAGGATGGGCTTGTGCCCGTGTTCCTTGAGCCACGCCTTGGCCTCGTCCACGCTGAACTTCTCCGCGTCGAAGCGGATGGCCTGGAGTTCCGCCTTGCCGTCGGCGGTGATGCCCCAGACGGCGTGGATGCCCGGGCCGAACTCGTCGTTCTCCCGGCGGAACCGCTCGTAACGCGACGGGTCCTTCAGGCGCGCACTGTGTTCAGTGGGATAAGGCATGCGCCGCCTCCTCGATGTCATCGGGGGACAGGTCTTCCGCGTCTCTCGCAGGGATCGCAGCCGCGGGCTTGGCACTCGGCTCGGGCAAGCCCAATTCCAGCATCAGATTCCGTTCGCGGGCGCGCTGGCGGAGCTCGGCCTCCCAGTCCTTGCCCTGGCGGGCGTATTCGTGGGCGAGCGTGGTGGTGTGGTTCTTGAGCCGCGTCTCCTGGGCCGAGGCCTCCTTGGCCGGGTCCACGTGCTCCATCCCGTCCCAGAACCACTGGTGATCGGGCAATACCCGGCCACCGAGCGGCCCCGCCGAGTCGAAGACGAATTGCCCGCCGGCTTCCAGAGCGTATTCCCACAGCCACGCGGCCAGCACGCGGTCGAGGACCTTCTCGGCCATGAAGGCCTGGTCCACGCGGATGGACTTGTAGTAGGTCTGGTGGTCGAGGCGGCCGGAGGCGTAGTTGTAGCCGGACGAGTTGCCCGCCGCGACGTTGTAGGGCATGTTCAGGCAGCGGGCGATCTCGTTGAGGATTTCCCGCTTGAACTCGGCGTAGGTCGTCGCCGGCTGCATCGGCTCGACCTGCGACATCTTCCAGCCGCCCGGCATCGTCAGGAGCATGTTCCGCTCGAGTTCCACCAGGTCCATCGGTTCGACCTGCTCGGCCTCGCCGTTGGCCGGGGCATCGGTGTAGAGGATGCCCGCGAAGTCGGCCGCCGCCTCGGCCGCCCCCAGGACCGCCAGCGTGAACCGCCGCAGTTGCGCGAAGAGCGGAAGCGCGGGCGTGATCTCCGGGATGCCCCGGTGCTGGCCCGGCCGGTCCTGGCGGAAGACATGAATCACGTGCGAGGCGGGGACGGTGCGGTACTCGTCATTGAAGCCCCACACGCTGTTGCCCGGATGATTCTTCAGGACGTGGTAGGCCACCGGGTTGCCGAAGCCGTCGAGCACGATGCCGTCCACCTCGCGGCGGTCCAGCAGGTAGGCGTCGGGGCTGGTCACATGGTCCGCCTCGATGAGACGCAGGTCGAGCTTCACCGGGTGGTCGAGGACGGGGTTATTGACGAGCATGCCAAACGCTTCGCCGTCCTGCGCCCGGGCCATCCGCATGGTGCGGAGCTTCTCGGCCAGCGAAACCTCGTGGGCCCAGCGGTCGAACTCGTGTTCGACCTCATTGTTCGCCTCGTCGCTTGCGGTGAGCATCTGGAGGCGGGGGCCCGTGCCGATGGTGTCGTTGGCAAGCGTCAGCACGATGCCCCGCGCGTAGGAGTTGTTGGCCACCTCGTAGCGGGCCCGGTTGCGGAGCGTCCGCCGAACCGCCATCGATGCGGCGGCGTCGGCCGACAGGGCGTCGGCGTTGGCCCAGTGGCGGCGGTTGTCCTCGGTCGTCGCGGCCGAGTCGAACCGTCCCCGCACCCGCCGGACGGGCACTGCCCGCAGGCGGCTCAGGGCAATCGGTCTCTTCTGGGTCGCGTTTGCGATCATCAGGACGCCCCCGGCGGCACCAGCTTGGTCACGCGGACGCCGAGGCCCTTGGACTTGGCCGCCTCCTTGGAGGCCAGATACCGGTCCGCATCGATCTGCTCGGTGAGGCTGTGCTGCTCCACGGAGCCGCTGTCGCCCGCAGCCCGCTTCGGGCCGGCGGCGTTCTGGCGGATGGTGTTGTCCAGGTCCTCGGCCATGCACTTTCCTCTGAAAGACAAAAGGCCCTTCATGCCCCACGAAGCGGGACACGAATCTTCTCGCCTACTGCGATACTTACCCGGCGCAGGGGCTAGATGACGGACGGGGGGAGGGAATTGGGCGGAGAGGTTCTACGGGTAGAAGGTCAGGGCGAAACATTCTCGCTACGAGGCGGCAAAGGGGCCGCCGCTAGAACCGCCTGCCCAGCGGACAACCACACTGCCTGAAGCGGGCCCGATACCGCACCCGGCGACTTGACGTTGGCGAGCACAAGGGCTAAGAGCCTTAGGGCCTTCTGAGATGGTTTTTTAGCCGTTGCGCTCTTCTCTGTCAAAGCCGACCGCAAGCGAGTTCGCGCTGACGGGCGCAACGGCTACACTTCTCGGCCGTTCCAACCGATAACGTCGACACCCTTCTCGTAGGTTGTCATCCGCCGACCGCAATGACGGCACTCCCGGCGGCGGAGGATTCGCCCGCCGACGGTGGCGCGAGTGTAGAGGACGTGGAAGTGCCGGCAGCCGCAGCGCGGGCACTCCAGGCCGCGCTGGTTCGCCGTGCCGGTCAAACCACGGCCAGAGATTCCCACCCCGGCCGATATTGCGGCCGACGGTTCCTCCGGCTTACCGGTTGCCTTTTCGCGCTCGTCCATCTATCGCTTGCTCCGCTGGAGTTCGGATAGTCTCACACGCTCGCGCTTCACGGCGGCCTTGGCGTCCGTGCCGGGCAGCACCACGCCCTGCATGGACGCCCCCACGGCGCAACCGACCAGGCAATCCAGCCAGTGGTTCTCCGATGCCTCCGGGCGCAGCTTCCACTCGTCCACCACGCGGCCCCGGCCCTCGGTCTTCACGCGGTACTCGCTCGTCAGGTGCTCGGCCAAGAGGCGATGCACTTCCGGGTCGCGGCCGAAGAGCGACAGGCACCCCCGGTCGCCCATCGCCACGGCGAGGCGCGCGTGGATGAAACTCTTCCAGTAGTTCGAGTCGAAGAGCACGTGACGGATGGCCCGGCGGCCGTGGACGCTGGGGATGCGCCAGTTCAGGCCCACGCGGTCCCCGCGCTTGCGACGGTACTCCGAGAACGGGATGCTCGATGCGCCCACGAACCGCCCGTGGCTGGGCGTCAGAATCGCCGCGTGCTGCGACTGACGGCAGAACTGGTAGACCACGTCCGTGGACGTGCCCCAGTTGGCGTCGATGAGACACCGCTCGACCTTCAGATGCGCCCCGTCTTCCCGCCGCCACTCCCGCCCGAGAAGGTCATTCGTCACCGCCTCCAGCCCGGCGTAGATCGCGCCCTCCAGCCCCGCGCCCTTAGCCGCAAGCTGCAACGTCCGCGTGGCGTCCCGCAAGGTAAAGTATCGCCTCTTCTGGTCGGGATAGGCGTTGTAATCGAGGACGTAACCCGTGAAGTCGTCCGCCCAGGCCGCGACCAGCCAGAAGAGGAGCTTGCCCTGCACGTCGATGAACATCGTCAGGTGGTCCGCGCCGAGGGGCACTTCGCCGCGTTTCATGCTGTTCAGTTTCTGAGCGACCTGGTCGGCGGTGAGGAGTTCATCATCCTCGACGCCCTTCTCGGGCAGCGGCTCGTTCTGGTACTCGGCGAAGAACGCCGCTTCGTCCTGGAGCTTCAGGTTCATCGCGTGCTGGATGGCACTGGCCTCGTCGTGGTTGAACCGCTCCGGCCAGGCCACCTCCGCCCCCTCGTCGAGCGTCTCTCGGTTGGCCTCGTAGAACGCCGTCGCCTCCCGCAGGTCACCGTGGACGCGAAGGCTCTCGGCGCGAATCTCGGCATACTTGGCCCAGAGCTTCTCGTTCGTGGGAAACGAGTAGACCATCCGCGTGCGTTCGCCGTTCCACTCCGGGTGCTTGTCGCGGTCGAGGATGTTGTCGGCCATGTCGCCGGGACGGATGACCGTGCAGGGCATGATTCCGCTGATCTTCTTGCCCGGTCCCGCGAGGCCCAGCACAGCACCGGCCAGGATGCGTTCCCGCGTCGCGCACTGGGAAAGCGACCGCGCCGACTCGTCCGTCTGCGGGTCGTCCAGGACCACGAGCGACGGCCTCACGGTCTGCCCGTCGGCCCGCTTGTACTTCATGCCCCGAATGCGCCCGGTGATGCCTGCGACCTTGATGATGGCACCGCTGGCCCGCGAGCCGGGCATACTCGGTAGGACGACCTCGTTGGCCGTCCAGCCGATGTGCGTCCTTTCGCCCTTGTAGAGCTGGCCCGAGCACCGGTTGGCGATGCCGTCGAGGCACCGGATGGGGTGGACGACCTCGGGGAAGTCGGCCTCCAGGAGGTCGTTGCCGTCGAGCTCCATCTTGATGCTGTCGAGCATCTCGATGGCGTGGACCTCGGACGCGCCGATGAGGCAGACGAACTCGCGGTGGCCGTAGAGCACGGCCCAGAGGCACGCACACTCAGCGATGCTGGTCTTGCCGCTGCCCCTGGGCATGGCCAGGGCGAAGAGGCCGCCGTGCAACACCGCCTGCTCGATGCGGGCGATGACCTTCAGGTGGTCGGACGACCAGCCCAGGTAGAACGTCATCGGGAAATACGCCTGGCAGAAGAACCGAAAGTCCCTCTCGGCCGCTGCTTTGCGCTCCGGGTCCACGACGGCGGGCAGTTCGCCGATGTCGCGCCCGGCCTCGGAGAGCGCCCGGTTCCGCGCGGCGGCGCGTTCCTTGAGCGCCTCGTACTCGGCGCTGGGGTCAACGACCTTCCTCGGCGCGTGCCGCTGGTCCACCAGCCACGCCACGTAGCGGAAGAGGTCCACGCGCCGCCCGTCGCCGATGCGAAAGCCCGCCCGCATCCGGTGGCGGTAGAGCTGGCGCTCGTCGAGGACCGTCCCCAGCGGCGTCGAGTTCAGCAGCCGCGCCAGGTCGGCGGGTTTCAGGTTGCGGGGGTCAATCGCCACGGGCCGCCATCTCCTTCGCCAGCCATGCGGCGTAGTGCACGAGGTTGACGGTCCCGTCGGCGTTCACCGGCGCGCCCGTCTCGATGTCCCGCCGGATGTTCTCGACCGTCGCGTGCCGAGCGCCCACGGCCGCCAGGACGCGCGCGGCCTGCTCCAGCGTCATCGCCGACGGGCTCATCGCCCCCCTGTCTGCCGTGCCGGGCACGGCACAGGCAGGCGCGCCGCCGGGTGCGGCAGGGCCGTGCGGCGGGTGCGGGGCAATCTGCCCGGAATTTTCGCTACGCGACATAAGTCTTTACCCCATCGCAACATGCGACATCGAGAATTCCGCAGTTTCCCGGCAGATTCCACTTGGCATGTCCGCGCGGGCACGGCCTGATCGGATCGCTGGCATGGCCAGCGCGAAACCGAAAGGAGCCGAGACCATGAAAACGACGCGAATCGACATCGAGGGCCCGGTCGGGACGGCGACCATCCGCCGCGACGGCCGGCGGATCGTCATCACCGGCACGCGGGTAACGAAGGTCATCGAGCGCAAGAGCGGCGAAGGCGTGCCGGTCGGCGAGGCCTTCCAGCTCGAGGCCGACGCGAGGGAGACGGGGCTGAACGGGCAGGTCGCCCGGACGCTCCAGTGCTACCTCGACGGCCACCGCGGCACGGCCGGCGACGTCGCCCACTACCGGCGGGTCATCGAGACCTTCGAGGACTGAACGGCAAGCGAGACCGGCGCTATCCGGCGGAAGGAGACCGCAATGGACGAGCGAGAGTTGCAGGACGCGTTGAAGGCCCTCCTGGAGGAGGTCGCCTTCATGGACGACGAGGAGCGGACGGACGCCGGGCTGCCCGACGAGCTGGCTGGCGTCAAGCGCGTCCGCACCTACGACGAGGAGGGCGTGCTTACCCGCGACGCCGGGCTGGTGGTCACCACGGCGGAGGGCGCAGAGTTCCAACTGACCATCGTTCGCAGTCGGTAACAGGAAGGAAGAACCATGACACGCAAGAGACCCAAGACCTACGAGGCGGACTTCGGCGGCAAGAAAGCCAGCGTGACCGTGCCGCCGAATGACCCGGCCGAGCCCGACAATGAGCTGCGGGACCTGGTCCAGGACTGCATCTCGCCGCAGGCCGCGGCACTGCTGGGGGCGCGTCCGACCGGTGACGACGCGGTGGACCGCGGCGTCCGCTGGTTCGCAGGGCAGTTGGCCGAGCTCCTGGGCGGCTGGGGCCGCGTGAGCGACATCCTGGCCGAGCTGGGCCACATCACCATCGACCGCAGGTAGGAGGTGCAAGCCATGAGGAAGAACGAGGTCGTCATCGGTGGCCGCTACCTGGCGAAGGTCAGCGGCCGGGTCGTGCCGGTGCGGATCACCGGCCAGTCCCCGTACGGCGGATGGGACGCGGTCAACACGGAGACGAACCGCGCCGTCCGCATCAGAGGATCGCAGCGGCTTCGCAGGCCGGCCGACGCTGCAACGCGCCAAGCAATCGCCGGCAAGGAGACGGACATGAGCAAGGCAAGAAAGGTCGTGTTGGGCCACGTCTATTCCGTGGCCGTGGGCGGCTCGTACCTCCCGGTGCGGGTCGACTCTGCGCTCGGGCACGGGCGGTACGAGGGCGTTTGCCTCCAGCCCGACGGCAAGGAGAAGACCGTGAAGTTCTCGACCGACCGCGTCCGGGGCGATGGCGTACCGGAGGACCAGTGGCGGAAAGAGCAGGAGGCCGGCAAGCAGGAGCGCCAGATCCCCGCGCTCCAGACGGCCGCCAAGGTCGCCTCGAAGGTCCTGGGCGTTCCGGTCGGCGTCGTGCCTGCCTGTGCGTCGCACGCAGACAGGCCGCCGAAGGGCAAGGCCGCCAAGGCGATGGGCGAGCCGAAGCCCCGCAAGAAGGCCGATCGCGCCGACGGCACGATGAGCGGCCTCGATGCGGCGGCGAAGGTGCTGGCCGACGCGGGCGAGCCGCTCAACTGCAAGACCATCCTCGAGCGGGCCATCGAGAAGGGGTACTGGAAGACCGGTGGCAAGACGCCGTCCGCGACGGTTTACGCCGCCATCCTCCGGGAAATCCAGAAGAAGGGCGACGCGTCGCGGTTCGCCAAGGCCGACCGCGGGATGTTCACGCTCAAGGCGTAGCATCGGTCAATCCCTCCCTGCCTGCCGAAGCCTCGGCGCAGGCAGGCGCTCCGACCACCCCGGTGCAAGCCGGGGTCTGGTCGTTCAGGGCCGTGCGCTCGGCCTTCCTTCCCGTGAACTCTTCCCAGCGCCGGACGATGACATCGCAGTAGAGCGGGTCTATCTCCATCACGAGCGCCCGACGCCCGGTCCGCTCGGCGGCGATGAGCGTCGAGCCCGAGCCGCCGAAGAGGTCCAGGACGTTCTCGCCCGGCTTGCTGCTGTAGGTCATGGCGCGGACGGCGAGTTCGACCGGCTTCTCGGTAAGGTGCACCATCGACTGCGGGTTGACCTTCTTGACGCTCCAGACGTCGGTCGCGTTGGTGATCTCCGGGTTGAAGTAGTGCGCCGCGCCTTCCTTCCAGCCGTAGAAACAGTTGTGGGTAACGATGCCGTCGGCGACGTAGTGTTGATGCTTGTCGACCGCCATCGAATAGACCGGCCCGCGGTAAGACTGCACGTCCACTGCGCGGACGGGAACCCAATCGAAACGCTGCCCCTTGCGAGGGACTGGGACGGCCATGACGCCGGGTAGCAGATTGCATGCGCGGACCTGGAGCGGGACGCGGCAGCCGTACTTGGAACGGGTATGGCCACGGCTGACGAACGGGTAGAGCACGTCCCGATGGTGATCGGCCAGTGCCCGTCGCGCCGCCCGCTCCAGCCCGTCGGGGTCCAGGGTCTCGTAGATGCGACGGATCTGGGCGTCCGAGCGCCGGGACTGCGGCGACCCGCGCCAGAACGTGGTCGGGATGCCGTAGGCAGTCGAGACGATTTGCTCCGCGACCGTCGCCTCATCCTTCGTCGGATGGACGCTCAGGACCCACGCCGCTTCGCCCTCCTCCGTGCTCAGTCGCTGCTTGACCCCGAATCCCCACGTGGAACGAAGCTTGGAGGCTCCCACGCGCCACCAGAGGCCGCTTTGCATGAGGTACACGCACCACACGTCGCGCGACTGAGGGGTGAGTTTGACGCTCCAGACGTGGCCGTCGGTGCACCAGGTGGTCCGGTCGCCGGCTACGACCCCGTAGAGCGGCCCGCGGTACTGGCGACGGGTCGTAAGAACCTCCATCCCATGCCGCAGGCCGACCATCGCCGATGAACTGCTGCTGAAGCTGACCACGCGGTCGCCGTCGCGCAGGCTGGCGATGGGCACATCGCCTTCCGGCGTAAGCACGCGCGTATCGGGAGGCTGGCACCACTCGTGGTTCCCCATAAAGTCTTTCCGCGTGAGCACCGGGTGCTCCTTCACCCAGATGATCATCTGCGAGAAGTAGAGCTGCGACTCGCGGAGGGCATTCGGATAGTTCCAGATGTTCGAGTACCCGCCCCAGATGTAGAAGGCCCGGCCCGGCTCCAGCACCCGCTGGATGTTGCCGAACCACAGCCGCAGGAGCCGCGCGAACTCCTCGTCGGAGATGAAGTCGTTGACCAGCGGCCGGTCCTTGGGGCGGAGTTTGCCCGTGGTGGCGTGCGTCTGGCCCCGGATGGCGATGTCCATGCCCTGCTGGCCAATGGGCCGGTCGCCGCTGGCGGCGATGGCGTTGTTGCTCCGGCTGGCGACGCCGACATTGTAAGGCGGGTCGGTGTTCACGAGCTGCACGGTCGCACCGTCCAGCAAGCGGTCCACGTCCTCGGCCTCGCCGCTGTCGCCGCAGAGGAGGCGATGGTTCCCGAGCACCCAGAGGTCGCCGGGTTGCGTCACCGCCTCGTCCGGCGGCTCGGGGATGGCGTCCGGCTCGGTCAGGCCCTCGGTGCCCGTCGCTCCGAGCATCTTCTCCAGCTCCGCCGACGAGAAGCCCAAGAGCTCCAGGTCCACGTCCATGCCGCGCAGTTCCGATAGCTCGATGGGCAGCAGTTCCATGTTCCACGAGGCCAAGTCCGCGACCTTGTTGTCGGCGATGCGGTAGGCCCTCACCTGCGCCGGGGTGAGGTCGGTCGCCACGTGGACGGGGACCGTCTCCAGCCCCAGTTTCTGCGCGGCCTTCCAGCGCGTATGTCCGACGACGATGACGCTGTCAGCGTCCACGACGATGGGTTGGCGGAATCCGTACTCCCGGATGGACCGGGCGACCGCCTCGACCGCGCCGTCGTTGTCGCGGGGGTTCTTGTCGTAGGGCCGGATGCTGCCGATGGGTCGAAGTTCAACCTGCATGTTGCACCTCCATGTGCCCGCGGTAATCGCTTGCTGCCTGGGCTACGACCTCCCGCCAAAGTTGGGTGGGGTGCTTGTCTCGCCCAAGGCGGACGATACGCCAAGTGCGTGCTGCTCCGCCGGAACCGACTTGCCATCCCCGTCAGGCCCAGATGCACCGTTCTCAACGGCCGCCCCATGGCCATTCATGTCCCACCGCCTATCGGTTCGCGCCGCCACCAACTTCTGTTTCCACTCGGCTCGTTCGCGCTCGGTCATCGGCCGATACCGCACCATGGCGCGGACGCCGACGTTGGGAGCGCCGGGCAAGACCTCCAACACCAGAAGCTGCGGGCCGGGGATTTCGGGATGCTCCGACAAGGCTTGCCGAAAAGCCCGAACGTCCTGCGTGGGGTCGATATTCAGGGCCATCCGCGCTAGCGTCTGCGGCATATACTGCCCCTCGGCGTCCATGTACTCCGCCGCACGGTCGATGTCCGCCGCGGTCCACCGGCGGCGGCCGTTCTCCATGGCCGGCGCGGGCAGCCGGCCCCGCTCGATGAGGTAGTCCAACGTCGCCGCCGAGGCGTCCAGGCCCCGCGTTCGCAACTCCTGGACCGCCTGAGCCGTGCTCTTGGGGTACTCGGATCGGGGATGCCGAAGCCCCTCCACACCGTTGGCCTCCTGGGACACCATCAAGAACAGTTCTTCGTAGTCTTTACGTTCCATCGCATAACGCATGTCTGGTTCTCCTATCGCTTGGCCACGGCCCAACCACTGGGCCATACTGGATACTTACCCGCTTTACCGTCCGAATGACGGACGACAGGCCGCAAACCGGCACAAACTCCGTAGTGAGCAAAGGCTTTTCATGGGGTGTACAGGGCGTGACGAAAACACCGTTGGTGTTCACCCTCTTGACCACCCAACGGGCCTGCGAAATCGTCCAAGGGTTCCGCAAGGGTTCCGCCCTGTTCGCGCCAGGTTCCACCAGGTTGCGACCCTTTCGCCGGGACGGCGGATTCCTCGACCCCACGAACCGGTTGCGACCTGGCGCGACCGGGCGCGTTCCCATGTCGTCACGCACGTTCCTCTCCTTCTCGGACGGCCACATGTGCTTTGCCGCAATCCCCCCAAGCCACCACCTCCCGGCACATCGCTCGGAACTCCTCGTTGGTCAGCGCCCCCTTTGCCCGATTCACATCCTTGTGCAGGGCTTGGGTGTTCTCGATGACGTGCCCACCGCCATGGCGGACGGGGACGATGTGGTCGAGGGCGGCTGACTCGGGCGTAAGCCTGCGGCCGGTCAAGGCGCACCGGTATCGCTGGTGTTCCAGCAAGCGCAGCACGTTTTCGACTGACACCGCTCCGCGCGGGGCTGGGACCCCTGCCAGTGCCGGGCCGGTTTGGGGATGTAGCGGCTCCCGCCGCTCACTCGCCGAGAGGCCCACAGATGCCAGTCGCTTTTCCGTGCGTGATTCGCCTTCGTCGCGGCGGTGGATACGGACAGACGTGCGAACTCCGCCCATGTCGGCCTGGCCAGCCTGCGGGCACTGCCCTTGGCGGGCGGACGACTCAGCCGAATCCGCCAGCCCTGCACCATGCTGTGGGCCGCCCGCGACC
Source organism: Phycisphaerales bacterium (assembly GCA_022839625.1). GTDB lineage: Bacteria > Planctomycetota > Phycisphaerae > UBA1845 > Fen-1342 > JALHJL01. Next base: position 184,611 of record JALHJL010000002.1, read on the forward strand.
AAGGGTCGGCGAGCATCAGGGCGTTGTGCCTGTCCGTTTTCAGGCGGCTCATCAATTGCGGAACAGACCGCCGCCAGGCTTGCATCGCATCCGTGCTCATGCATCGTCATCTCCCGTCCGAAAAACCGGACACTTGTCGGAAACTCTGCTTATACGCGCGACCGTTCCCGCCGGCGTCTCGGCGCATGATTGCGGCGGGGGAACCATTGGTTGCCGCCACCGCATGTCTCGCGCGCGTACGCGCGGGCGCACGTCGCGCGGGCGGGGGTGCTATGCGGTAATGTGGTAACTGAGAAGAAGATGATGTAATCTCTTTTCTTTTCATACCTTACGCTCCCGCCAGTTCCCGCATCGGCTCATGCGGCGACCTTGCGGTCTCGTCGGCAACCGACTCGCTCGCGCCGCCAGTTGCCACATTTCCGTGTGGCAACTGCGGTAACTGCCCGACGCCGTTGGGGATGAGCAGTCGATAGCGCTGGGCGACCGGACCGCCGCCGGCGGTCGAACCGACGTCGTGCTCGATGCGCCGCTGGCCGCGCAGGGCGCTACGGACCTCCTCGATGTCCTTATCGCTCCACTTGAGGCGTCGCGACAGTTCCCAGTGCGGCATCCAGGCGTCGCCGCGCCGCTGCCGCCAAGAGGTGAGCACCTCCAGCATCCGCTTGCACTTGGCGTCGAACTCGCCCTCGGCCACATGCTGGCCGGCCATGAAGAGCATCCGCCGGGTCTGGTAGTCCACGAACCGCCAAGCCCAGCGCACGGCCTGCTCGCCAATGCGCGTCTGGAGGTGGTTTTCGCTGACGGCGTAGATGAGCGCGAGCTTGCGGGCCTTCTCGTAGGCACGTGCCCAGATGGCCATGCCCGCCGGGTCGTCCTTCTCCTCCGCCTCGGCGTAGCGGTCATCGGCGTAGGCGCGGCACTCCTCCATCGCCGCGTCGGCCTCCGGCGTCGCCTCGACGCAGACCGGTATCGGGTGCCAGTCCTGGAGGTTGCCCGTGCCCGGCCGGAAGTCCGCCCACCAGCGGGCCGTCTCAAGGATGGACTCGGGGATGGGCCGCGCGACGGGCGTCTGGCCGCGACCGCGCTTGCCCGCCTCCAGGATGATGAGCCTGGCGAAGAAGCCGTTGTTGAGCATGCGGACGTTGAGGGCCTCGTAGTAGTACTTGGGCACGGCCGTGCCGAGCATGCACAGCGACGGTTGGTCGATGACGCCGGGCGACTGGCCCCCGGCCTTGACCCGCATGGGGTGGATGGTGCTGCTGGAGGTGTACATCTTCAGCAGCACGTTCATGATGCCCTCGTGCCGGGCGTCGGAGGCCTTGTTGATGGCGTTCATCAGGCCGTCGATCTCGTCGGTCTGGAAGAGAACCGAGGGCGTGACGAACAGGCGGTCCTCGATGCCCTCGCCCGAGGCGAAGGCGTCCCCGAGGCAGTCCTGCAGGCCCACCTCGACGCAGATGCGCTGGTTGACCTTCCTCGGCTCGTTCTTGCCCGCGCCCGAGTTGGCCAGTGCCAGGACGTAGAGGTTGGTGCGGTTGTCGGCGGCGTCGCGGACCTTGCGGCCGGCCAGGAAGGCCTGAAGCGTCAGCGCCGCCGCGAACGCCAGCACCGGCTGGGGATACGGGGAGACCGACAGCGTGTAGTCGGTCACCTGTCGGATGAATCCGGGCACGTCCAGTAGGTCGTCGGGCATGGGGCCGGGGTCGGGCACGGGCGGCTCGGCGGGCGGGGCGGCGTCGGCCTGGCCGACGATGCCGGTCAGGTCCACGGCGGGTTCATCTCCGCCGTAGCCTTCGGCCCGCAGTGCCCGTGCGGCGGCGGCGAAGTCGCCGTTGTGCTCCAGGTGCGCGTATACGGCGAACGGGGAGTACGCCCTGTTAGGCTCAAAGGGCACGGCGCTGGAGGAGAACACATAGAAGACACGGTCCTTGAGCGTTGCGGACCATCCGGCCGTCTTGCCCGGCCGCCGCCAGTACTCGTTCTCGCCCGCGCGGACGAGCGTCCAGCCGTGCTTGGCCAGGACGGTCCGAACGTCGCCACGTTCCGCGAAATCGTCGCCAGGTCGCGCCAGGTTCGAACATCCGGCGGGAATCGGCTCGGGGGCCGGGACGTACTCGTTGAGCGCCCAGGCGGCCGACAATAGGGTGTCCCGCTCGTCGGCTGTCAGGACGGGCAAGTTGGCGAAGTCGCCCTGGAGAAGTTCGTATCCCGGTGAGGGGGCGCACAGGAACAGACCGCCTTCGCCCCGGGTCTCGATGAGCGTCACGAGCACGTGCCAGCGGCCGTCGGCGTCCTTGCGGGGCACGTGCTTTTTGCCGCCGATGTTCACCGGCTCGCCGTTGGGCGTCTCGATTCGCCGCTGGGCGAGTTTGAGGTTGCCGCAGACAGCGTCGCGGTTGCGGTAGGCGACGTGTCTGCCCCCCGAGGGCGTCCGCTCGCTGACCAAGCGTTCCAGCAGGCCCGGGGCGGCTTGACGCACCGCCGCACACCACGGCTCGAAGAGTTCGCCTCCGGCGTCGAAGTCGAGCATCTCCAGGTTGCCGCTGGATGCCCCGCAGACCAGGCACAGGGCCGAGTGGCCGTTGGAGAACCATGCCCGGACTTCGGCGGTCGTCGGCCGGCGCTGCTGGTACGGTTTCCACTCGGCCACGGCGGGGCGCTTCTGCGCTGCGATGGCCGGCAGCACGCTCAGGCCAGCGTCGAGATAGGTTTGAGCCAATTGGATCATGGCCTGTGGTCAAGTCCTTGAAATGGCCTGTGCGAGTAGAGCGGACACTCCAGGTCAGAACATCTCGCCACGTCATGCCGCCACCAGCGCTTACATTGAAGGCAGAAGCCTGCAATGGCGTCGTTCGCCGACCGGGTTGTGCAGGCCCGCAAGTAGGTCTGGCGGTAGCTTTCTGGTATTCCACGAAGCCGTCTTTCCACAGCCTCCCTGCGAGACTGATCCAGCCTAGAAAGCCGCGATGTCAGGTTCATTGGTTCGTTCTCCTCAGAAGGGGATTTCCTCGTCCACCAGGGTCGGCTCCAACTCGCCCGCCGGTTCCGCGTCATCCCACCCTGGTTCCCGGTATGCGGGCTTCTCGCCGAGGTCGTAGCCCACGATGCGGTCGAACTCTTCGCCGGATATGGAGCGGACGGTGATGCTCTTGGTCTGGGCAAGCGCTCCGCGCTGGGCGAAGTAAACGGCTTCTTCGGCGGTCTCCGGGTCGGGCAGGTCCGAGCGCCTTCTCCACCAAGCTTCGGCCTTGTGCCGCGCGTAGCCGGTGTGCTCGAAGCAGACCCATTCCGACTGCCAGCGGGAAAACCCGATGCGGTAATCCACCCGCATGCTCCGGGGATGGTCCTCGGGCGCGTCGCGCTTGACGTGGACCGAGTACGCCACCTCCTGCACCGGGTAGGTCTCGACGGTGACTTCGCCCGAAAGGACCGCAGCCGTACTGGCCTTGATGTCGTGCTCCCGGCGCTCGGGCGGCGGGAAGGCGTAACCGCACTGCGGGCAGGTCGCGTAGCCCGCGGCGATGAGAGCCAGGCACTCGGGGCACTTCTTGGCCGGGGCAACGCCTGCGCCCTTGCTGTTCTCCTTGATTCGCAGGTCGTCTACCGGCCCGTGGCGAAGGACGTTGCCGCCGAAGTCCAGGATGAGGCAATTGGACTTGCCGGGATGCAGCCGGAACCCACGACCGCAGCACTGGTAGTAGAGGCCCGGCGAATTGGTCGGCCGAAGGAGTGCCACGCAGTCGATGTTCGGCGCGTCGAAGCCGTGCGTCAGGACGCCGACGTTTACCAGGTACTTCAGCCGCCCGGCGCGGAACTCCGCGATGGTCTGGGCGCGCTCCTCGGAGGGCGTCTCGCCGAAGACGGTGGCGACCTGGCCGCCCATGCGCTGAAGGGTTTCGGCCACGTGCTGGGCGTGCTGGATGCCGCTGGCGAAGACAAGGACGGCGTGCCTGTCCTTTGTCTGCTCGATGATTTCGGCGCACGCGGCCTCCACGCGTGCGGCTTGGTCCATCAGGGCCTCGACCTCGTCGGCCACGAACTCGCCGGCCCGGACGTGCAGGCCGCTCGTGTCCAGATCCTCGCGCGTGCCCTTGGCCACCAGGGGGCACAGATACCCTTGCACGATGAGCTCACGGACGCTCACCTGGTAACAGACATGGTTCAGCAGATTATCCGGCGAGCAGATGGTCCCGGTTGTCATGCGGAACGGCGTGGCCGTGAGGCCGATGAGGCGCACGTTTGAGTTGATGGCCTTCGCATCCGCCAGGAACGTGCGGTACATCCCTTCGCCATCCGGCGGCACCATGTGGGCCTCGTCGATGAGAACCAGGTCGAAGCGCCCCAGCTCCTTCGCCCGACGGAAGACTGACTGGATGCCGGCGACGATGATGGGGTGGTCCCGGTCGCGGCTGCCCAGGCCCGCCGAGTAGACGCCGATGCGGTGCCACAGGTCCGGGGCCATGGCGTGGAGCTTGTCCACGGCCTGCTCCAGGAGTTCCTTCACGTGGGCCAGGATGAGCACCCGGCCGTCCCACTGAGCGACGGCGTCACGGCAGATGGCGGCCATCACGGGCGTCTTGCCCCCGGCCGTCGGGATGACGACGCAGGGGTTGTCGTCCCGCGTGCGCAGGTGCTCATAGACCGCCTCGACGGCCTCGCGCTGGTACGGCCGCAGCGTGATGGACGGCGACCCCGTCGGCGGACTGAGCAGCGCCCCCGTCATGCCGCCACCTCCGCGCCGTCGGGCAGGATGCAGCGGTCGTCCACGATGGGGATGGTGTAGAGCGTGTCGCTCCGCCGGCCGAGATACCCGAGGATGAAGGCATTGACCCATTCGACCGGACGGCCCGCGCCGTAGAGCGGAATCGGCCGACACAGGCAACCGGCGCTGCGGGCCTCGATGACCCGCCCCGGCGACCAGATGTTCTGGACGATTGACGCATCGGCCCGGTGAGTATGGCCGTGGATGACGCTCTTGCCCTGGCTGACGGCCAGGTGGTTCTTGGTGGCGTGCCGGGCGTAAGACCAGCCATGCACGGCGATGATCCGCGAGTTGACACGGTAGTGCGGATACCGTCCATCCGCCGAGCCGTAGGGGACGTAAATGCACCTGCGGCCCCGCGTGAGCTGCACGCGCGGGGCGAGCATGGAATACGCGCCTCGACCCTCGGCCGTGGCCGCCGCCCAGCGGTCCAGGCGGTGTTCGTGGTTGCCCTCGACGACGACCAGGCGAGTGCAGACCTTCTGAAGGCGATCCAGGAGCGCTCCGGCCTCGCGGAGGTCATCGAGGTACTCGGTCTCGGGCACGCCGTAGGTCGGCAGGTGCGGGGAGAACTGCCCGCAGTCCAAGAGGTCCCCCAGGCAGACGACCAGGTCCGGCTGGATGCGCTCGGCGGCGCGGCAGAAGACCTCCACGGCCCGGCGGTTGTGCTGGGGGATGTGCAGGTCGCCGAAGGCGAGCATGGTCTTCGAGCCGCGCTTGGCCATCTATTCCTCCCCGGCGACCATGGCCGCGGTGCGGGCGTACCCGGCGATGTCCACGAGGTTGTCGCGCTTGTGGCGGTGGGCCTGGCGGGCGAGCTTGAGGGCGATCATGCACAGGGGGATGTCCTCGGCCGTCACCTTTTCTTGCGGACGGAGCTTCTCGCCCAGGATGGCCGTCCACATCTGCGCGGCCCGCTCGAAGTCGTCGGACGGGTGGCCGTAGTCCTCCTGGCGCTCGCCGCCGGTTATCCGCTTGGCCGTATCGAGGATGGAGGCCATGCCGTGTTCGGCGGAGAAGGACGTCCTGGGCGGCTCCTCCATCTGCTCGCCGGAGAAGGCGTCGAAGAAGGTCAGCCCCATCTCGGCGGCGATGACGGCCTCGAGCGTCGCGCCCTCGGACCGGTCCCAGCCGGGCAGCAGCGCGATGGCGTCGCACTGGGCGAGCAGGACCACGTCGGCGCGCAGGTAGGCCGAGCGCGGCAGGTCCGTTCGCCCGTGGAAGTTCTCCGCCGGGTTGGCCACCTCCCACCCGGCCTTGCGGAATCGCTCCGCTGCGGCGTGAAACGCGGGGAAGTTGTGCTCCGGCATGCCGGTCATGGGGCCGGCGATGTAGATGCGCTTGGGTTGTGCCATAGTTCAGTTGCTCTCCGAAGTGGTGTCGGCCTGAACGATGTCGGCCAGGACACCCAGCCGTCGGCCAGCCGGCCTTTCCTTGGCCAATCGCCTTCCCCGATGCCTGCACTGCCGGCATTCGCGCCCAATCCCGAGCGGGTTGTGCTTGTTGCGGTGGAACTCCGCGAAGGGCTTGATCTGCCCGCAGTAGGAGCAGATTTGACAGTCGAGCCGGCTATCCTGTCCTATTCCCACGAAGAGCCTCGGGTTGTCCTTGACGATTTCCCAGTTCAGCCGCCGAATGCAGAACCATCGGTCATCAATGTCCACGGCGTCCTTGACGGCGTCGCAGACCAAGTCCACAACATTCACCGCGTCGCCCTTGTGGTTGGGTTTCTGGACGAGGATGTCGAGCCAGAGCTTGTTGTGGGCAACACGAATGCAATGCAGTCCTCGACTCAAGGCGGCGGCAAGAGCCTGCCTCATCTGCCGAGATTCACGGCGTAACGCGATGTGCCCAGTCCTGCGCATCGCGTAGATGTGATTCTTGGAGGCCGAGTAGCTGAAGGGGACAGCGACCCTCACGTTCCAGAGAAGATCCGGCCCTTCGCATTCGTACCAGGCAATGCTGCTCCTGGAGGCGCGATTCGCGGCCGCGCCGGCCTCCTTGTTGAGTTCCCTCCGTTGCCTGGCCTTTTCGACGTGCTGCCGCACTTGTTCCACCGAACCAGGATTGTTCCTGGCCCACAACCGCTTGCGCATCATGTCCCGTCGTTCGGAACAAGCAGCACAGTACTTCTGTGTGGGGCCGGTCTTCCGGGCCTGAGTGCCGCAGTCCGCGCATGTCACTTCGCTCGACAATCCGGCCTCCTTTAGCGCCGCCAGGGCGGCGTCGGGTTGGGGTTCTGGGCGGGCTTCGCGCCGTTGGCGGTCTCCCGCTTGGCGTAGCCCCTGACCTCGTTCCGCAGTTCGCCGTCGGCGTCGGTCTTCTGCTTGACGCTGATGACCAGCGGCAGGTTGTGCAGCTCGCACGAGTCCTTCGGCTGCATGACGCCGACCGCGCGGCAGATGGCCGAGAGTTCCGAGCGGGCGATCTTCACGGTCAGCGGGTTGGGGTTGTCGAGGTTCAGCCGCTCCCAGACGAGCCGCCCCTTGTGCGGCCCCTCGATAACCTGGAAGGTGAGCTCCAGGTACGAGCCGTTGCCGTTCTTGGTCGGCTTCATCTCCGAGGCCGTGACGACGGCGACGTACTTGGCCGCGGGCAGCGGCTCGAAGTCGGCGGACGGTTCCACTTCGTGAGCGTTGAAGCCAGTGAGGTTAGCCATGGGCCAGTTCTCCTTCCTGTTCCTGTGATTGCTGGGTTTCCTGGGTCAGCGCCGACATCACGGCCGGCCACGAGAGCGGTAGCTCCGCCGGGAGGCCGAACCGGTTCTTGGCCACGCAGGCGGGGGAGCCGACGCAGCGCAAAATGCGCTCGCCGCCCTCGGCCCCCACGCTGACCGCAATGGTCCGCGTGCGGCCGAAGCCGGTGTCCTCGGTCTCGGTGCGGTACTTCCGCGTGGCGAAGAGGACCGCGTCGCACCACTCGGTCAGGAGCGCACAGGCGTGCTTGTGCAGGCGCGGGCTGTAGCGGTCATAGGTCGTCGCCTCAGGGTCCTCGAACTTCTCGACCTTGGCGTGGGCGATGAGGATGACGGCCAGGCCCTTGCTGACGCGGAGCGCGTTGAGCGCATCCACCACCTTCCGCCAGTGCGTCAGGGCGTGGACGTAGCCGCGCTGGTAGCCGCCGTCGGCCTTCTCGATGCTGGTGACGCGGAACTCGCGGCAGACGGCGTCGAAGATGAGCCGCTCGGTCCAGTCCAGGCTGTCGAGGACGACCGTTTGGTAGTCGTGCTGCTCCGTGGCCAGTTCCGCCAGCGCCGCCAGCACGTCATCGACCGTGGTCGCCAGGGGAAACTTCTCGCAGCCGATCTCGTTCAGGCCGTCCTCGGTCTGGATGAAGACGGGCTTCGGCGCGCCGGCCGCGAGGGTGCTCTTGCCGATGCCTTCGGTTCCGTAGACCAGCAGCCGCGGCGGCATCGGCGTCTTGCCGCGCTGGATGGCTTGCATGAGTCCCATCGCAATGTCTCCTTCCTGTCCGCCTGCGCGGACACAGGTGACGGGCGGGCGGGCACAGGGAGTCCCGACCGGGTGGCCCGAGTCCCGGTCACGCCATCCCGCCCGCCCGTCGGTTCACACGTAGTCGAAAGCCCGGACCTCCTCGTATCCCGTGGGCCAAAGGTTCCGGGACTCGGATTCCCCGAGTCGCGCAATCGCCCCCTCGTTCTCTCGCTGAGTGACGGCCAGCGTCTGCTCCGACATCTGCCATACGCCGCACCGATAGGGCGGCCTTTTCTCGACCGCGATAAGGTGCACCGGCCACCGCCGACCAGTGACGCGGGCGACAAGGGCGTGGTAGAAGGCGAACTGGTGCGCGTAGCCGAAGCGACGCGCATCGGCCTCGAACCACGTGAGGTCGTCGCAGGTCTTGAGGTCGATGAGTCCACGCTCGGGATTGAAAAAGTCGAGCCGTGCCTGGCACGGCCGGCCGCAGTACTCGGCGCGAATGACGCCCTCGGGCACGCCGTCGGACAGCAGTTCGGCGGCGATGGTATGGGAGCGGACGCCCGTTGCCATGTTGACGATCAGAGCGAACTGCTCCGTTGTGATGACGGGCTTGCACTGCGACGTTGCCCAGTCGGCGTAGGCCTGGGTGCTTGCGCCATAGGGCTTCCCCGTGCGGGCGTTCACTGGGCCGTCGCCTACGACGTACTCCGTGTCGAAGCGCTCACGGCCTTCGAGAACAAGCACATGCGCCGCCCGGCCCAGGAGGTAGGCGGGCCGGTCCTCGTCAGGGATTAGGCCCTGCACCTTGTACCAGTAGAGAAGTGGACACCGCCGGAAGTCCGCCAGGGCGTGGCTGGTGAGGTGCGTCTTGGCCTTGGCGCGGTACTCCGCCTCGGTTTCGCGGATGAGGAAGTCCAGGGCTGCTCGGGCCATCGTCGTCTCCCTGCGTGCTGCGTGTGCCGATACTGGATACTTACCCGGCGCACTCGTCAGATGACGGACGGACCGACAGATAGTCGCGCAGTCCAGCCGCCTCGAAGAACTCGCGGAGCTTCTTCACGTGGTCGTTGAGGGTCGTCCGAGGGACGCCCATCGCCCGCGCCGCGTCGGCGATGCTGCCGGTCTTCAGGAGCTCGCACAGCCTGCGCAGGTTGTCCGGGAGCCGATTGAGAACCGCCTCAACGTCGAGGACGAGTTCCGCCGTCTCCTGGTCGGACCGCGCCTGTCGGCCGAGCCGACGGTCGGCCTCCTCGGCGGCGATGGTCTGAATGCGCTCGACAGAGCCGCCCTCGCCGTCGTCGATGCACTCGTTGAGAGAGCATTGCTCTCGGCGGGGGTCGCGCTTCTCGCAGTTGCGGTCACGGATGAGCTTGGCGACCTTGCGGTCGATGATGCGGGCGACGAACGTGTTGTAGGTCGCCTTGGTCGGGTCGAACTTCGGCAGGCGCTCCAGCAGGTCCACGATGAGGTCCTGCCGGATGTCCTCGATGTCCTGGGGCGCGAAGCCTGCTGTAGCGACGAGCCGACGTGCCCTGTGCCGGATGAGTCGGATTGCGTAATCGCTGAGTTCACACTGCTGCTTCTGGTTGGCGCTCATTTGAGCCTCCCGTGGCCGGGGAGGCGTGGCGTGGGTGCCAACCGAAGCAGGGCCGACAATGAAGGAGGCGCTGTAGGTCCGCCGCGTCAGCGGCACCCACAACGCCTCCACCTTGTGGCCGGTTAGTTGTCAGGTTCCGAAACTGTTCCAATCACACGTGGGGAGCCGACCCCCGTCGCTCAGGCGGTCACCTCCTCGACGGTCATCCTGAAGGGCAGGCCGTGCTTGACCTCGATGCACTCCACGACGCCGTCGCCCAGCGCCTCCAACTGGGCCAGCATCTCGCGGACCTGCGCCTTGAGGGTGAAGTCGCCTTTGGCGGCCTCCGGCCGCGGGCCGTTCTCGCCCCCGAACTTCACCTCGCGGACCACCCGCGGCGGCGGGTCGAACACTGGCTCGCCGTCGCGGACGACCAGGTCCCGGACCTGGCCGAAGTTGAGCTCCTGCATCAGCCTGACCAGGCGTTCCCCCGCAGGAGGAAGGGACGCCAACGCCACCGTGTCCGCCATGTCGGACCTCCTGTCCGCGCCGTTTGGCGCACTGTGCCCCTGGGCAAGGTCCGACGGGAGGTTCCCAAGGGCGGGTTCATGGGCCGGCACGCGCCGGCCGCTGTCTACCGGGCGAAGGCCCCGTCGGACCTTTGGCCCTGATAGAGTTGGAGGCGTAGATGGTGGTGCAGAAAGGAGTTAGGCGAGTTCGTCTCGGCGCAGATAGTCCAGCTTCGCCGGGTCGACGCTGGCTTCCTGCGCCTCAGGACTGTTGGCGTCCAGGTAGTGGACGTGGGCGACGCGGAGCGAAAGCCCCGTGTCGATGCTCGACTCGATGCCGAGGGCGGGAAGGATGTCGGGGTTGATGCCGGCGGGTTCCAGCTTCTTCGTCCTGATGTCGGATATCAAGCTGCGGAACCGTTTCAGGAGGGCCTTGAGACAAGCGGCATCGCCGCGCGCGGCGTCACGGCGGGCGGCGACCATGTCGTCGGGATAGATTTCGGCGAGGAAGTCGGCCAGCTTCGTCATCTCGAATGACCTCCTCGGCTGGCGCTCTCGTTCTTTCTCGGCCAACTGCTCTTGCCATTTCTGGTAACACACAAGCTGCATGAGCTTGGCCTGGATGGTGTCCCGCGCGAATTCAGCCTTGCCGTCGTAGCGCCCCTGGGTTTTGGTGCTCAGACCGAATGTGCCGTCCTTGGTCGTCCAGCACTTGGCGACGGTGTGCAGGAGCGGGTCGGGCCATGTCTTGCCGGGCCGCTGCTGCGGCTGTTCCGTGTGGTCGGGTTCTTGGGGGCTTGCGCTCAGGACCACCGGCCGGACTGTGGCGCTGTAAACCGGCACCGAGGCACGGACCTGTGACGTCGGAACAGTCGCAGCGGCCGAGGACAAAAGGTCAGTCACGCTGGCGGAGCCGCATACGACGTCGGCCAGGCGGGTCCACACAAGCCATGACTCCGGCAAGAACCGCGTCTTGCAGCTTGCCGCGTCTACCACAACGTAGCAAGCCCGGTTGGCGGCGGCCCAGTCGCGGCAGACGTGCTCCAGGCCGCAGTAGTCCGCGACGACGAGTCTGGCTTCGCCGCGCGGCGTGTCCACCCGCCACACCCAGGGATAGACCTGTTTCGGCTCGACGCCGCCGTCTTTCAGAAGACCCTCCAGGAAGGCGGCGACGCCGTCGGGCTTGACCTCGACCTGCATCATCCTGCATCGGGTCTTGCCTCGGGGATAGACCTTGCGGTCGCACTCTGGACAGTAGAGGCCGTCTCCATCGTCGTCGGCGTCATCCTCGATTCGGATGCGCCCCCGGCAGGAGCGGTTGCGGACGTATCGGTAGTCAGGGTCGCGGTGGTCCACGCATCGGACGTACTCGGCTGTCGCGGTCTCAATCAGGCCGAGTGAGACGAGGTGCTGCGCCGCTTGGGCCACGCCAGCCCGGCCCGCCTCGTGCAGGCTCCCGTTGCGGAGCAGCCCCGCCACCGTCTCGACGGCGAGCGGTTCACCGTTTTTCTGTGGAAAGGATGGTGATGCCATGGTCGTCCCTCATCTGCTGCTCGAACCGCCGCCGCTCGAACGCGTTAAGCCGCTGGTCGGTGTAGCGCACCACGTACTGCCCGTCGCCCGACTCGTCCGGGTCGAACTGAAGCCCGACGCGTTTCCGCCGGTAGAGCACCTTGACCCACTCCACGTCCGCCAGGTTCTCCAGCATCGTGCCCACGGCCGAATCCAGGTGATCCAGCGACTCGACCAAGGCCGCAGCCTGCTCGTTGGAAATCCGCACCTTTGAAGACCCCCGAAGCGGCGAGTTGGAGACGCACACCTCCACCAGACCCATGCCGTTCTGCGCCGCCCGGGCGGCCACTAGGAACCGCTCGATGGTCCCGGCGTCGGTCGCACGCTCTTCGTTGACGAACCGGCACGGGCAGCCGAAATGGGCGCTGACGATGCGGTCGGCGATCTCCCGTGGCTCCTCGACGCTGGTGGAGGCGATGTTGACCTGGTCGCCGTCGGGGGAGAAGTCCAGGACGATCCACTCGGCCCGGTAGCCGTGGACGATGTGTCGCCCGTCGTGGATGTGGTCCGGCCGCTCGGTCCGCCGGACGAACACGTAGGGCCGGCCCTCACGCATCCAGATGGCCTGGAGTTCCGAGACGCTGCCGTCCCGGCGCTGGCGCTGGTACGCCTCAAGCGCGTGGGCCACTGCCTCCGGCGTGAGGAACTTCAGGAACGGTGTCTTCGGCGCGCTCTTGGCGGCCTCGGCCAGGACCATGCTGGCAAAGCCCTTCTTGTGGACCTTGTCGAAGTGGAACGCCTCCTTCAGAAACTTCCGGTCCTCGTGGCAGAGGGCGAACAGCAGCGCCGTCTTGTCGTAGCGCTCTTCCTGTGGCTCGTCGCCGTCGGGGCTGCCGCGGCTGCGCTTTCGCCGGATACACAGGTCGACCAGGTGCGGCGACAGGGCGTCGCGGGCCACCTCGACGACGGCCACCTCCGACTTGCCCTTGCCGAAGTGCGCCACGAGGAAGAAAGGCCGCAGCTCGGCGGCCCGCTCGTGCAGGAGCGGGCGGAGTTTCTGGACGGAGTCGTCGTCCGGCAGACCCAGCAGAGCGCACAGCATTCGTACCTGCTGGCCCGTCAGGTCGTCGATCCATCGTTCCATCGCCCCGTCGGCGGCAAGCGCCTGCTCCGCCCGGGCGGAGTCAAACTCGAGTTCGTTGGCCCAGAACTCCCTGTGGGGCGACTGCCGTGTCGCCGTGGTCGCAGACTTCTTCATTGTCAATCCTCTTACTGATGCTGCCGCGTCCTTGCCCAGGGGTCCGGCGAAGACCGTCTCCGCCGCATCGACGCCCACATGGCCGCCGAACGGGCCGCTGATGTATCACGTCGCCTAAACCCTAAACGCACTCCTCAAAAAAAGAGAACACCGCCCATCATCCCATGCTTGCACGCGTGAACAGGTCGGGAGCGGGTCTCTCGGTCTTGATGAGTCCCAGTCCGATGAGCCGTATCTGCATCGCCTGGCCCGAAACGCGGAACTCCCGCGCCAGCGTCCGGGAGATTTCCACCGTCGGCCGGTCGTCTTCGGCCAAGCCCCAGCGGGCCGACAGGTCTGCTATCTCCGTCGCCGCGATGTAGGGGTCAAAACTGCCGCATTGCCCCTGCCACACCTTCAGCACCATCTCCTTGGGCATCAGCAGGAAGCCGGCGAATGAGTCCGCCTGCCACTCCATCGGCTCCTTCCGCGAACTTGTCCGGCACACGATGGATGGTGCCTTCTTCTCCCCGAATAGCGACGGCTGGGCCGCGTCCTCCAGGAAGAATCGCCGGTGGAGTTCCCAGTGGCCGACCTCGTGGGCCACGGTGAAGCGGTAGCGGCCCTCGTGGGCCGGGTTCTCCTCGGGGTCGAGCGACTGGTCCACCAGGACGCGGCGATCCTGAATCCATGTCGCCCCCAGCACGTCGGGCACGCCGACCAGGCCCGGCAGGTCGTCGAAGTCCAGGCCGAGACCGAGGTGCGCTTCGAGCACCGCTTCCACCGGAACCGGCGGGGCGACGACGTCGCCGTACTTGCGGCCGTACTCGGCCAGCAGGCAAAGGCTCGCCGCCTCAATGTGCTCCGTCGCCATGAACGGGACTTTACGCATGCGGCTTCTCGCGGTTACGGCTCCTTTTTCTTCGCCTGCTCGGCCTGCTGGGCGAGTTTGCGGAGCTGCTCGTCGGACATCCCGCGCACCGTGCGCAGAAGGTCCGGCAGAACGGCGGGCTTCTCGCGGATGATCTCGTTCAACTCGGGGTCCACGCGCCCGGCCAGGGCCAGAAGCTCGTCGGCGTCCACGCCCAGAAGCTCGGCCATCTTCATGATCTTTTCCGGCTTGGGCGGGTCGAACTCCCCGCGCTCCATCTTGCTCAGGAAGGTCGGGCTCACGTCGACCATCTTGGCAAACTGCCGGAGCGTGAACCAAGGGTCGGTCCGCAGCTTGGCTTCCCGCAGCTCCCGCACCCGATTGCCGAACGCCTTATTGCCTGCCACGACAACTCCTCTGGCCCAGGGACTCGTTCTCACACCACCGACGACCCAGCCACCGGGCCGCATCGTCAATGGTTTACTTTACACATCCCCGTGACCGCCGTCAAATGAAAAATCCGCCCCCTTCATTCCTGTGCTGGGCGACAATCGTCGTTGAGGAGCTTGCCGAAGTCCAGGAAGCCTCGGCGGCCAAGGTGCTCGATGAGCCGCCTTGCCGTCGCCTGAGCAGCTGGTTCAGATGACCTCAACGCAGCCTGCAGCAGCACGGTCAGGGCAGTTTGCCAACCACTCAGTCGCCATCGGAGACCAGCGAGAACAGGTCCCTGGTAATCTCGCGGTGCGATTGCCGCTCACGGTGCCTGGCCAGCAACCGTGAAACCGCAGCCGCAGCAGCAGGGGGGATTTGCACATGTGAATCCCCACCCGCTTCGCCCCCACCCGCAACGTAGTCGTCGGCAGAGGGGCCAATCGAAGACGGCCAGACTTCTGACAGAGCGTCCAGTTCCCTGTCGTAGTGAAGGCGGTCACGCTCCACGCTGCCGAGGAAATCTGGCAATCTGTTGCAGATGTCTCTCACGACGTGCGAGATCATGTGCGTCCGGCCGGGGAAACCTGGCACGCCTAACAGCCGCACTGCCCCTTCATAGGCAGACGCGAGCGAAGGTGCATTGTCGGTGAACCACCGATGCAACTCGCGTCTATCCGATGTCCATGCCGTCACCACCGGCACCGGCGGATCTAACTGATTGTCCTCTCGGTCTTCTGCCATGTGTCGCGCTCCGCCTATTCCCCTTCGCCGAAGAGCCGCCCTGTGCCACCCGTATCGGCCGTGTTCGCCACGTTCCGGCCGAGGAGGAGTCCCGACGGGGTAGAGGCGTTGAGCGGCAGCTTCACATATTCATCCCCTCGTAGCTCATCCGGCGGCGCAGTGGTGGTTGTGAGGATGTACTGGAACGGGCATTTCTCCGGCCTACCGAAGTGTGTCTGAAGCGAGGCGACGGACCGGATAAAACTGCGGTAGATTCGGATGCCGAGGTCCGCCTCACGGGGGCTGTCGTGGATCAGGAAGCCCGGCAAGTGGGCCTTGTCGGACACGGTGTGGTAGACCAGGGAAGCAACGTCCGCCAGAAGCACCGCCAATGTCTCCACGGCCTCCCCGCTCATAGCCGGACCGTGGGTAATGCGAAAGGTCAGTTCGCGGTTGTCCAGGCTCACCACACCGTCGTAGCCGTCGGACGACAGGACCGACCGGACGGCCCCCGAGAAGATAGCGGCCAGCCGCTCGCGGTTCTCGTCGTGCTGGCGGAGGAGTTCGGCCAGTTCCTTTTCGGTCTTGGCGATTTCGGCCTGCGCCGTATCCAGCTCCTGTCGAAGGCGATGCAGTTCCTCGTATCCGCCGGGCTCGTCCCGGCGATTCGTCCAGGCATCAAGTTCATCTCGTGTCCGTCCGAGCTCGCGCAACTCATCGTGCTTCGCCCGAATGTCGGCCAGCAGTGCGGTCCGCCGAGTCAGCAGGCTTTGTCGCTCTCCCTTTAACTTGTCGATGACGGTGCGAAGTTGCGACTTCTGTTCGTCGATTCTCCTGCGCTCTTCTTCGCGCCTGGCCTCGGCCTGCTCCATCGCGTGAGCGTCCTGGAGTTGCGCGACCTGCAACGCGCGCTGACGCTCCTGAACATGGGTGCATTCGCGGATAAGCACGCCCCCTATGGTACAGGCCTTGTCCTTGAACTCCTCAATGCGCTTACGCTGCTCCTGCCGCTGGGCAAGGCCCTGGTCAAGTTCGACGCCTGCGGCGGCGTCCAGGTTGAAGAGGGCATCCAGTTCCGCCAGTTCTTCTTCATGGCGTCCGATCTCGGCCCCGAGGCCGTCAACCTGTGCCTGAAGCTCACTGTACTGGCCTTCGAGTTTGCCGATAGTGGCTTCAATCTGCTTTGCGGCCCGGTTGGTCAGGCGTTCCAAATCCTCCGGGACAAGGTCGCCGGAACGGAAAGGCCGTCCCTCGATGTCCGTCTCGCTGGGCAAGAGGGCCTTCAACCGCCCGCGCAACTGCTGGTCGTAGAGGTTCACCCGCCACTGGGGTTCGCGGCGTTTCTCCTCGATCTCCTTCTCCAGCCGGTCCTTGTCTCGCAGAAGTCCCGCCAGCCGTTCTTCGCCCTTGAGCTCATCGGGCAGGAACAGGCCCAGCACCGTTCGCATCACGAAGAGCGGCCCGACCTTGGGGAAACGGAATTCCGGCGTGCCCGATTCGCTCCGAGGCGAGCGCCAGTCGTAGATGTTCTGGAAGCGGGCCTCCTGGTCCCGGGCGCACCAGGCGAGGATGTGCGCCCACTGGATGTCCTCGGCCGTCTGGACGACCTGACCGGTCGGCAGTTCATCGAGCAGCGCTTCGAGGCCGAGCTTTTTCGGGTACTCCTCCTGCGATATCGCCCCGGTCCGCTCTTGGAGCACCTCCTCGACGGTCGCGTCCTGTTTGGCGTAGCTCATCCGCCCGCTGCCGAATGGCCGGCGGACCGCCCACTTCGTGCCCCGCACGTGGATTTCGGCGGCCACGTAGCCGTTGGGGAACGCCTTGCGGATCAACTCCATCGCCGCCTTCGAGCCGAACGTGGTTTCGCCCAGGACGTACCGCAGGAAGCGGCAGAAGGTCGTCTTGCCGGCGCTGTGGCCGGTGATTTCGGCCGTGGCGCTGTCGTCCTCCGGCTCCTCGGCCCAGACAATGTTCAGGCCTCGCGTGAGGCGGATGTCCCTGACAACCTTCGGGTCCTTGGGCGTGATGTCCTCGTAGATGACAAGACGGCTGACCCATACGTCCGGCTCGGACCTGACCGGCTTCAATTTCAGTTTCTTGTAGAGGTCCATCCCGTCGGTCTCCTACGCCGCAAGGCCGCACAGACGATGCTGCTTCTCGAAGGCATCGAGGATGACCCGCTGCGCTTGCGGCACCGAGGGCAGGTCTTTCCGAAGTTCCCGGATGCGGGCCAGCGCCATGAGCGCGCACTCCACGACACTGTCAACGCCGGTCGGCAGGTTGGCCTTGGCGGAAGTCAGCGATGTTCCTGCGCCAACGGGCTGACCCTTGTCGCCATGCGCCACGGTGAGTGCGCTGAGCTTCTCCAGGTAGTCCCGACACTCCTTCCAACGGATAGATTGCCCCTGGGCGACGAAGAGCGCGGCCGGCGCGGACTTGCGGGCCGTCTCGAATGCAGCCTGCCCGTGCCTGTCCAGGAACGCCTTGCACCAATCCGGGTGCGTGGCCAGGAGGAGCGCATCCAGATGCTCCATGCTGGAAATGCCGCCGGACTGCTCCGCGACGGCCAGCGCCGCTGCGCAGATGGCCTTGTCGGCATCGGTAGCCGGGTAGGCCATGGCCGCGAACTCGGCAACCGGGACTTCCTCGGGCACCGCGACCACCGCCTCCCTGGGCTGGTGGATGTGGGACGGCCAGTGGGCGGGGTCCCATTGGGCCATGGGGATGAAGTTGCCGGCGGCGTCGGCGGGCGGGCCGGGGGGCGGGTTGAGGCGCGTCCGGTAGCGGGCGGTCGGCTGGCGACCGGCGGCGACGGCGGTCGCGTTCTCGGCCATCGCAGCCTGCATCTCGTCGTAGATTTCGAGGATCGTGTCTTTGGTGCGGTAGGTGCCGTACTTCTCCACGTCCTTTCGCTTGACGATGCGGAAGGTGTCCATGATGTACTCGACGGCGTGACGAGGCGTCGGGAAGTAGGCCAGGAGTTCCTTTGAGCCGTTTTCCTTCCACTCCCGTTCGCTGCCGAGGTAAAGGTGGAAAAATGCCGCATCGAGCTCGGCGCGGATCAGGAAGCGGCGCTTCTCGTCCCAACGGAACGGCGGGCCGTCGTACCCACAATCCGCCCCCAACGGTGTCAGGTCCCACGCGGTGCAGGAAAGCTCCATCGTCCTTCCCGCCAGCCACCGGGCAAGAGAACACCTAGGGTCCCAAGGGCATGCTAATGAGCAAGAACCCGGTGGCAGGACCGGAAGCTGCTTCAGATATGAGTACGTCAGATGACTGCCGCCGACGCTTTGCCGGGTACAGTAGTCGAAGGCGAAGGAATCCATGCAACTGAGAAAGACGGTGGCGTCCTTGGCCTGGGCCCCATCGAAAAAGACCAAGGGAGCCGTGTGGCCAACGCCCACAAACGGTAGGACGCTGAACACCGCCGTCCGTAAAACCACTGAACTCGTCACGTCCCGAAAGGCCGTAAACCACCGCAGCGAGAATCTCTTCAGGAGCTCCTCGGCCAGCGGCACGGGATCGGCGGGAAATGCGGTCATGCGCTTCACGTCCGCCTCAGTCAGCGCGAACCGCTCCTGCATCCGCTCGCACTGCTCGTCGAGGAGCCACTTATTGAGCGCGTTGATGTTGGTATCGGCCGCCGACGGGCTCAGCGCAACGGCAAGCAGCTTCTTGGCCTGTTCCTCGTCGCCCGCCTTTCGCCAGTACCCGGCGGTCCAGTAGCAGAAGGCCTTGATGACCGCTTCATTCCGCCACGGTTCCGGCAACGCCAGCGCCGAAGCAAGCAGTTCCGGCCGCTTGGGCACCCGCGCCTCGACCTCCTTCTCGGCCACCCAGTAGCGAGGCAACGCCAGGTAATCGGGGTCAAGGTGCCGTTCCGGCGTCAGTTCCGGGAGCTTGCCCTGATTGGCTTGGGCCTCGGTCTGGCCCTCGTAGGTGCCGAACCGATGGTCGAAGTGCCAGAACATCTTGCCCTCGTAGAGCGGCAGGTGAACGTCATCGCCCCGCGTGAAGACATTCCCATTCAGCGCAAAGCCTTCCGCCTCCAACTGCTCCCGTGTGCGGAACAGCCCGGAGTCGTTGGCCATGTCAATCATGCGCAGAAAGGAAATACCCCACGGGTTCTGCTCAGGCTGGTCCTCGCGGGCCTCGCGGAGCAAGACGGGAACGCGGCGATAGACATGCTTGGTGAGTTCGGCGTCCTGCTTGTATCGGAAGATCGGGCAGGTCCGCGTGTTGGGGTTGATGAGAGCGATGTCGTCGGCTGTAAGCGTGAAGTGGCGTTCCTTCTCCGCGAGGTGTTCGACCTGCCGGGCGAAGAAGACGAAATCCACCGCGCGTCGAACCGCCGAGCCCGGGGCGGCCATCGTGAGGAGACAGAACTTGGTCGCGTGATGGATCGCAGGGAAGATGAACTCCTCGTTCTCGAAGCTGTAGAGGCTGACGAGCGATCCGGTGGCGATGAGGTCCTGGAAGAAGAACTTGGTGGTGTCGTCGGTGGCGATGCCGGAGGGGACGATGCAGCCGACGCGGCCAGAGGGATTCAGCAGGCTGCGCTTGAGTTCGGCGAAGATGGAATAGGTGTTCACGTCGCCCCGGCCGCAGAGGGGGTAGCGGCCGGTGTCGCGGACGAGCGTACTTTCGCCGTCGGCCCGACGAAGCGCCTCCTGGAATGCCTGATATAGGGCCGGATCGGTCTCCGGCAGCATTGCGATCATCCGCCGTCGGGCGGCGGCGTTGGGGGCGTTGGCGATGTTGGGGTTCCGCGCCGCGAAGAACTCCTTCTCCTGGAGTTTGATCCGTTCCCACGGCGGGTTGCCGAGGACACAGTCAAAGCCGCCCGACCAGCCGGTCTGCTCGTTTTCCGGCTTCTCGCCGGAGGCGGGCACGCGGAAGACGTCCGGGAACTCCAGGTGCCAGTGGAAGAACTCATACTGGCGGGCCAGGCGCTGGACTTCATCCTTCAGCCACTGGGGCGCGCTGTGGGGGCTGCGCTCGATGGCGCGGAAGACCTGCTCCGTGACGGCGTAGGGTGGGCCGCCGTCGCGCTCGGGGACCTTGTGCCAGACGAAGGCGGCGCACCAGGCGTCGGCCCACAGGTGGCCGAAGAGGTAGCCGCTGGACTTGACGATGTTTTCGTAGCGCTCCTGCTTGGCTCGCACGGCCTGGGGGGTGTCGTCGGGCATGTCGTCCAGGTTGACCATGGCCGAGACCAGGTCGCCCAGACGCTCCCACGGCCGGAAGAGCGACTGCTGGCCGCGCGCGGCGTCCTCGCGTTCGCCGCGGTTCAGGCGTTTCAGTTCCGTGCAGTAGGCGCGGTCGTCGCCCTCGATGGGCTTGAAAGCCGCGTCTGGAATGCCCTGGGCCAAGAGGGCGGGCGTTGCACCCAGGAGGCTGTTGCCGCAGCGGATGTGGTGGTCCAGGAAGGTCAGCGGCCGGCCCGGTTCCAGGGCTTCCATCCAGAGGTTGATCTTGCACAGTTCCACGGCCATGGGGTTGATGTCCACGCCGTAGATGCACCGGCCTACCACGTCACGCAAGGCGTGCTGGATGGATTCCGGGGCGGGTTCGTCTTCGCCGGCGCGAATGGCCGCGAGGCGCTTGGCGATGCGGTGGGCGGCGGCGATAAGGAAGTGGCCGCTGCCGCAGGCCGGGTCGCAGATTTTCAGGTCGAGCAGGGCTTCTTGAGGCTCGGGCTTTCTACATGCCTCGTCCAGCATCGGGTCGAGGGCCGAATCGAGCAGGCAGTTCACCAGGCTGGTGGGCGTGTAGTAGGAGCCGCTGGTCTTGCGTTCGGACCCGGCGGCGACGTTGAGGGTGAACCGGCCGGCGTCGAGGTTGACGTCGGGGTGCATCTCCAGGAGCGACTCATAGACGCTGCCGAGTTCCTCGGGGCCGAGGTTGCGGTAGTCCACCCAGCGGCGGACGTTGCCTTCGGTGGTGAAGGTGAGGTTGCGGACGGCCTCCAGGAGGTCGGCGTTGGTGATGTCGGCGTCACTGAGGTCAGGTGTGGACTGCGGCGAAAAGAGGAACGACCCCAGGGCGGGCAAGGCGAGTTGCGGGCAGCCGGTGTGGAGTTTGGCGAAGACCAGCCGCAGGGCGCGGTAGAGGTCGGCATGCCGGGCGGAGCGGCGGCGCTCGGCCAGGCGGCGGAGGCGATGGGTGGAGTAGTAGCGGATGTAGAGTTCGCGCCCGGCGGCCAGGGCCGGGTCGCCCCCGGCCGGCAGAAGCACCAGGTCGCGGTCCTCGGCCACGAAGAGGAAGAGCAGCCGATAGACGACCCGCAAGACCTGCCGGTAGTAGTCCTGCATGGAGAGCGTGCCGGCGCGGAGCTTGTCGCGAAGGGCGGTGTTGGCCGCGTGGGCGAGGAAGCCGCCGCCCAGGGCTTCGATGGCCTTTTCCACGCCGTCGCGGAGGTGGTCGAGGACGCGCGTGCCTTCGCGGAGCGAGGTGTTGTACCACCGCTCCAGCCAGCAGTGCTCGGGGGTCTTGCCCTCGGGGACCTCGACGCGGGACTGGTGGCAGAGGAGAAACAGCAGGAAGAAGTCGCTGTAGGCTTCCGAGTCCATCATGGCCTGGAGGTCGAACTCGACGTAGGCCTGGCGGGTAAGGGAAACGTTGTCGCGCAGCAGACGCAGGACGAGGCCGTTGGAAACGAGGCCCCACAGGAGGTTCTCGCCGCGGTTGAGCAGTTCCTGAAGGAGGCTGTGCGGACTGACGCGGGATGCGCCGCGAGCGCCGGGGGTGCGGCGGTCCAGTTCCTGCCGGAACGAGACAAGATGGATGGGCGTGGCCTGCCAGGCGTGACTGACGGGGTAGCTCTTGCCGTCGATCTCGACTGCCTTGGCGGTCTGGAGCCGGCCGTAGCCGAGTTCCTGGAAGAGGATGAGCAGCCAGCGTTCGCGAGTGAGCGTCGTGCCAGCGTCGGATTCGGGAAGGGCCTGGCAGGCAGCCTTGAAACCTTCCCACGCGCCCTTGAGGCGGTTCCAGGCCCGGTTGGCCGCCTCGTTGAGGCGTTCGGACTTGGCCAGGTGGTAGCTCTCCGGCGTGAGTCCATCGACGGCGGGGTCGCCCTCGGCGATGCGGACCAGCAGGTCGGCCGGCAGGAGGCCGCCCTCGGTTCGGATCGTGGTGAAGGCATTTCGTCGGCTGATCTGCATCGTTAACCCCTCGCCGGCAGATAGACGTAAATGCCCAGCACGTCGGCAGGCAGTTCGGGTCGAATCTCATAACGCACGCCGCGCATGCGCGCCGCTGCGCGGACGCGGCGATGAGCATCGAGCAACTCTTCTCCTCGGCGACGCGCGGACTCGTCCAGCTTGGGCCGGAGGTGGTCGAAGCCGTCAATCACCTTCCGCACGAAATCTGCCGCCTGTGCCGGCGTGATGTTCAGCTTCGGCTCGGTGTACTGGAGCTTCTCGGCCTGCGCCGCGTCGAGCCATTCGGCCTTGTCGGGCGCACCGGCGAAGGCGACAAGCTGGGAGTCTTCGGCCAGCAGTTCCGTCGATTGCTCGCCGCGGTGCGTGAGGATGTGGTAGCGGTAGCGGAGAAGCAGCAACGTCGTCCAGCGGTCCACAGCGTCGGTGCGGATGGCCCCGCACCGTCGGGCGACGTTCCCTTCGCCGTCCAGGGCGGCGTTCAGCACGTACTGGGCGAGCCCTTCGACGATTGGGTGCGTGCGGCTGAGGTAGAGCACGCCCGGATCGACGGGAAGCTCGAACTTGGCCTTGAACCCATCCACGAAGCCGCAGGACTCGCGCAGGGCGCGAGGCGTCTCGCGCAGGTCGAATTCAACGCCGTCGGGCCTATCGGAGATCAACCCGCCGTAGGCGCGAAGGGCCTCGCGCGTGAAGTTCTCCACGTCAGCCCCCGCACCGATAGCGGCGCGGACGGCCTGGAGTTCGCGGCCCACCTCGCCCACGCGGGCCTGGATACCCTCCTGGGCGAACATCGTCCGCGAGCGTTTCTCCTTCTGGCTGACGTTCTCCCAATCGGCGTGCAGGCGGGCGCGCTGCTCGCGGAGGAAGTCCTCCATGCCGGGCAGCAGCGTTTGCGACGGCGCGCCACCGCCGCGCTCGCGGAGCAGGAGGCCCTCGAAGATAGCCTCGACGACCGCGTTCGTGTCGGCCGGCACGGGGACGGAAATACCGAGCGAGTTGCGGATGGCCTTGTGCTTGCGAAGCAACACGTCGAGGACCAGGCCGTCGATCTGGTTGTCGATGCCGTAGTAGACCAGCGAGCGGACGGTCGGGCTGGCCTGCCCGTAACGGTCCACGCGGCCGTCGCGCTGCTCGTGGCGCGTGGGGTTCCATGAGAGGTCGTAGTGGAAGACGGCGTTGAAATACTGCTGGAGGTTGATGCCCTCGCTGAGGCAGTCGGTGCACACCAGGACTCGCGGGGTTGACTCGGCGAGCTGGCGGACGCGAAGTTCACGTTCTTCCGGGGGCAGCAGGCCGGTCACCGCGGTTACGGCAACCTTGCTGCCCAGCCGAGCGCGCAGCTCCTGAGCGACGTACTCGGCCGTGGGGATGAAGCGGCAGAAGACGATGGGGTTGTAGCCGTCGCGGACGATCTCACGGATAAGGCCTACGGCCTTGACCAGTTTGGCGTCTGCGTCGCCCGCGAGTCTGTCGGCCTGTCGGGCGAGTTCCAGCAGACGGCGACGTGTGGCCTGTTCCGGCGTCAGCTCGTCACCAGGGTCGCTCCCGGGCGTGACATCGGCCGGCTCGCCTGACTCGACATCGTCCTGGTCCAGGACCATCCGTCGGCCAACTTCGTCGGCCTCTTCCCAACTCTCGGTGTCGGCCGAGGCGGAGCGGCTGCGAAGCGTGGAGGCCGCCGCAGCGGGGCTCGATGCCAGGGACCGCAGAAGGGCCAGTGCAGACCACCAGCGGACGCGAACACGGTGCTGGCCGCCCGAGCGGTCGGCCACGATCTCACGGGCGTAGTTCAGCACACGCTCGAAGAGGTTCTTGTATTCGGGAGAGAGTTTGTAGTGCTCTTCCCGGTCCTGGCGTTCGGGGAAGACCGTCTCCTTGTCTAGGAAGTGGCGGATGTCGGCGCGGCGGCGCTGGACGAAATGGGCGGCGAGTCGGCGGCGATGGCGTTCGTTTTCGGGGCCGCTCAGGTCGTCGGGCAGGTTGGCGAAGTCCTGGTTCAGGAAGCACAACAAGGACCGGAAGGTCCCTTCCTTTCCGCTGTGAGGCGTGGCCGTCACGAAGATCATGTGGCGCTGAGGGTTGTCGGCCAGGGCCTTGACGAGCGTGTATCGCTGGTGCCGACCGCCGCGCGGGTTTTCCTCCCAGGCCGCCGAATGGGCCTCGTCCACGATGGCCAGCTCGGGGCAGGTGCGAATGAACTCGTCCCGCCGCCGGTCCGACTTGATGTAGTCGATGGAGACGACGGTGAAGGGATGCACGTCGAAGATGGACTCATCGCTGCGACACTCGCGCTCCAGCCTGCGAACCGTGCCCGGCAGGACGAGCCGGGCGTCGATATGGAACTTCTCCACCAGTTCGCGCTGCCATTGTTCGGCCAGGTGAGGCGGACACAGAACGGTCAACCGCTGGCATTCGCCTCGGTCGAGAAGCTCGCGGGCGATGAGGACGGCCTCGATGGTCTTGCCGACACCCACATCGTCAGCGACGAGAAGGCGAATCGGGTCGAGTTGGAGGGCCATCAGAAGGGGCACGAGTTGGTACGGGCGGGGCTCGACCGCGATCCTACCGAAGGAGCGGAACGGGCCGGCGCTGGAGCGGAAACCCAGCCGAAGGGCATCACGGAGTAGCCGGGAGGAGCGATAGTCGCCTACCTGCGACGGGTCAGGCAGCGTGAAACTGGCGGGTTCGACCGGCTCCAGGGCCGTGCAGATGCCAGCAACCTCGTCGTCCGTGCCGCCGAGGGGGCGAAGGACCAGCACCGCCCCCCTGGACTCCGGCAGGACAACCCACTCCCTGCCTCGAACACGAACCAGTGAGCCAACGGCATGTGTCATGTCTGACCTCCAAAGATATCCGGGTGCTTCTCGATGACACCTTGCCAGTCGTCCGTCTGGCCAAACCGCACTACAGTCCAGCCCCGCTCGGCGAGGCACGACTCCTGTTGCCGATCACGCTGGGAGCGTTCGGGGAACTCGTGATGAGGTCCGTCCACGTAGACCGCGCAATACAGGTCCTTATAGAGGAAGTCGGGGCGCGTGTTGCACTCGTCGATCCGCGACTGAGCATGAGATGGCAGCTGGCAGTTGTGGTCCTCAAGGAATCGCAGCCATTGCCGCTCCAGTTCCGTCTCACATCGACGTAGGAGCTGGTCGAGGTGCGCCGCCCTGGTGAGCGGACCTGTTGACACGCGAACGGTTCCCGATGCAACGCGCCTTAAGAGACCGGCGATGGAGGTCCGGTCGAGGATTTCGTGGTCGGGCTGATTCGTGTAGCTCAACAGGCAGTCGTAGCAGGCCGCCTCGCAATCTTCCTTGGCCGTAAGGGCGCGGCGGAGATCCTGGCCCGTAGCGGGATCGAAGTGACAAATCGACAGGGCCGTCTCGGCGACTCGGTTGACGGCCTGAGGGTCCTCTACCAAGCGGCGCAGGACCCCAGCACCGCCCTCAGCCGATTCATAGAGGAGAATCGACCTGCGGTCGTCTGCACTGGGCAACGGCTCGGCGGCCAACTCGCCATCCTCCAGTTCATAGATCGTCTGGATGGCGTTCTTCAGGGCCGCCTGGAGGGAAGCCATCGCCCGGACGCCCAACTCCTCGGAAGGTTCGAAGATCAGGCAGTTTCGGCGGTCCTCCACGTATGGAATGACGCGAGTCGTCCGGGGGCTCATCGGGTCTTCATCGGCGGCCGTCTCGTCCTCTCTGCGCGACCAGTAGCCGCGCTCGATGTCCAAGACAAACCCAGATTGGTCCTGGTGTTTGCGCCGTCGCCAGCCCAGATTGATTCTCCAGAGCGTGGCGGCATGGCCGTAGTACATCGTGGCGACTGTCCGGCCGTCCGTTTCCACGGCTGCGGTCCTGCACGAGACCGCCCCTTCCCGCTCTGCGAATCGTATGGCCGTGCGCAGGTCGTAACCCTGGCGCAGGCGTTCTTCTTCGTCGCAGTTAATCCTGTCCCGGCGTTTGGTAACTACGTTCTGCAGGCGGAAGAGCTGACGGATAGGTGGCCCGAGCCTGGACCTGCATCGTTCGCAGATGTCGGGCCCGTTGCCCTGAGTGCCGATATGCATGTAACCACAGCGCGGGCAGATGAAGGCAGCACGAGTCTGCAACTCCTCACCTTCCTCCTGGACCGGAAGGATGACCTGGTTGATGACGTAGCGGGAACCTTCGTGGTAGATGATGGCTCGAGGCCCGAACTCGGCAATGGCCAGAAACCGCGGGCGAGAGACGAACTCGTCCCGGTTGGCCCTCAGACGGCGGCCGGGGATATAGGCCGATAGCGGTAGCCGCGGGAAGTTGTAACCGGGCAGGAAACCTTCGCTGGCGAAGTACCTGTAGCTATAGAAATCGGACTGGATGATATTCTCGGCGTCCGTGAGCAACCGAAGCTGCGCTTCCGCGTCGCGTCGTAACCGCTGGGCTTCCTGCTTGTCTTGCGCGTTGCGGGATGCATCCAGGATGATCTGGTTTTGCCTCTTGGCCTGCGTGAAGGCTGAGCGGTACAGTCCCCGCCACCGCTCGCATGCCCGCTCAAACTCCGTGCCCACATGGGCAATCACGCCATCCAGCCAAGCCTCGTCGAATCTTGCGGCAGCCTCCGGGTCATCACGCAGAGTCCGCAGTATGCCCAGCGCCCGCCGTCGGGCACGAAGCCTCGCATTCTGGTCATTCACCGCACCCCTCACGTGCGACTGAAGCTGTAATGACGGGGGATCACCCGTGAGGTCCAGCACTTCCTTCAGAGAACTTCCAAGCGGCAGCCCCGTCTCGGCCAGCCAGATCGCCTGAACGTGGGACCTTACGAGGTCCTCGTTTGCCAGGTCTATTTGAGGCGGCGATACAACCCCTGCCACCATTTTCTCTGGCCGCTTGTAGAAGTACTGATCGTGCGGGCTTCCAGACGCACAATACGTAAACACCATTGCGGGTTGACCGCTGCGGCCAGCCCGTCCGCTCCGCTGAGCGTAGTTGGCCGGCGTTGGCGGGACGTTGCGCATGTTCACGGCATTGAGCTGTGCTATGTCTATCCCCAACTCCATCGTTGGCGAGCAGTACAGGATGGGCAAATGCCCTTGGCGGAACGCCTCCTCGCGTCGTTGCCTGTCCTCATACGAGACCTGAGCCGTGTGCTCGCGCGCCTCGATACCAACCGTCTGTGCGGCCACGGCACGATAGTACTGCTGGAAGAACGGATTGGGTCGCGCGGCTTCCGAGCCAACCGTCGGCTGGCGAATCGGGTCGTGATACGCCCGGCTGCCATCTCCTGCCCTCCATACCATCGAGTCCGCTGAAAGCTGATAACCAGGCACGTCCTGGTCGTCCCTCGGTTCGCGTACAACCGTGATAAGGCCGCCAGTACGAAGCGCCCCAAGCAAGTCCTTGATGATGCGGTCCGTGTCGGCAAGGGAGAGCCGACCAACTCCCAAGGTCTGAGGTCGCCGCAGGTACTGCCCGAAACCGCTCATCGGCGACAGGAATACGTCGCCGCCATAGTCCTGGCCGTATCGATAGGGCCTGGGATGCAATACTGCTGCGTGCTCCAGGTCTCCGACCCTCTCAATCTCATCAAAGCCCCAAGGCGGAATGAGTCTTTGACTGCTCTGGAGTAACAGACGCTCCTGGAAGGCCGGGTCGAGGTACTCGACCTTGATCGCCAGCCCCCGACGCATCAGGTCGAGCAGGACCCGACAGACCTCCGTGCGCTTCTCCACGGATAACTGGGCAAGAGCCGGATGGCACTCCTGCCAGATGTCATCTGCCTCGCATACCTGGCGCAGATAGGGATAGTCGATTACCAGCAATCCGACCTGTTCCAGGTTTGGAGCGGTAATGCGCCAGCCGCGAAGCAGGTCTCGGTAGAGGCGGTAACCCAGAACGCTCCGTAAGACTCGGTCAGTCTCCTCACGGGCCTGGAATCTCGCCCCAGGGTCGCTGGCATACTCCGCCAACTTCAGGCCCAATGCGTGGAAAACCTTCATCGCCAGTTCGTCGTGGCGCAATCCTTGCGCACCCGCTTGCGTTGCCGCCAGGTAGAGGGCCGCCCGAAGGCGTCCGACTTCCACGAAGTCATTAAAGTGCCCGGCTTGAAGTGAGGCGTCCTGTCGGTTGTCCGTGAAACTGAGCAACTTCCTTGCCTCGTCGGCCAAAGGCATCTGGCGCAGGTGGATAATCGCAGCCAGGCTCAAGATCGTGGTGGCCGTGCTCCGCCCGCCCGAGCCAAGTGCGCTGAGCTTGTGGAAATCCGAGCGCTGCCTGAACCCGTAAGATACGCCACAGCGCAGGCAGAACCGGAACGGAGCGGTCATGTACCAGCCTAACAATCCCTCGCCACCGAGGCGTCCATCTGCACTCACGCGGACCGACTGCGGCAAGTCCCTGCGACGTCTTGCCAGCAGCCGGCCGTCCGCATCGAGCCAATCCTCCGGCAGCCTGCTCAATAACTCATCGCCATCTTGTGGCCAGGGAAGATCGCTACTGACATAGAGGAAGCCGGGCTCGCTATCCGGCTCTGCGCGCGTGTCGGTCAAGTCACGGGACGCCAGGCGAGATTCTCCGGCCCGCCCGTCGTGTTCTCTGCGGACACAGTAGTACTCCTGTCCGCACTCACGGCAGAAGACCAGCGGTAACAGGACCCGATTGCGGTCGCCCGGGACGTACTGCTGCCCAAACACGGTAATGTGCCGGTCGGCCTCAGCCTGAAGGGATGCATACACCGTATCCCCGCGACTGATGAACTGGTGCACGCGGAACGCAAAGACAGGGAACCCGGTCTCTGGATGCGAGCAGTTGTATCCGGCCAGGAGCATTTGCTGAATGGCGGCAACGCAGTGCTCCAGTGGCTGGCCAGTCAAGGTGCTTAGCTCTTGAGCCGCCCCGTTTGGGCCGGTGATGCTTCGGGGCCCTTGCCTCACGAGTCGCCCACTTTCAGGCTCGCGACGGATGCCGAACGTGCTTTCAATCCAGGCAGCCAGCGGGTCGGCAACGATCTGCTCGAAGTTGGAGGGGACCGGCGCTTCTGAATCAGCCAGACGGGACCTGAGGCGAGCCTGGAAACGCTGATCTTCCGCGTTGGGTTCCGGGGTAACTCGTCTCAGTGTCTCGCCGATCACACATTCCGGCCTGACCTCGGCACCAAAAAGGGTTGAGGATACGCGGGCTACCTCGGCCTGTTGGTCTGCCCAGGAGCCGCCGGCGACAAGCGTGGCCGAAGTCCCGACATGCTGGAGTCGGTCGGTCCCGAACGCATCTCTGGCGCGCCGGACCAGCATGGCCACGTCAGCACCCTGCCGGCCACGATAGGTGTGCAGTTCGTCCAGAACCAGGAACCTGACGCCCGAGGCGGCGCGGATGAGGGGTTTCTCACGCGGGCGCGTGAGAATCAACTCGAGCATCACGTAGTTCGTCAGAAGGATGTCCGGCGGATTGCCGACGATCTCACCTTGTTGCTCGCTGGACTCTTGGCCCGTATATCGGTGGAAGGTGACCCGCCCTCTGCCGTCCGGGTAGCCAAAGTTGATGAACTTCTCCAGCTCGTTCAGTTGACTGTTGGCCAACGCGTTCATCGGGTAGACGACAATGGCCTGGATCCCTCGGCCGCTGCCGTTTCGCAGCACGTGATCCACAATGGGTACGATGTAGGCGAGGCTCTTGCCCGACCCGGTTCCAGTGGTAAGAACGTAGTTACGACCCGTAGATGCGGCCTTCACCGCTTCGCTTTGGTGCCGATGTAGCCTCAGCGTCTTACCGGGGTCTGCCGGGCCGGACTTCAGCCGGAAGATGCTCCGGCACTCATCGTGGAGAATCCCCGCGTCCACGAGCTCGTCTATGGACTCGCCCGGCTGAAAGCACGGGTTCAACTGGATCAGCGGGTCGGGCCAGAGAAGGCCCTCGTCCATTCGCCCCTGCACCTCCTGACGGATTTGGGGGTCGCGGATGTTTATGAAGCTCGTCACAAATGAGGCGTAGTCGCCAATCAGCCTTTCGCGGAGTTCAAAGACGTTCATCGCACCGCCTCCCAGTGCGAGCCCTTGGCCTGGCCGACGCGGCAATGATTCATGGCCAGGATTCGGACTTGCGTTCGAGACGCGAAAAAGCCGGCCCATGCTCCATCACCAAGAGTCTTGGTCGTTCGACCAATGGATCTGGTCGTTTCCTTCGTGCCCATGCTGCGCCCCGTGCGCTTCATTGCTGGGCCTCCCGCTTGTCTTCCAAGTGCTCTGGGTGTTGTCGAAGCCAATCGTCTATCGCGCCCTTATGGAACCGCCAGCGCCGCCCGACCTTCTGGCCGGGCAATCCCCCCTCCTGGGCGAGCTTGTAGAGCGTGGACCGGGAGATCTTCAGATACTCCGCCAGCTCGTCGATGCTCATCACCTCAACTGGACCAGATGTCATCTGCCACTCCTTGCGCGCACAACCGCTATTGGGAGCCACGGCCCGCTATTATTGGGAAATGGCGGATGTTGTCAAGAAGACTTTGCCGCGCGGACCGGCGTCGGAACGCTCAGGGTCTTCCGCCGACGACGATCTGCAAGCGGTGGTCGTACCACACGTCCTGCATGGTCGGCCACGGCCCGGAAGGATCGCTTGACAGCCGGGACGGGACCTGCGGCAGTTCCGACAAGGGTTGCTTTCGGGGAGATACGACGGTCCGTCTCAAACCGAGGCGGACCCGTTTGTTTACGGGGGGCGAGCGGTCGACCGACCAGCCGCCGGCGGCTATATCCCGTTGT
>JALHJL010000085.1 GCA_022839625.1 Phycisphaerales bacterium
CACGGAATCGCTGTGCAAGAGCGTGCCGCGTCGGCTGACAGGCCCGGGCATGCGTTGGGACCCCGCCGGTGCCAACGCGATCCTCGCCCTGAGCGTCCTTCGGGAATCCAACGCCTGGGACAACTACTGGAAGCCGACGGTCCGACGGAATAGTCACACGCCCCGTCGCCGATAGTGTCCCTCCAATGTTGACAAATGGGACTACTTCTGATACAGTTTGGGCGGTGGTATCACTATCGGGCCATCGCGACGATCGCAGCAGGCCGCCCGCCGATCGGGCGCACAAGTTCGGGTGCGTCGCAGCCGACTACAACTCTGCCGGCCAGAGAGAGGATTAGACATGACTCGTTCACGCCCCCCCGTGCTCTCGTTCGTTTTGCTCGCGTTCCTCGCCTTTGTCCCGATAACGCCGGCGATGGGCGACGGGGCACAGGGCCCCGGCCAGGTCCGGCCGGGCGTGCTGCGTCTGCGCACTGGCGACGTGGCCACGGCCCAGTTGCCGAACCTGACGAAGGCTGACGCGACGCACCGGTTTACGGGCCCGGGCCGCTGGGTGGTCCAACTCGACGGGCCGCTGTCCCCCGAACGACGCGCCGCGCTGGAGAGCGCCGGCGTCAAGCTCGGCGACTACCTGCCCACCAACGCCTTCGTTGCCGATCTGGGCGGGACCACGCCGGCGGAGCTTCGCCGCCTGGGATTCGTGACGTGGGCCGGACCCTACCGCCCCCAGTGGCGGATCGATCCGCAGATCGGCACGCGCGTCTTCCAGAGCCCCGAGCGGCAAGCCCACGCGGCACGAGGCGAGCTGGCCCTGAGCGTGTACCTGTTTGAGGGTGAGGCCGTGGACGCCGCCGTCGCCGCGATCCGGGAGATCAGCGGAGCGGTGATCGCGAGCACGGACCCCGGCGCGCCGGGGCTCGGGAACCAGCCGGTGATCAACGTCGTGCTGCCGGCCGCCGGGTTGCAGGCCCTGGCCGACCTCCCGGCGGTGCAGTTCGTGGAGGAATACCCCGAGTTCACGTTGCGGAACAGCAGTGACCGCTGGATCGTGCAGAGCAACATCGTGAACGTCACGCCGCTGTACGACCAGGGTCTCCACGGCGAGGGACAGGTGTTGGGGCACATCGACGGCCGGGTGGCGGTCGGCCACTGTTCGTTCTATGACACCAACCCCATCGGCCCCGATCACCGCAAGATTCTCGCGTACAACGTGTCGCAGGGTTACAACCTGCACGGCACGCACACGGCGGGGACGGCGGTCGGCGACGGTGGCTCGTGGAATGACACGCGCGGTGTCGCCTACCTGGCGAAGCTGGTGCACAACAGCATTCCGAGTCTCAGCGAGACCCAGATGTTCAGCCGGTTCGACCTGCATCGCACGCAGGGGGCGACGGTACACACGAATAGCTGGGGCAACGACGGCACGACCGCTTACGACGGCGCGTGCCGGGCCATCGACAACTTCTCCTGGCAGTACGACGACAACCTCGTCTGCTTTGCAGTGACTAATCTCAGCGCGCTCAAGAACCCGGAAAACGCTAAGAACGTGCTGGCGGTCGCCGCTTCGCAGGACACCCCCAACCAGGGCAACCATTGCTCCGGCGGCACAGGCCCGACGTCCGACGGCCGGCGCAAGCCCGAAATCTACGCACCAGGGTGCGGAACCTTTTCCTCCTCCGGCA
Organism: Phycisphaerales bacterium; assembly: GCA_022839625.1. Classification (GTDB taxonomy): domain Bacteria; phylum Planctomycetota; class Phycisphaerae; order UBA1845; family Fen-1342; genus JALHJL01. The sequence goes on from JALHJL010000085.1 coordinate 1,683, forward strand.
GCAGCGGATGTAGTACGTCGGGGCTGACGGGGACTTCGATGGCCTGTCCGGCGATCGCCGGCACCGCCCTCCTGGTCCGCCAGTACTTCACCGACGGCTTCTATCCCAGCGGGGCGGCCAACCCGGCGGACGGGTTCGTGCCTTCGGGCGCGCTGCTCAAGGCGATGCTGCTCAACTCCGCGGTGGACATGACCGGCATCACGGGCTATCCGTCCAATCTCGAGGGCTGGGGCCGGGTGCTCGCCGACAACGCCGTCGCCTTCGCCGCGGACAGCCGCAAGCTCGTCGTGTACGACGTGCGCAACAACACGACGGAGGCCCTGTCGACGGGCGAGGTAACGACCTATGAGATCCCCGTGATGGGTTCGTCCGAACAGCTCCGTATTACGCTCGTGTGGCACGACGCCCCTGCGGCCATCAACGCGTTCGACGCGGCCGTGAACAACCTTGACCTCGTGGCGACCTCCCCGTCCGCCACGTTGTACCGTGGCAACGTCTTCTCCGGCGGCGTGTCGGTCCCTGGAGGCACTGCGGACGCCAAGAACAACGTGGAGCAGGTGCATGTGAACGCGCCGGAGATCGGCACGTGGACGGTTGCGGTCGCCGGCACGGCGGTGAACACCGGCGTGCAAGGCTACGCGCTGGTCGCGACGGGGAACGTCGACAATCTGGTCTGCCCTACGGTCACGCAACAGCCCGCTGCGGAGGTCGTGACGGTCGGGCAGACGGCCATCTTCGCCGTGACGGCCGTCGGCACGCTGCCGCTGAGCTACGAGTGGCAGAAGGACGGGGTGCCTCTGGGGGACGATGAGAGAATCTCGGGCTCCGCGACTGCGACGCTCATCATCAGTTCGGCCGGGTTGGACGACGCCGGCGAGTACCACGTGGTCGTGACCAACGCGTGCGGTTCAACGCCGAGCGACGCGGCTACCCTGTCCGTGTGGGCAGTCGGTGACATGAACTGCGACGGGCACGTTGACATGGGTGATATCAACCCCTTCGTACTCGCGATGGAGGGTGAAGGGGTGTACTACGCCGCGCACGCCGCGTGCAACTGGCACAACGCGGACATCAACGGCGACTCGGCGGTGAACTTCGCCGACATCAACCCGTTCGTGGCGCTGCTTTCCGGGCAATGAACGACGTTGCGCGGATTGGCGACCGTGGTCGGAACGCGAAGCGCCGACGAGCACGTATTGGACCGCGCGCGTGCTCGCACGGCGCCCGTGAGCCAGGCGTGCGCCTCTCCCGCTGCGCTTCGGGGCGGCGGCCCGTCCCCGGGCCGACGGGCGCTGGGTATTACTCGGTCACGGGGCGCGCGGCCCGCTTGAATTGGACCTCTCGGCGCCTATCCTCATTGGTGGTGTCGTGCCGAGGGAAGTGCGCACACCCAGATCAGTGCAGAGCAGAGCGCGTCACCGCATGGCGAGCCGAACGCCCCTTGCTGCCGGGTCCGCCGCACACCGGCCATAACCGTGCCGACGATGCGACGCCCGAAGTATGGGCCCAGTGTTGGAGGAAGCGTGTCTATGTGCCGGAACCGTTCGATTCTTGTCCCCGCCGTGGCGTTGTTGGTTTTTCTCCCGGCCTTGCCGATCACCGTCGCCCAATCGGCCGCGGGTCGCGCTGTGCACGTCACAATCCCGCAGCTTGACCTGGACGTGCTCCGGGCGGAGGACGCGCAGCGCGACCTCGACGGCCTGCCGCCGCGCTTCGCCGTCCCGCACGAGACGTTTATTCGCCCGGACGGCGCGGGCACCTGGGACGACCGTGACCCGCAAGTCGGGCGCTGGAGCCTGCGCATCGCGGCGCCGGGGGCGCTGTCCCTCAACCTGGGTTTCACAGCGTACTACATGCCGCCGGGCGGCACGCTCCGGCTGGTGCCCGCCGACGGCAGCCCTGCGGTCGGCCCGTTCACCGCCGCAGACAATGCGGCGCACGGCGAGTTATGGACGCCGGTCGTGCTCGCCGACGACATCACGGTGGACGTCCGCGTGCCGCGGGAGGCGGCGGACCAGCTCATTCTCGAGCTCACTTCGATCAACGTGGGGTATCGCTACTTCGGCGAGCCGGCGACGGACCGGTCGGGCGCCTGCAACGTCGATGTCGTGTGCCCGGAGGGCGACGATTGGCGCAATGAGATCCCCGCGGTCGGCGTGATCTCCACCGGCGGCTACCTATTCTGCACCGGCTTCATGGTCAACAACACCGCCCAGGACGGGACGCCGTACTTCATGACCGCCAACCACTGCGGCGTCAATTCCGGGAACGCGGCTTCGCTGGTGGTGTATTGGAATTACCAGAGCCCGACGTGCGGGCAGCATGGCGGCGGGCAGCTCAACCAGTTCCAGACCGGCTCCTACTTCCGGGCGTCCCATTCCGCATCGGACTTCACGCTGGTCGAGCTGGACGAGTTGCCGAACCCGGCCTGGGAGATCACCTATGCCGGCTGGGACCGCAGCACCGCCGATCCGACCAGTGCGGTCGGCATCCACCATCCGAATACGGACGAGAAGAGCATCAGCTTCGAGTTCCAGCCCTGTCAGACGACGAGCTACCTGGGAACGACGGTCCCCGGCGATGGCACGCACATCCGCGTCATCGACTGGGACATCGGCACCACCGAGCCCGGCTCCTCCGGCTCCCCCCTGTTCGACCAGAACCACCGCGTGGTGGGTCAACTGCACGGCGGCTACGCGGCCTGCGGGAACGACTTGTCCGATTGGTACGGCCGCTTCTCGCGCTCCTGGACCGGCGGCGGCTCGAACTCCACGCGGCTCAGCAACTGGCTCGATCCGCTGAACACCGGCGCGATGACCCTGGACACGCTCGCGCCGGGGCGCCTTGAGGTATCTCCTGCCACGGGATTGAGTGGGACCGGAGAGCCCGGCGGGCCGTTCGCGCCGGACAACATCGTGTACACCCTCAGCAACGCGAGCACGACACCGATCGAATTCGAGGTACACGGCGGTGCCGACTGGATTTCGATCAGCAACGCGACGGGGACGATCCCGGGGCAGTCGAGCGTGGTCGTTACGGTGGAACTCAACGCGTACGCCGACCTCCTCCCGCCGGGCCGCCACCACGACACGGTGACCTTCGTCAACACGACGAACCACTCAGGCGACACAACCCGGCCCGTAGACCTGGAGGTCGGCCACCCCGAGCCGCTGTACACGTTCCCGCTCGACAGCGATCCGGGCTGGAGCACGCAGGGCGAGTGGGCCTTCGGACAGCCGACCGGGCAAGGCGGCGCTCAATACGGCTTCCCTGATCCGACGGCGGGGGCGACCGACGCCTTCGTGTACGGCGTCAACCTGAACGGAGATTACGCGACCACGTACGGCGGCCCCTATTATCTGACGTTGGGTCCGATCGATCTCAGCCACGCGGCTGAAGCCACGCTTCGTTTCCGACGCTGGCTCAACAGCGATTACGAACCGTACGTGCAGGCGATGATCGAAGTCTCGAGCGACGGGACTGCATGGCACGTGGTCTGGTCCAACGGCGGCCAGGTGATCAAGGAAAACGTCTGGTCGTCGTGCGAACACGACATTTCCGCCGTGGCCGACCATGCGCCGGCCGTCTACATCCGCTGGGGTTATCGGATCCGCAACGGTGCGTACGCCTACTCGGGCTGGAATATTGACGATGTAGAGGTCTGGGCCTTCTCGCAGGGGCCTGGGACGGACTGCAACGGAAACGGCATTCCCGATGCGACCGACATCGCCTCCGGGACCAGCGGCGACGACAACGAGAACGGTGTCCCGGATGAATGCGAGCAGCTCGCCGGCGACCTGAACTGCGATGCACAGGTGGACTTCGCGGATATCAACCCCTTCGTGCTGCTGATGAGTGACGAAGCGGGATACCTGGCTGCGTACCCGAACTGCACGCGCATCAACGGCGACGTGAACGACGACGGACAGGTCGATTTCGGCGACATCAACCCGTTCGTCGCGCTGCTGAGCGGGTCATAGCCCGCCGGCCCAGAGCGCGGGCGCGGCCGCCTGCGGCGCAAGTACTTGGTCTGCCGTTGTGGTATAATGCCGGCGATGCAGCGACGGCCATGTGACCGGCCTGTTCCAGCGTGGAGACGAGAGGCAACCTCAAGCACAAGGTGACCGACATGCGCGTAAGAACGACCATTGGAGCCGCGGCGTTGGTGTGGGCGTTGGTTTCGTTTGGAGCCCCGGAACTCGCGGCCCAGGAGACCATTTACGGCGAGCAGCTCGATCCCGCCACCTACGGCCCCTCGTACATCGAGCGGATGGAGGACGCGATCGACCGCGACCGCCTCGCGCCGTTGCCCGCGAACGACAAGCAGCGGCAGCCGGGCGAGCAGGGCGTGTGGATGGTGCCGAACCGCGGGGCGACCACCTTCCCGCACTCCGGCCAGCACTACGCAGTCAACAAGTGGGGCGATACGCGCATGGGCATTGGCTTCCACCGCGTGGTCGACGTGGAAGGGGCTTTCTTCGCGGGTCAGGCCGCGCGCGGGGCCTGGACTCCCGGCGTGCGCGTGCTCGGCTATCTCGCCGGCGCGCTGATCCAGGAGACCGACTGGTTTACCCAGATCGGCGACACGCCGCAGTGGTTCGCGATGGACCTGCGCGGCGTGGATCGCATTGAGATCGTGGCGATGCCGGCGGTCCACGGCGGCGGCTGGTATGGGATGGACGACTTGACGTACACCGTCACGACGGAGGACGGCTCGCGTCAGGCAGTCGTCTTGGACTTTGAGGACCTGGCCTACAACACGAAGCTGACTGGCAGCGGCTACGCAGGTTTGGACTGGGAGACCGGCAGCGGGGATTTCTCGGCCGACCTGGGCGTCCACGGTCCCATGGCGCCGCCCGGCTACCGGCGCGGCGAAGCACCGGAAGACGCCGAACCGGCACTGCCGTCGGGCACACGGGCGACGTCCCCGTCGCTGCTCACGAAGTTCCAGGGCGTTCTCCGCGGCGACGCGGGCTCGATGAGCTATCCACCGGACACCGATGGCGCGATCGGCCCCAACCACTACGTCGAAACGGTCAACCGCAATTTCGCGGTCTACGACAAGTACACCGGGGCGGAATTGACCAACATCTTGTTGGGCACTTTCTTGCCGGGCTCGAACGGCGACCCGCGCGTGCTGTTCGACCACCACAGCGGGCGGTGGATCGTCCTTGTCACGGACTTCAATGCGACGGCGACGATCTTCCTGGCCGTCTCAACCTCCAGCAACCCGATGGGCGGCTGGTTCAAGACCAGCTTCGTTACCGCGCAGGGCTCGGACGCCGGTCGCTGGCCGGACTATCCGACGCTCGGGGTGGACGCCAACGGCATCTACACGGCGGCGTACATGGTGCCCGGCGGCATGACGATTTTCGCCATCGACAAGGCGCCGCTGATCGCGCCTTCGCCCTATCTCGGCACGATCACCGCCTTCCGCAACCTGCCGTGGGAAGGCGCGATCCAGCCCGCCCATACATACGGCAACCCGGGCGGCGAGTACCTGGTCTCGTGGTTCAACTCCACCTCGCTGCGGATTCGCCGGATCAATCCGCCCCTCACCGCGCCGTCGCTGACCGAAGTCGGTACGGTGACGGTGCCAGCTTTCTCGGCCGCGGCCGACGCGCCGGCCCTGGGCAGCTCGACCCCGCTCGACACGGTCGATGAACGCCTGATGATGGCGGTGTATCGGGCCGGATCGCTCTGGACGACTCACACGATCAACGTCAGCGGCCGGGCCGGGTGCCGCTGGTATCAGATCAACACGACCAACCTGACCCTGACCCAATCGGGCAACGTGGCGGACAGCCTGCTCTGGTATTACTTCCCCTCGATCATGGTGAACGAGGTCGGCGACGCCGTCATGGGCTTCACCGGCTCCCACGCCGGCCAGTACGCCGCCTGTTACTACACGGGCCGCAAGTACAGCGACCCGGCCGGCGAGATGGCCGCTCCCGTGCAATACAAGGAGGGCACCGGTCCGCAGAACAACATCGACGGCTACGGCCGCAACCGCTGGGGCGACTACAGCTACACCACGCTCGATCCGTCGGACCAGATGACGTTCTGGACCATTCAGGAATACGGTCACGGCAACAACATCTGGGGCACGTATGTGGCCACGCTGGTCGTGACCCCGCCCGCGGACTGCAACGGAAACGGGATCCCGGATCAGATCGACATCGCCAACGGAACCAGCACCGACTGCGATCTCAACGGCGTTCCGGATGAATGCGACCCGCTGATCGACTGCAACGGCAACGGCATTCAGGACGCCTGCGACCTGCTGCACGGCACCAGCCCCGACTGCAACACCAACCGCGTGCCCGACGAGTGCGACATCGCCGGCGGCGTCAGCCAGGACTGCAACGGCAACGGCATTCCCGATGATTGCGAAGTGGGGCTCTGGGAGCACGTCCTCAGCTTCCCGCTGGATACCAACCCCGGCTGGACGACCGCGGGCGAGTGGGAGTTCGGCCAGCCGACCGGGCAGGGCGGCGGCGGTTCCCTGGGCTTCCCTGATCCCACCGGCGGCGCCACCGGCGCAAACGTCTACGGCGTCAATCTGAACGGCAACTACTCCACGACTTACGGCGGCCCGTACTACCTGACGCTGGGGCCCATCGATCTCCACAACATCAGGAACACCCACCTGCGCTTCCAGCGCTGGCTGAACAGCGACTGCGAGCCCTACGTGATGAACACGATCCAGGTCTCGTCAGACGGCAGCACGTGGACCACGGTCTGGTCCAACGGCAGAACCGTTATCAAGGAGAATGGCTGGTCGCTGCGAGATTACGACATTTCGGTCCCGGCGGATTACCACCCCGCCGTGTACATCCGCTGGGGCTATCAGATCGGCGTGGGCGCTTTGCCGTTTTCCGGCTGGAACATCGACGACATCGAGGTCGTCGGGTTGGCGCCCGGCGGCGGCCCCAACGACTGCAACAGCAACCAGGTTCCCGACGAGTGCGACATCGCCGCCGGAACCAGTCAGGACTGCAACGCCAATGGCGTGCCCGACGAGTGCGACATCGCCAACGGTACGTCGCAGGACGCGAACGGCAACGGCATCCCCGACGAGTGCGACAGCCAGGTGCTGGTCGGCGACATGAACTGCGACGGCAGCGTTGACTTCGGCGACATCAATCCGTTCGTGCTGGCGATGACCGATCTGGCCGCCTGGCAGGCCGCGTTCCCCGGCTGCCCGGTTGCCAACGGCGACATCAATAGTGACGGCGCCGTCGACTTCGCCGACATCAACCCGTTTGTCGCGCTGCTGGCCGGCGGACGGTGAGCTGTCAGTTCGCGCTTCGCCGGACGCGGTCCTGCGAGTAGCGCACTTCGTAGATGCCGGTGCGTCGCCACAGGCCGCCGACGGTTCGCCACAGGATCGCGAGGTCGGTGCGCAGGCTGACGGACTGGACATAGCGAACGTCCAGCTCCAGCTTCTCCTCGATCGTCAGGCTGCCGCGGCCTTCGATCTGTGCCAGGCCAGTGAGACCCGGTTTCACCAGCAGTCGGCTTCGTTGGCGCACGTTCCACTCCGCCATCTGCTGCACGTAGAGCGGTCGCGGGCCCACCACGGCCATCTCGCCGCGGAGAACATTGATGATCTGGGGCAACTCGTCCAGGCTGGCCTCACGCAGCAGGCGCCCGATGGTCGTGAGCCGTGGGTCCTGGCCGTCATGCGGCGAGTCGCCGAAGGGATCGACGTCAGGCCGCATGGTGCGAAGCTTCAGCAGCGTGAACGGCCGGCCGAACTGCCCCGCGCGCGTCTGGCGGAACAGCGCGGGGTGTCCGTCACGCCGCACCAGCCACGCCAGCGCCAGCAGGACCGGCCCAATCGCGATCAGTGCCAACAGGGCGAGGAAGGGATCGACGTGGCGCTTCAGCCACAGGTACGAGGCGGGGGCCGCCACGCGCACGGGAGACTGGTTTGTGCCGTCTGCCCCCGCGGTCGCGCGGCCGCTCGGATGATCAGGCGGAACACCCGTTTGCATGCGGCCACGTTACTGACGCTCGGCCGTCCGGGCAACGGGCGGAGGGGTGCCACTGGCGGCTTGTCCGCCCGCGCGGTTCCTGTACAGCCGGTGGCTGGATGGGGCTGCTGCCTGGGCTGCGCGGCGGGTTAACAGTCCGCCGCATAAGCCTCCGTGGGCCGAACACCCGCGAAACGCCGACGCCACCCTTGACACGAAGATGCCTTTCATGGATAGCGTCGGACCTGAGCCTGCCCGCCGCGGCGGGTGTCCGACGTTCTTCTAACCGATCGGGATTCTCGCCGGACTCCCGCCACGGCGGGCAAGCTCGGGTCCGGCGCTACACTTCTGTGGCGGACTGTTAAGGGAGTCAGGGGCGGGTTATGGGCCTGCCCGGACACATGGGCGGCGGCTCGGCCGCCAGAGCCGTACGACAGGAAACGAGCCGACCGGGCCTGGCGGGCCTCCGTTGGCCTTGCGATCGCGACACAAAGCGGGTAAAAAGACGTAGCCGATGCTATAATGCCCGGCGACCACGCGGGTGTAGCTCAGTGGTAGAGCGTCACGTTGCCAACGTGAATGTCGTGGGTTCAAGTCCCATCACCCGCTTTCCGAAATCCCCGTGAGAATCGGGGCTCTCTTGGTGGGGAACAGAACTGCGACACGTATTGACCGCCAGCCGGGCCGCCTGACGGCGTGCGGTCACGCCGACCGACGGCCCGCCGGCCGGCGTGCCACGCTTGACCCGCTCTGCCAGCCCGGCTTCCCGGTGCCGCTTGAGCGCCCGGCGCATGGCCGATTCGTCACGTCCGGCCCGCCGAGCCAAGTCCGCCTCGCTCGCGTCCCGCCGCGCTCCTTTGGGACATTCCGGATCGGCCTGCAAAGCAGAGCTTCGCGCTACTGCATACTGCAAAGCAGAGCTTCGCGCTACTGCATACTGCAAAGCAGAGCTTCGCGCTACTGCATACTGCAAAGCCAAAGCAGAGCTTCGCGCTACTGCATACTGCAAAGCAGAGCTTCGCGCAACTGCATACTGCAAAGCAGAGCTTCGCGCTACTGCATACTGCAAAGCAGAGCTTCGCGCTACTGCAAAGCAGCGTCTTGCGCTACTGGGGCGCTCGGAGTTCCGCCGGGGTCCGGCGGGCGTAGCAGCCTGGGCACAGCCGCTCGCCAGACGGCAGGTGGTACACGACGTCGAACGCCCGCCCGCAGCGCTGGCAAAGCCCAGGTGCGCCGGGCGGATACGGCTGACCGTCCGGCCGCAGCTTGCCGCGGATCTGCCGCTCTTCCTCGCTTCTCCGGCGTGACCGCCAGATCAGGACCTTGATGGCCGTCCACAGCGCCACAACGAGCACGACCGCAGCACCCACGGCGATCAGCAGGCCGATGAGCAGGTATAGGCTCGCGCCGAACGTCTTCGCGTCGACCGTACGAGGACCTGGACCGGATTCACATATGCGCCGGCGAATGCTGGCGGCAGCTTGCTGCCAGTGCCGCCCGGTGCACGGGCGGACAAACCGCCCGCGGCACCCGACCGAGAGTGAAACTGCTGTAGTCTACAGACCTGCACGCCCGCCGCGCAAGTCCACCGCGCCCGATCGGAGTTCGGCTGCGAACGAGCGGCGATTCGAGTGCGGTTCACTCCCCCTCGCCGCCGCGCCGGCTCCGATCCCCCTGCCTATCGCCGCCGCGCGGGCTCCGATCGACGTGCGGCCGCTCCACAGTCGCGGAGGTGCCGGCCTGGCCCGCGTCGAGTAGGATGGGGGCCTGGAGCCGCGTGATGAGGCTGGCCCTCCGCAAATTCCTGCTGGTGCGGTTGATCTACCTGCTCGTGCTGATCGCGGGGGCAGTCGTGCTCTACTGGCTGATCCCGCGCGAGGTGTGGGACACGATCCGCGACACCTACCTTTCGCGAACGACGGGCGAGCTCGCGCCGTAACAGTCGGCCGCGGCCGCGGCGGGCCGCTCCGGATTCGACGGCGGGCGGGTATGATGACCGAGCGCGGACGCGAAGGACCCCACGCCAGACAGCCCTGCGGATGGCGCACCGACATGAGAGCATGCGTCTCGGATTGCGACCTCTACTACGAAGACCGTGGCGCCGGACCGCCGCTGCTCTTTGTGCACGGCTTCCCGCTCTCGGGCGAGATGTGGTTGCCCACCGTGGAGCGGCTCGGCATCGGATGGCGGTGTGTCGTGCCGGACTTGCGCGGACACGGGCGCAGCGGCGCAACAGAGCAGGTCACGATTGCCCAGTTCGCCGACGATCTCGCAGCACTGCTTGACGCGCTGGACGAGCAACGGCCGGCGGTAATCATCGGGCTGTCGCTCGGGGGAATCATCGCGTTCGAGTTCTATCGGCGGCACCGGAACCGGGTCCGCGCGCTCGTGTTGTGCGATACCCGCGCCAACGCCGAGCCGCCGGAGGGGATCGCCCGGCGTGAGGCCCTGGCGCAGTCCGCGCTGCGCGCGGGCAGCCGCGCCGTGGCCGATGCGATGATCGACGGCCTGTTTGCACCGGGCGCTGCGCCGGAGCTGAAAGCGCGTTGGCACGCGGTGATGGCGCGCACGCCGCCGGTCGGCGTCGCGGCTGCCGCCCGGGCGTTGGCACAGCGTGCAGAGTCGTTCAGCACGTTGCCGCGGATCGACTGCCCGACGCTGGTGGTCGTCGGGGCGGAGGATACGCTCACGCCGGTGGAGTCGCTGCGCGAAATTCACGCGTCGATCCGAGGCTCGTGCTTCGAGGTGATCCCGGGCGCCGGCCATCTGCCGCCCGTCGAGCAGCCGGACCGCTTCGCGAGCGTGTTGCAGGACTTCCTCGCGAGCCTGGCATGATGGGCAAAGCCGGCGGTCAGCAAGGTCTCGGCAGTGACACGTGAGCGTACGCGGCCGTGAGCCGGCAAACGACGGCACCGGTGTCCTGCAACACTCACACCGGGCGAGTGCAGGAGGAGTGTGCGTCCGCTGCCGGGATCCGGCGCGGCTCTTTGGGGGGACTCTCAGGTGAAATACAGCCGGCTGGAGTAATAGACGCGGCCGTAGCGTGTCGCGGCCCAGTACCACGTCCGGGTCGAACCGTACGACACAGTGACGTCAATTACGCCGGTCGCGGATGTGAGGACCAGGTAGCGCCGGTTGCTGGTAATGGTCTGAATCACCGTGCCGACGTTGAACGTGACACTGCCCGGCGAGGTGCCGGTGACGCCGCCGCCGATGCTGTCGGACAGCCATAGGTCCAGCAGGCTGTACTCGCCCGTCGGGGCGATGATGCTGGTGTGGACCGCATCATATTGCTCGGCGTCCACGCTGATCCTCAGGGCTGCCGCCCAGTCCGGGCAGAGCCGGTCGGCCAGCTCGCGGATGAAGTCGGCGTGCGACCGGAGGTCGTCGTCCGCGCGCGTCAGGGGCGCGCGGATCTGCGCGAGCGCGGTCGCAATCTGGAGCGCACTGGTCTCCACGCGTTGGGAGCTGAACGGCCCGCGCCCGAGGTCCGGGCCAAAGAACTCGGTGTGGCGTAGGTTCACGGCAGGCGCCTCCTGTCGCCGCGCAGCGAACTCGCACGGCGCACAGGGAGTATTCCCGCAGGGGCGGCCGGGGCCAACACGGCGGCCGGATGCGGTCGGTGGCGAGCGGAGTTCGCGGTCTTCTGGTGGATTCTGGCAGGGTGCGGCCGGAGCCGCGATCGTCACGGAGCGGTCAGCGATCCGAACCGCCACCGTCAGGGAGCGTTCAGCGATCCGAACCGCGACCGTCAAGGAGCGGTGCGGTCTGCACCTCTTGGGCCCCGCGCTGGCGCTTGGGGCTCGGATGAGGGGCGCGACGCCCACAGCACCCCTACCGTCACCCGCCTGCGAGCGGTCGGACGAACGGGTTGATGTTGCGGGGTATCGCCGGCGGCTCGCCGCCAGTACGAGACGGAGTCTGTGCACGGGCGGACGATCGCCCGCTTCCTTCTCCTGCAGTAGGGCAAAGCTCTGCTTTGCCTCCGCTGGGACCGGCACACGACCGCCCACCACCTTTCCCGCAGTAGGGCAAAGCTCTGCTTTGCCTCGCCTGGCAGGGGCGGACGATCGCCCGCTTCCTTCTCCTGCAGTAGGGCAAAGCTCTGTTTTGCCTCGCCTGGGACCGGCACACGACCGCCCACCACCTTTCCCGCAGTAGGGCAAAGCTCTGCTTTGCCTCGCCAGGGACCGGCACACGACCGCCCACCACCTTTCCCGCAGTAGGGCAAAGCTCTGCTTTGCCTCCGCTGGGACCGGCACACGACC
>JALHJL010000017.1:0-9384 GCA_022839625.1 Phycisphaerales bacterium
TGCTTGGACGAATGCCCCGACGATCCGGACAAGACCGAGGCGGGCGTATGCGGTTGCGGCGTTGCGGACGATGACTCGGATGGCGACGGCACGCCGGATTGCTTGGATGAATGCCCGGATGATCCGGACAAGCTCGAGCCGGGCGTGTGCGGCTGTGGCGTCGCGGACGATGACTCGGACGGCGACGGCACGCCGGATTGCTTGGATGAATGCCCGGATGATCCGGACAAGACCGAGGCGGGCGTATGCGGTTGCGGCGTTGCGGACGATGACTCGGACGGCGACGGCACGCCGGATTGCTTGGATGAATGCCCGGACGATCCGGACAAGACCGAGGCCGGCGCATGCGGCTGCGGCGTCGCGGACGATGACTCGGATGGCGACGGCGTCCCGGACTGCTTGGACGAGTGTCCGGACACGCCGCCGGAGACACCGGTGGGCGGCAATGGTTGTCCGTCCAACGACTGCAACGGCAACCTGGTGGACGACGCGACCGACATCGCGATTGGCTTCAGCGAAGACTGCAATGGCAACGGCATACCGGACGAGTGCGATATCGACGACGGGTATAGTCAGGATTGCAACGGCAACGGAGTGCCGGACGAGTGCGATATCGCCGCGGGCACGAGCGCGGATCTCAACGAGACGGGCGTGCCGGACGAGTGCGAATCGCTGCTGGGCGACCTGAACTGCGACGGTGTCGTCGGCTTCGGCGACATCAACCCGTTCGTGATGGCGCTGACGAGCCCAGCGGCGTACGCGGCGAACTACCCCGGCTGCCCGTTCGAGAACCGCGATATCAACGGTGACGATGCCTTCGACTTCGCGGACATCAACCCGTTCATCGCACTGTTGACCGGAAGCTAAGGCCCCGCCCTGCTCGACCTGACGGCCGGCCCTCGGAGCGCACTACCGTTGGTGGCGAGCGCTCCGGCGGCTCGGCTTGGGGCCCGCGCAGGGGGACCAACCATGCGCCTCCCTCCGTGCCGGCACGGTCCTGCCAGGCTGTCATTGATAGGCCCATCGGCCCGGAATCACGGCGAACGTTGGCTCAGCGGCCGGACAGCAGGGCGACGAACGGGTTGATGTCGGCGAAATCCACATTACCGTCACCGCTGATATCGCCGTTGGCGTTCGGGCAATCGGGGAACTGGCTGAAATAGGCGCTCGGGTTGCTGAGCCGCAGCACGAACGGATTGATGTCGCCGAAGCCGACGACGCCGTCGCAATCCAGGTCGCCCGGGACGACGGGATCTGGGACGTAGACTTCGCCGCGGACGGTTCCGTACACGTGGACACTCCCAAGGTCTGGGTAATTGGGGTCCAGCGGTGAGGTCATGTCGATCTGGGTCATCAAGGTGACGATCCGGTTCTGGGAGGTCACGGTACCGCCGAACTGGTCTGCCGTCTGCGTCCCCTGCTCCGCCAGGTTCCAGGTATCGTCGCAAGGCAGGCCAGCCCCTTGCAAGGCAACACACGGAAGGCCGACCGCGTGGTAGGTCAGGATGCCCTCGGTGTTCGTGGGGACGTCATAGAATGTGAAGGCGTCGGCCGTAATCGGCACGGGTCCCATCACGGTCCCCGAAGCTCCATAATGAACGGCTACGCCGGTGGCATCCGCGGTGAAGCTCCCCAGCCAACCCCAACTGATGTACCAGTGCGGGTTGTTGGTCAAATACAGGTGGAAGTCGTGCAGCCAGATTTGCGTCGGTTCGCCAATCGAGTTCAGATCGATCGTCACCGTCCCGGTCACGGACGATGATTCCGTGTCGCACGAACCGGCGATGCAAAGCTGGCAGTACAAGACCGATTGACTTGGATCGATCGGCACGACGAAGGGGGTCGCCCCGCTCAGCGCAGCACAGGACACACCGACCACCAAAGCGAGCACCGGACGCAACATGGTGTTTGCTCCTTTTCCTCTGCGCGCCAGAAGTGACACGCGCTCTTCATGTAGTTTAACGGGGCGGACAACGGGAATCCAGCCTGCGAGCAGCACCACGTGAGGCGGCAGCCGCCCAACGAATTGCCGCGCCGCCCCCGTGCCGCTATATCTACGGCCACCAGGGCTCAGCGATCTCGCGGGGTCGGCCCGAGCCCGCCCCCCGGCCGCATGAGCCTTCCCGAAAGGTGGCACGCCATGTCCATCCTTTGCCGCAATGTATGGTCCACTGCCAGGCGTCGCGCGACCGGCCTCCTGGCCGCCGCAGGGGTGCTTTCCGCTGTTCTCGGCTGCGCAGCGCCGGGCTCTTTCCAGGCGACCGCGTATGACATCCATGTCCAGCTCGACCCGGAAGCACACCACCTCCGCGGCCGAACGGTTGTCACGCTCCAGCGTCCGTCGCCGGGCCTTCCTGGCTCCCGCCCCGTCGCCGTCGAGTTCGCGCTCAACCGGGCCCTGACGATCGCGACCGTGGAGAGCCAGGGGGCGACCGTGCGCGAGCACACGGTGCGCCAGCCCGCCGGCACGGCGCTCGCCGGCGAGCCGGACAACTCCGCCCTGCTGAACATCCACCGATTGGTGCTCGGCTCACCCACCGCGACGCCCGTGTTGACCTTCGAATACGGGGGCGAGCTGATCCAGGACGTTCAGGCGGGTGAGAAGCGGGGACAGGTTCACAACCTACTGATGGCGGCGCACCTCGGCCCGGAAGGCATCTACCTCGACTCGGGCGGCGGTTGGTACCCGTCCGTGTACCAGGACCCCAACCAGCCGCGCGGGGAGCTGGCGGCGTATCGCCTGACCTCGGCCCCGGTCCCCGGGATGAGGCTGGTAGCGGGCGCGGCGTTCGATGAGGTTGAATCACAGCGTAGCGGCGAGTTGATCTGGGCCGGCAGGTACCCGATGCCGGGCCTGGTCCTGGTCGGCGGGCCGCACGAGGTCAAGCAGCGGAGTGCGGGAGACGTTCAGCTTGCACTGCACTACTCCGTTCCCGCCGATGCGCAGCCCCAGGCGACCATCGAGAAGCACACGGAGCTGTTCCTGGAGTCCGCCGTCCAGTACCTCGACCGCTACCAGCCGTTGATCGGCCCGTACCCGTTCGAGCGCTACACCATCGTGGAGAACTTCTTCAGTTCCGGCTTCGCTTTCCCGGAGTTCACGCTGCTCAACAAGGTGCTTCTCCAGATGGGGCCGCGGGCGCTGATGCACGGCTACTTGGATCACGAGCTGCTGCACTCATGGTGGGGCAACAGCATCTACGTCGATCCCGCAGACGGCGATTGGTGCGAGGCCCTGACGACCTACGCCGCGAACTACTACGGGTACGTGCTGGACGGCGACGAGAAGGGCGCGCGCAACCAGCGCCGCAACTGCTGCGTCGCCGTCAGCCGCCTCGCGCCCGAGAACGAGAAGCCTCTGGGCCGGTTCAATCGGTCGGGCGGCCCGGGTCGCGAAATCGGGTATAGCAAGGGCGCCCTGGTGTTTCACATGCTGGCGAACCGGATCGGCCAGGACCGCTTCTGGTCGGCGCTGCGCCGTCTCACGGAAGAAAACACCGGCCGGTTCGCCAACTGGCAGACGCTCCAACGGCTGTTCGAGGGCGAAAGCGGTCAGTCGCTGGAGGGCTTCTTCCAGCAGTGGGTGCGCCAGGCCGCCACCCCGTGCCTCCGGCTTGAGGCTGCCGTCTGGGAGGACGCCGGGCAGGCGCTGGACGTAACGATCACCCAATCGCCGACCGCGTTCGCCCTGGCCGTTCCGCTCCGAGTGGTCCGCGAGGACGGCGACATCATCGACGAGGTCATCGAGATGTCCGCCCCGACTGTGACGGTACGCCTCCCGCTGGACCAGCGGCCACACGCGGTCGTGCTGGACCCGGACTATCACGTCCTGCGCAAGCTACTGCCGAGCGAAATCATCCCCAGCGGAGCGACGACCCGCGCCGGCCGCACCCTGCTCGTCGTGACGCCGGACGGGCCGCTCTCTGAGTTCTACACTCGCGCGATCGAGGATTTCAGCGGCGAGGCCGGGTCAAAAGAGGTCGTGTTGCGCAGTCACGAGGCGGTCACTTCGGACGAGCTCCGCCGCCACTCGGTGTTGGTGCTCGGCAACGCGGTCCATGGCCCCGCGGTGCGGGCGCTGCTTGCCGGCGCGGACTTCCCTGTTCATTTCGCCGGCGAGGCGTTCAAGGTCGGCGACGTCACCTACGAGGATCCGAAGCAGTCCGTGCTGTGTACCGTGCATCACCCGGACGTGCCGGGCGGCGGCATCACGGTGTACTTCGGAAACAGCGAGGGTGCGCTTGGCCGCTCGGACCTTCTGCTGTTCTACCGGGACAGCCTGGTCATCTTCGAGACCGCCGGCCGCGAAGTGGAGGGGCGCATGCGATATGACTCGCACGTCATCGGGCGACAGGACTTCGAGCGCTTGCAGACGGTCGCAGTGACCGACGGGCCGCACCCGTAGGTGCTTGTTGAAAAACGGGACTGCTAGCCCCTGAAAGGCGGAGGGGCTCCGGTTGGCGGCCGGAGCACGGCCGCCGCTCACCGGTACTACCGCAGCACGCACCCGCTCGCGGCATGCGTCCCGATCCCTGCCGCGGCTCGTCTCACTTCTTCGCTTTGTAGAACGGCAACGGCACAACCGTCGTGGTGCACTTCGTGCCGCGGACGTCGATCTCGACCGACTGGCCAGGTGTCGCCAGCTCTGAGTCAAGAAGCCCCATCGCGATGTTCTTTCCGAGCGTCGGACTCTGCGTGCCGCTGGTGACCGTTCCGACCTGCTGCCCGTCGCGGAGGATGGGCGCACCTTGCCGTGCGATACGCTTGCCTTCGACCTCAAAGCCGGTGATCTTCCGCCGCGGCCCCTCAGCCTTGACGCGCTTGAGCACGTCGCTGCCGATGAAGTCTTTGGTCAAGTCCACGGCCCATTCCTGGCCGGCGGTGATCGAGTCCCAGTCCTCCGTCAGCTCGTGGCCGTACAGCGGCATGCCGGCCTCCAGCCGCAACGTGTCGCGGGCACCCAGGCCGGCGGGCTTGATCGGCCGGCCCAGTTCCTCGGCCCGGCTGATGAGCAGGCGGACGGCCATCAGGGCCAGGTTGGCCGGGAGGATGATCTCGGCGCCGTCCTCCCCCGTGTAGCCGCTGCGGGCCACGAAGTAGTCCGCCCCCATCACGTTGCCGGTCTTGAACCGGTAGCGCTTGAGGTCGTCCAGCGGGATCGGCAGCAGGCGGCTCATCGTCTCCATCGCCTCCGGTCCCTGGAGCGCGACCATCGCGGTCTCCAGCGTGCGGTCCGTGATCTCCACGTTGAAGCCGCGGCGCTGCTGCTCCCACCAGCCCAGCAGCTTCTCGCGGTTGGACGCGTTGCACACGACCAGGAAGTGGTCCTCGAACTTGGAGACGATCACGTCGTCGAGGATGCCGCCGTCGTCTTTGCACATGTGGCTGTAGCGGCACATACCCGGGGCCGCCCCGCCGATGTTGCGGGTATTGAGATGTTCCATGAACCGGGCGGCATCCGGCCCGCGGAACTCGACGCGGCCCATGTGCGAAACGTCGAACAGGGCGCAGTGCTGCCGGCAGTAGTTGTGCTCTTCGATGATGCTGGTGTACATGACCGGCATCTCCCAGCCGGCGAAATCGACCAGGCGGGCCTGGCACTCACGATGGAACGCGTTGAGCGGTGTCTGAAGCATTTCCGGTTCCCGTTTCTACGGGCGGGGCCGCGTGTGATCCGTGACCGGCCGCGACCGCGCGGCAGGCCTGCGCAAGCCCTCCCGAGACGTAAGGATAACCGACAAGGCGTCCGCCTGGAATGACGGCGACGGCAGGGGTCGCCGTCCGCCGCCAAAGGGCGCATCGCGGGACCGACCGGCCAGGTCACGAGCACCTGCCAGCGCGCGCCCGACTATCCAACGTCCCAACTCACGTTACTTTGATGACGGTTCCCGCCACGCGGATGTGCGCCGGCGTCGTACCGCAGCACCCGCCGACGACCGCGGCCCCCAGCTCCAACCACCGCCTGGCATACTCCCCGTATTCGGCGGGATTTATGGCCTGCGAGTAGCTCCACCCCCGAATCGGCGTCGGGTTGTCGATGTGGGCATACGCGGCTACCGGCCGGCCCGTCAGCGAGCGCAGGTGCGGGAGGAGGGCCGTGAGTCCGCGCGGCGGAATGCAGTTCAAGCCAATCGCCAGCGGATCGCAGGGCTCGACCGACGCCAGTGCGTCCGCCAGCTTCTCGCCGCTGAGCAGGTCCCCGCTTTCCTGGACCACGAATGAGACCGCCAGTGGCAGGCCGCACTCCAGGGCGGCCTGGGCCGCGGCCTGGGCCTCCCGCGCCGTATTCATGGTCTCGATCCAGACGAGGTCCGGCAACGCCGCGGCCAACCAGGCCGCCATCAGCTCGTGCTCGGCACGCAGCTCGCGGTCGGCGGGCACGCGCTCCGGGTGATAGCAGTCCTCCGCCGGGGCCACGCTGGCGGCCACAAGGACGTTCCGTCCCCCGGCGGCCCGGCGTGCCAGCTCGACGGCCTGGCGGTTCAAGTCCTCGCCCTGTGCAAAGAGCCCGGCCGCCCGCAGCGTGCGCGGGTTCGTGCGGAACGTGTTCGCGACCAGGATGTCCGCGCCGGCCTCCACGTACTCGCGGTGGATCGCCTCCACCATCTGCGGCGCCGCGATCAATGCCGCCGCCGACCACAGGGGCAGCGGGTGGCCCAGGCCGCGGCGCTCCAACTCGGTCCCCATCGCACCGTCGAGCAGCAATCGTCCGGCCTCAAAGCGGCGCTTCAGCTCGGTGCGGGTGGCGGGCAACGGGGTCTCCAACGAACCGGGCGGCTGTGCCGGACACGCCGGCCGCAGTATGATACCGCCGATCCGCAGGCCGGTCGGACGGCAACCGGACGTGCGGGTGGTACACAGCGAGCGGCCAGCAACATGAGCAGCATCCTGATTCGCGGCGGACGGGTGATCGATCCGGCCCAGGAGATCGACGAGGTCGCCGATCTGGCGATCAAGGACGGCCGGATCGCGGCGATCGGCAAGTCGGCGCCGAAGTCGGCCGACGAGGTGGTCGAGGCGGGCGGCCTGGTCGTGGCGCCCGGCCTGATCGACATGCACGTCCATCTCCGCGAGCCCGGCAACGAGGAAAGCGAGACGATCGCGACCGGAACGATGGCCGCGGCCGCGGGCGGTTTTACGGCCGTCGCGTGCATGCCGAATACCGATCCGCCCCTGGACAACGACTCGGCCATCGAGTTTGTCCTGCGGCAGGCGGCGCTGACCGCCCATACGCGGGTGTACCCCATCGGGGCGCTGACCGTGGGCCGCCAAGGCAAGGAACTGGCCGAGATCGGGCTCATGGTGCGGGCGGGCGCGGTCGCGTTCAGCGACGACGGGGCCGGGATCGCCGACGCCGGCGTCTGTCTCCGCGCGATGCGCTACGTCAGCATGTTCGACCGCCTCTTTGTTCAGCACTGCGAAGACCCGGTACTGTCTGGCCGCGGCTGTATGAGCGCGGGACCAACGGCGACGCGCCTGGGCCTGCCGGCCATGTCGCCGATCGCGGAGGTCGTGATGGTGCAGCGCGACATCACGCTCGCCGCCCAGGCCGGCGTACGCTATCACGTCGCGCACGTGTCCACTGCCGGGACGGTGCAGCGCGTGCGTGAGGCCAGGCATGCGGGCCAGCGCGTCACCGCGGAGGTCTGCCCGCATCACCTGCTGCTGACCGACGAAGCCTGCGCAACGTACGACACCAACTTCAAGATGAACCCGCCCCTGCGCACGCAGGCCGATGTCGATGCCTGCCGCGCCGGCGTGGCCGACGGCACGATCGACTGCCTCGTCACGGACCATGCCCCGCACGGCCGCGAGAGCAAAGAGCACGAGTTCGCGTTTGCCCCGTTCGGCATCATCGGCTTGGAAACCGCCCTGCCGTTGTTCATCGAGGCGCTCGTCACCACCGGCCTGGTCGGCTGGCCGCGGTTGATCGCCGCGCTGTCGCTGAATCCGGCCCGGCTCCTGGGTGTGACCGGCGGCAGCCTGCGCGTCGGACAGCCGGCGGACGTGACGCTCATCGACCCGAACGTGGAATGGACGATCGACGCCGAGCAGATGCGGTCCAAGAGCCGCAACACGCCGTTTGACGGCCGACCAGTCCGCGGCCGCGCGGTCGGGACGCTCGTCGCTGGCGACTGGCGGTACCGCAGCATTCACGCGGGGTCCGGGCACGCCGGCTGAGCCGGTCACCCGACCCCATGAGATGGACGTTCAGCCGGAACGGACTGACCGGCACAAAAAGGGACTTGCACGGCATGAGCATCCTCGTCGACCAAGACACGCGCGTGATCTGCCAGGGCATCACCGGAAAGGCCGGGGCCTTTCACACCGCCCAGTGCCTGGAGTACGGGACCAAGGTGGTCGGCGGCTGTACGCCGGGCAAGGGCGGCACGCAGTCTGAGCACGGCCTGCCCGTGTTCGACACCTGTCATGAAGCCGTCGCCGCCACCGGTGCCGACGCAACGATGATCTTCGTGCCCGCGGCGTTCGCTGGAGAAGCGGCGATGGAGGCGGCCGACGCCGGCATCAAGCTGGTGGTGCTCATCACCGAGGGCATTCCCACGCTGGACATGATCAAGGCCCGCAAGTACCTCGATGACCACGGCACGCGGCTGGTCGGCCCGAACTGCCCGGGCATCATCAGTCCCGGCGCCTGCAAGATCGGCATCATGCCGGGCTACATCCACAAGGCCCCTTCGCCCGGCAGCCGCAACATCGGCCTCATCTCCCGCAGCGGGACGCTCACTTACGAAGCCGTCTGGCAGTGCAGCGAGCGCGGATACGCGCAGTCGACCTGCGTCGGCATCGGCGGCGACCCCGTCAAGGGCCTGAACTTCATCGAGCTGCTCGATCTGTTCGAGGCCGACCCCGACACGCACGCGATCGTCATGATCGGCGAGATCGGCGGCCAGGACGAGGAGCAGGCCGCGGCGCACATCCGCGCACACATCCACAAGCCGGTCGTGGCGTTCATCGCCGGCCAGACCGCCCCGCCCGGCCGCCGCATGGGCCACGCGGGCGCGATCATCTCCGGCGGCGAGGGGACGGCGAAGTCGAAGATCGCCGCCCTGCGCGAGGCGGGCGTAACCGTCAGCGACAGTCCGGCGACGATCGGCGAGGCGGTGGCGAAGGTGCTGGGGTAGCGGTCAACCGGACGGCGGCAGCGGCGCTCGTTGCGGCCTGTTGGCAAGCTGGAAGTCGATGACGGTCCAGTAGGGCAAAGCTCCGCTTTGCCGCAGGTTGCGGCTTGCTCGGACGAGGGGCTCGATTGCACCCAGTAGGGCAAAGCTCCGCTTTGCCGCAGGTTGCGGCTTGCTCGGACGAGGGGCTCGATTGCACCCAGTAGGGCGAAGCTCCGCTTTGCCGCAGGTTGCGGCTTGCTCG
>JALHJL010000017.1:9409-70712 GCA_022839625.1 Phycisphaerales bacterium
AGTAGGGCGAAGCTCCGCTTTGCCGCAGGTTGCGGCTTGCTCGGACGAGGGGCTCGATTGCACCCAGTAGGGCGAAGCTCCGCTTTGCCGCAGGTTGCGCCTTGCTCGCAGGCCGGCGCGCAGCCGCTGTTTGACTGCGAGACGGGGACCGGATGCGAAGCTGGGACCTCCGGCGGGGCGGACTGCAACGTGAACGACGTGCGGGACGTATGCGACATCATCTGCAACGGCGCCCCGGACTGTAACGCCAATCGCGTGCCCGACGAGTGCGATGTCATGTACGCCACGTCGACGGACGTCAACGGCAACGGCATCCCTGACGAATGCGAGAGCGTCGGCGACCTGAATTGCGACGGTGTCACGGACTTCGCCGACATCAATCCGTTCGTGCTGTTCCTGTCGAACTTCGCCGCCTGGCAAGCGGAGTTCCCCGGCTGTGACCCGGCCAACGGCGACATCAACGGCGACGGGACGTACGGCCAATGGTCCTTCGACGACATCAACCCGTTCGTCCAACTGCTGGCCGGTGGGTGACGGCCGGGGTTGTGCGGGCGAGGCAAAGCAGAGCTTTGCCCTACTGCGGGAGAACGCGGCGGGCGGCTTGTCCGCCCGTGCTTCAGGCAGGCCAAGCACGTAGGCGAGCCGTGGCAGGTTGCATCCGCCGCGGCGGATGAAACCTGCCACCCGGGGGAGCATCGGCGTCCCGCCGGTCAGCTTGGGCGGCAGGTCCCGCTACGCTTCGCCTGCCCTACGTGCTCGCGGCGCCCTATCCCTTATCCCTCATCGTAGCCGGCGGCCGGCCGCTACACGTCGGACACGGAGGTCCGACGCGACTGGCCGTACTGGGCGGTGAGGTTCTGCAAAGCGGAGCTTTGCCCTACTGGCCGTACTGGGCGGTGAGGTTCTGCAAAGCAGAGCTTCGCACTACTGGCCGTACTGGGCGGTGAGGTTCTGCAAAGCAGAGCTTCGCACTACTGGTCGTACTGGGCGGTGAGGTTCTGCAAAGCAGAGCTTCGCACTACTGGTCGTACTGGGCGGTGAGGTTCTGCAAAGCAGAGCTTTGCCCTACTGGCCGTACTGGGCGGTGAGGTTCTGCAAAGCGGAGCTTTGCACTACTGGTCGTACTGGGCGGTGAGGTTCTGCAAAGCAGAGCTTTGCACTACTGGTCGTACTGGGCGGTGAGGTTCTGCAAAGCAGAGCTTTGCACTACTGGTCATACTGCGCGTTGAAGTAGGAGTAGTCGCGGCGGGCGATCAGCTCCGGCGAGCCGGTGTCCTGGAGCGTTACCCAGTCGCCGCCGGTGTACAGGAGCCGCGGCAGGAGATTGCTGCGGTCGAGCGTGACCTGCGAGCGTACGCTGGCCTGCGGGTTCTCGCGGTCATAGAGTGTCGCATAGACCGTGAACGTATTGCTGCGCGTGGTCAGGAAGTGCGTGTCGAGCAACGCCAGCAAGCTGACGGCCTTCATGAAATCGCCGCCGACACCGTAGCCGTAGCCGCCAAGCACGGTACCTGTGCCGTCAAGGGCTGCAGTAATATCCGTATCGCGCGAGCCGTCGAAGCCCATGACGTTAGCCAACTCGCCGAGCGTCAGGAAACCCCGCATGTCGAAGTTGCCGCCGCCGCGGATGCCTGACTCGTAACTCCCGCCTCCGCTGGGTCCGTAGAGAGCGGGTCGGTACTGGAGCCAAACGCTCGAGTTGCGCGCCGACGCATGGCCGAACGGCGACGCGATGGAGACGTACGGCACGCGATCACGATACGCCGCCGCGGCCTGGGCTAGAGCCGGTCCGAGCCGATACCACTGGCCGGTGCTATCCCCGGGAATCACAAACAGCGGATCGCCAGGACTCATTGGTAGGCTGCGCGATCGCTGCGGCGTTTCCGAGCCCATGCCTGCAAGCACGCCGGACGCCGCGTTCCAGAACGCGGGCGAGGCGCTCGGATCAAGCGGCAGGTTCCCGCTGCCGTCCGGTCCGATGAGCGGCAGCCCGGCCAGGACGTACCACGACGCCGTGTTGATGTTGATCCGCCCGGGCACGCGATAGGGGTCGAGTGCGGTGTCGCCCGGATCGAATTGCCATGGCACACCGTCACCGTCCGCATCGTCCGGGTTCAGCGTCGTGAAGTAGTCGAACACCAGCAGGCCCCACGGGACGCGGCCGGTGCGGGAGTCAGCGAACGCGCTGCCGGCCTCCACCCCCTGCCGGTTATCGAAGACCGGCATGTGGCCGAAGTCGGCCGGGTACGATGTCACGGTGTTCGGTCGCCGGCGCCACTGGTTGTAGAGCACCTCGGTGACGGGGACGCGTCCGGCGGCTCCGATCATGTGTGAGAAACGCGGCACAAACAGCATAAACCCGGTCGTCGGGAATGACGCGGGCCGGGCGGCACCATGGATGAAGGCGTGCACGGCATCCGCATTCATCGTGTAGAGCGGCACGCACGGGCTGAACGCGTTCAGCGCGTCCGCGGGGCTGCCGGAGCCCGAGCCGAGGCCCAGCGTGGCGAAATCGGGAGTGCCCAAAGCGCCATCGGCGTGCCCTTCGTAGACTGGGTCCGTCTTCGGAAATGCCACCGTCATTCGCCAGCGCGCCTGGGGCGTCGCACCGCTGGGCAACGTTCCCAGGTAGGGCTCGTAGGTCGTGTCGCGTTCCGCGGTTACGTACCAGTCGTCACCCGGACTCAACGTATCCGCGTATCCGTCTGTCTTCACGTCGAACTGATCAACGACATACCACCCCACGGGGCTACCGTCCGCGCCCCGGCGTAAGAGCTGCACGCTGATCGGGTCGACGGAACTCGTGTAGTGTGGTCGCGGCAGGTTCCCGAGGACCATCGCCGGATGCGTGGCATACGCGTCCAACTTCGTATTCGAAACCTGCGCGTTGACGGTCGTAACCGCGAACGTTCGGCCGCTCATCACAAGCGCCGACGTCGCAAGGGCTTGGCACGTACTGTTCGGGTCGTTCGGGTCGAACGTGCCGTTCAGGCTGATGGCGTAGCGCTGGAGATCCAGGTTGCCCGCTCCCACGGGGTCGTTGGGGTTGTACAGCTCGATCGCCAGCGCCACGCGGGCCACGTCGTTCGGGTCGTTCGGATCGGGCGGGCCGTTCGGGTCGTTGGGGTCGTTCGGGTCGTACGCATCGTTGTACGCCACCACTTGCGTGATGAACGGCTGCGGTGCGTAGCCGACATAGGTGTTGCCATTGTACAAGTAGTACACGGCGTCAACGTGGTCGTTCGCCGTCGGCATGCGTGGCGCCGCAAACGCGACGGCGTTCACCGCCAGCATGAAGGCCTGCTCTTCGCGCGTGACGGCCTCGGTCCCGCCGCCGGTCCCGTCGTCCCAGTCGTCGTATCCCCTGAGCATCTCGCTGAAGTAGGTAGCAAGCTCCCAGACGATTTCCAGCCCGCGTGGCATCGTGTGTCCGGTGATCGCCTCTACGTCATTGAAGCTGCCGTCAAGATAGAAGGCACCCAGCGGAACGTCGTTCGAGGCGAGGGTCGTATCTGTGATCTTGCCCAAGTAGAACTTCATGTCGCCGGCGCGGATTCCGAGCGGCTCTAGCGAGTTTGGAACGTTCGGGTCCTGGTCCCGCGCCAGCTCGTCGCTGTGGTTGACCGTCGTCAGGAGTTGGCGCTGCGCATACGTCAGCCGCTGATCGGCGCTGCTCATACCGCCGCTTTCGAACCACTCATTGTACCAGTATGGATCGATCGTCGCGGCCTGCCGCCACGCATTCCAGTCGTCCAAACTGGCCAGGTTGAAGCGCTGCCAGCGGTACTGCTCCGTAGCGCTGTCGTACGCTCCGCCGAACGTCCAGCGGAAGCGGTTGCTCAGGGTGCGCAGCGCGAACGGTTCGCCGACATCCGTGTTCGCGCCCGTGCCGCCGATGATTCCGCCGCGGCGGCGCAGCGCCGGCTCAACGCTCCCGCGCGCCGCCCACATGGCCTGAAGCCTCGCACGATCGTCGGCACCGATGCCAGTGTTCTCCCCCGGAACAAACGGGTAAAGGGTGTCCGAGGGATGCCGGATCCAGTTGAACATCCCGCCGATGAACTCGCTGTTCCACTGCGAGACGTCGGTCGGTGCGCTCACCTGCACCATCCCGCCGTGCGAGACGATCTTCGCCGCGACGGCGTAGCGGGCCGTGCTGTCGTATTGCTGCCAGGCGAGGTAGTTGGCCGCATTGTTCGGGTCTAGGAGGGGATCGACCAGATAGGCCGGGTCGATGCCGGTCGCGCGTACCGAGCGCCCGCCCAGGGCGTTGGCCATCTCGGTCAGCAGACCGACGCTGCCGAAGCGCGAATCGGGCATCCCGTCGCCGTCGGCATCCGAAAATGGCTCGCGCGAGTTACGCAACGTATCGGTGGCAGGGTCCGGGAGGCCGCTGGCCACCGGGACGATCTCGGCGGTTCCGTCCTCGTCCGCGTCCAACGTCAAGTGCGTAATCCCTAGCGTCGTCGCCGGGCCGGAGAAGCCGCTGACGGCCGGGTATCCGTAATCACCTGGGTAGTACCCGCCGCCCGGATTGCGCACCGGCTCCCCCGACGCCAGCCACGGCGAGCCCCACGGCCCGTTCGGGTCGTCCCCGCCGTAGCCCGGAATATCGACGTATGACGTGCCGCTGACCAGGTCGCTGCCCCGGGGGCCGCGGACGGCGGCGGCGGCCACGGCGGAGACGCCGTCGAGAATCCGCTCCACCTCGTTAGCGCGGCTGGTCATTTGCAGCGTCTGCCGGTCAAACCGCGCCAGGATGATGTACGCCGACACCAGCATGAACAACATCGCCAGCAACGCCACGATCATCAGCAGCACGGTGGCCCGGCGGCGATGCCTGCGAGCGGCGCCCTTAGTCCCCCGCCCTTTTAGGGAGGGGGCAGGGGGAGGGTTCGACATCCCGGCGGGCCCCTCAGTCCCCCGCCCTTTCAGGGAGGGGGCAGGGGGAGGGTTCGCGATCCCAGCAACCTCAGTTCCCCGCCCTCTTAGGGAGGGGGCAGGGGGAGGGTTCGCGATCCCAGCAACCTCAGTCCCCCGCCCTTTCAGGGAGGGGGCAGGGGGAGGGTTCGCGATCCCGGCAACCTCAGTTCCCCGCCCTTGCAGGGAGGGCGCAGGGGGTGGGTTCAACGTCCCAGCAACCTCAGTTCCCCGCCCTTTTAGGGAGGGGGTAGGGGGAGGGTTCGGCACGTCAGCGCGCGGCACCCACGCCGGCCGCCCCGTGGCAGGGCCGGGAGCACCGGGCGTCGAGTTGGGACGGTCGTGCGTCATTTCATTCACATCGTCGGCCACGCGCCGCAGTAGTGCGAAGCTCCAGCGTTGCCTTTCTCAAGTAGTGCAAAGCTCCGGCTTTGCAGGCCTCGGCCGGCGAGGCGCCGGCCGCTACATTCCGCTGGTGCGAGAATCCCTTCTCGCACCCACAGCGGCGGGAATCCCTTCCCGCAACCTGTCGCGGGACCGGAATCCGGCGATCCGCGGGCCGCTACAGTCCGCTGGTGCGAGAATCCCTTCTCGCACCCACACCGGCGGGAATCCCTTCCCGCAACCTGTCGCGGGACCGGAATCCGGCGATCCGCCGGCCGCTACAGTCCGCTGGTGCGAGAATCCCTTCTCGCACCCACACCGGCGGGAATCCGTTCCCGCAACCTGTCGCAGGACCGGAATCCGGCGATCCGCTGTGCGACCAAGGACTCTCGCACGAGCATCGTCACGCGGGGCCGCGTCGGCCCCGCCTCGCGCCCCGCATTATTCTGCGGGCCGCGGTCAAAGTTCCCAAGTTTCCCCGCGTTTCCGCGGGAAACGGCGGTGATTCGCCGATAAACCATACCCGTCCGGAACTGCTACGTGTGCCGCCGCTCCCTTACGGTCGCGGTTCGGATCGGCCGACGAGGCGCCCGCCGCTACACGTCGTCGGCCACAGGGGGCCGACGCTACTGGGTGGCACCGGCGTCTCGCCGGTGGGTGCCGCGGGCAATCCTGGCACTCCACGATTGCCCGTGTCGCCTCACGGGCAAGCCCGCGCTTGCCCATGCCACCCCCCGCCTCGCGCCCCGCATTATTCTGCGGGCCGTGGTCAAAGCTCCCAAGTTTCCCCGCGTTTCCGCGGGAAACGGCGGTGATTCGCCGATAAATCATGCCCGTCCGGAACTCCACCGTGTGCCGCCGCTCCCTCACGGTCGCGGTTCGGATCGGCCGGCGAGGCGCCGGCCGCTACTGGGTGGCACCGGCGTCTCGCCGGTGGGTGCCGCGGGCAATCCTGGCACTCCACGATTGCCCGTGTCGCCTCACGGGCAAGCTCGCGCTTGCCCATGGCACCCGCGCGGACACCCGCCACCGCGGGCGAGCTGCGGTCCGACGCTACACCTTCGTGGCTTCGTGGCTACGTGGCTTCGTGGCTTGGCTTGGCAACCTCCTTTCTCTCTCTCAATCGAACCGATGAACGATACTACGCACGATGGGCTCATCCAGCCGGCCGCGCGCGTCCCATACGCGCACCGTGATCCGGATCGCATACGGCCACAGGCGGATGATGCGGTTGTCGACCGTATCGGGCTTCGTGGGGTTGAGCATCGCAAATGTGTCAATGCGCCCGCCGCCGCCAACGGTCTGCGACGCGATCACGCTGCGATTCTCCGGCGTGTCGGGGACGAAGACGTACGTGAAGCCGTCCTCGATCGTTGTCCACCGCGGCATGTCGGAGCGCGAGGAGTACGGACCGCCGCCGATCGAGTCGGTCGGGTCGGGGTTGCTGTACTCCGCGCTATTCCGCGGGTCCTCCGGCATCAGGAACTCGACCTGGAACCACACGCACCCCGGCAACATGTGCACGCCCATGTTGCTCTTCAAATCCACCGGCACTTCTTCCAAGACGGTGGCCACGTGGTGATTGGTGACACCATCGCCGTAGACCAGCGAGTCGATGGTGTCCGTGAAGAGCGTCGAGCCTGAATACACAGCGTACGGCTGCCAAAGAGGAGGCAGGGGCGGAGTCCCGAGGCCGTACCAGTCGGTCAGACCGGCCCCCAATGTCCCTAGCAAGAAAGGCAGATTGAGCAGCGCCGCGTCACCAGGGAGCCAGTACCCGCGATCGGTGTATGGTTCGCACTGCGGTACCTTGCCGCAGGCTCCCGGCGGCCCAAGGGAAAATCGAACGTCTGCCGGGAAAGACGTGGTGCCGGGATCCCGAATAATCGTCGCCACGCGGCTCAGGTGCCAGCGGTTGGCGGGAATCCGGCTCTGGACCCACGGCGACGTGCCGCCGTCGATGGTCTGCTCGATGTGTCGGAGCAGGGCGGGATTCGTGGGGAACTCGTACTCGCCGGCGCCGGCGTTCCAGACCGGGTCGGCCAAAGCGGCATGGCCGTAAACCACGCGGATCGGCGCGAACTTCACGCCGTGCGCGTAGGGGCTGTTCGGGTCGGCGGGATTCGGCGCGACGGACGCCGTCGGCCGGTTCGAGAAGAACATCAGCAGGTCGGCCCGCGGGTTGCTGTAGTTCCCGCCGGCGTCAATCGCGGTGTCGTATTCCGGATCGTAGACGGCCGGCACGTTGGCCGGGTTCCCGATCAGCACGCGGTGGAACTTGCGGGCGTCGAGGTCGTCTTGCGTGAGGGCGGCGGCCTGTGTGCGGCCGACCAGGACCAGGATGCTCTGCGACGGGACGCAGTGCCGCAGGTCCTCCTGAATCTGCTGCGTGAACTGCCGGACCCAGTTGTGCGTCTGGGTGTACGCCGCCGACTGCCCGGCGGTCTTCACCGTGATCGCGAAGACGACGCCGACGATGGCGAGGGCCAGGGCGATGACGGCGAGGGAGACGAGCATTTCGATCAGCGTGAACGCGTGAAAACGTGAAAACGTGAAGACGTGAAAACGAGGGGTGCCGTGCGGCCGACGCGCGCCCGTTGTCACGTTTTCACCTTTGCACCTTTTCACGCCCATCACGGTAGCTCCCGCAACCGGACATACCGCCGGGCCACCGCCAGGATCGGCGAACGATCGGGAAAGACGGGGTACCCGCCGCTCAGCTCCTCAAACGCCGGCGGAATCACCCAGACGGGCCACTGCTCCGGCGCCGGCGTGGCCGTTGTACCCGTGCCTTGGCGCGGGTAGTACCCGTTGTACCTCACGACCACCGTCGTATCGTTGGGACGCTGGACGACCTCATAGATCGGGAGCGTCGTGGGCGCCGGGGGACCGAAGTTGATAGGGACTGCTCCGAACAGATCGGGGTGCGACGGGGCGACGTCATTCCGCGCCGGAATGAAGATCGACCCGACCGGAAACAGGCCGCTTACTGCCCAAGTGCACGAGAAAGTGATCGTTGCCGGCGTCTGCCCCAGCGGCATCGGGAAGTTGTCGCCGTCGAGCGGAACGCCGTTGTCGTTGAATCCGTTTGGCGGCGCCGGGAGCCGCGCATTCAAGTCGAAAGTGACCAGCCACGGAACCGGCGCAAGTGTGGCCTCCGTCGGCGCCCCAAAGGTCGACATGCCTCCGTCCGCCGCGTTCTGTAAGGGGAACCGGTGCTTCAGCGACGGGCGCCGCACAGCCACGGCGATGAACTCGTACAGCGTGGGATCGCCCTCGTCGATCGTCGGAGTATTGGGGTCATCATATGACACGCGCCGGTAGAATGCGGTCCAACTGATGAGGCTGTCCTGAACCTTGCGCGTCTCCTGCCCCACCCCCCAGACCGTGTACTTGTTCACGTCATTGGCAAGAAAGTAGTCAGGCAAGTACTGAGTAGTCCCCGCAGGGCTCCAGTCTGGTGTGACCGGCGGATAGACAGTTGCCACCGAGGGAATCGCCCAGGACATCCAAGCGCCGTTGAGTACGAACATTTGCCCGGGCGGATCGTGCTCCTGAGCACTGATCCCCGTATCGTTGCCCAGGAGGGCAAACCGCACCAGGGATTCCACACGCACGCCATCAAAGCCGGTATCCTGAGTCCAAACGCCGCCGCTTGCCGGCGCCCCGATGCTCCGCGTGAACAGCGGCCGCACCTTGATCACCGGCTCGTAGTCCGGGATGAACTCACCGGCCAACTGAGGGTAACTAGGGTCCGCCGGGTCGCTTTGACGCGGCACAAAGAGCCCCGGCTCGCAGATCACCGGACGTGGAGGCACCGAATTCGGATCCAGGATCGTCCGCCGCAAACAGACATTCTGCTCGATCAGATCGAGGGCGTGCTCGGCGGCGGCCTGGCCGGTGGCGATGTTCACCGAATCGCGCGTGTAACGCACGCCGATCGGCAACGCCGCCCCGATCACCAGCAGCCCGATCGCCAGGATCGCCAGGGCGATCATCATCTCGGCGAGGCTGAAGGCGCGTAGCGGCCGACCGCCGAGTCCACCCTGTAGCGTCGGAACTCCGTGTCCGACGATCTTGGCGGGCGAGACGCCCACCCCACCCTGTAGCGTCGGACCGCAGCTCGCCCGCCGTGGCGGGTGTCCGACGTCCAAGCCACGAAGCCGAGGGGATCGCGGGATCGAGGGATCAAGGGAACCAGGGGCGCCGCGCACGGCGGACACCGCCGCGTCACCCGGCCCGTTCCCACGTTCCCACATTCTCACGTTCCCACGCATCTCGATCTCACTGTGGCCGCTGCAACGCCGGCAGCAGTCCGCCGCTGAAACGATGCACCAGGAACGGCCGGCCCGTCTCGCGCAAGTACGCCTGCCGGTCCGCACCGGCCGCGGCCGCACCCCCAGGCAGCGAAAGGAACGGCTCCCGCCGATACGTCACGACGCCGGAGAAGCTGTAACGCTGGTACCACGCCGTCTTGTCCGTCGGGTCGGTACTGGACGTGTCGGCGTCGTAGCCCCACGACCCGTCCGAGTACTTCGGCACGTACGCGCGCATCCGAAACGGCGCCGGCATGGCGGTACGTATGCCGGTCTGCGGGTCGCAGACGATCAGAAAATCGTCGGCGTTCAGGAATACGCCGGGTTCGCTGCTGGTCGCACTGTCCGCGTTGAACTTGAATAGGTTGGCGGTGCCGTTCAGCACAAAGTCCGCGCCGAGCGAGTCGTAATTAGTGTCCGACAGCTTCACTTGGTACGTTGCCAGCGCCTCCAGCGGCGCGGCCCACACGTCCTCCGGCATCACCGCGGAGCTGAGGTCGTTGGCCCGCTCGAATCGCTCGCCGAAGCTCAGCGACCCGTCGTCCCGCATCGTGCCGACGTAGCTGTAGATCGCCAGGTGCTGGCGGCCGGCGGAGCTGCGCTGCGTCGGGTCCGCCGTGTCCCACTCGCTGGGGAAGAAGCGCACCGCCGTCATGCTGCGGTTCGCGAGCGCCAGGTTGTACGCCTGCGTCGTCATGCCCTGGACCGTCTGCTGGGCCGCGGTCAGACGGGCCTCCGCGTTCATGGCGCTGAGGCCGGGCACGGCGATCGCCAGGACGAGGACAATGACGGTGACGACAAGGATCATTTCGACCAGAGTGAACGCGGCGGCGGTGCGCCGCCGCGAAGGGATCGAGGGACCAAGGGGTCGAGGGATCAAGGGGCTGAGAGGCGCAGGGACCAGCCGCCGCGCGCACGCCCCCCTTGACCCCATGGCCCCTCGCACTCTGGACGCTACACGCCGCAACGGTTCACTCCACGAGCCTACGTCGCCACTACATTCTAAAACTCTGCCACCTGTCCGCCGGTCACGGCGATCCGTAACCGCTCCCTGTCCGCGAAATCACGCTTGTACGCACGGCCGCAGAACTGCGTGGGGCGTACCCACGAAGGGTCTCGGAACGTCCGCGCCGAGGCGGAAAACCGCCAACGGCAGCCGCTGCGCGGCGGGCGGTGCCCACCGCCGAGGGTTATGTCACTCTCACGACCGCGTCGGCCGCCCGCCGCAGTAGTGCAAAGCTCTGCTTTGCGTGACGCGAGCGACTCGACTCCGCAAGTAGGGCAAAGCTCTGCTTTGCCCATCTCAAGTAGTGCAAAGCTCTGCTTTGCCTGCCTCAAGTAGTGCGAAGCTCCGCTTTGCCCATCTCAAGTAGTGCGAGGCTCTGCTTTGCGCGACGCGCGCGACTCGACTCCACAAGTAGGGCAAAGCTCTGCTTTGCCCATCTCAAGTAGTGCAAAGCTCCGCTTTGCCTGCCTCAAGTAGTGCGAAGCTCCGCTTTGCCCATCTCAAGTAGTGCAAAGCTCTGCTTTGCGTACCTCGCGTAGTGCAAAGCTCCCGCTTTGCACACGTCGGCCGACCGGAAGGTCGGCCGCTACAGGCACCGCCGCGGGCGGCTGTGCCAGACGCCGCTACGGGACGTAGTCGTAGTCGTCCCACGTTGCCGGGTCGGTCGGACTCCCGCCGGCCCGGGCTCGGACCCAGCCCGCATTCTGCGCGCTGCCGACCGGCAGCGTCGGATCGCCCTTGTCTGGCAACCGCGCCGCCGGCGAGGGGAACGGATCGCTGAAGATCCAGTTCTGCTTCTCTGCGTCCGACGGCTCGTCCGATTCTGCGTCGTGCTCTTCCCGCGAATGCCCGTGCGAGCGCAGGGCCGGAATCCGTTGCGTTACCTTCCACGCGCCCACGGGTGGATTGGCCAACGCGTCCCATTCGAGCTTCACGTACAGGAAGTAATCCAGCGGCACGCCCCAGGCGTCATGAATCCCGAGCACGTCGATGGCGCTGCCGTCCTCGGGCGGCGGATTCGTGCCGGCCCCCGTGGGATTCACGTACTCGCGGTACGCCGGATCAAGCGGCTTCACCGCCGCTGCGGGGAGGCTGGACAGCGTCTCCGGGCTGTAGACCTTCAGGTAGGCATAGAGCGCACGTATGTCGTCATCCTTGCGCTTGTCCCGCGCGTTGGGGCCCGTCTCGTCAATCCTGACCCAGTCGCTTACATTGCCATAGCGATTGCCGAGGTCGCGGTGCCACCGGTCGCTAAGAATGTAGGTGAAGCTGCCACCCCCAGCGTAGTCCGCGTACCGCTCGACTGCTTCGCGCACGTTTGTCGGCGTAGGCGCCCCGGTGTCGAGGCCCGCCAGCATGTACGGCGGATACGGCCCGAAGGTGACGTTGCCCTTGCGGTTATAGATGCTCCGGAGCGGGTCGGCCTCGGCGAAGCGGTCGATCGCCATCTTGGTGTTCCGCATGATGGTCTGCGTGAGGGCCATCTTCTGCCCGTGCATGACCTTCACGCTGACCGTGCCGATGACCGCGATCAGCAGGCTGATGACGACGATGACGATGAGGACCTCGACCAGAGTGAAAGCAGAGGGGCCAAGGGGCCAAGGGGCCGAGGGGCGGGGGGACCGAGGGGCCAAGGGACCGAGGGGCCAAGGGGCCGAGGGGCCGACAGTTTGAAGGCGCGCGCGTTGAGCACGCACCATCCTTGAACCCTTGAACCCTTGAACCCTCGAACCCTTCATCCTCACAGCCCATTATGCTCAAAGTTCGTGACATCGTCCGCGGTGCCGTAACGGCCGTCCGCGCCAGGGCTGACCAGCAGGTAGCTGTCGGCACGGCTTGGCTCAAGCCGCGCCTGAACCGCCTTGTTTACGATGTACCCTTGGAAATAGCCCGCCGGAGGCCAGTTCGGCGGGATCCATGGGCCGCCGCTCAACTCCCATTCAATCGCGTGCGCCCCGCCGGCCTTGCTGAGCACCAGTTTCTCGATGCTCCCCATGTCGGTCAGGGCAAGGTTGTCCTCGTACCAGTAAATGCCGCGTGGCAGGTCCGTTCTGCTGCGGTCCACGGAGGCCATTGTGCGGCCGGAGGAATCCGCGCGCCAGTAGAGGATCGGATAGCCGAAGGCATCCAGGTACATCGGGTAGTTACGTTGAATCAGGTCCAAGCCCAGTGCTTTGCGCGCCGCGAGTTCCGCCGGCACCACGAAGTCCACGTTGGTCGTGGTGTCCTCGTCGCGCGTCACCGGCAGCTTGCTGATGTCGACGTATGGGCCCGAACGGGGGTACACCGGCTGCTGCTCGGCTGGATCGAGCGCATAGAGGTCGGCGGGGTTCGTCGGGTCCCCGGGGCCATTATTGTAGTTAGGTCCGGTGCACTGCCCCCACGTCGCGGCGTTGCCGACCGTCTGGAAGCCGGGCGTGCCCAACAAATCGGCGCCGGACAGCGCCCAGACGAGCAGCCCGGCCCCCGTAATCTGGATTTCCGCGCCGGCGGCGTACGGGCTGCGCACGACAGGCCCGATGCTGACCCGGTAATCAGACTGCGATGGCGGGTACTGCCCGCCGAGCCGGCCGTCGGCCTTGAACGTCTCCAGCCCGGTCGCGATGGTCGTCAGGGCGGCGCTGGTGGCGGCGTTGCGGGCCGTCTTGCGGACTGCCCCCACGGCCGGGATGAGGATGCTCACCAGAATGCCGATGATGACGATGACGACCAGCAGCTCCACGAGCGTGAAGGCAGCGGCCTGCCGCCGCGAAGGGTCCAAGGGGTCAAGGGTCCGAGGGGCCAAGCAAGGAAAGGAAACATGTGGCTTCGGACCTCTGCGTCGGGCATCGTTTCGCCTATCCATTGCTGGTCACTCCCTGGCTGGTCCTGATCGGTTGGCACAGGTGCCCTGCCCGTCGCCGGTCTGTGCGGCGCGCGCCTCCGACGGGCCAGAGGCCCATGCTCCCCCGATGCGCAAGGTCTGGGTGTTTCTGAGCCACCACTCTAATTCTCGAAGTTCGCCACGTCATCGCTGGTGCCGTACAACGCATCCTTGCCCGCCGAGATGAACAGGAACGTATCCGGCCGGTGCGGCCAGACCTTCTGGTTTTGCGTGAACAACGCGCGATCGTAGACGAACCCGGCGAAGCTGTCCTGGCGAGCGATGGCCGTCGGAGTGCCCGACTCCCAGCCCAGTTCCCCAAGCGGGTGGATCGTACCGCCGCCCAGGTCGATGCCTGCCTGTGTTTTGAGGCCGGTCAGCGCCTGGTTGTCCCACTGCGTGTAGCGGCCCGGTTTCCCCTCAGGTTCGTCGGGGTCAGAGAAGGGCAGCACTGCTTGCTCGTTTGCTACGTAGTACAGCACCGGGAAGCCGAACGCGTCCACCGCAAAGGGCAGCCGGCCGTTGTTCCAGTCGGACGTGCCGGCGGCGGCCTTGGTCGGATCCAAGACTTCCGGCAAGCTCTGGGTCGGACTCGTATTGTCCTTGTAATACTGCGGCGACTGCGCCCGGGCGCCCTCAAGCTGAACGTAAGGCCCGTAACGCCGGAACTCGAAACCCGAAGGTGTAAAGGCCGGATCATAGTATTTCTGCCAGTC
Organism: Phycisphaerales bacterium; assembly: GCA_022839625.1. Lineage (GTDB taxonomy): Bacteria > Planctomycetota > Phycisphaerae > UBA1845 > Fen-1342 > JALHJL01. The sequence continues at coordinate 23,615 of JALHJL010000017.1, forward strand.
AGCCTCGGTGGGCGAGAGCGTCGGCGAGCCGTCGGTCGACGACGGGTAGCGGTACTTGTCGCTGGCGACGTAGCCCTTCAGGTCGGCGCCGGCCAGTTCCAGGATCACCCATTGTGCCCCGGAAAGCTGAATATTCGCGCTCTCGGGCTCGAACGGGTTGCGGGCGTTGGTGGACCGCGGATACCGCTCGAAGTCGCGGTGGAACATCTCGCAGCCCTTGGCGAGCGAGTCGATCATGCTTTGCGTGCTGGCCCGCTTGGCCTGGTTGCGGGCGGCGCTCACGGCCGGCACAAGTACGCCGATCAGAAGCGAGATGATCGCGATGACGGTGAGCACCTCGATCAACGTGAAGCCGCGTTGTGGATGTCGGCCGGCGTTTCGCATAACGCACACCTGTTTGCATGAGGCCGGGGGTTGCCCGGCTGACTTCGGCCGGCGCGTGCTACTGCTCTTGAGCAGTGCCGCCGGCCGGTACCTTCTGGCACCGGCGTCTGGCCGGTGTTCGGCCGCCCCGAAGGTCGGCCGCTACACGTCGGACACCCGCCACGGCGGGCAGGCTCGGGTCCGACGCTACTGGGTGGCACCGGCGTCTGGCCGGTGGCCAACGGATTCTGGCCACGCCGCTTCCTCACGGGCGCGGCTCGGATCGGATCGGCCGCCCGGGCCGCAGCGGCCCGTCGCTCGCGCTCCGGGCTCGGACCGGCGGAGGGCCGCTCCCGCGCGGGACGCCTAGATCCCGCCGCCGCTGGCGCCGCCCATGACACCCTGGATCAGTGCCACAAGCGGAAGGAACAGGGCCACGACGATAAAGCCGACGATCACGCCCAGGCAAACCACCATGATGGGCTCGAGGAGGCTGACCAGCGAGGCCACCAGCGTGTCCACCTCGTCGTCGTAGTTGTCGGCCACCTTCATCAGCATCTTGTCCAGTTCGCCGGTCTCCTCGCCGACGTCGACCATGTTCACCACGATGGGGTCGACGGTCTTGGAGGCGCGGAGCGGGTTGGCGAACGAATCGCCCTCGCGGATACCATCGTGGACACGCTGGAGCATACGGGCATACACCTCGTTGCCGCTCGTCGCCTTGGTGATGGCCAGGGCCTCGAGGATCGGAACGCCGGCGGCCACCAGGGTGCCCAGGGTACGCGTGAAGCGGGCCACCGACGACTTGCCGATGAGCTGCCCGAGTACCGGGATCTTGAGGGAGACAACGTCCAGCACGTAGCGCCCCATCGCCGACTGCCGAATCAGTTTCGTTATGAGCACCAGGATGATGGGCAGGAACAGGATGACGACCCAGCCCGGCGGCGTGCCATCGGCAAACCACTGCGAGGCACTGATGAGGGACTCCGTAATGACCGGCAGCTTCGTATCGAAGTCGCGGAAGATGTCCCGGAATTTCGGGACGACGAACACCATGATGAACGTCACGATGCCGCCCGCGATCGTGATGACGACACACGGGTAGATCATCGCACCGACGATCTTCCGCTTGAGCTTCTGGGCCTTCTCCAGGAAGTCGGCCAGACGCTGGAGAATGACGTCGAGCACGCCGCCCGCCTCCCCCGCCGCCACCATGTTGCAGTACAGCCGGTCGAACGCCTTGGGATGGCGGCTCATGGCCTCGGAGAGCGTGGCCCCGCCTTCGACGTCCTCGGTAATCTGCTTCAGCACCGAGCGCAACATGCCGGGCTTCTGCTGCTGCTCGAGAATACGAATGCTCCGCAAGATGGGCAGGCCGGCGTCCTGGAGGGTGGACAACTGGCGTGTGAACGAGCACAGCACCTTGGTGCTGACCCAGCCGAGCCCGGTACCGGCCGCCTTGCGCTGTTTCGGTCCGCCAGCGCCCTTCTTGGCCGCGATTTTCTTCCGGTCGGCCTTCTCGACGACCTTGGTCGGGAAGTAGCCCAGGCCACGGACCTTCGAGACCGCCTCCTCTTTCGACGGCGCCTCGATCTCGTCCTTGATCTCCTGCCCGGACGCGTTCAGCGCTTCATACTTGAAGACAGCCATCTGGGGGCCTCCAAGCCCGACTCAGCCCGCAGCAACCGTGACCCGCTCCGGCGACCGCCGGCTGCATCAGATACTTGCACAGCATTATGCGGGGCACCAAGTGACCGCAGAAACCAGTTGTCCCCGCGGCCTACCCGGCTTCCTCCGAGAGGGTCTCGCGAACAACCTCTTCAATCGTCGTTATGCCATCATACAAGGCCAGCAGGCCGGACTCACGCAACGTCCGCATGCCGCGCTTCCGCGCGGATTGCCGAAGCAGGTTCGTGGACGCGTGTTTCATAATCAGCTCGCGCAGCTCGTCGTCCAGCACCATCGTTTCGAAGATGCCGCGCCGGCCCCGATACCCGGTGTGGTTGCAGTAATCGCAGCCCTTGCCGTAGAAGAGGGTCCGCCCGGCGATGTCGTCAGTCGTCAAGCCCAGTTCCATGAGCTGTTGCTCGCTGGGCACAAACTCCTCCTTGCAGTTGTCGCACACCTTCCTGACGAGTCGCTGGGCGATGATGGCCTCGAGAGTCGCGGTCACCAGGAACGGCTCGAGCCCGAGGTCGAGCAACCGGGCGATCGAGCTAGGAGCGTCGTTTGTGTGGAGCGTCGAAAACACCAAGTGCCCCGTAAGTGATGACTGCACAGAGATTTGCGCCGTCTCCAGGTCGCGGATTTCTCCGACCAGAATGATGTCCGGATCCTGACGCAGGAAGCTGCGGAGGCAGCGCGCAAACGTAAGTCCAATGTCGGCTTTGATTTGGCACTGGATCAACCCGTCGATGTCGTACTCAACAGGGTCTTCGCTGGTGAGAATCTTCACCTCGGGAGTGTTGAGTTCCTTGAGCGCGGAGTAAAGGGTCGTCGTCTTGCCCGATCCGGTGGGACCGGTCACGATGAGGATGCCGTGCGGCTTGCTGATAAGCTGCCGGATCATGCTCATGTCCTCTTCCCGCAGGCCAAGCTGCCCGAGATCGAGATTGACCTGCGTGCGGTCCAGCACACGGAGCACGACGCTCTCGCCGAACATCGTCGGCAGCACGCTCACCCGCAGATCGACCGGGCGGCCTTCCACGAGCAGCTCGATGCGGCCGTCCTGAGGCAGCCGGCGCTCGGCGATGTCCAGGTTGGCCATGACCTTGATGCGGGACGAGATGGCCAGCGCGACGTGCTTCGGTGGCGGGACCATCTCGAACAGGACGCCGTCGATGCGGTAGCGCATCTTGAATTCGTCCTCGAAGGGCTCGAAATGCACGTCGGAGGCTTTGTCACGAATGGCCTGGAGCAGGACGAGGTTGACCAGCTTCTTGACCGGGCTGCTCTCGGCCATCTCGCGGAGCTCGTCCAGGTCGATGCTCTCGCCGCGGCCCACGAATTTCGAAAGGTCCTCGTCGGCGGAAATCTCCGAGATCAGGTCGTTGATGCTGGCGGCGGCCTCCTCCGGGTAGTACCGGTTGAGGGCCTCGGTCATGTCTTCTTCGGTGGTGATCCGCGCGATGACGTTGAAGCCCATCAGCGTCTTGAGGTCGTCGGTGGCGTGGAAGTTGTCCGGGCTGGCCAGGGCGACGCCGAGCGTGTTGCTTTCGCGGTCGTACTCCGTCGGGACGATGCGGTACGCGTGGGCCATCTGGGCGGGGACCAGGTCGATGACGCTCTTGTCGATATCGATGTCGCCGAGCTTGATCGACTCCATTCCGACCTGAGCGGCCAGAGCGCGGTTGACGTCCTGCTCCTCGACCATCCCCATCTCGATCAGGAGCTGGCCGAGCGGGCCGCGCTTCTTCTTCTGTAGCTCCAGCGCTTCGGAAACCTGGGCGCGCGTGACCTTACCCATCTTGATGAGGATGCGGCCCAGCGGCCGCCCCCGTAGTTGCGCGATCGGCGGCATACCCGTAGTCGTCATACCGAAGACTCCTGCCAGCGCGACACATTATACGGACGACGCGCCGTGGCGTGAACCGGTGCCCCCGGCTCGCGCACCGGCGACCGCGCCCCCGTCGGTCTCCGATCGCGGGGGGGCGTCCACAAGACGCCCGCCGGCGCGACGGTATACTGGCGTCCTCATGACCACCCATTGCGTGCGCGCCTCAGGTGGAGAAATCTCGCCCGAACCGGGGAGTCCCGAGCGCGACTTGTCGGGACGGTCGGTGCGCGGGCGGTGGGCGACCAGAACTGGCCTCCTCGGGGTTCTCCTCGTCGCCGGCGTGCTGCGCTTGCCCGGCCTGTCGCAGGCTCCGCCCGGGATGAACCAGGACGAGGCCGCCAACGCGTGGAACGCGTACTGCCTGCTGAGGACGGGGCAGGACCAGTTCGGCGTGACGTGGCCCGTCTTCTATATGCGGGCGCTGGGCGAGAATCGCAGCACGCTGTTCGCCTACCTCATGATCCCGTTCCAGGCGGTCGGCGGTCTGAATATCTGGACGACTCGCCTGCCCGCGGCCCTGGGCGGGCTCATGACCGTGTTGCTCATCTACTGGGTTGGCGCGCGGCTGTTCTGCCGTACGACGGGCCTGCTGGCGGCCGGTCTGCTCGCGATCAATCCGACGCACATTCAAATGACCCGGTGGGGACACGAAGCGTCGTTGACGCCGCTGCTGACCTTACTGCCGTTCGCGGCCCTGTTGTGGGCCGGGCTGCCGCTGGGAGCGCCGAGCAAAATCCCTCCCCCTCGTAGGGGGAGGGGGGGCGCGTGCGGCGCGCCGTGCGACGAGCAGCACACCCCACGCCCGGTGCGTGCCGTGCTGGCCGGCCTCGTGATCGGGACTTGCTGCTACGGGTATCCGGCCGTACGCATCTTCCTGCCCGTCGTGCTCGTCTGTTGCGGCTTGGTCACCGTGCGCGACTGGTGGCGCTTTCTCCGGGCGCCGCACCGCGGAGCGAGCATGGCGGGCCTCGTCGTCGGACTCGCGGTGACATTCGGCCCGCTCGCGTACCTGCACATCACGGAGCCGGAGCAGATCGGTCGCCGGGCGCAGAACACGTGGGTCTGGTCGGAATCGGACGGCTGGGCGACGCGCTCCCGAAAGGTTGCCCAGCGCTACGTCGAGCACTTCGGCCCCCGCTACTTGTTCTTCACTGGCGACGAATACGAGGTTGTGTGGGCACGGGGTTTCGGGTTCCTGCCGGCGTACATGCTGCCGTGTCTGGTCGCCGGCGTGGCAGCTTGCGGGCCGCGCTTGCGCCGGTCGCCGGCGGCGCGCGTACTCGTCGTGGCGGCGCTCCTCTACCCGGTCGGCGACAGCCTCAACTGGCACGTCAGCCCCAACAGTCTGCGCAGCTCGGCGGGACTCTGGCCGCTGGTGTTGCTGGGCGCAGTCGGCGTGCGCGCCACGCTGGACTTTTTCACTCGCCGGCGGCTCATGGTATCGATCGTGGCCGTCGGCGTAGCGTTTGGCTGCCTGGTGGTGGTGCAGACCGAGCGCTTTCTGCGGAACTATTTCACGTGCCGGGCGTCGCAGTGGCTGGTCTACAATGGCGGCCACGTCGACCTGCTGGCCGCGTGCGACTGGCTGCGCCCTCATCTGGCCGAGGTGGACGCCGTCTTCTGCACGCCGATCGAGTCGAACCAGCCGTACCTGATCACGCTGGTCGCGCTGGGGCATGACCCCCGCCGGTGGTTCGCCGAGCCGCGTGAGTGGTATCCGGAGGTCGAATGGGACCGCTGGGTGCGCTACGGCAAGTTCCACTTCATGTATGAAGGGGAGCGGGTGGCGGCTCTGCAAGAGCTGCGGGCTGACGGCCGGCCCAAGCGGGCGGTGTTCTTCTTGCGCGACAGCGAGCCGGCCCCTGGCGAGCCGGTCCAGCGCATCGTCGGCCCCGACGGCCACACGGCGCTGGTGATCTACGATGTGCGACTGCCGGGCGCAGCGGGGTAGCGTGCCTTCCCAGAAAGTTGGCATCATCGGCTGCGCGACGCTCAAACGGCGCGGTGGACCTCGAGCCACGAGTTCAGCAGCGTCAGCGTCGCCGCCTTGTCCGGGATCGCATAGCCGCGGCCCACGTCCGGGTCATGGTGGATCGGAATGCGCAGGTTGGGCGGCGCCACGCAACCCGGGCAGCCGTCCTCACACGGGCAGCCTGCAACCAGCTCGCCGGCCATTCGCAGAAGCTGCTCGCAGCATTCGTAGCCGTGGCGGGCATACCCAACGCCGCCTTCGTACCGGTCATACAGGATGATCGTACTCACCCCAAGCTGCGACGAGTTCACGACCCCGCCGATGTCGTAACGGTCGCACATGGCCAGCGGCGGGAGCGCGGCCGTAAGCAGATTTCGCACGCCGCTCAACCCTTCGTGCGCCTGATGGCCTGCATCGCGCACCGCCGCCAGGGCGCGCTCGGGCGGCTGGAGCCACAACCCGGTCGTGGCGATTTGCTGGGCCGGCAGATCAAGCACGGTCTGGCCGATGAGCTCCTGCGTGTAGAGCTTGAACTTGCGAAAGGCGACCGTCTGCCAGCGCACGGTCACGTCGCCGAAGAACTTCCGTCCGCCCAGGCATTCGCCGCTGAGACGCTGCTCGCCGAGGCGGCACTCGTCGGCGAGGACCGGCTGCGTGTAGTAATCGGCATCGAGGCGCTCGACCCGCGCCAAGCGGGCCGCCTGGTCGAGCTCGCGCACAAGGTAGCTCTCGCCCTGATGCAGGTAGACCGCTTCCGGGTAGACCAGCTCGGGCGCCGAGATGGAGTCGATCTGCCCGATGACCTCGTCGCGACCGTCGGTAACGTCCACGATGGCGATGGTGGCGTTGCTGATCGTGCGCAGGCCGGTCTGGGCGGCGGCGAACTCCGGCATGGACCAGTAGTACCGTTCTCCCGTGTGACGCAGCGTCCCGTTCGCCACCAGAAGCTGCGCCACGTCCGCCGCAACCGCGCCGAACTCGGACAGGTCCTCGGCCGTCAACGGCAACTCGAAGGCCGCGCAGCCGAGCTGCGCAGCGAGGATATGCGGGTTCTCGGGGTCGATGACGGCGTGCTCCAGCGGCCGGGCGAAGAGGAAGTCCGGGTTGCGCATCAGGTATTGATCGATCGGATCATCGTAGGCGACCAGGATGGACAGTGACTCCTCCTGACGACGCCCGGCGCGCCCCGCCTGCTGCCAGAAACCACAGAACGTACCGGGGAAACCCACGACGATCGCGGCGTCCAGCGAGCCCACGTCGATCCCCAGCTCGAGCGCGTTGGTGCTGCACACCCCCAGCAGCTCGCCGCTGAAGAGCTTCTGCTCGATCTCCCGGCGTTCGAGGGGCAGGTAGCCGCCCCGGTACGGCCGGATGCGGCGCGCGAGGCCGGGCCGCCTTCTTCGTAGCGATTCAGAGACATACTTGTAGATCAGCTCCGCGACCACGCGCGCCTTGGTGAAGGTGATGGTCCCAGCGCCTTCCTCCAGAAGTGCCTGCATGATGGCCTGGGCCTCGGCGTTTCCGCTGCGGCGTGAAACGCGCGTCCGTTCCTCGATCCACGGCGGGTTCCACAATACGAACCAGCGCCGGCCGCGGGGCGAGCCGTCGTTTTTGATAATTTCAATATCAGTTATGCCAGTCAGGCGTCTGGCCAGCTCTTCCGGGTTGCCGACCGTCGCGGAACAGCAGACGAATTGTGGCGCGGAACCGTAGTGATGGCACAGGCGGCGCAGACGCCGGATCACGCCGGCGACGTGGCTGCCGAAAATTCCACGATAAGTGTGGATCTCATCAATGATTACGAACCGCAGGCCCGCCAGGAAACCGGCCCATTTCGCGTGGTATGGGAGGATCCCCTGATGCAGCATATCTGGGTTCGAGAGCAGGATGTTCGCCGAACGCCGAACGCCCGGCCGACGGTGGGACGGCAGGTCGCCGTCATAGCAGGCCGGCCGGGCAACGTCAGCGAGCCCGCCCCCTTCTATGAGCCGCTCCAAGCTGGCAAGCTGGTCATAGGCCAGGGCCTTTGCGGGGAACAAGTACAGAGCCCGGCTCTCGGGGTCGTCGAAAAGCCTGGCCAGCACTGGCAGGTGGTAGCAGAGGCTCTTTCCTGACGCGGTGCCGGTGGCGATCACGACGCTCCGGCCGGCGCAGAGCGCGTCGTAGCTCTCGGCCTGATGGGAATAAAGGTGGTGGATGCCTTCCCCTTCGAGCAGGGTTCGCAGGGGTGCGGCGATGGGGGCGGTCGGCTCGCGATACTCCGCCAGGCGGGCCTCCGCAACGCGCTCGGCGGCAATCTGCCCACAGTACCCGCGGCGGGCCTTCAAACGGCTCAGAAACGCGCGCACGTCCATGACAGGCTGCACTCCGGCACTGACCGGCAGGCAGTATACCCGGAATGCAAACATAGTCCAAACATGCGAATTTCCGTGGAGGCCCCCCGGCCGGACGGCATCCCGATCCGTGCTCATTCGGGCGGGCGCCGGGGCGGAATTCGGGGGTCTCCTTGACACTCCGCGGGTTTTTGACGGACACAGTTAGTGGTGGGGTGCGGATATGTGACGCCGCACCCTCAGTGAGTCGGATGGGCGGCTGGGAGCAAGGCCAGGAGCCCGGCTGGTCCCGAGCGTATCGGTTGCGACGATCCCGAGCGGAGGTTCGCAGCACGACCTGAGGAATCTGGCGGATTAGGAGCTCGATGATGCGGAAGAAGGTGGCACGGGCTCGGCAGGGCTTCACCCTGATCGAGCTTCTGGTAGTTGTGGCGATTATCGCCCTTTTGATCTCGATTCTGCTCCCGTCGTTGCGGGATGCACGTGACCAGGCCAAGGTGGCGAAGTGTTTGGCGCATTACCGCCAGATGATGACCGTCACCGTACAGTACTTCCTGGACTACGACGACAATTTCCCGTTCTGGACGCCGGGCAAGACGACGGGCATCTGCTCTTGGGCCTACGGCGGCAAGACGTCGCACCCCGACCTGTATTCCAAGGACAGCCCGTTCTACATCACGATCGACGAGCGCCCGTTCAACGTCTACCTGCTGGGCGGGAAGGTGCCGGGCGACCTCTACGATGACAGCGGCGTCAACATCATCAGGCGGGGAGAGGTACCGGTCTTGCAGTGCCCGGGCGACCGCTCCACGCACCAGTACATTTGGAACGAGTGGACCAGCGGCGCGGTAACTGGCGCGAGCGAGGACTACAGTTGCTATGACGACTGTGGCACGAGCTACCAGTACAACATGCACGCGATGTTTGACGTGAACTGGAATGGCCAGCCTTTCAATCCTTGGCAGAAGCCCGGCGACTGGAACGACATCGGGCGGCAACTCGTGAAAGACGTGTTGGCCAAGCAAGGCGCCACGTACGTGATGTTCATGGAAGATCCGATGGATGCCTCGTACGGGTCGACCTCCCGGGCGCCGGAGATGGGCTACCACGGCAAGTTCAGCCGGTACTCGGTCGGCTTCCTGGATGGCCACGCCGAGTACAAGAAGATCGATACCCGCGGGTACTGCGGGGCAGGCTGGGAAATCCTCAACAAGACGTGGATCAAGGACCCGTCCGGGGCGTACACGCCGACCACCTACTACTTTGGGACCGGACTCGACCTGGACTGCGATCCGCCTCCGTAATCACCGGTTGTAAGCCGCGGGAAGGTCGCATAGACTACCCGGGCGTCGCCGCCGCGATGCGGTTGATTGACAACCCGGCCCCACCGGCGGGGCCAATCAGGTCGTAAGCGGACGCGCGCTCGCCACCGCGGACAGGTGGCGAGCCGCTTCGCTTCTAGTGAGGAGCTAGGATGTCACCTGCGGCGAAGAATGGCTTGATGTTGGCGGTGCTCGTGTTGGCGTTGGTCGGTGCGGCCTTCTTTTTCAAGAGATCGGGTACCGAGCGCACGTACCCGGACGACCCGACCCTGGCGACCCAATGGGTCTGCGTGAAGTGCGGGAAGCACTACTCCCTGACTCCCTCGCAGTACAAGGCGTGGCTGGACAGCAAGGACAAAGTGCGCCGCGACCCGAACTTCTCCGGCCGGATCGTCGTTTTCTGGTGCGATGACTGCCGCGAGTTCCAGGTGGTGCGCGCGAAGGTCGACCGCGCAACTGGGAAGTGGCTCCCGACGTCCGACGCGGCGGGCAACCCGATTCCGGTCAACGCCGACGCCGGGAAAACGGAGGGCCAGTAGCAGCATCGCTCTCCGCCGTGCGGCCGCCGCCCAACTTGACCCGCCGGCGGCGACCCGTGCTTGCGTGCGAATGCCACCGGTGTGCCCGGTCGCGGCGTGCGAGCAGCAACTGACGCACGTCTGTGGCACGGCTCCCCGGTTCACGGCGGTGCGGAACGCCCGTTGACCGCCTCCTATCCTGGCAGGGATAGCGAGTCGGACGCTGCACGGCTAGTCAGCGCGCGGCCCCCGGGCTTAGCCTCCCGGCCGGCGCCGGCGTAGAACGCGACGACCGCCGCGGCCCCGGGCAGTAGTGGACGGGGGCGGATGCTGCCGTGGCCGGTTCGGCGGCGCGGCAGATGTCTTGATGTGATCCACCGCGGACGGCGGCGAGCCCTTTCTGGCCGTCGGCGGCTATGCATGTTCTTGGCTGGACAAGGAGCGGAACCATGCGGCGGCGGCTTGGATGTGCACAAGGCGGGTTCACGTTGATTGAGCTGTTGGTGGTGGTGGCGATCATCGCCTTGCTGATCTCGATCCTTCTGCCCTCTCTCCGCGACGCGCGCGACCAGGCGAAAATCGCCAAGTGCCTGGCGAATTACCGGCAGTTGACCACGGTGACCATGCAGTACCTGCTGGACTACAACGACAACTTTCCCTTCTGGGAGGGACCGCTTTCGGGCAAGGGACCGTGTAGCTGGTCGTACGGCGGGAAGACTTCTAGCCTGTACTGGAGGGACGAGGACGACGCTGCACCGTATTACTACTACACCGTCGAGCAGCGGCCGTTCAACAGGTACTTGATGGGCGGGCAGGTGCCTGCGGACCTCTACGTCGGGGAGACGCTTGAGAAGCGGGCGGAGATACCCGTCCTGCAATGTCCGTCAGACAGCTCTTCGTTTCAGCGCCGGTTCTGGACGGCTGAGACCGAGGCTTCCGTCATGAGTTGCTATGACGACGTTGGGACAAGCTACCAGTACAACCTGCACGCCCTGTTCCAGGTGGATTGGCATGGAAACCGGAACCCGTGGGTCAAGCCCGGTGACTGGCAGGACATCGGCCGCCAACTCGTGAAGGATGTGCTGGCCAAGTACAGTGCGACGTACCTGATGTTCCTGGAAGACCCGGTGGACCGGGCGCTACCCGACGCCCTGGGCATCGTCGAGCTGGGCTGGCACGGCAAGTTCGGGCGCCATGCCGTCGGCTTTCTCGACGGGCACGCCGAGTACAAAGCCCTGGACACCCGTGGCTGGTGCGGCCCCGGCTGGCAGGCGATCAACTCCGAGTGGATCAAGTTCCCGGAATTCACACCGAACGTCTACTATTGGAAGACCGGCGCCAACGACATCAATTGCGATCCTCCGGTGACGCCGTAGTATGAGCCCGACGGCGCACGCCGCAGCCGGCTACCCGGTCTCAGGATTTTCAAGCCCTGTGGCCCCCCTTGGCGGAGAGCGGATCGGCGAGTATGCTTCTTGCCCAATAGGGCGCTGGACCAGTCGGGCGCCGGACGTCTGTCACTCGCGGCCCAGCACGCACCGATGGCGACCGTTGCTCGCCGGCTGTGGCTGAGTGTTCTGCCCGACGGCTGGCAGTTGCGTCGTCGGCCTGAAGATGGAGCAAGCTATGTGTACGCCCTGCATGTTTAACGGCATTCTGTTCCTGATCGGCATCGTCGCGGCCATCCTCGGCCTGCTCACGGGCAACGTGAACCTCCCCGCTTGACGTTCTCCGCGGTTACGCGCGGGGCGGCATTCGCCCTTGGCGGCCGCCGCAGGGTCCCGTGACGTGGTCGCCGCTCGACGGCCAGCGCGGGGACTCGCGTCTCGGGCAAGCGCGAAACGCGTGCCCACCGCATAGGCTGCCTGTCCTTGCGGGCGCGCGCCGCAGGGCTCGTGGTTGACGATTCCGACCCTCTACGTATCCAAGTACAGCTGGTACTCGTACGGGTGCGGCCGGATCGCCATCGGTACGACCTCCGCCTGGCGCTTGACGTCGAGCCAGTGTTCGATAAACGACTCGCTGAAGACGTCGCCCTTGAGCAGGAAAGCGTGATCCTGTTCCAGCGCCGTCAGGGCATCCGCCAGTGAGCGCGGTACCGCTGCGAGGAGGCTTCGGAACTCACGGTCCTGTGTGGCGATGTTGACGTCGAAGGGGCCGAAGTTGTGCTGCGCGGGATCCAGCCTGGTCTCAACGCCGTCCAGCCCGGCCAGCAGCATCGCGGCAAGCGCCAGGTACACGTTGCACGTGAAGTCCGGCGGGCGATACTCGATGCGCTTGTCGTCCGGCGAGACGGCGTACTTGGGGACGCGGATCGCCGCCGAGCGGTTGGCCAGCGAGAAGAACAGGTTCACCGGCGCTTCGTAGCCCTCGACCAGCCGCTTGTACGAGTTGGTCGACGGGTTGGTCAGACCGGTCAGCGCGGCACCGTGCCGCAGCAGCCCGCTGGTATACTGAAGGGCCAGGTCGCTGAGGTTGGCGTAGTTTCTCTGGCGCTCGTCAAAGAACAGGGGGTGCCCGTTCTTCGTCAGCCGCTGGTGCACGTGCATCCCGTTGCCGGCCTCTCCGAAGACCGGCTTGGGCATGAAGGTCGCAATCCGGCCGTGTTTGCGAGCAATATTCTTGACAACGTACTTGATGATGAGGGCTTGGTCCGCCGCGCGCACCAGGGGCGCCAGGTCCACCTCGATCTCGCATTGGCCGGACGCACCGACCTCGTGGTGGTGGTAGCGGACGGCGATGCCCATCGACTCCAGGATCAGTGCGATCTCCGAACGCAGGTCGTGAAAGTGCTCGCTCGGCGGCACGCGGAAGTAGCCGCCCTTGTGCGGAATCGCCGGCGTCGCACCGTCGGGCTCGATCTCCGAGCATTGAATGTTGATCTCGGTGTGATACGCCTCGTGAGTTACGTCCACCCGGTCGAACACGTGGAACTCGAACTCCGGTCCCATCCAGGACTCGTCGGCGATGCCGGTTGCCCGCATGAACGCCACCGCCTTCCGCGCGATTGTCCGCGGGTCGCCCTTGAAGGGTACGTGCGTGTCGGCGGTGACCGTGTCGCACAGGAAGCTGATGGTGGGCCGATCCCAGAACGGGTCCAGGAACGCCGTCTCGGGCTGCGGCAGAGCACTCACATCGCCGCTTTCGACCGTGCTGAACCCGGCCCCGGACGAACCGTCGTACCCAACCCCTTCTTCGAAGTGTTTCTGGGTGAAGTGGCGCGCCGGGATGGTGATGTGGAGCCACTGGCCCGACAGGCCAACGATCTTCAAGTCCACCATCGCTATTTCTTTGTCCTTGATGTACTTAAGCGCGTCGGAAACAGAGGCGAACATGGTGCGATCTCCCTGCAGATGCCGGCGTCATAGTAGCGGCAACCCCACTCCCATGCACGTCGCGTGCCGCGCCGTGGCGGCCGAAGCCGATTCCGTACGCCGGGTCCGCTGCCACAGGTCCGATCCTGGGCTATATTGCCTGGTCGCGGACCACGCGCAGGAACCCGCATGAACCCTCGTGCACTCATCGCTTCTTCCGTCTTCCTGTTGGCCGCCGGTGTGCTGCCAACCGCCGCACAGAGCACGCAGGCAGCGCCGGGCGAGCTGGGCGGTTCGTTGCAGGGCCGCGGTGAGGCGGCCGGCTACAGGGTCCGCGGTGCATACCTTTCGTCGAACGATCTGGCGCTCCTGGAACCCGCGGTGCGGGCCGGCATTGACACGCTCGTCGTCGGGTTTCGCGGCATGCGGGCCCCGCTCGATGCCACGAACCATCAGGCGCTGATATCGTGGGCAACCACGTGTGAGCGCCACGGCCTTGCCTTCTGGCCGGTCGTCCACTACTTCAGTGCGTTCGAGCCAGCCTGGGTGGGACCATATCCCCGGTACGTCAACGGCGACGGCGACCGTGCCCGACATACGCCGTGTCCGCTCGACGAGGGCTTCTGGCGCCGCTCGGCCGAGGCCCGTGTGCTAGAGCTGGCCGCGCTTAGCAGGCAGTATCCAATCACGGGGATCGTGCTGGATCCGGAGTTATACGACGCCGACCTGGTTCACTTCGTCAACGTCTGCTACTGCGGCGACTGTGTGGCGCGCACGCTCCAGGATGCCGGGCAGGGTGCGTTGCCGCCCTACCCGGACGCGCGTCGCGAGTGGCTGGCCGGCCGCGGCCTGCTGGAGCGGCACTATGACGTGGCGCGGCAGACTATGCGGCGGATGGCGGAGCAGACACGGGGGCGCGTCGCTGCGATCGCCCCCGGGCTGCTGATCGGCGCGTGCGCCATCGACCAGGGACAGCCGCTCGCGGAGGGAATGGTGCTGGGGTTCGGCCGGCCCGACCGGCCCGTGTGGGTGTTCAGCGAGTCGACGTACATCCCCGGCTACACGGCCTACGTGCGCCAGGCGCAGCAGCGGATGCAGCAAGCGGGCGGACATGCGCGGATGCTGTGCGGCATATGGCAGAGCAAGTTTCCGCCGTGGGCGCTGGCGGCGCACTTGTACGAATGCGCCCGGAATTCGTCCGGCTACTGGGTCTACACGCTCGAGACGTTCCGCCGGCCGGACTACTCGCCACTGCGGGGCCCGGCCGAGGAATACTGGGCCGCCATTCGGCGGGCGAACGACGAGCTGGAACGTTTTGCGGCTGACCCGCACTACGCGACGACGTTGCAGATCGAGCCCTTCGTGCTGCCGCCTGAGCCGGTCACTTCGCGCGGCGTCGAGCAACTGAATCTCGTGCCCCTGTCGCCGCCGACGGGGCAGGCCATCCCGCCGGCGTATTGGCGGGGTAACAACATCTTCTACCTTTACGGAACGGCCGGTCGGCAGATCACCTTCCCCGTGCGCCTCGAGCCGGTCGGCCAGAATCGCGACGGCGCTCAGTACCTGCTCGTCGCGCCGGACGGTCGTGTGGAGATGCGCGGCGACCTGTTGGAGGTTGGCAGGCCGGTCGAGGTGGAGTTCCATGCTGCGCAGGCGGGGTTGTACGCGCTGGTCGTGGGCGCGGGAAGGAACGTGATTCAGGTCGCCGGGAGCCAGCCGTACGCCGTCGCCGCCAACCCGGCCACGCCGGCCCGGCTGTTCATCTTCATCCCGCCGCTCCTCTTGCTGACCCGGCCCGAGGCGCGGCAAGTGACGCTCGAGCTGGGCGTTCCGGGAGAAGCGGAGCGCGTCCGGGTCGTGATCAGCCAAGGTGGCCAGGTTCGGTTTGAACAGGTGCTGGCCGACGTGCGGAAGGCCGTGGTGCCCATCGACCCTGCGCCCGCAGACCGCATCCTGAAGCTCGACGTGCAGCGCGTGCCCGGCGCAGTCCGCGAGAACTTTTCCCTGGCAGTCGTGAGCGGTGCGTATCCGTTTGTGGCCCTGTCGCCGGAAGGGCTGGTGTGCGAGCCTTGAACGAGACGCGGGGGGAACGGGAACGACGCGGGCGGCGTCCGCGCTATTCGTATCCCAGCTCCTCCAAACGGTCCTCGTCGAGCCCGAAATGGTGGCCGATTTCGTGCAGCACGGTGATGCGGATCTCGTCCACCAGCTCCTCCCACGACTCGCACATCTCGCACAGGTTGTCCCGGAAGACAAGAATCAGGTCGGGCAGCGGAACCGCCCTGCCCTCCGGCCCCTTGTCTTCCAGCGGCACGCCGATGTAGAAGCCCAGCACGTCCTCGGGAATCTCGTGTTCCCGCATGAGGGCGGCATCCGGCCGGTCCCGCACTTCGACCGCGACGTTCTCGAGGTAGCGCTGGAACTGGGCGGGCAGGTCGGCGAGCGCTTGCTCCACGGCGCGGTCGAAATCGGCTCTCGAAACACGTATCATGGCGGCGGGTTGCCTCGGGTCGCCAGGCGAGTGTCTGGCAAGCCAAGTATAGGTGACCGTCGTGAGCCAGCCAATCGGAGTTGCCATGCCAGCGACCGCACGTTCTTCACTTCAGGTCAAGGCCCGAATTCGTCCCGGCCGGCGAACGGAGGTCCGGTCGGCCCGCCAAACCCTGCGCGGCCCCACGCCGCTGGGCCGCACCCTTTGGGCCGCCCTGCCGCTGCTCCTTTCCGGCTGCGGCCCCGCGTCGTTCCTGATCACGCCCGTCAGCACCAAGCAGGCCCTGACGGAGGAGGTCGTGCTGCGCGAAAGTGCCTGGGCCACGCAGAAGATTGCGCTCATCGACGTCGACGGCATCCTCCAGAACGCCCGGCCCACCACGCTATTGGGCACGGCCGGCGAGAACCCCGTCTCGCTGCTGGCCGAGAAGCTCGACAGGGCCGCCGAGGACAAGAACGTCCGCGCGGTCGTGCTACGCATCAACTCGCCGGGCGGCGGCGCCACGGCGACGGACCTCATGTACAACGAGCTGTGCCGGTTTCGCCAGCGCTCGGGCAAACCCGTGATCGCGGTGCTGCTGGATGTCGGCGCGTCAGGCGGCTACTACCTTGCGTGCGGGGCCGACCGGATTTACGCCCTGCCCACGACCATTACGGGCAGCATCGGCGTGGTCATGATCGCGCCGGAGCTGTCCGGCACGATGCAGAAGATCGGCCTGCGGGTGAACGTCATCAAGAGCGGCGAGCTGAAGGACATGGGCTCGCTGTTCCGCGAAATGAGCGCGCAGGACCGGGCCGTGTTCCAGGGTCTGATCGACGGCATGTACGGCCGGTTCCTCGACGTCGTCGCCTCGGCCCGCAGCGGGGTCGAGCGGGAGCGCCTGCCGCAGCTTGCCGACGGGCGCGTGTTCCTCGGGACGGAGGCCAAACAGCTCGGCCTCGTCGATGAGGTCGGCACCCTGCGCGATGCGCTGTCCGCGGCCAAGACCGCCTGCGGGCTGGCGGACATCAATGTCAAGGTCGTGCAGTACGGCCGGCCGCTGGCGTACCGCCCGAACATCTACGCGCATTACGACCAGCCGCCGGGCCAGGTGAATCTCGTCAACGTCCGCCTCCCCGATTGGCTCGCCAGCCCGTCGCCGCAGCTCATGTACATCTGGGCGCCGGGATGGTAGCGACGCTTCGTGTCCGTGCGCAAGAGTGAAGAGCGTGGATAGGACCCTCCCCTTGACCCCTCCCTGAGAAGGAGGGGGATTCCAAAGTGGACAGATGGTTGTCCTGATCGACAACTACGATTCGTTCACGCACAACCTCGTCCAGCGCATCGGCGAGGTCGCGCCGGATATCGAAATCCACGTTTACCGCAATGACCAGGTCACGCTCGCCCAGCTCGAGGCCGAGCGGCCCGACCACGTCGTCATCTCACCCGGGCCTTGTACGCCGCGCGAGGCCGGCATCAGCAACGACGTCGTCCGCCGCTTCGCGGGGCGTGTGCCGCTGCTCGGAGTCTGCCTCGGCCACCAGTGCATCGCCTACGTACACGGAGCGGAGATCATTCGCGCACCGCGGATCATGCACGGCAAGACCAGCCTGGTCCGCCACGACGAACAGGGTATCTTCCGCGCCGTCCCCAATCCGTTCGAGGCCACGCGCTACCACTCGCTGATCATTCGCCCTGGCACGCTGCCCGCCGACTTCATCATCAGCGCCGCGTGCGAAGACGATCCGACGGAGATCATGGCGATCCGGCACCGTCGATGGCCCGTGGACGGCGTCCAGTTTCACCCCGAGAGCTTTCTGACCACCGTCGGGCACAAGCTGCTTGCGAATTTCCTCGGAATCGAGTACCGGTAGGACATGCGGCCCGAGCGGTGCGACATTCTCACGAGAGGGCCGGCTTGGCGGCCGGCGGTCGCGGCCTTCGCCGTCACGGTCGTCGCCGGCTTGCTTGCCGGGTGCGCCCCTCAGAACCCCGCCATCACAGCCAAGCCCACCCTCGCGGAACTGCCGGAGATTCCACACCTCGAGCGCACGATTCCGGTCGCGGTGGCCGTGGAGGGTCAGCGGCACGAATCGCGTGTACACCTTGTTCCGGACTTCAAAGAGCCGGAACTGACGGCGGATGAGCAACAGGCGCTCGGCATCGAGCCGATCCGGTTTAAGTTTCTCCCATACAGCGACTTAGCGCCGCCGGTCGGATCGTCCGTCGGCCCCTGGTACACCCGTGTTGAGACTGCCGCCGACAACTATGCCCCGATCGGAGGAGTCTACGAGACGCGCACGCGGAGCGTCGGCGTCTTGGGCACGGGGGAGGCGATGACGGGGCGCGACCGGCTGGCTTGCCGGGTGAGCGGGAGTTACGCGGCGGGGCGACCCGCGGTGCTGAGCGGCCCGCCGGTCGCCATCGTGGTTGAGACTGACACCGCGGCCAGCAGCGTGGCGGGCAGGAAGCCCCGCGACGAGCCATAGGCGTCCGCTGGAAAAGGGGGGCTGGCTCCGCGCCGGCGGGCTCTCGCGGTAGTGCTGTATTGCTCGCTCGCGGTGCATGTCCCCCCCTTGCAGCGGACCGATCGGCCGGCCGCCGCCGAAGAAAGACCCGTCTCGCAGTTGGCAGTGGGGTTGACGTTCGGGATAATCTGAAACCTGGAAGCGCAGAGGCCTGGAAGCCTCGCGAGCGCTGAGGTCTCGTCGGCAACGGGCCGGCGAAGGGTGCCTGTCAACCGACATGTAGTTCTCCATTCGAGGGAGCGTCATGGCAAAGAAGAAGGCCACTGTGGGCAGGACCAAGCGAGCCAAGGCCAGCAAGAAAAAGGCCGGCAAGAAGAAGACCGCCCTCAAGCGCGGGAAGCGCGTCGTGAAGAAGGTCGCCAAGAAGAAAGTCGCGACGAAGAAGGTCGCACGCAAACCCGCGCGCAAGAAGGTGGTCAAGAAGGCCGTCAAGCGCGCCGCGAAGCCGGCGAAGGCGAAGCGCGCCGTGAAGGTCGTGGTCGCCAGGCCGAAGCGCCCGCGCCGCACCAAGCAGGCGCTGCCGCCGCGGATGACCGGTGCTGTGACACCGATCATCGAGGTGGAGCCGCTGGCCCCCGTCGCCGCAGCGCCCGCGCCGCGCGAGGCGCAGCCCGTGCCGTCGGCCGCCGGCCCTGCCGTGGGCGACTTCGCGCCGTACTTTGAATTGCCCGACGAGACCGGCTGCCTGCACAACCTGGCGCAGTACCGCGGCAAGAAAGTCGTCCTGTACTTCTACCCGAAGGACGACACCCCGGGCTGCACGACCGAAGCCTGCGGATTTCGGAACAGCCTCGGCGCATTCACGGACCGCGGGGCGGTCGTCCTGGGGGTCTCGCCGGACGCGGTGGACAGCCACGAGCGCTTCGCGCAGAAGTACAGCCTGACGTTCCCGCTTCTGGCCGATACCGACCATCGCGTAGCCGAAGCCTACGGCGTGTGGGTGGAGAAGGAGCGGATGGGCGAGAAGGTGATGGGCATCGCGCGGACGACGTTCCTGATCGACACCGACGGCCGGATCTCGCACATATTCCACGACGTGCGCCCCGACGGGCACGAGCAGGAGGTTCTGCAACACCTGTAACAGCCTGCACCCCGAGTTCCGAACCGTGGTCGCTCCAGGGGCGCCATCCGAACGCGAAGCGCCAGCGAGCGCGCGGGCTGCCCGCGTGCCACCGGTGGGGTTGTGGCGGCGTGTTACTATCATGTCAGTGGCGCACCGATGGGCCACAGGAGCGCAGCGCCGAACCTGAGCTCGCCGCAGCGAGTCGCCTGTAGCGACCTGCCCGCCGTGGCCGGTGTCTGGTGTTCGGCCACAAACGTAGGGCCGGGCCCCGCACGCACCGTCCGCTTGTCTCGCTCGGCATGTAGCGGGCGGCGCCTCGCCGGCCGAGCCGGCGCGGCCCCGCGTAACGATGCTCGTGCGAGAATCCCTTCTCGCACAGCGGATCGCCGGGATTCCGGTCCCGCGACAGGTTGCGGGAAGGGATTCCCGCCGCTGTGGGTGCGAGAAGGGATTCGCGCGATTCGCGCAGCAGGTAGCGGGCGTGGCGCGAGAAGGGATTCTCGCGGCAGCGGTCCTTCTGTGGGTGCGAGAAGGGATTCTCGCGCGAGCGGTGGCAGCGGTGGCGGGGGGGCGCCCACCCCACCCAGTAGCGGCCGGCGGCTCGCCGGGATTCTCGCACGCCGGCCCACGGGATTCCCATCCCACAGCTCGCCACGCGCTCTGGCCCACGAAGCGCCGCGGGCTACCGGTGGAGCAGTTCCGCGATCTTCTCCAGGAGCTGCTTCGGCGAAACGGGCTTGTCGAAGTAGGCGTCGACGTACATGGCGGCCAGGTCCGCCGCCGTCTGCGGCCGAAAGTCCAATCCGACCGCGCTCGTCACCGCCGTCGCGAGGATGATCGGCACGTCGGCGAAGCGCGGGTCTTGCTTGATCTGCCGCGCGAGCGAGAACCCGGAATCGAGGTTGTTCATCATCAGGTCGGTGATCACCAGGGCGGGCTTCTCGCCGGCCATGCGCTGCCACGCATCCCTGGGATCGGTGCAGCAGACGACGCGATAGCCCTTGGGCTCCAGGATCTGCCGGTTGATCTCGAGAAAATCCTCGTCGTCGTCGATGAGCAGAATCAAGGGACCGGGGGTCGTCATGCGTTCATTCTCGCAGGTTCGCACGTCCTCGCAAGCTTCGGCGACCGAGCAGCCCTCGGCCGCCGGGGTCAGCCGCACGCCGGCGTCCCGTCGATCGCCGATACGCAGCCGGGCCGCCAGGTTCTCAGCGCGGACGGGCAGGTCGCTCGCCCGCGCTGGTCTGTGTGTCCGTTGAAGAAAGGGTACAGGCACCGCGAGACAACTACGCAGCGCTGCCGCGAAAGCCCGCCGGCGCGGAGCCGGTCCCCTTTCTTTCAACGGGCCGTTATCCGGCCTTCACGTCGGCCGACTCGGGGGCCGGCCGCTACCGATCGACGGACCGTCGGCCGCTGCCCGCCGGCCACCGAAGTCCGGCGCTACACGCGCGTGCGCGCCGCATACTTCGTGTGCAGCAGGTGGTGCGATTTCTCGCCCAGCGGCTCGCCCAGGAACTCCTTGTAGAGCTGCTGGATCGCCGGGTTCTCGTGCGACTTGCGCAGCTCGCGGTGTTCGTCTTCCTCGTAAATCGCCGCAATCCGGGCGCGGCGCACGTCATCGTCCGTCAAGCGCGGCTGACCGCCGCCGCCGATGCACCCGCCGGGGCAGGTCATGATCTCGACAAAGTGGTACTGGGCCTGGCCGCTGCGGATGCGCTCGATGACCTTGCGGGCGTTGCCGAGGCCGTGGGCGACCGCGACCTTCAGTTCGGCGCCCTCGAGGAACTTCCACGCGGGCAGCGCGTCCGTGACCTTGGCCGACGCCTCCTTGACGCCCTCCAGGCCCTCGATGGGCTTCACGTGGAGGTTCTCAAAGGGCAGCGGCCGGCCGGTGATCAGCTCCCACGCGGTCCGCAACGCGGCTTCCATCACGCCGCCCGTATTGGCGAAGATGTCCGCGGCGCCGGTGGAGATGCCGAGCGGGGCGTCCATCTGCTCGTCGGGCAGCTTGGCGAAGTCGATGCCGGCCTGCTTGATCATGCGGCCCAGCTCGCGCGTGGTCAGGACCGCGTCGACGTCCTGCACGCCGCTGTCGGTCATCTCCGGCCGCTGGCACTCGAACTTCTTGGCGGTGCAGGGCATGACCGACACGACGTAGATGTCCTCGGCCCGCTTGCCGATCTTCTGGGCGTAGTACGTCTTGGCGATGGCGCCGAACATCTGCTGTGGCGACTTGCAGGTGGAGAGGTTCGCCGTCATGTCCGGGTAGTAGTGCTCCATGAACTTGATCCACCCGGGCGAACAGCTCGTGAACATGGGCAGCGGGCCGTACTGGTGTTTGTGCCCGTTACCGCCCGGCACCAGCGCCTGCTTGAGCCGCATGAGCAGCTCCGTGCCTTCCTCGATGATCGTGAGATCGGCCGCGAAGTTCGTGTCAAAGACGGCCGCGAAGCCGAGCCGACGGAGGGCCGCCGCCATCTTGCCCGTCACGCGCGTGCCCGGCGGATAGCCGAAGCACTCGCCCAGGGCGGCGCGAATGGCCGGCGCCGTCTGCACGATCACGTGTTTGCTGGGGTCGTCGAGCGCGTCCCAGACGCGGGCGATGTGGTCCTGCTCGGTGATGGCGCCGACCGGGCACACCGCGCCGCACTGGCCGCACTGCACGCAAACCACGTCGTCCAGCTCCTGACAGAAAGCCGGGCCGATGACGGTCTTGAAGCCGCGGTTCTGGGCCCACAGCGCGGCGACGCCTTGTACCTGGTTGCAGACCGTCACGCACCGGCGGCAGGTGATGCACTTGGCGGTGTCGCGCGTGAGGGCCGGGGTGCTGCTGTCGCGGTAGCGCGGGGCCTTGGCCCCGGTGTACCGCACGTCGCGCACGCCAAGCGTGCGCGCCACCGACTGAAGCTCGCAGTCCTCGTTGCGCGCGCAGGTCTGGCAGTCGCCGTCGTGCTCGGACAGCAGCAGCTCGACGACGGTGCGGCGGGCCTCGCGTACGCGGCGCGTGTTGGTCCTGACTTTCATGCCCTCGGTGGCCGGCAGGGCACACGAGGCCGCCAGGTTGCGGGCACCCTCGACCTCCACGACACAGACGCGGCAGGCCCCGATGGTCTGAACGCCCTTCATGTAACACAGGGTGGGGATCTCAATGCCCACCTTGGCCGCGGCCTCGAGCACGGTGGTCCCGTCCGCGACCTCCACAGGGATGTTGTCAATCGTCAGCTTTGGCATACCTAGATCTCCTCCCCGCAGGCCTTGTCTTCCGCCGGCCGGAAATCGCACCGCAGGCAACGTCTGGCCTCGCGGCGGGCAACCGCCTCGGACCAGGAGAGCTCGACCTCCTGGAAGTTGTGCTTGCGCTTGGTGACCGGAATCGTGTGTATCTTCGCCCGCGGGTACTGCACGGGATCGGCTTCGGGGTCAAACTCCGTGTCGGGCCGCCGCTCGGTTCGCCAGAAGGCGTGTTCCGCACCGGTCAGGTACTTGTCGATGCCCACCGCCGCCTTCTCGCCGGCCCCGATCGCCGCGACGACCGACCACGGTCCGAGCACGGCGTCGCCGCCCGCGAAGAGCCATTCGACGGAGGTCTGGCCGGTCAGCGGATCGGCCGCGATGAAGCCGGAGCGGTTCAGCTTGACCTTCGTTCCGTTGAAGATCTCATCCGAGCCGAGGGCCTGGCCAATGGCCGCGATGACCTGGTCGGCGGACACGACGAAGTCCTCGTCGTCTTTCGCGACCGGCCGCCGCCGCCCGCTGCGGTCGAATTCGCCGAGCGCCATGTGGCGGCACTTTACACCCGCCACGCGCCCGTCCTTGGTGACGATCTCCAGTGGGGCCACCAGTGTCGCGAGGCGGACCCCTTCGTGTTCGGCCTCGTCGATCTCCTCGGCGTACGCCGGCATTTCGGCCCGCGTGCGGCGATAGAGAATCGTGACCGTTTCGGCTCCCAGTCGCAGGGCGGTGCGCGCGGCGTCGACCGCCGCGTTCCCGCCGCCGATGACGACGACCTGCTTGCCGACCTCGACCGAGCCGCGGACGTTGTACTCGCGGAGGAAGCGCAGGGCGTCGGCGACGCCGTCCGCGTTTTCGCCGGGGATGCCGAGCTTGGAGCCCAGCGGTGCGCCCACGCCGAGGAAGACCGCGTCGTAGCCCTGGTCGCGCAGGCTCTGGAGCGTGAAATCGCGGCCGAGCTTGGCGTTGGTCTCGATGGTCACGCCGAGCCGCTCGATCATGCGGATTTCGCGGGCCAGCTCCTCGCGCGGCAGGCGATAGGCTGGAATCGCCTGCACGAGCATTCCGCCGGCCCGCGGCTCCGCTTCAAACACTTTGGGCCGGTAGCCGAGGCGCGCCAGGAAGTAGGCGCACGATAGGCCGGCCGGGCCGGCGCCGATGACTGCAATCTTGCGCTGGGCGTTCTCCTCGCTGTCGCGGATCTCGGGCAGTTGGACCGTCACTTCCTGCTCGGCCATGAAGCGCTTCAGGCCGCGGATCGACACGGCTTCGTCGAGCCCCGCCCGCCGGCATTTGTCCTCGCAGGTGTGGAAGCAGACCCGTGCACAGACGGACGCGAACGGGTTCCGCTCGCGGTGCAGCGCGAGGGCCTCGGCGTAGCGCTTCTCTCCGATGAGCGAAACATAGCCGGGGATGTCGACGCCGGCCGGGCAGGCCGTCTGGCACGGCGCCCGCACCAGGGCCGAGCACACGCCGGCCGGGCAGCGCTTCTCGCGGATGTGCGCGTCGTACTCGTCGCGGAAGTAGCGGATGGTGGACAGCACGGGATTCGGGGCGGTCTGCCCCAGCCCGCACAGCGAGGCATCGCGCACGACGTTCCCCAGCTCGATGAGCCGCTCGACGTCGCCCTCCTGTCCCTGTCCCTCGCAGATGCGCGTCACGATCTCCAGCATGCGCTTCGTGCCGACGCGGCACGGCGGACACTTGCCGCAGGACTCATCCTGGCAGAAGTCCAGGAAGAAGCGGGCCACGTCCACCATGCACGTGTCGTCGTCCATGACGATCATGCCGCCGGAGCCCATGATCGCGCCCAGCTCGCTGAGCGACTCATAGTCCACCGGCGTGTTCAGGTATTCCTTGGGGATGCAGCCGCCGGACGGTCCGCCCATCTGGACGGCCTTGAACTTCTTTCCGCCGGGGATGCCGCCGCCGATGTCGTAGATGATCTCCCCGAGCGGCAAGCCGACGGGCACCTCGACCAGGCCGGTGTTGTTGACCGCGCCGGCCAGCGCGAAGACCTTCGTACCTTTGCTCTTTTCGGTGCCGAATGAGGCGTACCACTCGGCGCCCTTCAGGATGATGACCGGCACGTTCGCGAACGTCTCGACGTTGTTCAGGCAGCTCGGCTTGCCCCACAAGCCCTTGTTCGCGGGGAACGGCGGCCGGGGACGCGGCTCGCCGCGGTTGCCCTCGATGGAGGTCATCAGCGCGGTCTCTTCACCGCACACGAAAGCCCCGGAGCCCATGCGGACCTCGATGTCGAAGTCGAAGCCGCTGCCCATGATGTCTTTGCCGAGCAGGCCGTACTCACGGGCCTGGACGAGGGCCTTGTTGAAGCGCTCGACCGCGAGCGGGTACTCGGCGCGGATGTAGGCGTAGCCCTGGTGCGCCCCGATCGCGAAGGCGGCGATGGCCATGCCCTCGATCACGCTGTGCGGGTCGCCCTCCAGGACGCTGCGGTCCATGAAGGCCCCGGGATCGCCTTCGTCGCCGTTGCACAGGATGTACTTCACGTCACCGGCGGCCTTGCGCGTGAACGACCACTTCAGTCCCGTGGAGAAGCCGGCGCCCCCGCGCCCGCGCAGGCCCGACTTCTTCATCTGGTCGATGACCTGCTCGGGCGTCATCTCGGCCAGGACCTTGGCGAGGGCCTGGTACCCGTCGCGGGCGATGTACTCCTCGATGCGCTGCGGGTCGATCACCCCGCAGTTGCGGAGCACGATCTTGACCTGCTTCTGGAAGAAGTCGATCTCGTGCAGGCCCGGCACGGTCTCGCCCGCCGGGGCCTTGCGGACCAGGCGCTCGACCACCCGGCCCTTGAGCAGGTGCTCCTCGACGATCTCGGCGGCGTCGTCCGGCCGGAGGTTCTGATAGAAGACGCCGTCGGGATAGACGGCGGCCACCGGGCCGACCGCGCAGGGGCCGAGGCACCCGGACTCGATGATCTTGATTTCCTCGAGCAAGCCGTGGCGCTCGATCTGTTCGCGCAGCGCCGCGCTGACTTCCAGCGCGCCGGAGGCGATGCAGCCGCCGCCCGTGCAGACGAGGACGTGGGTACGTACGTTAGTCATGTGTGGCTACTCTCCGTGAAGGTCCGAAGGCCGACGCGGGAAGCGACTCGGCTGCACTCGAAGGAGCGCCCGCAAACCGACATTTCACCGTCCCGGCTCCGCACTTCTTGCTTCCTTACGCCTTGATCAGATACTCCAAAACCGGCTGGCCGCGCAGGACGTGATCGCGCACGATCTCGCCGACCTTGTTCTTGTCGAGCCGGCCATAGCGGAACGACCCGCCGGCCTTGTCGGTCAACGTGAGCATCGGCTCCTGGTCGCACAATCCGGCACACCCGGTTTGCTGGAGCGAGACGTTCTCGACCTTGGCCGCACCCAACTCGTGCATCAGCGCGGTCAGGATGTCGCGGGCGCCGGCGGCAATGCCGCAGGTGCCCATGTGGACCGTGATCCGCAGGTCCTTGGGACCGCTCCGCAGGTCGATCTCGCTCTTGACCTTCTCCTGCAGGGCCTTGAGGTCGCGCGGGTTGGTGATGCGCTGGGTCATCGCTTGGCGCTCCTTTCGACGGGGGCGTCCCCGTTCCCGTTCCGATATTTGCTGAGGACCAGCTCGATCCGGCTGGGCTTGACGCGGTGGTGAACCTCTTCGTCGATCATGATCGCCGGCGCCAGGCCGCAGGCCCCGAAGCACCGGGCGACCTCCAGCGTGAAGACGCGATCCGGCGTGGTCTCGCCGACGTCCACCTTCAGCTTCTGCTTGAGCGCGTCCAGCACGCGCTTGCCGCCGCGGACGTAGCAGGCCGTACCGAGGCACACGCGCACGAGGTGCTTCCCGCGTGGCACCGTGGAGAAGAAGGAATAGAAGCTGACCACGCCCGCGACCTCGCTGTAGGACTTGTCAAGTCCCAGGGCGATCCGCTTGAGGGCGGACTCGGGCAGGTAGCCAAACAAGCCTTGCGCGATCTGCAACACGGGAATCAGGGCCCCGGGCTTGTCCCGGTAGTCCTTCAGTACCGTGTCCAGCCGGGCCAGGAGCTCCTCCTCGGAGGCTTCCTCGCCGCACGCGCATTTCACGATTCCATCATCACTCATAAGCAACTTCCTTTCAGGTCAATACACGACACGCCTGCAACTGCGTGTTGATGGCTTCCAGCACGAGCCGCCCCAGCGCCAATCCGTCCCGCAAGTCCGTGCCCTGCTGGGCGGCCAGGTCCCACACCCGCAGGTCACACGCCTGCTGCCCGCCGCTCAGCCGGAAGCGGAAGTCCACCTGCGGGTTTGTGCAGACGACCGCGGCCAGCGAGCTGCCCAGATCGCCCAGCGGGTTGCGGTCAATGTGGGTGAGGCCCATTTCGACCGTCACTCGGACGCCCACGGGGCCGAGTTCCGACTTCCCGATTGTCAGCCGTCCGCCCGTTGCTTCGGCCGCGGCCCGGAACAGGCTCAGGCCCAGTCCGGTCTTCTTGCCCTGTTTGGTCGTGTAGAACGGGTCCAGCACGGTCTCGGGCGGAGCCTTCATGCCGGTGCCGTTGTCCTCGATGACGATCCGCAACAGGTCCTGCTCGGGCAGTGCCTCGATGGCCACCATGATGATCGTCGCCTGGGCGCGAACCGAGTTCTCGATGAGGTCCAGGATATGGAGGGCGATCTCACGCACAGCGCACCGCCCTTCCGTCGGCACCCCGCATGGCCAGGCGGAGCTCTTCAAACGTCGGGGCGCGCATCTCGAACACCGAGCAGGCGCTGCCCACGTCGCCCAGAAAATGACTGTCCGACGAGCTCAGGACCGCCAGACCATGCCCGGCGAACTCCGCCGCCCGCGACGGGAAGCCGGGCGCCGAGAACACCTCAATCGCGTCAAAGCCCGCGTCCGGCGGAAACATTCCGAGTTGGCTGACCACGCTGAAAGACGGCCGGTTCACGTGCGCGGCGACCGCCACGCCGTCGTGGCGGTGAATCAGCGCGATGGCCGCGGACAGCTCGAACGTGGACGCGACGGCCAGCATGCGCCGCTCGAACCCGAGCACCCGGCCGTCGGCCCCCATCAACTGCTGCGGACCGAACCGCTCGTAGTAGGCGGCATCCGCCTGGGGCAGCGTCGCGACCACCTCTGCCGCGGCCGCGGAAGCGCGCGCCGCATCCGGGAACAGCCCCAGCACGTGCACTTCTTCGGCCGTGGTCAGCTCCATGCCGGCCAGCGCGCACAGCCGGTCGCCGGCCGCGGCCTGCGTCGCGGCCGTGTTGCCCGCCGAGTTGTGATCACAAATCGCGATCATCGCGAGTCCACTGTCCAGGGCGGCCTGCACGATCGCAGGCGGCGTCATGTCCTCGGCCGCACACGGCGACAGCGCCGTGTGGATGTGCAGGTCGGCCAGAAACTGCTTCACGCCCGCGGTCCTCGCAAGCCGAATTCGTACAGCCGGCCTGCTACGTCAAACGCTGACTCCTTGGTCGTGTACAGCGGGATGCCCTCCGCGACCGCCTTCGCGCGGACGCTCTCATCCGGCACCCGGTCCAACGCGAAGATCACGCCGGCCAGCTCGGCGTGCACGGCAACTGCAATGACGTTCAAGTGAACCTGCACGGTCACCAGCACGCCGCCCCGCGGAGCATTGGCCAGCACGTCGCTGAGCAGGTCCGAGACATAGCCGCCCGTGACCTGCTCCGTGGACGGCGTGACCTGCGGGGTCAGGGGCCGAAGCTCCAGCTTGGCAGCCAACTCCGTCACTGTCATGGACCCTTCTCCTGATCGGGGGCTGAGCCGGTGGTGGGTGCCGTCGCCCCGCCCGCCGGGCGACGCACGCACGCGTCGGGCGTAGCTCGCCCGAGCACGATGTCCTCGGCCAGCGCGGCGCACGTCGGCGCCCCGCAGATCGCGCAGTCGCCGCCCGGCAGCGCGCGCGTCATCTTGTCGATCTTCGCCAGCTTCTGGATGGCCTTACCCATATCGCTGTCCAGCCGCAAGCCCTTGCGCGGCTCGAAGGGCCTTCGCCGCCGAATCGCCTGGGCGGCGGCCGGTGCTCCCGCCGGAGGCACCCACCGCTGCCGCGCGAGATACGGGTCCTCGGCCAGCAGCGGCGAGCCAAAGCACCCGGCATCGCAGGCCCACGGTTCCACGGCGCGAACGTCGCCGGCCAGCCCGTCCTCGATCGCCTCAAGCACACCCAGGACATGGCGAACGCCCGTGACCCGCAGAATCTGATTCCCCGGGGTTTTGGGAACGCCATTCGCGGCCGGCGGACTGCCAGCACTTGAGGTGTTGGACCGGACGCGCGGCCGCACCGCCGCACGCAACGCGGCCGGTAAGATGAGTTCCGGCTTGGGCTCGGCCTCCCCGGCGAGCAGCGCCGTGCGCTGGCAGGGACAACTGACGACAAACGCCGCCCGCTGCCCGCGGAGGTCCGTCGCCAGCGCCGTTATCGCAGATTCAAACGGTGCGAGCTGCGGAATCAGCGACGGGAAACGCATTTCAATCAGATTCACTACCGCCGGACACGCCGGCGAGATCACGGGCCGGGCCGCGGCTTCGGCCCAGGCGTAGTCAATCACCGCGGCCCGCAGCGCCGCATCCCAGTCGGCGGTGGTGCGCACGTCGCGCCAACCCAACGCCCCCAGCTCGGAAAGCACGCGCGCCGGGGTCACGCCGGCTCCGAACTGCACGAGGCTCTCCGGGGTCACCACCAGCACGAAGTCGCCGGCCGGCGGAAGAACATCGACGGTCCCCTTCATGACGAGCGTCGCGGTCGGACACGCCGCGATGCACGCCGTGCAGTCGATGCATAGGTAGTCGAGCACCTCGGGCCGGCCCCGAAACACGCGCACGGCCCGCGTGGGGCAGGCGCGCACGCAGTGCAGCGACTGCTTGCAGCGTTCGGCGACAATGTGCAGCGAGTGGCGCCCGGCGCCATACAGGCTCTGCGGTTTCAGAAGAATCGTGAAGCGAACGCGCGTGCCCCGCCCGACGGCCGACTCGATGGCAAACTGGTCGCTGTTCTTCTTGATGTTCGGCAGGCCCATGCCGGCCCCAAATCCCAACTCGCGGGCCGTCGCGGACGCGGTCGAGTAGCCCGGCCGCATGGCCTGCTCCACGTCCGGAATGCCCGGCCCCTCGTCAACCACTTCCACATCAAGTTGTCCGCTTTGTAGTTCGGCCCGCAACTCCCCCCGCTCCGCGTGGATGACCACGTTCATCTCGGCCTCGTACGCCGCGATCATCGCTCGGCGGACCACCGCCGGATCCGCCCCAACCTTCTTCAACTGCTCCTTCAACGCGCGCGACGCGGCACCGCCGTGCTCGTAATCGCCCCCGACGATGGTGTACGTCGCGGCTGTCATGACGCGGGCCGTGATTCCTCGTGGAGGGTCTGGAAGATGCGACCGCAGGTCTGAAACAGCCCGAGGGGCGATGCCATGAGCAACGTGCCATGTTCGGCCGCCGCCTGCCGCATCGCCTCATCCGGAATCTGTCCATTCACGAGACAGATGCCCGGAATATCCATGAGTTCGGCCACGCGCATGAGGTGGGTGCTCGCCAGGTTCGTCACCAGCAGGGCATGATCGCCCGCGGCGTTCAGCAGGTCGCTGATTCGGTCGCCGGCATAAACCTGTTCCGGGTCGATATTTATGTTTCGACCCGGCACAAGCACCTGCGCGCCGACCCGGCGTGCCAGCTCGTCGATCCTCATCGGGCACCCTTTGTAGCAGGCCGAGGCACGCGCCAAAGCCGACCGCGTCCAGGCGGGCACCGGCGCGGTGGCAGCGCGGTCTGCCGTATCAAACAATACGGGTTGGCAAACGGCGGGCCACCGCCAAGCGATGTAGACCTCTACTTAAGGTGAGCTATCAGTATCTGAACAGGGTCCGCAATGCGGAATATCGCGCAGCGCGCCGAAAAGCTCACCAGCGCCGGCCTCGCATGAGATGCACAACATCTGATTTATTGATAAAACTCAATCCCTCTTCTCGATCGTAGCCGGGGTGTCTCACGTACCTGGCGCAAGTTGGAAGTGCGGGCGGCCTTTCGGCTGAGGCGCGGGACGCCTAGAATCCCCGGACCGTGGTCGGGACGGCCGGCAGCCAATTCAGTATGCGAGGTTGTCGTCGATCCGGGTATGGCAATCGGGCCCGCGCGTGTCGAGCCCAGGCCGAACAAGCGAATGGAGTTGACCATGACGAAGAGAGTCGGGCTGTTCTTGATGATTGGGTTGGTCTGCAGCTTCGGCGCGACGGCGCTCTGGGCGGACGAGCTCGTCGCCGCTGAAAAGCAGATCTGTCAGGGCTGGGACGCGTGCAAGTCGTTGACCGCCAAGGTGGCGACGGACTCGCGCATTGACGCGGGCGGCACGATCATGGAAAGCAAGGGCACGGGCATGATCGAGCTGCTGCGCAAGGGCGGCAAGCTCTGCATGCGGATGGAACTGAAGACTACCATGCCTCAGCCCGCCGGCGGCGACGAGAAGGTCGAGCAGAGCATGCTGTCCATCATGGACGGCGAATACAACTGGACGCTTTCCGAGACGATGGGCCAGAAGATGGCCATGAAGACCAAGCCCGACCCGCGGGCGACCGGCGACCCGAAGGCCCTCTTCGAGGAGCTGCGCAAAGACAACGAGCTCAAGCTCCTGCCGGAGGAGACGGTGGACGGCAAGAAGACCTTCGTCATCGAGGCCACGCCGAAGGACAAGGCCGCCGGGACGAAGTCCCTCCTTTACTTCGACAAGGAGCGCGGGGCCATGCTCAAGATGGTCACGCTCTCGGCCGACGGCAAGCCCATGTGGACAATGACGTACAGCGACGTGAAGTACGATGCCGACATCAGTCCGGACCGGTTCGTCTTCAAGGCCCCGCCGGACGTCGAAGTGCAGGACATGACCAAGCTGGAGATGTCCAAGCCCGAGACGCCCGAGAAGCACGAGTAACCCCGCCGGTCCGCCATCGAGGCGGCGCGGCGCGGAATTCGCGGACAACACAGTGAACTCGCGGCCTGTCAGGCGCCTGCTGCGGCATGGCGCCTGGCTCGGCCCGCGGGCTGGGCCGGGGGTCTCCCGATTCCCAATTGCGGACGAGACGCCGGCAGCGTCTCGTTCGCCACGAAAACGCGCGGTCGCTCTACCGGGCGTCGGGCACAACGACCTTCAAGTCGGCGGGCTCGACGACGACCGGCAGCACCGCATCTCTGCGGCGCAGTTCCGGGGTCGGAATGGCCGCTACCCCCGGTCGCACGACCACGAGCAGGTACCTGTGTACGTGCTCGCCGGGCGCTAGCTCGGGCACCTGGAATACCAGGGTACCCGTGAGATCCGGCTGCCGCGCGCCGATCGGCTGGGCCAGGCGGGATTGACCCAGCACCGAGCGGCACGTGGGCGGTACGGGCTGCCGCCACTCCACCTCCGGCGTCGCTTCGCGCACCGTGAATTCCTCGGTCACCTCCAACACCGCGCCGGGCATCAGAGGCGACTCAGGCAATAGCGGCGCCGAAATCCAGCCGCGCCGTCCGTGATCGTGCGTGTGCTCCGACTCCGCCGAACCGCGCGGCGGCGCCCACACCATGACCGTACGCCGGAGGTTCAGACTCTCGCCCGGAGCCAGGACGGCACCCCGCTCCTGCACCTGGTACGGACACTGTGCGGTCTGGTGCCGGCCGTGCACCGTCACCTCGGCCGAGGCACGGCCGCTCGCGACGCGGGCCGCCTCGACGCCCAGGTGCAGCCACGCTC
The DNA here is from genome assembly GCA_022839625.1 of Phycisphaerales bacterium. Taxonomy (GTDB): domain Bacteria; phylum Planctomycetota; class Phycisphaerae; order UBA1845; family Fen-1342; genus JALHJL01. The sequence goes on from JALHJL010000017.1 coordinate 56,012, forward strand.
GGCTGGCCGTTGGCAGGTGGATCGTCACCGGCTCGCCGGGCTTGCCCGCGCTGGACCGCCGCTGGTCTTGCTCGACATACAGCGTCTCCACGTGCAGTCCGTCTCCGGCGTCATAGCGGATGTGTGCCTCTATGGGTTCGTTCCAGGCGTTCTCGACCAGCACGGCCACGGTGGTTCGGTCGCCGACCGTCAGCCGGGGCGGGGCGCTGATGCTCAGGCGCACGCCATGCCGCGCATCCAGGATCGCGGCGTCGCTCGCCAGCTCACCCCACGGCGTGCGTGCCACGACGATCAGCTTGTAGAGCCCCGGCTCCGCCGGGATCTGCACACGAAATGTCGTCGATTCCTCGTCAATCGGCAGGGTTGTGGTCCACAGCGTCGCACCTTCGGACAACGCCGACCGCAGGCCCGAGGTCGAAGCAAGGCTCGATCCGACCCCATCGTCGGGCTTGGTTTCTTCCACCACAGCCGCACCGGACGCGACCATAGTCACGCCCATCGGATCGGAACGGGCGGCGCGGGATCCGAGGTCGGGACCCACGTCGAGGTGTCCGACGCTCAGACCGTCGATTAGCCGCGCTGTAAGGGTAGTGCCGGCCGGCAGTCCGCCGGCCCGCCGGCACGTGACCGTCGCCGTTGCTTCCGCAGCGGGCCAGACTTCGTGGTCGGATACCTCCAGGTCGATACCGAGGGCTTCCTGTGGATCGGGCACCACTTCCTCGATGTGTCGCACGACGAACCCTTGCTCTTCGGCGCTGACCACGACGACACGCAACCCGGACGTGGGTCCCGCGTCCAGGGGCAGGACCACTTCGGCGTTGCCGGGGAGGCCCGGGATCACGCGCGCGTCGAGGGGATCGCCGTCTTCGACCATGACCAGCAGGGGCCGGTCGGAATGCCCCGCCAATTCCACGCGCAGCACGGCGCGTTCGCCGGCCCGGGCGATCTGGGCCTGACACCGCAAGGGCGCAAGGCGGGCGGCGCAATCCGTGGCCGGGAGCACCTCGAAGGCCTTGCTGACGACGAGCGGCTGGAGCCCGAACACCGGCAGAAAGGCCACGGCTTCGTGTGCACCCGGCGCAGCCGCGGGCCACGGCTCACTGATCCATCCCTCCCGGCTGGGCCGCATCCGCAGGCGGGCAACCTCGAGATCGCCCCGGCGGACTGCGACCTCGGGTGCCGTCGCCAGCGCCAAGCCCTCCGGCCCGAACCAGCCGACCTGAAAGCGGACATCGTCTCCCTCGTGCGGCTCTGCGGGTGTGGGTATCAGCCAAACGTATGGCGGCTCTGATGCCACGAGCGCGTGCGCCACGTCCACCGCTTGTCGGCCATCCCAGCTTCGGGCCGTCGCCCGCACACGAACGGCCAGCGGACGGCCGGCGGCGCCCAGATCAGACAGCGGCACCGACAGAGCCGCCTGGCCATCCTCGTCGAGCCGAACTTCCCGTTCGACGACCGCTGCTTCTGACCACGTCGCATCGGCCAGCGCGAGCAGGTCAAACCCTTCGAACAAGGTTCGCACGCGTACGCGGGCCACCGCTCCTCCCCACGGATACTCCGCCCACACGCGCCCGGCGAGCGCGGTGCTGTCCGCCGGAAGCACCGGCGGGAACTCGACCCGCAGCCGGTAGTCCGGCACGCTCGACGGCGGCACGCTCGCGGGCGCACGTTCGAGCACGTTCTCAAGCGCCTGCTCATCCTGCCGCGCCAGCACACGGAGGTGTTTGCCCGCCAACTCGGCGGAGATTGGCACTTGCCACGCGAAAGCCCCGCCCGCCTTCAGCTCGACGGATTGCTCGAACTGGACGTCCTCGGCCGTGTCGACGACTTGCAGGTCGAGTACGCGGGCCGCCCCGTTCATGTCTGAATCCGCCGTGTCCGCCGCGCCCGCCCGGTTACCCGCTCCAGGCTTGCCGTGCCCTGCGTCCTGCCCCGCCCGGTTTACACCGGCGGCGGGCAACACCAGTCCGGACACATACAGCGAGTCTCCAGCCGTCGGCGCGGGCGGCCCGGCAAGCAGGGCCACGCGCGGGGCCGCTGAGCCGCGTTCCGCAGGCCGCAAGCTGCCCCGGCACACTGCCAGATCGTTGCCCCACTGCGTCAGGCACACCCAGCCGCGCTCTCGCATCACGTGCGCTTCCGCCGGCAGCGCGAAGCGAGCTACCGCCCCCTCGAATGCCAACTCCGTCGGCACGAAGGAGCGGCTCATCCAGAACTTCGCGCTCGGCTCGGCCGTCGAATCGTCAGCCGGTTCTCCCGGCCGCAGCGCCCACAGCAACGCGTGTCGCGACCCGACGAAGCACGCCGCCCGCAGGTCGCTCACGATCGCCAGCCGTTTCACAACCTGGCCGCCGCCGCGAACGATGACCACGTACGCCCCCGGACCAGCGGCGAATTCGAGCGCCGCCTGCTCACGCTCAGAGTCCCACCAGCCGTGCGGTACCGCGGCGGAAGTCCATAGCTCGCGCGCCAGCCGGACCGAACCTGACTCCGGCAGGAACGCTTCGCTGGTGCGCGCGCCCGGCGTGCTCAGCCATTCCTGTGCGTCCACGTGCCGCACTTCCACCTCGGCCGCCTCGAGATTGCGCGTGCGTACGCGCACCGGAACCGTCTGGTCCGGCCAGGCCCAGCCGGGGACATCGACGATGATCTGCGGGCGCGCGATGTCCTGTATGCGGCGGCCGGCCTGACGGGCGATCTCACCGTGCCACTCGCGCTCCAGACGCTGATACCACGCCAGGGCCTCGGCCCACTGCGCGCTGGACTCATACTGCTCGGCAAGCAGAAACGCGGCCTCGGCCGCGGAGGCCGTCAGCGTCGCGGTCGCCGCCAATCGCCTCAGTTGTTCCAGGCCCTCGCCCGGAAACTCGTCCGAATCCAGCAGGTACGTGGCCAGCACGAGATCCAGCTCGGCGAGCGCCGCGTCAGAGTCGGGCAGCGCCTCGATGCGCGGGCGCAACGCCTCGATCTGCGACCGGCGTGTCTCGCGGGCCTCGGCCACGCTGAGCGGCCTGCGCACTCCGAAGCGCGGCGGAGTCGCCTCCCATTCGCCGTGCCTAGCCCAGGTCCGCGCCAGCGCCACCAGCGCCGCGGCCTGTCGGGCCGCAAGACCATGCGCCGCGAAGGCGGTCGCCGCCCGCTCCAGGGCATCCAGCGCATCCGCCGTCTCACTCAGCTCCCGCTGCGCGATCCCGTAGGCCAGATTGCACTCGGGCTCGTCCAGCAGTGTCGCGTCCTCGCCCGCGAGCTGCTTCAGCCGCGCGCGCCCTTCGAGCCGGTCCGAGCGCGCCGGCATTTGCAGCAGACAGAGCGCCTCGACGACGGCGGCCTCCTGCCGCACGAGCGGGCTGCGCGTCCGCGCCGCGATCCGCTGGGCGAGTGCCTGGGCGCCCACGAAGTCGCCGGCCCGGCACGCCTCCAGTGCAGGGGTCACCTCGGCCGACCAGAGCCGCGGCGCCGCTGCATCGGGGGTATCGGTGTGTGCGGCGGCGTGCAACGCGACGAGCACGCCCGCCAGAACAATCAGACGTCCCGGCTGGCAATTGGAATGCATGAGAACACGACTCATCGGGCTCGGACAAAACGGTCCAACGGTACGCCCCCGCGCGCCACCAGCGGCGAGATGTCCGCCAGGAAGCGCCGGGCGTCGGTATAGTACCCGGCCGTCGGCCGCAGGTCCGGGGCCAGGCCCCGCCAATACGCGTTGAACCGGTCCATCAGCAGCTCGCGCACGTACTTCGCCAACATGCTGGCCAGCGCGATCGGCAGGTGCCTGGTCTCACCCTCCACGGCGAATTCGAGCTGCCAGTCGTTGCGCTGCGCTGCGAGCCGATAGCGGCTGCACTCGTCGCCGACCGCCAGCACGTGGACGTGACGGTCCGGGAACGCGCGCATCAGTAGCTCGCGGTAGTCCGTCCGTCCGCCCAGCCGATCCACGCGCACGTACAGGTCCTGATCGCCGCACCGCCTGCCGCCCCACTGTACCAACTCCAGCACGGCCTCCAGCACGAGGGCGGCCTTGTTGCGCGTCTGCGCCACCCGGCGGTTGAAGGCGTCTTCCGTCACGACCCGGACCTGGAGACCGCAGCAGGCCACGCCGCCCGTCGCCATCGTCGCCGCCAGATGCTCGGCGGCCCCCTCGCACGCGGAGCGCGCCGGGTCGGTGGGCAAGCGCGCCGACAAGTCCCGGTACCAGGGGCAGTCCGTGCTGCCGGCGGCCGACAGAGCACCGAGCGCGCCCAGCAGTCCGCTCAGCGTGTCGCTCTGCAATCCCACGGCGCGCACGAATGCCAGCACCGTACGCTCGAGCGTCGAAAGGCCGCGCTTGCGGTCGAAGACCTGCTTCGAGTCCCCGACCGTCAGCCGCGTGTCGCCGCGCCCGCCGGTGCGACACACGCCCGCGGCCAGTTGCTCCCAGAAGTCGTGCTGCACGTGGGCCGGCGCCACGCGCCACAACGTGGCCCCCACTACCAGCGGGCCGAGCAGGGGCCCGTAGCCGGCCTCGTCAATGCCCAGCACCAGCGGCACGTCACCACCCCACTACGTAGAAGATCGCCGTGAAGATGCAGTCGGCGCCGATCAGGCAGACAATGCTCTTGACCACCGTCATGGTCGTGGCCCGCCCGACGCCCTCCGCCCCGCCGCTCACGTTCAGCCCCTCATGGCAGGCCAGGCCGGCGATGATCGCGCCGAACACGCCCGCCTTGAAGAGCCCCGTGAAATAATCGTGCGGCGTCAGTGCCGCCCGCGTCTGGTCGATGTAGGCCATCGGGTTCAGATCGAGCACGAAAACGCCCGTCAGGAAACCGCCGAACACGCCCACCACGTCGGCCAGCACCGTCAGACCGACCAGCATGACCGTCGTCGCAACCACGCGCGGCACAACCAGGAAGCGGATCGGGTCCAGGGCGTGCGCCTTCAGTGCCTTGATCTCCTCGCCCTCCACCATCGCCCCCAGCTCCGCCGCGATCGAGGCCCCGGCAAACCCGCTGAGGATCACCGCGCTGATCAGCGCGCCCAGCTCGCGGAACACCGCAATCGCCACCACGTCGGCGACCCGCTCCAGCGAGCCGTACATCTCGAGAGTGGGAGCAAGGTTCAACGCCAGGATGATGCCGATGAACACCTGCACCAGGACAATGATGGGAATGCTGCGTACGCCGACGCGAACCGCCTGCTGCACCAGTGCTGCGGTGCGAATCCGGTGCGGCCCCCCGTGGGCGGTCCACACGATGCGCTGCCCAATCGCCAGGAACAGGCGCACGACCCCTCCGGTGTACACAACGACCTGGCGGACCCGCACCGCGCCGGTGCGCACGACCGCACCGAGCGCTGCCACGCGCTGCCGGGCCGACGCAGCTCGCAGCGGTCGCAAGGCAGCGCTCATGGCCCGCCCATCTCGCCGTCGGCTTGCACGATGGTGAAGAACTTGTCCAGGTGCGTGAGCTCGAACACGCTGCGGACCCGTGGCTGTAGCCCGATCAGCACCATCCGCCGGCCCGTGCGTTCGATCTCCCGTTTCACGTACACCATCGTCCCCACGCCCGAGGAGTCCATGTACGACACCTGCGAAAGATCGACGCGCACCGTCCCGGTTGTCTGTCGGGCAGACGCGAGCAACTGCGCCCGCAACTGCGGCGCCGTGCCCAGGGTCACTTCGCCCTGCACGCGAATGACCGGCTCCGCACCCACCATCCCGGTCTCGACTTTCAGGTTGTTCGGCGTGCTGTCCACGGTGGCCTGTTCCAATGCGGCGGCGTCCCTCGCACCTCGGACCCTGAATCCTGGCACAAGATACAGCATTCTGCCAACGCCAGCGCCCCTCGAAAGCCGTACTGTTAGCGCGAGGCGCCGGGGTCCGCCGCCGCAGTATCCGCTTCGCCGCCGGCGCCGGGGGGCTCGGCCGGCGCCGCCCCGCTCACCGCTGGTACTTCCGACGTGCGCTCGGGGCGTAACGTGAGCTGCCCACTTCGCAATGCCTCACGCCAGCGCTGCAACGCCGCGTGCCGGGCGCCGGGACTCGCATAGTGGACGTAGCCGAGATCATCCCCGAACAAACGGCGCAATCCCTGGATCGCGTACATCCGCACGGCGGCGTCCGGATCGTCAAGCAAATCCACGAGCTTGTGCACCGCCTCGGGGTCGGACGCCTCCGAAACCCGGACGACAGCCTCCGCCCGGTCCAACGGGTTCGCAGCGCCGAGCCGCTGGCGGCGTGCATCGGCGGGGCCGCAACCGGATGCGATCGCGAGGGTCAGGGCCACCAGCTCCATCAGCGCGACGCGCACGATCTCCTCCGACGGGATTCGGTGGGGGGATTATACGGGCGCAGCCGCACAGTTCACCAAGACCGGCGCGGAACTAAGAGCGTGTTCACGCGGACGTCTCGCAGCAGCACGTAGTTCCACGTAGGAGTCTCGTCCGGGAGCGATCCCGATTGTGAAGAATCTTCGGACTCGCACAGCCTAACCCCTCTGATTCTATGCGCAAGTACTTCTAAATAAAAGAGCTATAAAAGCGCACAAAAATAATTCTAATTCGTTTGCATCGCGATCAACTTGTGGTACACTTTATATGGTATCGAACTAGTGCTGAATGAGCATGACCAGGCCCGCACGGGAGATCAAGTGAACGCGAGAATTACACCACTGCTGGCGCAGGCGTCTGGATACTGCGATCGGTCACCGATCCGCCCGGAATTGGCGGCGTATGTAGAAATAGTGGCGCGCTTGGGCACGGGCCGACCGGTGGCGATGCAGGCCGGCGGGGTCCGACTGCCGAGCGTCCTGCGGAAATGGACGGTGGCGTCATGAGGAACGCGACGATTACCGCTCGCTCGTCAGATACCGCCACGGTGGTCCGCAAGCTGCGCCCCACCGCGCTCTTGCCGACCCCGGCCGCCTTGCGGCAACTGGCGCCGCACGCGGTCGAACACCTCACCAAGCGGCTCGCCGAGCCGGTCGAGTGCGTTTATCACGCGAGTTTCCGCGGCGGCACGTGGCCGCGTGCGATCGACGAGTTCTTGCGCACGTGGGAACGGTGGCCGAAGCGCGCGACGACCGCGGAGGGGCAGAACGCCGCGGGACGCCAGCCGGGCACCGAGGTGTTGACGCCCGAAGAGGAACAGAACCTGTTCCTGCGTTTCAACTACTGCCGCTATCGCGTGCTGCGTGTGTTGGACCGGTTCCGCAAGCGACGGCTCACCCTCGCGGCCGCCCGCGAGTTGCTGCGCTGGGACGAATTGGCGCAGGACGTCCGCACGGACATTGTGCGGGCGAACACGTCGTTGGTGCTGGCGATGGCGCGGCGCTCGAAGAACAGCGGCGTCGAGTTGGGCGAGCTGGTCAGCGAGGGCAACCTGGCGCTGCTGCGGTGCGTGGACAAGTTCGACGCGGCGCGCGGCTTCAAGTTCAGCACCTACGCGTGCCGGGCGATTCTGGCGAGCTTCTCGCGGGCGGGCGCCAAGGCGGCGCGCCACCGCGCGCAGTTCCCGACTCCCTACGACCCCGCGATGGAGCGCAGCGACTTCGTCGAGACGCGGCGCGAGCACACCGAGCATGAGTGCGTGGATGAGCTGAAGCACATCCTGTTCGAGAACTCTGCCGAGTTGAACCAGGTCGAGCGCAAGGTGCTCGCGGCCCGCTTCTCGCTGGAGCAGTTCGGCGCGAAGCCCGGACCGCGGCGCAAGACGCTCGACCAGGTCGGCGACCTGCTGGGCGTCAGCAAGGAGCGCGTGCGGCAGATTCAGAACCAGGCCATGATCAAGATTCGCGCCGTCCTCGAGGAACGGCTCCTGGCCGCATCGTAGAACGCCGATCTGCCGGGCATATTCCCGGCTGCGAACCTCCTCCCGGTTGCAGTGCCAACCTCCACCCCGAGCACGCGTCCCTCAGCGGCGCGTGCTCGCCGTAGTTTCTGGGACGCCGACGATGAAGTGGGCCGGTCCGCGGCAGCGCGGCGTCCCATAAGCGCGGGCCGGGGGGCCCTGGTCCGAGGCCTTTTCTCCAAGTAGAGCGAAGTCCCTAAAGTGCGGTCGACAGTGGACGATAACCCCCAACGGACTCGCCCCGCCGCGCGCCGGGGCGAGGTCGCTCGGTGAAGAGCCCGGCACCACGTCGGTTGCCCGGCCATGGCACTTGGCACTTGGAGACACAGTCATGAGTTCGGGTTGGACACTTGGCAAGAAACTGATGGCGGCGTTTGTGTCGGTGAGCGTCATCACGCTCCTACTGGGGGTCGTGGGCTTCTATGGGGCGTATGAAAGCTCGAAGAGCATCGATGATCTGGGGACGGTGCAGCTCCCCGCCGTAGACAGCATGCACATCATCAAGGGGAACGCCAATGTGATCAAGACAGCCCAGCGGACCCTGATGATGTCCGACCTGGACAAGGCGACTCGCGCGCGGCAATACGAGAACGTCGCGCAGGCCCGGGAGGAATACGAGGCGGCCTGGAAGACGTACGAGGGGCTGTCGCATACCCCGCAGGAGCAGGAGATCTGGCAGCGGCTGGTTCCGGCCTGGGACGCCTGGCGGGCCGAGAACAACAAGTTCTTCGAGCTGTGCAAGGCCCGCGACGCGACCGGCATCTACGAAGCCGACCGCTTGTGCCGCGACCTGGAGACCTTCAGCAGCGACCACTACAAGCTCCGCGAGCTGACTCTGGCCATGCTACAAAGCAAGGAGGTCTTCGACGGGGGCGAGGACCACAGCCAGTGCAACTACGGTAAGTGGATGGCCACGTTCACTTGCGAGAACCCCGAGGTCCAGCGGGAGCTGAAGGAAGCGGCCGCGCCGCACAAGCGGGTCCACGACTCCTGCGCCAAGATCAAGCAGGCGGTCCGCGAAGGCAATCTGGAGCAAGCCCACGAGCTGTACTTCAAAGAGATGGGGCCCGCCGCCGACGAGTTCCTGACCCACTTTAATGGTATCCGCAGGGAAGCCCAGAATTCCTACGCGCTCGGGGTCCAGGCTCAGGACCAGTTGATGGGCAAGTGCCGCGATACCGAGCAGGTCGTCAACCGCGTGGTGGACGAGCTGACGGACGTGAACCGCGCCTTGGCCGCCACGCACGCGAGCGACGCTCTCAACCAGGCGGCCGTCATCAAGATCGTCGCGCTGGTGGCGATGATCGTCGGCGTGGTCGTGGCGATGGGACTTGGCATCATGATCACGCGCAGCACCAACCGCACGCTGACGCGCATCGCCACGCAGCTCAACGAGGGCGCCGAGCAGGTCAATGACGCCTCCGGGCAGGTGGCCACCGCGTCCCAGCAACTCGCCGCGGGCGCCAGCGAGCAGGCCTCATCGCTGGAAGAGACCAGCAGCGCCCTGGAGCAAATGGCCGCGATGACCCGGACCAGTGCCGAGAACGCGCAGAAGGCGAACGAGCTGGCCGACCAGGCCCGCAAGAATGCCGGCGCGGGCGAACAGACCATGGGCCAGCTCAACAACGCCATGAACGCCATCAACGAGTCCGCGAATCAGATCAGCAAGATCATCAAAGTCATCGAGGAGATCGCCTTCCAGACCAACCTGCTGGCCCTCAATGCCGCGGTTGAGGCAGCGCGGGCCGGCGAGCACGGCAAGGGCTTCGCCGTCGTGGCCGAAGAGGTCCGCAACTTGGCCCAGCGCTGCGCCGAGGCGGCCAAGAACACCACCAACCTGATCGAGGGCTCCGTCACGCGCGCCAAGGAAGGCACCGGGGTCGCGGAGACCGCGGGCAAGGTGCTCCAGGGGATCGTCGGCGACGTCACGCAGGTGGCCGGCCTGCTGCAAGGCATCACGCGCGCGTCCAACGAGCAGGCCCAGGGCGTCGAGCAAATCAACACGGCCGTGTCGCAAATGGACAAGGTGACGCAACAGAACGCGGCCGGCGCCGAAGAATCCGCCTCCGCCGCCGAGCAGTTGAGCGCCCAGGCGCAGACCGTCAAGGGCATGGTGAATGAGCTGCTGGACCTCGTCGGAGGCCAGCGCAACCGCCAGGAATCCGGCCGCCGGGTGAACCGCGGCAAGACGCTGAAAGGCGGCTCGCAGCCGGCAACGGCCAAGCTCAAGGCTCGACAATCGCAGGCATCGCCAGACACGAGCGCCGGCGAGCCCTGGAACGTGAATGAGTCGGCCGAGTCGTCAAGCTTGAAGGACTTCTGATCGGACCACGCGGGCCGGCCGCTCGGGAGGTGTCCGGCGCGCCGCGCGGGCGGCGTCGGCCCGAACCAGCGCACCATTCCAGTTCATGACGCGCCGTGCCGGGCTCCGATGCCCGGCACGGTTCGTTGATGGACGCGAGAACCGTCGGCCGGTGGCGATTGGGTTGTTGTATTACTGCGGGCGCGCGAGGAAGACCAGCCGCATGCGCCCCACAGTGCGTTCGTCCACGGTGCGCAGTGGGCCGAGGTCCGCTGCCGGCAGGGCCGCCGCACGTTCGGGACAGCGAAACACGATGAGCCCATCAGGCGCGAGGTTCGCTGCCAGGTGCACGAGGAGGTCGCCCAGACGCCGCGTATCCTGCGTATCCCGATACGGAGGGTCCACGAAGATCAGGCCAAAGGGGATGGTGGGATTCGGCAGGCGCAGCCGCCACGCGTCGGCCGCGAGCACGGTGCAGCATTCCGCCAGGGCGAGCTGCCGCAGGTTGTGGCGCAGGCAGCGCAGAGCCTCGGGGTCGCGTTCGACGAACGTGCACGAGCGGGCGCCGCGGGAGAGTGCCTCGATGCCGAGGCTGCCGGAACCGGAGAACAGGTCTAGCGTGTCCACGCCCGGTAACTGCCCCGGCAAGGCCAGCCGATGCCCCAGTACATTGAAAAGTGTTTCCTTGACGCGGTCGGTGATCGGACGCGTCGTGTCGCCCGGGGGCGCTTCCAACGTGCGTCCGCGAAATGACCCCGCGATGACACGCATGGACGATCCGCCTCGGGCCATCGGCCGCCGCGGACGGCGTCGCCCGCAGTGCTCTCCGGGCTGATGAGACCGCAGCCCTCAGCCGATACGCCTAGTGACATGATACGCGACCTGCGCACGATCCTCGACGGGTGGGAGTTCGAACCGGGGAAGATCTCGGTGCGGAAAATCATCGGCCGGGACGGGTGCGAGAAGATCCAGACGCGCATCGACCTGGGCGTGCTGCAAATGGAGTGCACCGGCCGGCCGGACGGGCAAAGGCCGCACGGCTGCGAGTCGCTGCTCGAGTACCAGGAGCAGCGTCTGCGCGCCCACGTCGCCGCCAGCGGGGACGACCAGAGCTTCGAGCTGTCGGCGGAAGACTGCCGAGAATTGCGGCACGAGGCCTACCTGTATTACCAGCGCTACCTCTCCTTGTACGTGCTGGAGGAGTTCGCCGGGGTGGAGCGCGACACGGCCCGCAACCTGCGCGTGATCGAGCTTTGCGCGCGCTACGCGACCGCGGCCCGGGACCGGTCGCTGCTGCTCGCCCAGCGGGCGTACGTGATGATGATGCACGCGCGGGCCCGCGCGCAGTCCGCCATCGCCCGCCATCGCCCCGAAGAGGCCCTTCAGATCGTGGACGACGGGATCGCCGACCTCGAACGGCAGAGCACCGACGACGAGGGGGACGACTCCTGGGCGCGCGAAGCCAACACGTTGCGGACCATGCGCCGCGAAATCCTGGAGCGCCTGCCCGACGACGCCCCGGCGAAGCTCCAGTCCGAGCTGGAATGGGCCCTGGCGATCGAGGACTACGAACGGGCCGCCGAACTGCGGGACCGCCTGGGCCGCCGCGGGAATTGCACTTCACGGACGTGAACTGACCAGCGCCGGGGTACGCCAGCACGCCATTGACGCCGCACGTCCACCGGGCTACGGTGCCGTTGCCCGTACCGGTCGGCAGCGCGCCGGCGCGTGGGCGGGCCTGAGTGACGAAGATGCTTAGTACGCGATGGCTTTTCTGTGTTGGGTTCTGGGCCGGTGGGTGGCTCTGCGGGTGCGGCGAGCCGCAGGACATGCCGACGCGGCAGGACGAGTCCCTGGGGGGAGTCAAGGAAGGTGCTCCCCTGGCACGCGGAGTGTTCGACCCCGGCATCCTGGCGGACGCCAGCGCCTACCAACCGACCAAGGTGGCGGGCAGCACCGAGCTGGCCATGCCGGCCCTTCGTCCCGACGGCGCCGCCGGCGGGCGCGCCGCGGTCGACATCGACGCCGAGGTCAAGGCGGCGGTGCGCGACCTGGTGAACGCGCTCAAGGACGGGGAGGTGGAGCTGGCCTTGCGGTGTTTCGACCCGGAGCACGTCCGGCCGCTGGCGGAGCACGCGGGGACGCTGCTGGATACTTTCGACCGGATCGACCGCCTGCGGCGCTTCCTGGAACAGCGGCTGGGGGCCGACGACACCCGCGCGGAGCAGCTCCTTGGAGCGTTGCGCGGCGCTGATCTCGGCCTGACGTGGGACATTCTGGACACGGAGCACGCGAGCGTTTCGCCGAACCTGGCGGCGGTCATCTTCGGACCGAAGGCGACGCCGACGTTGCAGTTGGCCCGCCGCGAAGGGGAGTGGCGATACCAGCTTGAGGGGCCGCTTTCGGACGCGGACGTGGAGGCGATCCTGACGTTTCACAAGGAATTGCAGCGCGCGCTGGACGCCGTGACGGACTGGGTTGCCGCCACGGAGAAGGTGGAGCCCGCGCAGCTCGCGGAGCTTCTGGCGAAGGCCTTGGCGGGCGAGCCGCTCGAGCTGGCCGTGCCGGAGGGCGACGCGACACCCGCGGCCGGGCACGGCACGGATCGGCGTGAGCGGGAGGAAGGCGGCGACCGGCCCGCCGGACCGCGCGGGCGCAGGCAGCCCGGATAGCCGCCGTGACGAAGACGCGGCGACGCGGCACGCGCGGCGGCGGGAGCGTGGACGAAGCGGGCGAGCAGCCGGCCCCGGGATGAAGCGACGCGGCCCTGAAGGGGCCGGTGCAAGAACATCAGGCGGTACGACTTGGCTCAGCTTTCGACTGACGAGATCGAGCAACTGACGCGTGCGATCCATGCGCACGATTACCTCGCGCGCCTCGTGAGCGAGATCGAGGAGTTGCACCGCGTGGTCTTCCACGCCAACCCGCACGCGGATTGGAGCCTGGTGCGCCGCTCCGCCGAGCAGATCGTGATCGCCGAGATTATCTATCGCCACCGCGGGCAGCCCGAGGAAATCCATCAGGTGCTGCGGGCGATGGAGGGCAGCGGCCAGACTTGGGAGGCGGCGATCGGCGAGCTGGCAGCGGGTATCCACTCCTACTACACCACGCCGCTCGGGTTGGTCATGCGGCAAGACCTGTTCGGACCGGCGGCGGTGTTCATCACACCGGACGCGTACGAGTGGACGGCCCAGCTCAAAGGCCGGGAGTCGCCGGCGAAGGAGGGGACCCCGTGAGCGCAACCAAGTCGCCGGCGGGAACGCGGATCGCCGACCTGCAAGCCGGCGAGCGCGTGGACGACCAGGTGTTCCGCGTCGCGCAGAAGGACCTGCGAACCACCACCAATGGCAGCCTGTACATTCATGCGGTGCTCGCCGACGGCTCGGGCCAGATGGTGGCGCGCATGTGGCAAGCTTCGCAGGAGATCTACGATTCCATGCCGGAAGGCGGGCTGCTGCACTTCCGCGGGCGGGTCGAGAGCTACAAGGGCAACCGCCAGTTCATCATCGACGGGGTCCGCCAGGTCGAGGCGGGGACGTTTGACCCGGCGGAGTTCCTGCCGGCCGGCAAGCACGACGTGGACGCCCTTTGGAACCAGGTCAAAGAGCTGCTGCGCGGCATCCGCAACCGCGACGTGCTGGCCCTCGTGGGCAAGTTCGTCAGCGACGCCGAATTCGTGCGCTCGCTGAAGCGGGCGCCCGCCGCGGTGCAGATGCACCACGCCTACCTGGGCGGCCTGCTGGAGCATACGCGCAATCTGCTGCGTCTCGCGCAGGTGGTGTGCCCGCTCTACCCGCAGGTCAGCAGCGACCTGCTGCTCGCCGGCATCTTCCTGCACGACATCGGCAAGGTGCGGGAGCTGGCCTTCGACACGAACATCGAATACACGACGGAAGGCCAACTCGTCGGACACATCGTACAGGGCGTGCTCTGGATGCATGACCATTGCCGCGCCCTGGAGCGTGAGACCGGCCGGCCGTTCCCGCACGAGCTGGAAACGGCGCTGAAGCACCTGATCCTCGCCCATCACGGCAAGTACGAGTTCGGTAGCCCGCGGCTGCCGGCCACCGCCGAAGCCATCATGCTGCACTACCTGGACAATCTCGACGCCAAGCTGGCGATGGTGTTCGAGGCGATTGCCGGTGATACGGACGCAGCGAGCGAGTGGACCGGCTACATCCGCGCGCTCGAGTCGCGAATCTACAAGCCGGGCGTAACGGCCGCGAACCCGGACGCCCCCGCCGCCAATCCGACGGAATAAGGCGGCCTACGTGTCCGTTGGAAGAAGGTACGGGCACCGCGAGAGACCCACGCAGCTTTACCGCGAAAGCCCACCGGCGCGGAGCCAGTCCCCTTCTTCAACGGACTCTCCGAGCATTCTTCAGGCTCTCGCAACGGCCAACCAGGAGATCGGCCGCTACAAACAGACCTCCGTGTCCGACGCGACAGGCGGGTGGTTGGCGCAGACTGCTGCTGGCAGACTCTCGAAGAAAGGGGCGCAAATCTCTCGTCCCGATCGCCTTGGGGACAGCCGGTGCAGGGTCCGGAGCGGCTCGACCCTCCCCTTTCACAAA
>JALHJL010000017.1:70797-99519 GCA_022839625.1 Phycisphaerales bacterium
TTTGGCCGAGCCGTCGAGCTTGGCCAGGAACAGGCCGCTGACCTTCACCGCCTCCGAGAAGATCTTCGCCTGGTTGATCGCGTTCTGGCCGATGGTCGCATCGAGCACCAGCAGCACCTCGTGCGGAGCGTCGGGAATCCGCTTCTGCACCACGCGCTGAATCTTGCTCAGCTCGCGCATCAGGTGCTCCTGCGTGTGCAGGCGGCCCGCCGTGTCGATCACCAGCACGTCCACCTTGCGGGCCAGGGCCGCTTCGCACGCGTCGAACGCGACGGCCGCCGGATCGCTGTTCGGCTGGTGCTTGACGATGTCCACGCCGGCCCGCTTGGCCCAGATGACCAGTTGCTCGATGGCGGCGGCACGGAATGTGTCGCACGCCCCCATCAGCACCGACTTGCCCTGCTGCTTGAGGTGATAGGCGAGCTTCGCGACGCTGGTCGTCTTGCCCGAGCCGTTGATCCCCACCACGAAGATCACGGTCGGCGGCGTGGGGGCGAAGTGCAGCGCCCGGTCCGTGTCGCTCCAGGTCTCGGCGATGCGTTGCTTCATGAAGGGCAGAATCTCCTGGGCCTCGGAGACACGGCCCGCTTTCCAGCCCTGGCGCACCTCCTCGATCAGGCCGGTCACCGCGCGCGGCCCCATGTCGCCGGCCAGCATCGCATCGGTCAACTGGTCGAGCAGCTCCTCGTCGATCTTGCGGCCGACCGGCAGCAGCGTCCGCAGGCCCGAGACGATCTTGTCGCGGGTCTTGCTCAGTCCACGCTTGAGTGCGTCAAACAGCCCCATCGCAATCCTCTTGCGGTTCATTACCAGGGTCGGCCGCCCCCGCCGGCGCGTTCGGCCGCGGCGTGGTCGTCTCTCCGCCCTCGTCCGGCGTTGCCCCGGCTTCCCGCGCCGCCACCTCGCGCCGCAGACCATCGAGCACGCCGTTGACGAAGGCCGGGGACTCGGCCCCGGCGAAACGCCGGGCCAGCTCGATCGCCTCGTTGATGACGACCTCGTACGGCCGGTCCGGACAGTGGAGCAACTCGTATAGGCCGAGCCGCAGGATGTTACGGTCCACCGGCGGCATGCGGTCGATCGACCAGCCCACGACGTGTTGTGTGAGGAGCTGGTCGCTGGCGGCCCGCTGCTGCCAGGCCCCCGCGGCGAGTTCGCGCGCGAAGGAGAGCGCCTGGGGTCCCAGCGGACGTCGCCAGTGGAGATCGTCGCGGTTAGCCGGATCGGCCAGGAACGTATCCAACTGCTCGGTGAACGAGTCGCCGAGCGCGTCGAACAGGCACAGGGCCTGCAACGCGAGCATGCGAGCGTGCGAGCGTTCCCGAAACGACATCGCGGGCCACCGGCCAGGGGTGCTGGCTCCGAACTACCGTTTCGGGAGCGCCGCCAGCAGGTTGGCCATCTCGATGGCCGCCCGGGCGGCGTCCGCGCCCTTGTTCCCGGTCTTCGCGCCGGCGCGGTCGATCGCCTGCTCCAATGAGTCCGCCGTCACGACGCCGAAGGTGACCGGCACACCCGTGGACAGGGAGACCTGCGCGATCCCCTTCGCCACCTCGCCGGCCACGTACTCGAAGTGCGGGGTCTGTCCGCGGATCACGCAGCCGAGGCAGAGGACGGCGGCGTACCGGCCGGTCGCGGCCAGCTTCTGCGCGACCAGCGGCAGTTCCCACGCGCCCGGGACCCAGACCTGCGTGATGTTGCCCGCGGCCGCGCCGTGGCGGGTCAACTCGTCGATGGCCCCGTCCACGAGGCGCGCCGTAACGAACTCGTTGAAGCGCGCGGCGGCCAGCGCGAAGCGATGCGGGCCGGCGTCCAACTTCGCAGAAATCACTTCACTCATAGGGCTGATCCATAATTGTGACCGGTTGTTCCGCGAACAGCTTAGCACTGGCGGGGTTGGCGGGCAAATCGCGTCCCGCTTGACAGGACAGGCAGGGCGACCTTGAATGCGATCAAGCGGGGATGTCGTGTCCCCGCAGGCGAGGCGGTGCCGGAGCGGGGTATTGGGCCAGGGACGGCCGTATGTGGATTCGCACCACCGACCATTCGGGCTCGACATGCCCTCACCCCGACGGAGGTCGATTGACATGAGAACTAAGCTCAGCTTCTGCGCGGCCGCCCTGTGGGTTGCGCTCGTGGCCCTGCTGGTGACCAGCCCCGGCTGCACAATCACCACATCGCCCCTCAGTTCCGGCGACACCTCGGGGGGAGGCACACGTGCGCCCACCGACGGCAGCACGGATGGCTCCAGCGCCCCCACGGCACCGGGGGACGACGGCGGCGATGCCGATTCGGGGGAGGGCGACGCGGGCGACGGAGGCAACGGCGGAGTGCAGTCCGGAACGCTCACCGCCGGCAGCTTTGACGACAATCTCAACCTCGGCGTATTTCGCGACTTCATCACGGGCGTGCTTCAGTCCGACCAGGCGGGGCGCTATCCGAACGTCGCACTGGGCCAACGGATCATCGTTACCGTGAGGGACCAGCAGGGGGTTCCGATTGCCGACGCGCGCGTCGTGATCACGCCCGAAGGGCAGCCGGAAGCCGTGCTGCTCGACCAGGTGACCGGCAGCGACGGACGGGTCCTGTTCCTGACCGGCCTGGATGGGGCGCCGGAGGCCACGTCGTTCACGGTGACGGTCCACTCGCCCGCCGAGGATAACCCGGTCGCGGAAGTGCGCGACCTGAACAACCTCGAGTGGAACTTCACCCTGGCTGCGGCCGGCGCGGCCCCCGGCAACCTGGACCTCGCGTTTCTCGTGGACACCACGGGCAGCATGGGGGACGAGCTCGAGTACCTGAAGACCGAGATGCAGAGCATCGCGCGGGCCGTCCACGAGCTGTTCCCCGACGTGACCAAGCGGTACGCCCTGATCCTGTATCGCGACGCGGGCGACCTCTACGTCGTGCGGCCGTTCGACTTCACGGCGACCCTGGACGACTTCCTGGCGAACCTCGCGGACCAGTCGGCGGACGGCGGCGGCGATTGGCCGGAGGCCGTCCACCTCGGATTGGAGGAGGTCAATAAGCTGAGCTGGATCGCAACCGACACGGCGCGCGTCCTGTTCTGGGTCGCCGATGCCCCGCCGCACACCGAGTTCGCCGAGCGCACCTTCGCGGCCATCGGGGCGCTGCGCGCCCGGACGATCGCGATGTACCCGGTGGCGGCCAGCGGCGTCGATACGGAACTCGAGTTCTACATGCGCGCGGCGGCGTTCCTGACGCTGAGCGAGTACCTGTTCCTGACGGACGATTCGGGCGTCGGAAACCCGCACGCCGAGCCGCACGTGCCGTGCTACCACGTGCAGCGTCTGGACCAGCTCATTATCCGCATGATTCGGGCCGAGTTGTCGGGGGCGCGCGTGGAGCCCGATCCCGGCGACATCATTCGCACGGTAGGCAACCCCGCGAGCGGCGTGTGCATGCCCGAGGAAGACGACGCGAATCAGCAGTAGTCCGCGGCTTCGCCCGGGATGGGGCGATGGAATGGAGCCCGGCAGTCCGGAGTCCATGACAGATTCGGCGGAGTGTTTCTTCCGCCCCGAATGGGGCGACTGGATGTAGCCCGGCAGTCCGCCTCGGAAGCGTAGCGCCGGACCCGAGCTTGCCTGCCACGGTGGGCAGGTCGCTACTGGGTGGGGTGGGCGTCCCGCCCGCCAACATCGCCCATCGGCCGACCGAGACTTCGGCGGCGGGGGTGTGGCACGGTGCTTCTTGGCCGACGGCGCAGTTTCCGCGCAAAAGGGGGGCCGCTCGTGACCATCCCCTGCGAAAAGCTCCGGCGCGCGGTCGATAAGAAGGACGTGTCGGCGCCGGGCTCCCGCGCCGATGCAAATTGCCACGGAAGGCACAATCCTTGGCGCGCGAGGGCGCGTAGGGGCGAGCCTGAGGCTCGCCTGCGATTGCTGCGACCGAACAGGGAGGTCCGGCCCTGCGAATCGGCCCCTCGCCGGCAAGGTCTCAACGCGGGGGAATTCGCGGCGAGGTCTGCCCGCCCGCGGTGCCGCCCGGAGGCGGCGGCTGGACAGCGCTCGACATTCGGTGTATCTGCTAATAGGACTTGTTGGTCGGTTGAGCGGCACCGACCGCGTGCCGCCGGATATTGCCGCATGACCAGCTACGCATCTTCTGAGGTCAGCTTGAGGCCGCCGGAGCTCGTCACCGATACCGCCGTTCTGGAGCAGCACTGCGCGGCCTGGCGCCGCGCCGGGGTGCTTGCGTTCGACACGGAGTTCATTCGCGACGACACGTATGATGCGGCCCTGTGCCTGATTCAGGTGGGCACGGAGGCGGGCGTCGTACTGATCGATCCGACCCAGGGCGTGGACCTCCGTACGTTCTGGGACCTGGTCGCGGACGAATCGGTGACGACCGTGGTTCACGCGGGCAAGGAGGATTTCGAGCTCTGCCTGCGGACGAGCGGCCACGTGCCGCGCAACGTCTATGACGTGCAGGTCGCCGCCGGCTTCGTGGGACACGGATATCCTCTCAGCCTCGTCCGCCTGGTGGAAAATGTGCTCCACCGCCGCATCTCCAAGGGGCAAACGCTCACCGACTGGCTGCGGCGGCCGTTGACCGCGGCCCAGACGCGCTACGCCGTCGAGGACGTGGCCCACCTGCTGGAGCTGCATGAGCGCCTGCGGGCGGAGGTCGCGCGGCTCGGCCGAACGGCCTGGGTGGCGGAGGAAATGAAGTGCTTTGAAGACCCGGCGTTCTACCGGGCGCCGGTCGAGGAGCGCGCCCTGCGGCTCCGCGGCAGCAAGAAGCTGGACGGCCTCGGACTGGCGGTCCTCCAGCGCCTGGTGGAATGGCGGGACCGCTGGGCCAAGTCGCGCAACCGTCCGATCCGGGCGCTGATGCGTGACGACGTCCTGGTGGAAATCGCCCGCCGCCGCCCACAGAGCGCGACCGACCTGGAAGTCCTGCGCGGCTTCCCGCAGGCGCGCAACCGCAAGGTGGTCCAGGAACTGCTGAGCGTGATCAGCGAGGCCGCCAAGCTGCCCAAAGGCGAGTGGCCGACCCCGTGCGAGCGCCGCGATGACGCTCCGATGACCACCGCGCTGCTGGACCTGCTCTCCGCGATTACGGTGGCGATCTGCCACGAAGAGCAGCTCAGCCGCAACCTGCTCGGCAGCACGCAGCGCTTGCGCGAAGTCCTCGACTACCAGGCCGGCCTGCTGCCCGAGCGACCGGCGCTGCTCAGCGGCTGGCGGGAGGAGTTCATCGGTCGCCGGTTGCTCGCGCTGCTTGACGGGCGCAGCGAGATCCACCTTTCCGGCTGGCCGGACAATCCGCGGCTCAAGGTGGCGGCCCATCCGGGCGCGCGGCGCGACCGCAGGACTTCCTGAACAGCCCCGCGCGCCGTTCACGCCGCTGTGCCAGCGTCCCGCGTGCCCTTTCGGACGGCATTTCCGGCTCGCATCCCGCTAACGTTCTGCCTATATTGCGGTCTGCTCGGGCGCCCGGCGAGCGCGGCGCGGTACGGCGAGCGAAAGGAACGCGCGGATGACCGACCGAGTGCGGCCGTTGGTCGAACTGGCCGGCGGCAGCCATGCGTATGTTTCCTCGGCGAGCTATGCGGCCTGTGGCGGGCCGGGGGACTGGCGAACCGGCCCGGGACAGGCGATCGACCTGAGCTTCCACCACCCGGTGGAAGACTGGCTGGGCCGCTACGCGGTCCGCCGGCTGCTCGGGTGGCTGGCGCGCGCCCGCCCCCGGCGCAAGACGGTCATCGAGGAGGTGCTGGCCAGCTATGGGGATCCGGGTGCGCCGCTTGCCCAGCGGCTGAAGTACTGGCCGCTGCACCGGTTCATGGATTACATGCGCGGCAGCGTGTCGATCGACACGTTCCGCGAGCGCGTCAGCGAGCACGCGGCGACGGTGCGCGGCCTGGTGGCCACCGCGCGCAGCGTCGCGGAGTTCGGGCTGACCGTGCCGCAGCGATTCTCCGCTCCGCTCTTCGCCGTGTGGAACTTCACCAACCGCTGCAACCTGCGCTGCCGGCACTGTTACCAGGACAGCGACGCCCGGGCCCTGAGCGACGAGTTGACGCTGGCCGAGAAGCTCGACCTCCTGGATCAGATCGCCGGGCAATACGTGCCGATGATGGCGTTCGCCGGCGGCGAGCCGACGATCTCGCCGGACCTGCTCCCCGTGCTGCGCCGCTGCAAGTTCTACGGCATGCACACCAGCGTGGCGACCAACGGCACCTTGCTGACGCCGCGGTTGGCGGCGGAGCTGGCCGACGCGGGTGCGCGGTACATCGAGGTCTCGCTGGATTCGGTGCGTGCCGAGCGGCACGACGCCTTCCGCGGCCAGCCGGGCATGTGGGAACGCACCGTGCGGGGCATGCGGTGCGTCGTGCAGCAGCCCGGCCTGCGGCTGGGCATCGCGATGTGCGTGCACCGCGGCAACTTCGACGAGCTGGAGGACATGCTCCGGTTCGCCGTGGACATCGGGGCGTCCTGCGTGGCGCACTTCAACTTCATCCCGGTGGGCCGTGGAACCGGGATGGCCGACGGCGACCTGACCCCCCGGCAGCGCGAGTGGCTGCTGCGCACGCTCAACGAATGGATGCAGTCCGGCCGGATCGGCGTGATTTCGACGGCACCGCAACTCGGCCGGGTGTGCCTCGTGCATTCGGCCCAGGACGGCCGCCAGTCGTGCTCGCACGCCGGTTCAGGCCGCGGGTGGAAGGCCCGCGTCGTGGCCAAGTACCTCGGCGGCTGCGGAGCGGGGCGAACGTACGTGTGCATCGAGCCCAACGGCGACATCACGCCCTGCGTGTACATGCCCCAGCGCGTCCTGGGCAACATCCGGCGGCGTCGCTTCGCCGAGATCTTCCGCAACAATGAGTTCCGGGACCTGCTGTGCGACCGGAGCAAGCTGACGCATCACTGCGGCGAATGCCGGTTCAAGAACTTCTGCGGGGGCTGCCGGGCCCGAGCGGACAGCTACTTCGGGGTGGTCACCGCCGGCGACCCGGGGTGCCTCTTCAACGAACGCCACTGGGACGAGTTGATCCGGCAACGGGACACGGTGGAGGCAACGTCCGCCGGCCCGCAGGGCACCGCTGTCCGCGGCTACGACGGCTGCACCACGACGGTGCCGGCGTCGACCTGAATCACGCCGCGCAGGTGGCCCGGAAAACAAGAAGTGGGGGCAGCCACCTATTTCTTCGGCCGAGGATGGGTGGCTGTCCCCGATCAGTGGAGCGGACTCACACCTCCAACAGCCACGACGCGCCTGACACACAACAACCCGCCCCCGCCGGGCGGTTCCGACGGGGGCGGAGGTTGAGTCACTTCCTTCGGTCACGGCCGGCCCGGTTTCGTGCCGGCCGCGTACGCGGGGCGGCGTTTACCGCGCAAAGCCGACGAAGCCGAAGTTGATACCGCTGTCGAGGAACAGCCAGTCCAGCTCCGTGTCGCCGGTGATATCGCCGAAGAGGAACGTGCCTTGATTGTGCAGGCTGTCTCCCTCGGGCGGACTGTTGGTCTTGTCGTCGAACGTGACGCCCGTGAACGTGATGTCGGGCGTCGTGGCCGGCGTGGCCGCGCCGCGGATCATGTAAATGTGATCGAAGCCCGGCTCGGTGAAGAACGCATCATCGACGCCGTCACCGTCCACGTCATACACACCGAGGCGGGCGCCGACGCCGGTCGGCGCGATGGTCGAGATCATGGGGGCGAGGGCCGTGTCAGCGCCGATGCCGGTGATCGGGACGAGGTCGGTCGTGCCGCCCCAGACGAAGAACACGGCGCCGTCGTCCTGGTCGGCCTGGATGAACTCGTCGCCGTCGTTCACCCCGAGGTCATCGCCGGAGTCGAGGGCCGCGATGAGCAGGTCATCGCCGCCGGTGCCGTTGATGTTGCCCTTGGCCACCTCGGCGCCCAGGCCCATGCTGGTGTTCTTCGTGCCCAGAATGGGGTTGGAGAGCGTAGCGCTCGGCGCGTTCGCGGCGACGACATACGCGATTCCGTCGTAGTGCTGCGTGTAGCCGGAACCCCGTACCAGATTGTCGAGCGCGCTGAACTTCGAGGTGAAGATGAGCTGCTCGGGGTCGGTGGGGTCTGCCGTCGCAACGACCAGGGCGTCCGCGTCGCCGTTGATGGCGTCCATCAGGGCCGCGAGCGCAGCCTCCGGCAGATCGGCATTGGCCGCGCTGATGTCAACACGGACATCGCCCGCCGCGAGGTTCTCCGGATCCTCGGTGTCGAACTCGTAGACGCGCACGCGGCCGCCGATGGCCGTCACGACCATAGTCGCGTCCGCCACGCGCGCCCCGTTGACGATCTGCAAGTTGTAGGTGGTGTACGGATCGCCGTCCGCCCAGGCCAGCGGGCTGCCAACCGCGAGGCCGTTGGCGTTGGCGGCCAGCGAGTACCCGATCTGATCGAAGTCGCCGCCGGTATACACGGCCGCATAGTGAACGTTGGTCTCGACCAGGGCCTCGGTCGAAGCGACAGCGGGCGTATCGTCGGTCACGCCGACCTGCAAGATCTCGCTCGTGACGATGTCTGGACGCTGCGGCTTGAGCACACCGTCGGCCCCGCCCTGGAACACGTACACGCGCCCCTCGTTGGCGTTGTAGAAGTCGTTGGCCAGCACTTCGGGTTCGCCATCGACAGCGGTCGCGACGCCGTAGACCTGCATGCTTGCGAAGCCGGGGTCGGTAATGATGAGGTCGGGCTGATCGTCACCGCCGAAGACCGGGGCGATGGCGATGCGCGTGCCGAACTGGCCTTTGCCCGGCAGGCCGGGGTAGGAGCCGACGGCCGGAAGTGAGGTCAGGTCGCCGTCCGGGCCGCGGAACACGTGCTCGTACGTGGGCGGGAAGATCAGCAACGTCTGGTCATCGTGGTCCGAATACGGCTGGGCCGGATCGCCTGTATGGAAGAACACGCGGACACAGCCAATCCCACCGTTAAGTGGGTAAAGCTGGGACAGCGCGATATCGGGCAAGCCGTCCCCGTTGAGGTCTCCGACCGCGAGCTGCTTGGGTTCGCGGACCACACCCTGGTTGAACCAGAAGTCCCCGGCCCCGTCCAACTGCGGGCCGAAGTTGCCGTTGTTCACAGGATGGCGAAGCGCGGCCACCGAGCCCTGAATGTAGCCGTCCGTCTTGATGCGAACCTGGTTGCCGAACACGGTGATGATGTCCAGCGCACCGTCAAGGTTCACGTCGGCCAGGGCGCTGACCGGACCGTACTCCTCCCCCGCGGCGGTGTCGGGGCTGCCTGACCAGCCTTCGTAAGTCGTCGGGGCGTCGACATCGTTGGACGCGGCTCCGACCAGCGCGGCGTTGATCTCGGGGGCCTCGAGGTAGTCGCCGGTGACGTGGAACACGACCGGAACCCCAACCAGCGCAGGCCCCGGCTTCCAGACCCGGTTCACCTGCACCTGGTTGCCCGCGGACAAGTTGCCGTAGCCGTCCATCGTCTCGTACATCAGCGTGTACTTCCCGGTCGGCATGCCGCCGTCGCCGCCGATCGTCAGCGTGATGTCATGCGCGGCACCGTCCGCCTCGACCGCGGCCACCGACTGGGTCACGAACTCGGGGTGCGCGACGCCGTTGTCATCCACCAGATAGAAGCGGTAGTTGGTGGTCGTCGTCGGGAGCACGCTGACCGTCATCTCCGCGGAGCCGTTCGGGGCCAGGACCTTGTTGGTCACCGGTCCGGGGCTGCCCATCGGGAGCTCCTTGACCTGAACGGCACGCGGGCCCGGCGGAACGGAGGCCCCATACGAGCTGCTGCCCCAGTCACCGCTGATGGAAGACGGCTCGACAATCAGGTTGATCGTGAGGTCGCGGCTCCGGGAAACGCCCTTCGGATTGGTCACGGTCGCCCGCACGACGTACTCGCCCGGCACGAGGATGCCGAAGTTCTCGATCGTCGTGCCGATGTTCGACAGCGTCAGGAAAGCGGCCTCCGGGCTGGCCTGAATGGTCAGGAGGCTGATTAGCTGGCCGTTGTTCGTGATCGTGCCGAACGCATCGGTGAACGTTGCGTCCTGGGCGCGGCCGGCCTCCGGCACGCTGATGATCTCGTACGTGACGGGCATCTCGGTCGTGTTGCGCGGATCGACCGCGGTGTCCGCCAGCACCAAGCTGGCCTGCGTTGCGAACTCGGGATCATGTACGGACACGAAGGTGTGAGCGTACACGGCCGACGCACGCCCGATCGCCCGGACCAGCGCGGGGTTGCCGGCAACGACGACGCCCGAGGATTCGTAGTAGTCAGAGTAGGACTTGACAATGAACTGAATGTCGCCGACGGCGACTTCGATCTCCGCGCTGCCGCTCCGCGGAGTCTCGCCCGAATCGGTCGCCTCCACCAGGAAGGTATAGAAGCCGGCCACCTGGGGGACAAACGAGGCCGCCGCGGTCGCCGCATCAGCGAGCGTCACAGTCGGACCGTCGACCAGGGTCCACTGGAACGTGTAGGGTTCGGTGCCGCCGGTGGCCGACGCGGCGAGGTTGATCGTCTTCGCGACGGTCGGTTCACCGGTCGTCGTCGGTGTCACCGTAAGCTTCGGGGTGGTGCCCGTGCCGCCCGTTCCATCGGACGGGATGAGCGGACAGCCGCCGACCAGGACCGCGCACACGACGATCCCGAGCACTAGCGACGCCCTGAAGCCAAGCATAGATCCATTCCTCAACATACATGACCTCCTTGTGTGTAGGCGCAATGATCCCACCGTGCCCCAATGGCACACGCGAACCACCTCGGCCGCATGGGACGTGATACCAATACCCAATACCCAATACCCAAGGCCCTTCGTCTGAATCGACCGTCGGCATGTTACGGGACCTTAGCCCAGTCGGCAAGGGCGGTTCGCGCAGATTTTGCCGGTGGGCCAGGGCACGGCAGCAGCCCCGCGTGCTCCCCTAATGCCCTTGGCCGCCGCGAGCAGGTTGCGGTTGTCCTGGGATGCAGCGGTGCGGAGTTGTCCAGGCGCTATGCCTTGGGGCGCATCAGCCTCTCGGCGTTCCGCGCGGGGACTTGCGGGATGCGTCGGAATTGCCGGCTGAGACTCAGTAGCCGAGCAGCCAGGAAACGATTTCGAGCGCCGCCTGGTATCCAAAGGGAAAGACGGAATTGTCAAGCGGCGCGGTGGAAAGCTCCTGGGGCGACAAAATGCGGTCGTTGAAGCAGCTCGTGTCCATCAGGTCTTCGCAGTCCGCCGTGTGAACCAGCCCCAGCAGATGACCGAGCTCGTGGGCGGCGGTGTTGCCGAGCGCCTGGGCCATTTCCTCGAAGTTGGGGGTACTCCGGAAGGCCCCCTGAAAACCCTCGGTGAAGACAATGGCCGCGTCCGACGGATCCTGGTTGAACGTGTCGATCTGCTCGGAGATGGCGAACGCGTACTCGTCGTTGCCGCCGAAGTAGATCGTCGTGTGCGGCTCGGCCGGGACGGGGTGATCGTCGGAATTAAGAACCGTGAGGCGCAGGTCGGGGAAGCGCTCCTTCACGATCTGCGCGACGCGCTGTTTGAGCGCCTTGGTCTGTGCCGCAGGAAAGCCGACATCGGTCGCACTGAACGGCCGCAGGTTGAAAGTACCGACGTTAGGAATTCGGATGTTGCTGCCGCCGGCCCAGTGCAGATACACAATCTGCGTTACGGGCGCGGGCACGCCCACCTCGAACTCCACTTTCAAGATGACCTGATACTGCCCGAAGGTGCGCGTACCCGGGTAGGCGATGATCGCGACGTAGTACACGTCGGTCTCGCCTCGAATCACGATGTCGATCAACGGGTTCAGGTTCGAGCCGTCCGGCTCGCGGTCGTCGTTGAACGCGACCAGGTACTCCCGGCTGTCGAAGATGGCGGCGACCGGGTCGAGATTCCCCTCGAGGCGCTGAACGTCCACCGTCAGTCGATCGCCGGCCGACAGCGTCCCGATCGCATACACGTCGATGTCCCCGGCGCGGTCGATGACTCCCGTGAACCGCAACTCGTTGTTGGTGCCCAGCGTGAGCGCGGTGGCGTCGGCGATGGAACTGTTGTTGCTGGTGTCCAAACGCGGCGCGTCGTTCCCGTCGGACGGCGAGCCGTCGCTGGGGGCGGGCAACGGACAGCCGAGACACAGTGCGAGCAGCGGGGCGGCCAACGCCATGAGCAGGCGGGCTCGCCGCCGACGGTCCGAGGACAGGCATGTCACGCAGGTCACTCCTTTATGGGGCCGTCGAAAAAAGGGGACCGGCTCCGCGTCGAACCGCGTTCGGGGCAGCGCCAGTGGGCTTCCCAGCGGCGCCTGTCCCTTCCAGCAACGGACTGCTAGGGGTCCAGGTCCAAGCAAGTGCCGCACCGCGTGGGGAGTTCCTCCCTGACCAGCCGGCGCAGGGCGGCCTTGCGCATCATTCTTTCCGCCGCCAGGGGTTTTGCCAAGTACCCGGCGTCGGGCACCGCCGCGAGGCCAACGGTCTCGGCCAGTCGGGCCGGCGAATCCTCGAAGCCGACCGGGAACACGCTGGTCTCCAACTGGGCGCGTGAGAAGGCTTGCGCGCCGGCCAGATCCCAGGCCGTGCCGGTCGTATCCATAATGTCCGTCGGTACTTGCGTGTGGAAGAGCCCGAGCAGGTGCCCCAACTCGTGGCTTGCGACGTTGCCGACCATCTCTCCCATATCCTGGTCGCTCAGTCCCATGACCGAGAAGTCCGAGAAACTCTCAACGTAGATGATAGCATGCTGCCACGGATCGGCGTTGTACTGGTCCACATTGTCCGCCAGCCCAAGCAGCCGCGAGTCGTAGCCGCCGAAGTGGACCGTGGCGTGCGCGCCGGCGGGCGGGAACGAGTCATCCGACGTGAGGAGCGTCACGTTGTAGGCGGCGTAGTCCTCGCGCATCGTCGCAACAATCGCCGCTTTCACGACTTCCGTCGCGCCGGCGTACTGGCCCCCCAGCGCGCCGGCATCGAACGGCCCGAACGAGATGCCGCTCCGCGCGTGTACTTCAACATTCGCGCCCCCGCCGAAGTTCAACCAGACGACCTGTGGCTGCGGCTGGGGCACGTCGAAGCCGCCGCGCCAGCCGACCTCCATCTGGAAGCTGCCGCCGTTGGCCCCGTAGGCAGGGGCAATGCCGGCGTACAGCGTCGGCGTACCCTGGCGCACGATATGTGCCAGGGATGCCCCGCCGGCGACGACCTGGCGGCGCAGCAGGTCGTAGTCTTCATTCAGGAACACGACGAGAAAAGCGTCGCCGGTCAGACGGGCGCTCAGGTTGGAGATCGTCCATTGGTCGCCGGCGGCCGCCGGCCCGAGGTCGATCAACTGGTACGGAGTCCCGCTCCCCAGCGTGCCCGCGAAGCGCACGGGGGCACCGACGTCGCCGTCCGTCGCGGAGGCGGTCGGAAGGAGGGGACTCGTCTCGACGATACCCGCCACCGCGGTGATCAGACCTTCGTCCGGCTGATCCACGACGGACGGCGTGCAACCCGCGAGGATTGCTGCAACCGCAGGTGCTGCAAGGACTAGGTTGTGAAGCCGCATGTCTTCTCTCCCCATGAAAAGGGGTTTTGGACATGCGGCGGCGCAGTCGGCCACAGGCCGGAGGCGCCTGACAGAAGGCTACTTCAACTATCGCATTGCATGGGCCGGTCCGTGAGCGGCGACGCGCAGAAAATTCGGTGTGCCGGATTGTCCGAGAATGGCTGCGGCGACAGCGGGAGGAGCGCGGCGGGAGAGTCGGCCGTGGGACGGCGGGCACGTCGGCGGACTGATAAGCCGCGCCGTTACCGGAAGCTGGCCTGGGGCGTGCCGCGGGAGCGCGCCGGAGATCAGACGGCCATTGATGCCCCTTGCATCGCGATCCGATGAGAACTGCGTGTGCGTTGTCCGATCGATGCGGCGCGGGTGACCGCGCCAAGGTGACCTTCATGGATGCTGAGGAAATCGTCAGGCTGACGCCCGAGGCGGTTCGCGAGCTGATCGACACGCAGCGCGTCGTCACCGTCCCGAAGCAGGGACAAGGGCAGCGGCGGGAAGAGCGCTGGCCCTTCCCCGGTACCGTCGAGGTCTGGCTGCCCGAGGAATGCTACGGGGAACGGCATATCCTCGCGACCCTGCACAACCTGAGCGCCAACGGGTTGGCCATGCGCTCCCGCCGGCCGGTGCCCAAGGACACGCGCATCTCGGTGGCCATCCACCAGCCGACGATGAGCTGCTACGGCTACGCCATCGTGCGGCATTGCACCCGAGCGCACGTCGGCTACCTGATCGGCGTGGAATTCAGCTTCCAGGCGAACGACGACGCGGACTGCGCACGGCCGTGACGCGCCGCGGCCTCCGTGCCGGCCGCCCGCAGGCGACCGCTGACTTCCCGCCCGAAACGCCGCTACAATCCCGCGCTATGTCCGCCACCTTTGCCGAGCACATTCTGCCGAACGGCCTGCGCGTCGTGTGCGAGGTCATGCCCCGGGTGCGCTCGGCGGCGGCCGCCTTCCTGGCCCGCACCGGGTCGCGGCATGAGCGGCCCGTCGAGCACGGCGTGAGTCACTTCCTGGAGCACATGTGCTTCAAGGGGACGGCCCGCCGAAGCAGCCGCGACATCAACATCCGCTTCGACGAGCTGGGCAGCATCTATAACGCGTATACCAGCAAGGAGCACACCGTCTATTACGGCTGGGTGCCGGCCGGCCGGCTGGGCGAACAGATCGAATTGCTGGCGGACATGCTGCGGCCCAGCCTGCCGCCGGACGAGTTCGAGACCGAGCGACACGTCATCCTCGAAGAAATCGCGATGAACGAGGACAGCTTCGACCGCCAGCTCTGGAACTTCGTGCACGAGACCGCGTTCGGCGCTCATCCGCTGGGCCACGAGGTGTTGGGCGAAAAGGAGACGATCGCGGGCCTGGCGCGCGAGACCATGATGGACTACCACCGCCGCCGCTACGCGGCCGACAACGTCTGCCTGGTTGCCGCCGGGGCTGTCGAGCCCGAGGCCGTCTTCGCCTTCGCCGGCCGGGCGTGCGGGACCTGGCAACGCGCCGCCGACGGCGTGCCCGCGGCCGTACCGGCCGCGGCGGTGGACGGGGTGCGCAAGCGGACGCTCGCGCGTTTCAAGCGGCAGTCGGTGGTGCTGGTCTACCCGTCCATCCCGCGCGGTCATGCCGATGAGGACAGCGTCGAGGCATTCACGGCCCTGTTCGGCGGACACAACTCGCGGTGCTACTGGAACATCGTGCAGAAGGGCATCTGTACCGAGGCCGGCGCGGTGTGGATTGCCTACGAGAACTGCGGCCTGCTCGCGTTCTACGCCGACGGCGAGCCGGAGCGGTGTGAGGACATGCTCGCCGCGTTGCGGGCCGAGATTCGCGCCGTGAGCGAGCGCGGGGTCGGCGCGGACGAAGTGCAACGTGTCAAGAACCAGCGCCGCACGCAACTCGCGCTGGAGGCCGAGAGCCCGCGGACGCGAGTGATGCAACTCGTCGACGACCTGGAGACGCACGACTGCGTGCGCACCGCCCAGGCCCGCCTGGCCGCGGTCGAAGCGGTCAGCGTCCAGACGATCGCCCGCTACCTGGAGCAATACCCGATCGACGGCGACGGGCTGCTGCTCTCCTGTGGCCCGCGCGACTGGCCCTGACGGGGAGTGGCCTGCGCCCCAAGGTCTGATCCAGGTGTCACGAGAGTCCATCGCCAAGCGGTAGCTCACCCTGCCTGAGGCGCTCGGTGCGAGGGGCCCGCGCGCGGTGCTGATCCTCGTCAAGCTGTGCAAGATCGGGAAGGTGGAGAAGCTCCAGACGGTCGTGGCGCGCGTCGAGTTGCGCTGCCCCCGCTGCACGGCGTTGCAGCAGGTTGGACGCGAGGGAAAGTCGAAGGTCGGCGTGTGCGGGAGATTGGGAAGGGGCTGCGAAGACTGGCGGGTCCGCGCGGCCTGGCGGCGGAAACGGGCGGACCCTGCACCCCGGAGGGACGCGCGGTATACTTCTGGAGCTATGCCGAGGCCCGCCGCGGTATTTTGAGACTCGGGGAGTCGCAAATGAGCGTTTTTCCGGCTGAAGTGGCGACGCTCGTCGGGCGTTTTGCAGACAATCGCGACGCCTATCACAGCCCGGGCTACAACGAGACGCAGACCCGGCGCGAGTTCATCGACCCCTTTTTCAAGGCCCTGGGCTGGGACGTGGACAACGCGCAGGGGTCGGCCCAAGCCTACAAGGACGTCATCCACGAGGACGCGATCAAGGTCGGCGGTGCGTCCAAGGCGCCGGACTACTGCTTCCGCATCGGCGGCACCCGGAAGTTCTTCGTCGAAGCGAAAAAGCCGGCCGTCGGCCTCGATACGGAGCCCGAGCCCGCGTATCAGCTTCGGCGGTATGCGTGGACCAGCAAGCTGCCGCTGTCAGTCCTGACCGACTTCGAGGAATTCGCGGTTTACGACTGCCGGATTCGGCCGCACGCGGCGGACAAGCCCGCGACCGCGCGCGTCTTCTATTGCACGTGCGACCAGTACGCGGACAAGTGGGACTGGATCAGCGGTCTGTTCTCGAAGGACGCCATCCTCAAGGGGGCTTTCGACAAGTACGCCGAATCGAACAAGCGCAAGCGCGGCACGGCCGAAGTCGATGCCGAGTTCCTCAAGGAGATTGAGCAGTGGCGCGAGTTGCTCGCCCAGAACTTCGCCCTGCGCAACCCGCAGCTCTCTGTCCGCGACCTCAACTTCGCCGTCCAGCGCACCATCGACCGCGTCGTCTTCCTGCGCATGTGCGAAGACCGCGGCATCGAAATCTACGGCGGCCTCCAGGCCCTGCTGAACGGCGACCACGTTTACGAGCGTCTGGCGGTGCTGTTCCGGCGGGCCGATGATAAGTACAACTCCGGCCTGTTCTACTTCACCGCCGAAGCCGGCCGCGAGCCGCCGGACGAGCTGACGCTGGGTTTGAAGCTCGACGACAAGGTGTTGAAGGAGATCATCAAGGGCCTGTACTACCCGGAGAGCCCCTACGAGTTCTCTGTTCTCCCGCCGGAAATCCTCGGGCAGGTCTACGAGCAGTTCCTCGGCAAGGTGATCCGGCTGACGGCCGGGCACCGCGCCAAGGTCGAGGAAAAGCCCGAGGTCCGCAAAGCCGGCGGCGTCTATTACACGCCGGCCTACATCGTCGATTACATCGTCAAGAACACCGTGGGCAAGCTCCTGGAGGGCAAAACGCCGGCGGAGATCGCCCCGGATGTAGCGGCCGACCCCCGTGTCGGCCGTCGCGGCGTAGCGTCGCCCCCCCGTGGGCGACGTGGTCGCCGGTCCACTGCTGTGTCCGCTGGTGCGAGAATCCTTTCTCGCACCCAAAGTCTTGCGGGAATCCCTTCCCGTCCCCTCCGCATCCTCGACCCGGCCTGCGGCTCCGGCTCCTTCCTCCTCGGCGCCTACCAGTACCTGCTCAACTGGCATCGTGACTGGTATGTCGGGCAGTTGGAAGGGATCAAGGGATCGAGGGATCAAGGGATCGAGGGCGCGTCGCCGGCCGATGACCGTAGCGCCGGACCTCCGTGTCCGGCGAGTAGCCGCCGACCCCTGAGTCGGCCGTCGGACGCCGACCAATCTCAAATCCAAAATCTAAAATCCAAAATCTACCAAGGCCCCGGCGGCCAGTGGTTCCTGACGATCCAGGAAAAGAAGCGGATTCTGCTGAACCACATCTACGGCGTGGACATCGACCCCCAGGCGGTCGAGACGACCAAGCTCTCGCTGCTGCTGAAGGTCCTGGAGGGCGAAACCGAGCAGACGATCGACAACAACTTGCGGCTGTTCCGCGAGCGCGCCCTGCCGGACCTGGGGCGGAACATCAAGTGCGGCAACTCGCTGATCGGCCCCGACTTCTACAACAATCAGCAGATAACGATGTTCGACGATGAGGAGCGGCTGCGAATCAATGCCTTCGACTGGGCGGCGGAGTTTCCGGAAGTCTTTCGGGGTTCGGGTTCCGGGTCTCGGGTCTCGGGTTCCGGGTCCCAAGCTCCGAGCCCCGAATCCCGAGCCCCGAGCCCCGATTCTGGCTTCGACGCGGTGATCGGGAATCCGCCGTACCTGTTCATTACCGAGGTTCCCGAGGCGGACCGCGCGTACTACCAGCGAGCCTACGGCACGATCTCATACCGATTCGACCTTTACGGCGCCTTTATTGAGCAATCGGCGCGACTCTTGCTGCGACGAAGCGGCGTCTTCGGCTTCATCATTCCGCACACGCTGCTGAGCAACGACTCGTTTGGACCACTCAGGCAGCTACTCAGCGCCAGTACGCAGGTGTACCACGTCGTGGATTTTGGGCCAGGCGTCTTCAAAAACGCGCGCAACGAAACGATGCTCCTTTTCTTTTGCCGCAAGCCGCCCAGTGCCGACTCAACCGTCGATGTGGTTTCGACCACGCCGAAGCAATTCCCGGCCTCCGTCATGCGGTTTCGTGTGGCGCAGCGCGAATGGATCTTAGCGGCAGGTGACCCGTGGCTAGTGAAGGTGCCCCCGGACACGGTCAAGCTTCTGTCGCGAATGGACGCGGCTACCTACAAGCTGGCGGACTTGGCGACGGCGAACCAAGGTCTCCGGACCGGCGATAACGAGAAATACCTGTCCACCGAGAAGCACGGAGAAAAGTGGAAGCCGGCGGCGGGCGGGAAGGACGTATCGCGCTACGCGCCAATCCCCGCAGGCCTCTACGTCTTGTACGAGCCCGAGTCGCTTGATGCCCCGCGCACTGCGGGCATCTTCACGGCCCCCGAAAAGATCGTCATCCAGGAGATCCGGAACATCGCGCTGCCCCGTCGAATCGTCGCAACATTGGACCGGTGGCGCACCTTCTGCTTGCAGTCAACGAATGTCGTTAACCGACGCGATAGCTGTCCGTTCGATGTTCGGTACATTCTCGGTGTGCTCAACAGTACCCCTGTGAACTCATACTTCCGTTGGCGTTTCGGCGGGAACAACCACATTGCGTCGAACCAGCTTCTACGAATCCCTGTGCCCGGAGCCAGTCCAGACGAGCACGGCGCAGTCGTTGCTCTCGTCCAGCAAATGCTGGACCTGCACAAGCAGTTGGCGGCGGCGAAGACGCCGGATGTGAAGACCGCCCTCCAGCGCCAGATCGACGCCACGGACCGGCAGATTGACCGGCTCGTGTACGAGCTCTACGGGTTCACGGATGAGGAAATCCGCATCGTTGAGGAGTCGACGGCGCGGTGACAAGGGCGCGCTCGGGAGCGCGCCAGGGACGTCCGACACGGAGGTCGGACGCTACAGGATGGAGGAGATGCGGATCGTGGAAGAGGCGACGCAATGAGCAGTGCCCAGTCGCCGCTCCCTCAGGGTCGCGATTCGGATCACGGGCGCGGTTCGGATCGTGGTTGCGGCGCGCGGCGTCGATTTCGCTCGCAATTGTCCCCGCGCGGCTACACCTTCGTCACGCGCAGCACTTCCTGCGGCGTGGTCAGCCCGCGGCGGCAGAGATCCCATCCAGCCTCACGCATGAGCACCAGGCCCGCGCGCTCGCGCGCCACGGCCTGCAATTGGGCGGCGGAGGCCTGGTTCAAGACCATCTCCCGCAGCTCGTCGTTCATCACCAGCAACTCGTAGAGCGCCCGCCGGCCTGAGAACCCGGTGTTTCGGCATTCCTTGCAGCCCTTGCCGCGATGCAGCTTGTCGCCGCGCTGGTAGTTGAAGTCGGGCGGCAGCATCGCCGGGTTCTCGGGCACGTACTGTTCCTTGCAGTGCTTGCAGATCATACGCACCAACCGCTGGCCGAGCACGGCCTCCAGCGAGCTGGAGACGAGGAACGGTTCCACGCCCATGTCGAGCAGACGCGTGGTGGCCGTGACGGCGTCGTTGGTGTGCAGCGTGCTGAACACGAGGTGGCCGGTCAGCGAGGCGTTGATCGCGACTTCGGCCGTCTCCTTGTCGCGAATCTCGCCCACCAGAACCACGTCCGGGTCGTGACGCAGGAAGCTCCGCAGCGCGCGGGCAAACGTCAGACCGATCTTCGGCAGAATCTGCGTCTGATTCACCCCCTCGAGGTAGTACTCGATCGGGTCCTCGATCGTCAGGATCTTCAACTCGTCGCTGACGATTTCGCGCAGCGCGGCGTAGAGGGTGGTCGTCTTGCCGGAGCCCGTCGGCCCGGTCACCAGCAGAATACCGTGCGGCCGGCTGATCAGGTCCTTGAACAGCTCGTAGGTCTGCCCCTCCATGCCGAGCGTCGGCAGCTCAAGGCGGACCGACGTGCGGTCCAGAATACGCAGGACGATCCCCTCGCCGAACGCCATCGGGATCACGCTGACACGCAGGTCGATCTCGCGGCCGTGCGCCTTGATCTTGAAGCCGCCGTCCTGCGGCAGGCGGCGTTCGGCGATGTTCAGGTTGGACAGAATCTTGATACGGCTGATGATGGCGTTCTGGAAGCGGCGAATCTCGGCCGGGACGTTCGCAACGTGCAGAACGCCGTCGATGCGATAGCGGACCTGGAAGTCGCCCTCGAACGGCTCGTAGTGGATGTCGCTGGCCCGCTGGTCGATCGCCTCGATCAGAATCTCGTTGACGAGCTTGATGACCGAGGCCTCCTGGGCCATCTGGATGTCCAAGTCCTCGGACTCGATCCGGGCCTCGTCGATGATCTCCAGCTCCCCGGCCTCCTGGAGCATCTCCTGCATCACCTCCCCGCCTACGCCGTAGAAGGCCCGGATCATCTTGTGAATCTCGGACCGTGTGGCGAGGACGGGCTCGACGGGCATGTTGATGCACGTCCGCACCTCGTCGAGGGCGTACATGTTGTACGGGTCGGAGGTGGCGACGCGGACACCCTTCCCGTTGCGGTTGATCGGCATGAGGCCGTACTTGTGGACCAGCCGGCTCGGGATCAGGCCCATCAGGTCGCGGTCGATGTCCGCCTCGTGGAGCTCGACGACCGGGATCATGAGCTGCTCGCTGAAGACTTCGAGCACGTCCCGTTCGGACACCAACTGCTGGCGAATAAGGACCTGGTCGACCCGCTCGTTGGGCGTGGCACGCTGCGCGAGCGCTTCCTGGAGTTGGTCGGAGGTAATCAGCCCTTTGGCTACGAGCGCTTCCCCAATGGCCATTTCAGCACCCAAAATGCGTGTGGACAACGACTTACGCTGCCGTCCCTGACAGCGCGCACGGTGTCCTGCCGGTCTTTATACCGCGCCAACGCCGCCGGGTTGCGGCGTCGCCTGATGCCGTGCGTATGCATCGGCACAACGGGCAATGCCGGCTGCTGATCATAACGATATTCTATGTGCAATAAGTGCTTTAGGTGCCTGCTTCCTGGAATATGCGGACGAGGCTTCTGTAATTACGTGCCAAGTGGCTCGCAACGAGCCTGCTACGCCGGCGCGGGCGGCGCCCGTGACCGCGCGCGGCCGCACCGACCGGCGTCGTTCTTGACCCACCTTCGCGCCTCTGGTACAAAGATGGGCTCCGCTTGTGGAGGCCGAGGCTGGGTGCGACCGGCCCGCTCGCCGGACGCGGTCGGCGTGGCCCGGAGTCCCTGTGACGGCCTCCCCTCGACGGAGGGGGTCCGCGGGCGCCCGTGAAGGAAGCCGGACTGATGATCGGGATACGCCGTGAAGACAAGAGCAAGTGGGAGGCGCGGGTGCCGTTGGTACCGGCGGATCTCCGGCAACTCGTGAGCGAGCACGGTCTTAGCTTCCAGGTGCAGACCTCGCCGATCCGCGTCTTTCGCGACGACGAGTACCGGGCCGCCGGCATCCCGATCACCGACGACCTCACCGCCTGCCCGATCATCATGGGGGTCAAGGAGATTCCGCCGGCCCAGTTCGAGCCGGGCAAGAGCTACGTCTTTTTCTCGCATACGCACAAAGGGCAGCCGGCCAATATGCCGATGCTCCGCCGCCTCATGGAGCTCGGCTGCACGCTGATCGACTACGAGCGGATTGCGGATGACCAGGGCCGCCGGCTGGTCTTCTTCGGCCGCTTCGCCGGTCTGGCCGGCATGATTGACACGCTGTGGGCGCTCGGACAACGGCTGCAACACGAGGGCATCGCCAGCCCGTTCGCCCAGGTTCGCCGCGCGTACGAATACAAGGACGTCGCCGACGCCAAGCGCGCGATCGCCGGCGTGGGCGAAGAGATTCGCCGCCACGGCCTCCCGCCTGCGCTCCAACCGCTGGTATGCGGGTTCGCGGGCTACGGTCACGTCTCGCAGGGCGCCCAGGAGATCTACGACCTGTTGCCGGTGCGGACGATCGCGCCCGATGATCTCGGCCAGGCAAACGCCGACCCGCACGGCTGCTACAAAGTCGTGTTTCGTGAAGAGCACATGGCCGAGCTCCGGCCGGAGCGGTCGGCACCGGGCAGCGAGTTCGTCCTGCAGGACTATTACGATCACCCGGAGAAGTACCAGGCGAAGTTCTTCCCCTACGTCCGCCATCTGAGCGTCCTGGTGAACTGCATCTACTGGGAGGCGAAGTACCCCCGCCTGGTCACGCGCGCCCAGCTCGCCGAGCTGTTCGGTGCCGCGACCCAGCCGCGTCTGCGGGTCATCGGGGACCTCTCCTGCGACATCGAGGGCGCGATGGAGTGCACGCTGCGGGCC
Organism: Phycisphaerales bacterium; assembly: GCA_022839625.1. Classification (GTDB taxonomy): domain Bacteria; phylum Planctomycetota; class Phycisphaerae; order UBA1845; family Fen-1342; genus JALHJL01. The sequence continues at coordinate 93,360 of JALHJL010000017.1, forward strand.
ACCGACCCGGGCGACCCGGTGTATGTCTACGACCCGCGCACGGGGCAGATCCAGGGCGGCGTGTCGGGGCACGGGCCGGTCGTCCTGGCCGTGGACATCCTGCCCTGCGAACTGGCGGTCGATGCGTCCACGTACTTCGGCCAATCGTTGCGGCACCTGATTCCCGCGCTGGCGCGGGCGGATTTCGGCCGGCCGCTCGCTGATTGCGGCCTGCCCCCGGAGTTGCAGCGCGCCACGATCGTCTATCAGGGCAGGCTCACGGAGCCGTATCGTTACCTGGAATCGAAAGTCCGCCCGACCGCGGCGGCAAGCTGAGCGCGGTAAGCAGACCGCTTGTTGCAGGAGTGTGTGTCATGAAGAGCGTTCTTGTCCTGGGTGCCGGTCTCGTATCCCGCCCGCTGGTCCGTTACCTGCTGGACCAGCCGGATTTTCGTGTCACGGTCGCCTCGCGCACGGTGAGCAAGGCCGAAGCCCTGATCGCCGGGCACCCGCGCGGCACGGCCCTGCAATTGCTCGCGAACGAGACGGCGAAGCTGGAACAGCTCGTCAGCACGCACGATCTGGCCATCAGCCTGCTCCCCGCACCGCTGCACCCGGTCGTCGCCGAGATGTGCGTCTCGCACCGCAAGCACATGGTGACCACGTCGTACGTCAGCCCGAAGATGCGGACCCTCGACGACGCCGCGCGGTCGGCCGGCATCATGCTGCTCAACGAGATCGGCGTGGACCCGGGGATCGACCACATGTCCGCGATGCGCGTCATTCACGACGTCAAGCAGCGCGGCGGCACGATCGTGAGCTTCAAGTCCTACTGCGGCGGCCTGCCGGCCCCGGAAGCGAACGACAACCCGTGGGGCTACAAGTTCTCCTGGAGCCCGCGAGCGGTGTGCACGGCGGGCAAGAACTCCGCCCGCTTCCGCGACAGCGGCAAGCTGGTCGAGATTCCGGGGCCGGAGCTGTTCGCCTGCCACCATCCTGTTCCGGTGGCGGGCATCGGCGAGCTGGAGGGGTATCCGAACCGCGATTCGCTCATCTACCTGGAGCTGTACGGGCTGGAGGGCATCGAGACGATGTTCCGCGGCACGCTGCGCTATCCAGGCTGGTGCGCGTGCCTGAAGAAGGTCGTCGACCTCGGCCTGCTGGAGGAGACGCCGGTGACGTATCCGCCGGGGATGACGTTCGCGAAATGGACCGCCGGCTTCGTCAAGGCGAAGTCGCCCGACGATCTGCGGCAGCGGGTCGCGGCCCACCTGGGCCTGGACGCTTCGGACAACGTGCTCGAGCGGCTGGAATGGCTGGGGCTGTTCTCGAATGACCCGCTGCCGCTCACGGGCCAGCAGACCACGCCGCTGGACGTGCTCGCGGCGCGCATGGAAGCGAAGATGTCGTACCGCAAGGGGGAGCGCGACATGATCGTGTTGCTGCACCGCTTCGTGGCCCGTTTCCCCGGCCGGCCCGACGAGCGGATTTCCTCCACGCTGATCGACTTCGGCCAGCCCGAGGGCGACAGCTCGATGGCCCGCACCGTGAGCCTGCCCGCCGCGGTCGCAACCAAGCTCATCCTCACGGGACAAATCCGCGACACCGGCGTGCACATTCCCGTCAAGCCGGAGATCTACAACCCGGTGCTCGACGAGCTGGCGACGATGAACATCCGGTGCGAGGAGAAGACCGAGGGGTAGTGCCTGTCGCCGGATCACGAAGTTCTGGAAGGGTCAATCCCCCGTGGCCGGCGCTGCTGGCTGGTCGGAAACAGGGCCCGTCACTGCGGCGGGCGGGCAAGAGCAGCACCCTGCCGTTGGCGGAACGATGCCCTGGACGGCCGGGGCGCGTTCGATTGGTTCGAGCGTGCACGGGGCGGCTACCCGGCATGGTGCGAGGAATCGCACATCCAGGTGAACAAAGCGCGGTCGAGCTGTCCGCACGTCCGGCAGGCAATCAGGCAGGTTGCGGACCCAGGCCCTGGAGGCCGCAAACAGCCGCGATCTTGCGTGCGAGCGTTTCGAAGTCCCGGTAGCACTGCTGAACCGCGGCGAGATGGGCACCGAGGGCACCGTCGGCGGATTTCAGATGGAACATGGGTTTCAGAGCATCCTGTGCCAAGGGCATGAGGCTGCGGTAGTGCTTGAGCGAAGCCAAGCACGCAGGGTCATCCTCGGGGCGGAGGTCCGCCTTTGCGGGTTTCTTCAAGACGTCCGAATGGTATACTTCGGGGATGCGGCTCACCCATCGTTCGTAAGCCTTCACGGGGCGATCCAGCCGAACGGCATGCTGCAGAATGACGTATCCTGCCGGCTGCATTTCTCCCGGGGGCAAGTCGAGCTTCAAGGCGGGGGGCTTTCGATCTAGTCGGTCCCTCCACTCACGACGCCAGTCTCGCAGTGTGGGGCCCAGGTTCTTGAGCCCCTGAATCGAGTACAGGTCTGCCGCGATTGGAACGACGACGTAGTGCGCGGCGATGATTGCGGCCCGGTTGATGGCCCCAAGATTAGGTCCAACGTCGATCAGGACGCACTCCGCGCCCCGCTGCTTCGCGGCGGACAGCAAGACCCGATAGAAGGCGGAAGTCGTGCCAAAGGCCGCCTTGTCACGATCTACGCACCCCGGCCACGCGGCGGACAACCTCGCCTCGAACCGTGCAAGACCCAGGTCGCCGCACACCAATCCAAGTTTACCGCCGAACAGTCCGAGACTGTCGCCAATCGCCTCCACGTGGGGTTGGGCGATGTCGCCGACGCCGTCGAGGATGGGGCTGACGGCGCCGAGGATCGTGTGCGGATGATCGCCGTCCGGCCAAAGCTCTTCGAGGCGTTCCTCCGAAAGAAACATAGCGGTCAGGTTGGCCTGGGGGTCCAGATCTGCCGCGACCACGGGAATGCCCAAATCGGAGTACATCCAGGCCAAGTGATACACGAGCGAGGTCTTACCCACCCCGCCCTTGTTGTTGAAGAAGACTATGGTCTTCACGGCCGTCTCCGCACGATGGCGAGAACGTGCGCCGCCTCGACCTGGAACTCCGGTTCCGGGTTTCCGTTGCTCTTGAGCTCCCTCCGCGCCAGCGGGATGCCGTATCCGAACTGCTGCACGTACCCGAGGATTCTCATGGCTTCCGCGAGTTGCGGGTTACGGTAATCCGTCACACCGGGTTGCCCGAAGTTCTCGCGGTTGACCCGTCCGAATGGTCCACCCGGGCTTTGTATCTCAATCCGATCCGAGAACCAGTAGACGCGCACGGGAGCATTCGTGCCCTCATAGGCGCGGTGCATCACCGCGTTCCGGACGAGCTGACGAAGGGCCTCGCGCGGATAATCCGGCCATCTCTGCTCTTTGGGACCACCTGCGATGCTCACGGCAGTGCGAATGTTGAGCATCAGGACCTCATCGAGTTGCCGCATCACGTCGCACAGTGGTCCATCAATCCGCTTTTCGTCGATGATGGGGTCGGTCAGTTCCAAACCGTCGAACCGGACGAGTTGGATGTAGGCCCCGGGAACCCATCGGAGCGCATCGCGACCAAGCACCAGAATCCCAGCATAGGTAGGGACGCCGTCCGGGGTCGCCATCCTCAGCGACGCTAACTGCTCTTCCGGCGCCCGCGCATTGGCCTGAAGCACCTCTCGACTCACTGCGCTGGGGAGGTACTCCCGGCTGAACAACTCCATATCCAACTCACCCAAGGAGGCGCCCGGAACCGGTTTAAGATCGAAGGACAGCGCGCTCCACCGGACGCGCTCGGCGAGGCGCCGTTCCTCCTCAGGCGTGGCCCTCTGGTCGGTCGTTCCCACGCGGACCCAGACCGTACCACTCAGGCGGACCGGAGGCGCGCCCGCTGGCGCGACTTCGATGATCAGCACCTCGCAATTGCGGACACGCTTTCGCCGGACGAGCATGCTCGGGATTGGGAGCAGGCTACCATCCGACCGGAACGCCGCTGCGGTGCGCTCAAGCTCATCGGTAATCGCAAGCCCGGCACCACTTCCGTCGGGGTGCAATCCTACGAAGACAACGCCGGGCTTTCGATGGTCCGCCAGATCATTGGCGAAAGCACAGATCGCACGCTTGATCTTCTCACGATCCGCGAGCGACTCCTTGAACTCGGCGCGCTCGCTCTCCTGTTCGGCCAGCACCTCAAGTTCCGCATCCGATAGTGCCATGCTGACATGTTAACCGCGCAGGACCCGCGGCGACAAACCGCTGTCCTTCCCCGGCACCCCATCCGGCCGCTTCACGTCCACGTGCGCCCCCAGCAGCTTCGCCTCGCCGCGCTGCACCTTGGCGGCCAGTGCGCGACATTCGTCCAGCAGCGCGTCGAGCATCCGGTCCTCGGTCACCGTCTGCTTCTGCTCGCCCTGCACGTAGATGATCCCGCGGCCCTTGCCGGCGAAGATCGCCACGTCCGCCCCCTCGCACTCGCCGGGGCCGTTCACCACGCACCCCATCACCGCGACCTTCATCGGCAGGTTGATCTCCTCCGCGAGCTTCCGCCGCACGTCGGCGACCAGCTTGAACAGGTCCACCTCGATCCGCCCGCAGGTCGGGCACGCGATCAGCTCGGGCTCGGTGCGCGGCCGCAGGCCCAGGCTGCACAGCAGCTCCTTGCCGTCCTCGATCTCGAACACCGGGTCCGCCGCGTACGAAATGCGGATCGTGTCGCCGACGCCATTGGCCAGCAGCGTGGACAGAGCTGCAATCGAGCGGATGCGGCCGGTCTCCGGCGGGCCGGCGTGCGTGACGCCGAGATGCAGCGGATAGTCGTAGCGCTGGCTGATGGCGGTGTACGCGTCGATGACGATCCGCGGGTCGGGGCTTTTCGCGGAGATCACGACAGCGTGAAAGTCTTCGGCGTCAAAGACGCGCAGATACTCGTCGAGCTTGTCCAGCATGATCCGGATCAGGCCGGCGGCGTAGTCCTGGTCGAGTTCGGCCTTCTCGACGGCCCGCTGCGACTTGTCCCGCCGCTCGACGATCCCGCCTTCGTTCGCCCCGACGCGGATGGGAATGCCGCGTTCCTTGCAGGCGGCGATGACGCGGCGGACCTTCGCGCGGTCCTGGATGTTGCCGGGATTCAGGCGGATCTTGTGCACGCCGGCCTCGATCGCCTCCAGCGCCCGCTCGAAGTGGAAGTGCACGTCGGCGACGATCGGCACCGGCGACGCGGGGATGATCTGCCTGAGGGCGTCGGTGTCGCGTTTGTCCGGCACGGCGACGCGCACCAGGTCGGCCCCGGCCCGCGCGAGCTGGTGAATCTGCGCCAGCGTGGCGTCCACGTCGTACGTGTACGTGCTGGTCATCGACTGAAGCGCGACGGGTGCATCGCCGCCGATCCGGGTGCGGCCGACGACGACCTGACGTGTCTTGCGGCGTGCGAGCATGGCTCTCTGCCTTGAGCCTGGGTCAAGCGCTCATTCTATGCGGCTGGCGCCCGAGTGCCCATCCGCGATCCGTCCCGTGGCCGCATCGGAGCGCCGCGCTCGGGGGCGTGCTCGCACAGCGGGCCAGCGCAGGGCGCGTACGCTGGTCCGCAATAGGGCGCGCGCGCTGCCCGGCGGGGGTAGTGGATACCTCGGGCCGTTCGGCGGTCATGCCGACGGCTGTCTCCGTCGGCACGTCGATGCGACCAAAGCTGCACGGGACAGCGGGAGCCGGTTGCGTTGTAACCGGTTGGGCAGGGTCGGGAAGCCGGCGACTGGCCGGCGGTGCGTCTGGATGGCTCGGATGGGACGGCGCGGTAGCGTGCGGCACGGATCAAGCAGGTACGCCGGGGGGCTCGGGCGCAGGCGACCGCGGTCGTTGGGTGGTCAGACGCATTCGTGCTCCTCGCCCAGCAAACCCAGCGCTCCCGTATTACGCCGCAACCGCTCCCCGCTGGCTCCCCGCTGTTCCGGCTGACGGGCCAGCTTGGTCGAGAAATCCAAGAACCAAGGAACCCGCCCTGGGTCCCGCCGCCCAAAACGAGCGCGCGCGGGGAAGCCCTCCCGCCGCCGCGCAACCGCACTGCGCCACGAAGCTCATAAGAACGCAACCGGCTCCCTTGCTGGCGTCCCAGACTGGAAAACAGGAGCCGTTGGCCGTCACGCTCTGTCACCAGTGGCCTCCTCACCTTGCACCAGGCCACCTTCATTCGATGCCCAGCTTACAAGGCCCGGAGGCCATCGCTACG
>JALHJL010000086.1 GCA_022839625.1 Phycisphaerales bacterium
GACCCCGGCCGGAAGTTCGCCGTCGGCGACAAGGTCATCCAGACCGTCAACAACTACACCCTCGGCGTCATGAACGGCACGCAGGGCCGCGTGCTGGCGTACGAGCCGGGCGCCGAGGGCGGCTACTGGATCACGTTCGACGGCGTCGGCGAGCGGCGCATTCACGGGGAGGACGTGCACCGCGTGCAGCTCGCGTACGCCCTGACGGCGCACAAGGCGCAGGGCAGCGAGTTTCCCTGCGCGGTCGTGCTGTGTCACCGTTCGCACTTCTTCGCCGACCGCAACTGGCTATACACCGCGGTGACGCGGGCGGCGCGCTACTGCGTGCTGCTGGGCGATCGCTGGGGGCTGCGCAACGCAGCGCGGAAGAACCACGTCATCAGCCGCCGGACCTTCCTGGATCGTTGGGCCCGAGCAGAGGTGAGCGCGATCACTGCGGAGGTGGCCTGTGCCGGATGATCCGCGCACGTTCGACGCGCAGCGGCTAGTGGCAGCTGTGCCGGCCTGCCTGCGGCAACGCGCGCAGTGGGTCGCATGGACGTATGTACTCCGCGACGGGCAGAAGACGAAATGCCCGGTGAGTTCGACCCGCGGCGGGAAGGCGTCATCGATCAACCCGGCAACCTGGGGCACGTTTGAGCAAGCGCTGGCGGCCTGCCAGAACTGCACGGACCTGGTCGGCGTAGGCTTCGTGTTCACGCCCGATGATCCATACGCTGGCATCGATCTGGACGACTGCATCGACAGCGGCGGGCAGATCAAGCCGTGGGCGCTGGCGTTCCTGACGCAACTCGACAGCTACAGCGAGCTCAGCCCTTCCGGCACGGGCGTAAAGGTCTTCGTACAGGCGCGGAAGGCCGGTTCTCGGGCCCGCCGACCCTACGCCGACGGCCAGGTCGAGATGTATGACCGCGGGCGGTTCTTCACCGTCACTGGCGCGCGTCTGCCCGAGTACGCGGCGGACGCGATGCCGCGGCAGGCGGCGTTCGACGCGGTGTACGCCGCCGTGATCGGCGCCGAGCCGCAGTCAACGCCCGCGCCCGCCCCTGCACCGCAAGCGCCGGCTGCGGGTGGACCTGTGGCCGCGCCGTCCCCACCCCCGAGCACGCCCACCGTAATCAATGACGACGAGATCCTGCGCCTGGCTGGCAAGAGCCGCAAATCCGGCGCGAAATTCCAGGCGCTGTGGGCGGGCCGCTGGAACGACCACTTCAACTCGCGCAGCGAGGCGGATTCGTCCGTCGCGTTCACGCTCGCGTTCTACACGAAAGACCCCACGCAGATCGATCGCCTGTTCCGCCGCTCGGGCCTGATGCGCGACAAGTGGGACGAGCAGCACGGTGAGCAGACCTACGGCCAGATGACCATCGCCAAGGCGCTGGCGACGGTCACGGGGCAGTACCAGCCGCGGAAATCGAAGAACGGCGCCGCACCGGCATCGCGGTCACCGCCTACTCCGCCGGCCTCGTCAGGTCGGCCGCAGATCCAGGGCAACGAGCGCCAGCTACGTGACATCCGCAGCGACGCGCTGGCCGCGCTGTACGCCGCCAATCAACCGCCGCGGCTGTTTCAGCGCGCGGGCGGGATCGCACGCATTGCCTTCGTGCAGCAGGAGCAGGCCACGATCCTGCCGCGCGTCCAGCAGTTCGACCCCGACGCCCTACGCGGCGAGCTGACGAATGTGGCCGACTGGTTCACGCTGAAGCACGGCAAGCAGGGTGATTACGTCACCTCCGACCTGCCGCCACTGTCGATCGCGCGCGACATCCTGTCCCAACCCAGCCTCGACCTGCCGCCGCTCTACGGCGTAGTGACCTGCCCGACTTTTGCGGCCGACGGCAGCCTGGTGGTCGCGGACGGCTACCACGCGACGAATGGCCTGTGGCACCACCGTACGCTGACGGACCTGTCGCCAGTGCCTGAAGCGCCGGACGCGGCCGCCATTGCGGCGGCGCGCAACACGTTGCTCGACATCCTGGCCGACTTCCCCTTCATCGACGATGCCAGTCGCGCGAATGCTGTCGCCCTGATACTGCTACCCTTCGTGCGGCCCCTGATTGCTGGGCCGACACCCCTGCACGCGGTCGATGCGCCTTCACCGGCCACGGGCAAGGACCTGCTCGTGAAGTCGGCGCTGCTGCCCGCCCTCGGCCAGGAAGTCGGCGCGACCACCGCGGCGAAGGACCCGGACGAGTGGCGCAAGAAGATCACGTCCGCGCTGCTGGCCGACAGCCCCGCGATCCTGTGGGGCAACGTCGTCCAGCGTCTGGATAGCGAGCATTGGGCCGCGGTGCTGACCGACACGATTTGGCGCGATCGCCAGCTCGGCCACACGCGGGAGCTGTTGCTGCCCAACCGGGCCGTGTGGACGACCACGGGCAACAACCTGGCGTTCAGCCGCGAACTGGCCCGGCGCGTGGTGTGGATTCGGCTCGACGCCCGCATGGAGACACCGGAGTCCCGCAGTGGGTTCCGGCATCCCAATCTGGTCGCATACGTGCGCGGGCAGCGCACGGAGCTTGTGCATGCAGCGCTGACACTCGTCCGCGCGTGGCTGGCCGCTGGGCAACCAGCCGGCACGCAGGTGATGGGCAGCTTCGAGCAGTGCGTCGCGGTGAGCCGCCCGACGAAGCAATCACGCAGCCCGGCGACCTGTGGATGCTCGGCGATCACCGGCTGCTCTGCGGTGACAGCGGCGCGCCCGGGGATGTGGACCGGCTGCTCAACGCGCAGCCTGTCCATCTCGTCAACACCGATCCGCCGTACAACGTGAAGGTCGAGCCGCGCAGCAACAACGCGATCGCGGCCGGTCTGTCGTCATTCGCGGGCACCCAGAAGGGCGTGAAGGCGCTGGACGCGCAGGGCCTGCACCACAGCGGTTTCGACGTGGCCCGCGGCAAGACCGGCATCAAGCACCATCAGAAGCTCGACCTGGAGCGCCATCCGGAGAAGGCGAAAGCGACGCATCGCAAGCTGCGCGCCAAGGACCGCCCACTGGCGAACGACTTCGTCTCGGACGACGAGTTCGACCGGCTGCTGCATGCGTGGTTCGGCAACATCGCGCGCGTGCTGCTGCCTGGGCGGGCGCTGTACTGCTGGGGCGGCTATGCGAACTGCGCGAACTACCCACCGGTGCTGAAGGCCTGCGGCCTGTATTTCTCGCAGGCGATCATCTGGGTGAAGGAGCACCCGGTGCTCACGCGCAAAGACTTCATGGGCAATCATGAATGGTGCTTTTACTGCTGGCGCGAGGGCGCAGCGCACGTCTATCTCGGGCCGAACAACGCGACTGATGTGTGGTCCGTCAAGAAGGTCAATCCGCAGAGCATGGTGCATTTGACGGAGAAGCCCGTCGAGCTCGCGGTGCGCGCCATGCAGTACTCGTCGCGCGCCGGCGAGAACGTCCTCGATCTGTTCGGCGGCAGCGGCTCGACCTTGATCGCGGCCGAGCAGACGGGCCGACGAGCATTCCTGATGGAGCTCGACGCGCTGTATTGCGACGTCATCGTGCAGCGCTGGGAGAAGTTCACCGGGCGGAAGGCGGAGCGGCAGACGCGCGCCGCGAGCGTGTCCGCGTGATCAGGTTTCGTCGCCGGTGAGGATGCGGAGGTACTCATGGTAGGCGTAGACGCGATCCCGCTGCTTGCCGGTCGTCTCGCGCAGCACTCCGAGGCTGGCGAGCACGTCGATCGCCTTGCGGGTCGGCGGCGCCGTCAAGCTCAGCACGTCGGCGGCGTGCGGCACGGTCACGACCGGATGCTTCGGCAGCTCGTCGAGCAACTGGATAGCGGCGACCGTCGCGCGCTTGTGGCCGACCAGCCGCGCGCGATCGCGGGCGAGCAGCGCGTGGAGCGCCTGCGCGACGTCGACGCCGTCGTCCGCAGCCTCTCGCACGCAGTCGAGGAAGAACGCCGTCCAGCCCTCCCAGTCGCCGTCGGCGCGGACGGCGGCCAGGCGCGCGTAGTACTCCTGCTGCTGGCGGCGCAGTGCGACGCTGAGGTACAGCAGCGGTTGCCCGAGCAAACCCCAATGCTCGACCAGCAGCGCGATCAGCAACCGGCCGATGCGGCCGTTGCCGTCGAGAAACGGGTGGATCGTCTCGAATTGCACGTGCGCCAGGCCGGCCTTGATCAACGGTGGCAGCGGATCGTCGCTGTGCAGCCAGCGCTCCAGCGCGGCCAGGGCCTCCGCGACTTCTTCCGGCGGCGGCGGGACAAAGCGCGCATTGCCCGGACGCGAGCCGCCGATCCAATTCTGCGAACGGCGAATCTCGCCGGGTTGCTGGTCGGCGCCGCGGCCGCCGCGCATCAGGAGGCGGTGCGCTTGGCACAGCAGGCGCGTGCTGAGCGGCAGGCCTTTCGGATTGGCGAGCTGCTTGCGGGCATACGTCAGCGCTTCGACGTAATTGCAGACAGCTTCGACATCCTCGGGCCGATCCGTCTGTTGTGTGGCCTCGTATGTCAACACGTCGCGCAGCGTGGCCTGCGTGCCCTCGATCTGCGAGGTGAGCACGGCCTCCTTGCGGACGAAGCCGTACAGGAACCAATCGGTGCTGGGGACCAGGGCGGCGGCGACGCCGAGCCGGGCGAGCGCAGTCAGGGCGGCGCCGTGCGTTTCGGCGATCTCACCTGCGACGACCAGGGGTGGCTTGGCCGGCGGGAGCGGGTGCGGAATGAACGCGCGCACCTGCTCATCGTGAACTTTGGTCACACGATAGCGTCCGGTCTCGCGCGACATGGCTGTGAAACGGTCCTTTCCGTGGATCGCCAACTACGAAGCGATCGCTTTCCAGCGAGTCTGACTAAGAAACGACCGTTTGTCAACTGCGGGGTGGGTGGCCGGGGCAGCCGGCCGAAGCAACACCCCGGCAGGAGCCGAGGCGTTGGGGGAAAGGTCACGTTGGGTGGTGGGCTACGGCTGTCGCACCGCGCCGGCGCAGGCAGGGCGCAGCGCTTCGGGGCCGTGCGGCTCGTGGCGCTCGACCATGTCCGCGTGCGGGGCGAATCCGCCGCACTCGTCGCAGCGGTCGAGGCGGTGTTTGAGCCACAGGCCGTCCGTCAGAATCAGCTCGACCTGGGCGGTCAGGAGCGTGTTGGGCAGGTCCCAGGCGGCCAGGACCTCGCTGTCGTCGTTGGTCAACGTCAGTCGCATGGGTCACTTCTCCTCGTAGAGCGCGTGGTATTCGGTCATGGCATCCTCGAAGACCGTGCTCGATGCGGCGGCGTGCTTGCGGCCGTGGACCGGGACCACGCAGCCGCGCTCCTTCAGGAACGCCAGCACGACCGCCGCCTGCGTCCAGGTGACCTCCGCCGCCCGGCGGACGTCTTCCAGGACGAAGCCGCCGGCGAGTTCAACAATCGCGTGGGCGGCGGCCTCGAACGCGTCCTGCGGGCAGCGGTGCTCGTAGGGCTGACCCTTGCACGGCACGACGCGCCGGACGAGCGCGCCATCTTCGACGGCGAACGTCTCGTCGCGTTCATCCGGCGGCGGCTCCTGCATGGCGGCGACGAGATGCTGGAGCCCATCCCAATCCACGTTGGTGAGCATCTGATGCTCGTGGGCGGCAAGCAGCGCCTCGGTGGCGTTCAGCACCGCGCGGAGCCGTTCCAGTTCGCTGTCCATGGGTCGGGCCTCCTACACCGCGACGCGGGTGAACTGCCCGCGCTCGACCTTGCGGAACCGCGCGGCGTCGCCCTTCGTGGCGATCTCGCGGATGATCGCGGCGTACAGCGTGGCCTCCGGCGTCTTGCCGCCCGGGCTCGACCACAGCCCGCGCTCCGCCATCGCGTCGATCATCTCCTTGACCCGCATCGGCTGGCCGGCGTCGGCCAGGACCTGGGCGGCGGCGTCCAGCGCGCTGACGCGCTTCGGCTTCGGTTCCGCGGCGGGCTTGCGCGTACGCGTCTTCTTCGCGGTCACCGGCTGGCCCGTGACGACCTCGACGGTCGGATTGACCTCGGGCCCCGCGGCCTCCGCGCGAGCGGCCGCGATGCCTTCATCGGCGGGCGTAATCTCCGCGCCGGCCTTCTTCGATCGTCGGTTCGCCGGCGCCGCGTCGCCGACCGCCCGCCGCAGGTGCTGCGCGCTCTTGATGCGGATGCGCTTGCCCGTGGCGGTGTTGGTGGCATTCCAGCCGCCGTGGCTGTTGGTACTGTCGATCCGCACCGTCACGATGCGGTCGCTCACCTTCGCGGTGTACGCGTGCCCGATCTTGATCTCGTCCTTCTTCATGGCCGTCTCCTTCTGTGGTTGGCCTCGTCAGGCCCGGGTCTCCAGCGCCCGGGCGACCCGCTGCGGCGGGTTTCGGCGGCTTCAGGCGAGCAGGTCGTCGTACGCCTCGAGCTTGGTCAGCGCGGCATGGACCGGCGATTCATCACGCTGAGCAGACTGGCCGCACGATTGGGCTTGCCACGGCAATTCCTCCGTGAGCAGGCCCGGCGCGGCCTGATCCCTTATCTGCTGGTCGGCGGGCGGATGCGGTTCGAGGAATCGGCCGCTTGTGATGCGCTGCGCCGGCAGTCGCTCGGACGGCCTGACGCCGGTGCGGTCGCGGAGGCCGAACGTGCCCGGTGACCGCACGATGACTGCCTGGCCTCCTTCGGGCGCCGAGCGCCGCCGGCGGCCACGACGTGGTTGTCTGGCTGCGGTCGGCGACGCCCGGTCCGATTACGCCGGCGGCTTCGATCTGCGGATCGTCTGCGGCGAGGAATCCCCTGAGTCACGCCAGCGCTGGGAGCAGCGGAGCGAAGCGCTCGCCGCCTGGCTGCTGAGCCGGTGGCGCGAGCAGCACGGGCAGGAGGGACGGAATTGACGGCCATCGAAGCGGTCACGGTGCCCGAGGAGCAGCGCTTCGCCGACTGTCTCTGCGCGCTGTTCCGGCTGAAACTGAACGACCAGTTCGGCGGCCGGCTGCGGCTGGGCCTCGCCTGCCAGCGGTGCGTGGAGCACGACCTCAGCGACGAGCAGGCCGTCGAGTGCATCTTCGCCTACTGCAAGTTCCGGCCGTTCCCCGGCGGCGTCTCCGACGACGAGATCATCAGCCGGCTGCGCGCGGCCGAGAACGGCTCCCGTCGTGGTGCGGCCTACGCCGAGCAGGCCGACGCTGCGCCGCCGGTCGTGCTGCCGCAGTACCTCACGGTGGAGGAACTCATGGCCACCTATCCGGGCCTGCGCGAACCGGTGATCGAGGGGCTACTCCGCGAAGGCGAGACGATGAACGTCATCGCCACGCAGAAAACGGGCAAGAGCTGGCTGGTGACGGACCTCGCCATCGCGGTCGCCACGGGCCGGCCATGGCTGGGCCGGTTCCCAACACGGCGCGGGAACGTGCTCGTCCTCGACAACGAGCTGCACGGCGAGACCATCTCCGACCGTATCCCGAAGGTTGCTCGGGCGCGCGGCATCGCCCCGGCCGAGTTCAACGGGCACGTGTGTGTCGAGAACCTGCGCGGCCGGCTGGTGGACCTGATCCGGCTGCGAACGTACTTCCGCGCCATCCAGCCGGGCCTGTTCAAGGTCGTGATTTTGGATGCGTTCTATCGGTTTGTTCCGCCGGACACGGACGAGAACGACAACGGCACGATGGCCCGGCTCTACAACTACATCGACAGCTACGCCCTCGATCTGCGGTGTTCGTTCGTGCTGGTGCATCACACGACGAAGGGCAGCCAGTCGAACAAGTCCGTTACCGACGTTGGCGCCGGGGCGGGCGCGCAGAGCCGCGCGGCGGACACGCACTTGATCCTCCGTGCCCATGAGGAACCGAAGGCGGTCGTTCTGGACGCCGCGATTCGCTCCTGGCCGCCCATCGAGCCGGTCTGCCTGCGCCGCGAATGCTACGTCTGGGACCTCGCGCCGGACCTCGATCCGGCGCTGCTGAAGTCCGACCGTCCTGCGCGCCGCAGGAAAGCCGAGCCGGAAGAGGAGCCGGGCAAACTGGCCGAGCCGCCCTGGGACGCGGCCCGGTTCGTCCGCGAGTTCATCCGGCCGGAAGCCAGGACGCGGGCGGCTGTCATTGAGGATGCCATCCGCGCCGGGTTGTCGGAGCGCCGCGCCGAGCGGCTGCTGCTGCGGGCCGAAGACATGGGGCTGGCGTACCGGTGGAAGTTCGACAGCAACGCGCCCGTGAAGTATGCGACCGTATCGCAGCCTCTGATGGACGTTGGCATGACCCCGAAACGGACGAAGAAGCGGAAGCGAAAGAAGTGACTGCGCGCCTGCGCGCGCACCCCCCATACCCCCCTGAGGTGCGGAAGCACCTCAGGGCTGGGGTGTGTGCGGGTGTGGGAGCGCAAGGAAGGACGGCATGGCGAGAAGCTGGAAAGGTGCGAAGGTGAGGCCGACCATGGCTGGCCAGTGGCCTGCCGCTACGAGCTGGCCGGCCGGTCAAGGCGGCGATGTACGCAAGGAATCACGACATGGATGCGATCGACCTGATGGACACGGAGGATGCGGGCACGGAAGCCCGTCAGAAGCTCCAAACTCCCCGCGCAATCGAGGACTTTGGCGCGCCAGAGCGACGCTGCAAGCTCGACCCGACCCGAAGGCCGGCGGTTGCGAAGAAGCTCGCCGCAATGCCTGCGGTGTATCAGGCCGGCTACCTGAGGGCGCTGGGCGGCCGTTCGCCCAAGGCGGCGATCAAGGCGTTCTGTCTGGAATGCGTCGGCTGGCAACGGGCCGAAGTCGCCACCTGCACCGCTCTGGCCTGCCCGTTGTGGAGCTACCGGCCGTTCAGGCGCGCGGTCGCGACGGAGCGACGGACATGCCCGCCGGGCCTCTGCGCGGCCCGCGGTGGAACGCGGCGCGGCTCGACGCTCGGCAAGACGTCGGCGGCCGGCCGCATCGGCAAGGAAACTGGGTGAGGGCGTGACCAGCGGGCAATCAGCTCAGACTGCCGCGATAGGCCTTTTCCAGCAGGCCTTTCAGCAGGTCCTCGTTGCGTTCCACTTCCTGCTTTGTCAGCCGAATGCGAAATCTCCCCCACCTGGCATCGTAGTCCATCAAGTCGAGCCCGGCCTTATCCAGTTGCTCCCGCACCTCGTCGGACTGGTCAAGGCGGATTTCGAGCCTGAGGTAGTTCTTCTTGGCCCGGAAGATGGCGAAGTTGTTGGGGTGGCCGCCCTTGGCCAATCCGATGTAGAACTTGTTGTACTTCAATTCAAGAGCCGGATCGAACGCCTTGATGATCTTGAGAAGATGGTCGGCGATGGCGACGGTGGCCTTTGTGCCGCGTCCTTCCCAGTACGAGCGGTCTGTCGGCTCCTGCTCTTCGTCCTCATCCACCAGACCCAAGGACAGTTCGCTCAGGACCGTGGTGAAGACCAACGTGGTCTGCTGCCCGACGCGCAGAGCGTTCAACTGAATCGCAATGATCGGGATGGTGCCATTGAACAGGCCGATGACGTTCAGGAAGCGCGCGGTGATGTCCTCAGCGACGATGACAGCGCAGTGGTCATACTGCGGATACCGCTTCCTCTCAATGTCCCAGTACTCCAGCGTGCGGATGATATGGCTTTCGTCGGTCTTGCCGAGCTGCACCTCGACCTCGTAGCGGCGATTCGATTCAGGGTCTTGCAGCAGAAGGTCGAGCCGACCGGCGTGAGGCTGGGACCGCTCCCTGTCTCTCAGGACCAGGTCGCCGAGGCCAAGTATGGAAGGATCGGCGGCAATCTGCTCTTGCACCCACTTCTCGTTGAGCGTCGGGTGATCCCGCAGCCAGAGCTTCTCAGCTTTCACGAAGTCGGTCATGGTCTTCCGTCCCGCGATATTCGAGCGCGATCACTGCCTGAGCCTACTACCGGGTCTGCCAGGGCACAAGCCGCCCGTCGCGGTGGCGTCTGCGGGTCCTTCCGCCGGTCCGTCGGAAAAGAACCGCCGCGAGAACGGCACCGGAGCAGGTTTGTTTCGTTCGGCAGCGCGCGCACGGCCGACGATGCCTCCTGCCCGGCGCGGCGCTGCCCCTGGCTGGCCGGCCGGCAGCCGTCGGGCATCGATCCGCGCGGTTTTCAGGCGGGAAGCAGCCCGCCGATGCTTGACACGCCGGCCTGCGTGACCGCAAGGTGAGCATAAGACGCGATGAGACAGGAACTTGCGACAGCGCGACCGGAGGCGACGGCAATGAGCGCGATGGCCACGCCGGCGGTGGCCTACCTTCGCCGGTCCACCGACAAACAGGAGCAGAGCATCGCCGACCAGCGGAGCGAGATCGAGCGGTACGCCCGCGAGCGGGGCTTCCGCATCGTCCGCGAGTACACCGACGACGCCATCAGCGGCACCTCGGCCGACCAGCGGCCCGGCTTCCAGAAGATGATCGCCGACGCCCCGGCCGGCGGCTTCAAGGCGGTGATCGTCTGGAACTCCGACCGCTTCAGCCGCGGCGACGTGACCGAGACGGAGCAT